>JACPPJ010000059.1 GCA_016191085.1 Acidobacteriota bacterium | reverse complement strand
GGCCGACCTCGGCCCAGGGGCTGGCTTTGCGCGCCCGTATGATCTTGCGTTTGGCGGAGGGGCATAGCAGCGCCGCCGTGGCCCGGCAGATGCGAGTTCACATTCAGACGCTGAGCAAGTGGCGGGAGCGCTTTCACTCCCAGGGGGTCGATGGCTTGCTCGATGAATTGACCTTAAATAGATTGCTTCCCTATAGCATGAGCGTCTGAACCGATTTGAGTTGCCCGATCGATAATGGAAGTTCCACGATCATTGATGTTGGTAGCACAGGGTTGTAACAACATATACTGTGCGCTCCACGTTCACATCTAATTTGCAACCGACACCGCAATGGTAGCGGGGTTGCTCTGTTTTCCACCAATGCTGAGTGCGACCGGGATGTTGGTGCCGGAGCGGCTGTTGGGTGGAATCCTGACATTGATCTGATTCAGTCCGACAAAGCCCGGAGCCGCGCCAGAGAACTGCACCTCGGCGGGAATGCCGTCAATCGTGACAGTAGCCGCCGAAACAGTCCGGTTGCCTGTAGCCGCCGCTCCAGTCGCCAATGGTGGGACGATGGCTCCCAATCCGGTTGCAAAAATCACCACTATTTCATCAGGTCTCGCAGGGTTCTGCGCCGTGACTGCTGTGACGCCATCTTGATGAAGGGCTGCCACCGCTCCCTTTCCATCCTGCGTGAGCGTGAAGATACCAGGAGCGAGCGCGTCGAGGACAATTGTCCGCGAAGCGCTTTCCTGGCCAGCAACCGTTACCTGGAGCGTTGCCGCAGTTTGGCCCGCTAGCTCAGTAGGAATCTGAATGCCTAGCTGCCCCGGCGTGGAATAGAAAATCGGAGCCGGGATGTTATTAATCTTGGCCGTGGCGCCGCCGAGAGTCGTTACCAACTTGCCGTCCGATCCAAAGCTGGAAAACAAAACCGTTGAGCCGTCATTTAGATTCGTCCCGAAAACGGCAGCAATTGATCCGGGAGCGATGGGTGACGGGCTAGGAGCAAAACTAGCGTTATTGACTGCACCACCGTCACTCACCGCCGGCGGGGGAGGAGGCGAGTACACCTTGGCCAGAAAGGCATCTGCTCCTCCGGCGCTGCTTTCTCCCGGGAAAATCCCGGCTGTACTGCCTGCAACATAAAGGCCGGCCGCGGTCAGCGCTAGTCCTCCTGCGCCATCATTGCCTGTGGTCCCGAACTGTCGTGTCCACACTTCGTTGCCGTTGCCGTCGTACTTGCGTACAAAAGCATCTTGTTGTCCGACGCTGGTCTGCCCAGGCAAGGCACCACTTACAGTTCCGGCGACGTGGATTCCGGTAGCATCCAAGGCAACTGCCATTGCCCAATCGCTGCCTGAGGTCCCGAATTGACGTGTCCAGAGTTCACTGCCATTGGTGTCGTACTTGCGTACAAAAGCATCCCAATCGCCCATATGTATCTGTCCCGGGAGGAAAGAAAAAGCTATAGTCCCGGCGACATACACGCCGGTGGCGTCCACAGCTACTGCGTCCAATTCATCACTGTCCGATCGTCCGAATTGGCGGGTCCACAGTTCACTGCCGTTCGTGTCATACTTGCGTACGAACGCATCTGGAAAGGGCCCGTCGGCTCGGCCTGCATAGGTCTGTCCCGGCAAGGCGCCGTATGTGTGCCCAACGACATACACAACGCTAGGCCCCGTCGCCACGTCCAAGGCGCCGTCATAGGTTGAAGTGCCGAACTGGCGATCCCACACCACGCTCCCATTGGCATCGTATTTGCGAAGGAAAGCATCTTGTCCTCCGGCGCTGGTCTGGCCCGCCAGCGCACCACTTACGCTGCCGACGACGTAGATACCGGTGGCATCGACGGCTACTGCCCGTGCAAAATCAAAGGATGCGGCGCCAAACTGGCGGGTCCACACATGGTTGCCGGTAGGGTCGTACTTACGTATGAATGCGCCTTGCCCTTCGGCACTGGTCGGCTGTCCTGGAAGAGCACCAGCTGTATAGCCCACGACGTAGATCCCGGTGGCGTCCACAGCCACTCCCGTCGCACCATCGCTGACAGTGGAGCCAAATTGGCGCACCCATAGTACATTGCCATTCGCGTCGTACTTGCACACAAATGCATCTGTATAGGGCCCAACTCTGCCTGTGAAGGTCTGGCCCGGCAGGGCGCCCCAGGTGCTTCCAACGACATAGACTCCTGTTGCGTCCACGGCCACTTTCCCTGCACCATCATTGGATATGCTCCCAAACTGGCGAGTGAATTGAATGTTCTGAGCGCGTGCTGGAATAGACAACGCGACCAGGAATAAGAGCACAGTGAGAACGGGACGCTGCTGCGGGAGCATTCCGGCGGTTGCGTTCGTTACCTTTATCATCATGATTTTCTCCTGAGCACAAGAACTGTCACTATTGCTACAGATGCTGAATACTGAAGTGCACCCCCTCGGTTTCCCATAACCCCTGCTGCAACTCCACCAGCGTGCGGTCCGACTGCTCCCGCAACAGGCGGCGCAGCCGCGCTTCCACCTCCGCCGTCGCCCGGCTCGGCGAGCCGT
>JACPPJ010000058.1 GCA_016191085.1 Acidobacteriota bacterium | reverse complement strand
ATTCATGCGGGTATAGATGGTGTGCCAGTTGCCAAAACGCTTGGGCAGTCCGCGCCACTTACACCCCTGCTCGGCGACGTACAACAACGCGTTGAGCACTTGCAGGTTGGAAAGGCTGACATTGCCTCGTGGGCGCGGCAGGCTCGGCTCGATACGAAGGTACTGCGATTCGGTGATCTCCATGAACCGCAGCATATCTCAAAATTCTAATTAGTGTTAACACACCCTAGTTCGTTTCTCCTCTTCTGACTAACACACTTCAACCTCACAGGGGGGATAGATGTGAGTAGGCTATACCCATAGGCTAAGCTAATTTGACCGCTTGGGGTACAATGACTGATGGCTACAGTTGAAACGTTCAACCACGGCAGTGATGCCGTCTGCGCCGTCGCGCGTATGGATCGTGTGACGGAAGCGTAAAAGGTGGCTCGGATGGATGGGGACTGTTATGTCTGATCTGCTACGGCTGTTGCGGTACGTCAAACCCCACCGCATCCGATTTACGGCCGCTGTCCTGATGATGATCGGCGTGGGGTTCTTTGAAGCCGTAGCCGCCTTGCTGATCGGACCGATTTTCGACCGCGTACTGAACCCCAAAGCTCCGGACTCCACGGTCACCTTATTCACCATTCCATACGTCCAAAAACCGATTCATTTGAACCTGCTCGTTCCTGAGTGGATTCACAATGTCTGGACCGTTGTAACGGTGTTCGTCATCGGCGTGGTGGTCGGCAAAGCCATCTGCGAGTATCTGGCGAATTACCTGATCAATTACGTCGGCTTCTCGACCATCATGGACCTTCGCAACCGGCTCTATGAGCGCATCATTCACCAGTCCATGAGCTTCTTCCACCGCAACTCCACGGGGAAGTTAATGTCGGCGATTGTCAACGACATCGAAAAGATTCAACTCGCCGTCTCGGAGGTGCTGGCCGATTCCTTGCGCCAGTCATTTACACTAGTAGGACTGCTCTGCGTCGTCTTTATACTCGACTGGCGACTGGCGTTCGTCTCGCTGGGCATTATCCCGCTGGTGATGATCCCATCGGCGAAGATCGGAAAAAAAATCCGGCATTCCAGCCGCTCCACCCAGGCCAACCTCGCCGAGATCAGCCAACTGCTACAGGAAACTATCAGCGGCCAGCGCATTGTAAAAGCGTTCCGCATGGAGCATTGGGAGATCAACCGCTTCAAGAAAGCGGCCAAGAAGCTTCTCAGCATCAATTTGAAATTCGTGCGCGTGCAGGCGATTACCTCTCCTTTGATGGAGGTGTTAGGCGCGGTCACGGTGGTGTTCCTGTTGCTGTACGCGCGCGAGCAGATCAAAGACAACCTGATGACCACCGGCACCTTCGTCAGCTTCATTTACGCTCTCTTCAAGACGTATGAGCCGGTGAAAAGGCTGTCGGGCATCAACAACTCTTTCCAGCAGGCGGTAGGCGCGAGTGCCAAGGTATTTGAGCTGCTGGAACTGCGCGAAGACGTGAGGGAGAAGTCGGATGCCAAGCCATTGCCGCCGTTCTCTCGCTCCATCGTGTTTGAGAACGTTTACTTTGCCTACGAAGACTCGCGTCCGCTGCTGAGGAATATTAATTTGGAGGTCCGCGCCGGAGAGGTTGTTGCGATCGTGGGGGCGAGCGGGGCGGGGAAGAGTACCCTGGCCAATCTGATCCCGCGGTTCTTTGACGTAACCTCCGGCCGCGTGTTGGTAGACGGGATGGACGTGCGCGACGTCACGCTCGATTCGCTGCGCTCGCAGATCAGCATGGTGACGCAGGAAACTGTGCTCTTCAATGATACGGTCCGGAACAACATCTGCTACGGCCGTCCCAACGTTTCCGATGAAGAACTGGAACACGTGGTGCGAGCAGCCTTGGCGCACGATTTCATTCAGCAGATGCCACAGCGATACGAGACCATGATCGCCGATCGCGGTGAAAAGCTCAGCGGTGGGCAACGCCAGCGGTTAGCCATCGCCAGAGCATTGCTGAAGAACTCGCCCGTCTTGATACTCGACGAGGCGACTTCGGAGTTGGACACTGAATCGGAACGCCTGGTCCAGAAGGCTCTTTCGAATCTGATGGTGGGCCGCACCGTAATTGTTATCGCTCACCGCCTCTCGACAGTGCGGCGCGCCGACAAGATTGTTGTCATGGAGCGGGGAACCATACGCGAGGTAGGAACCCATCATGACTTGCTCGGACGAGATGGTATTTACCGGAGGCTGCACGAATTGCAGTTTCCCGATTTTCCCGAGCCGGAGCCAGCCGGCCGTGAAGCTTCGGCCGACTTGTAGCCCTGCTTCCCGCGATGCGTGCGATCAGACAGAAGCGCGTGGATCGCACTCAGACCCGGATTCCTGATGCTGACCGACATTGAAAACAAAACAGCGACGCGGCTGCGCTCGATGACCGGCTTCGCTCAAACTATCGTGCGCGAAGACGGTTTCGTACTCAGCTTGAGCTTGCGAAGCGTGAACCATAAAACGCTCGACCTGCACGTGCACATTCCTGAACCGTTGCAGGCCATCGAGCCGGCAGTTCGCAGAGAGATTTCAAAACTGCACCCGCGGGGCCATCTGCAGTTCAAAGCTACTCTGGAGCGCGAAAGCGGGGCGGCTCCGTCGATCAACGAAGAATTGATCGGTGAATACATCGAGGTATTCCGGCGCATTGCAGCGCAGCACGACCTGTCGCTGCAAACCGCAATGCAGGCGCTTTCGCAGCTTCCGGGAGTGGTAACGGTGACGGCTTCTGCCGCGTCTGCTGCACCGCCACCCAGTTTGCAAGCAGTCTTTCTGAATGCGCTTGAACGCACACTCCGCGATTGGGACGAGATGCGCGCCGGCGAGGGAGCAGTTCTTGAACAGGATTTAAGAGACCGAGCGCTGCGAATCGTGGACTCTGTTGAGCACCTGGAACGGCTTCGCGAAAACACCATCCCGGTGGCGCAAAAAAGATTCCGGGAGCGCCTCGACGCTTGGCTTGGCCAGGAGACATTAGATAGCGCGCGCGTCGCACAGGAAGCAGCCGCGCTGGCCGAGCATACTGACGTGAGCGAGGAAATCCTACGTCTTCGGGCGCACTTCGCGCAGTTCGTCACGATGCTGGACGGCAATGGCGAGGCAGGCAAGAAACTGGATTTTCTGCTGCAGGAGATCCAGCGCGAGATCAATACGCTGCTTGCGAAAACCGCAGGGCTGGGAGAGAGCGGTCTGCCGATGACGCAAGCGGCTCTCGATATCAAGGGAGAAGCGGAGAAATTGCGCGAACAGGTTCAGAACGTGCAATGAAAACTTGCACCGCAGAGAACACAGAGACCACAGAGATTTTCAATATTTGGTTTCCTCTGCGGTCTCTGCGCTCTCTGTGGTGAATTGCTTATGCAAACAGGCGTGTTCATCATTTCTGCTCCGTCGGGTTCCGGCAAGACCACGCTTGTTGAACGGCTGCTTCGGGAGCTGCCCGGCTTGCTTTTCTCGGTTTCCTACACGACGAGAGCGCCGCGAGGGCAGGAGCAAAACGGGAGAGAGTACTGCTTCATTACACGGGAAGAATTTGAGAGCATGGTTCGCAGTGACGAGTTGTTGGAGTGGGCCATGGTGTTCGGAAACTATTACGGAACGGCGCGTCATTTCCTGGACGACGCGAGCCGTCAGGGAAAGGATCTGCTCCTGGACATCGATGTTCAGGGAGCAAAGCAGGTGAAGGAAAAGATTCCAGACGCGGTTTCGGTGTTCATTCTGCCGCCATCGCGCGAGATTCTGGAGTGGAGATTGCGGCATCGCAGCCAGGATTCCGAAGAAGTGATTCGGAAGCGGCTGCTCGATGCGGGCCGTGAAATCTACGGCTATGACCAATACGACTACATCTTGATAAACGACCAGTTAGATAGTTCTGCCGAGCGTTTGAAGGCAATCGTTCAATACGAACGATCGCGTCGCGGGAACCGAGGTGCCCCGGAAGGGGAGGATACCGCTCGCAGGCTTGCCGATAGCTGCCGTAAAGAGCGCGTACAGACGCAGGTGGTTCCTATCCTGGCCAGCTTCGGAGGATAACGAGTGACGGAAAAGACCGACAATATTGACAGCAAATTCCGATTTATATTGATCGCGGCCAAACGCGCCCGGCAATTGCAAAGCGGCGCGAAACCTTTGGTGCCTACGCACTCGCACAAGCCCACGCGCATTGCTCAGGAAGAGGTTCGCGCCGGCGCAGTCAAATGGGAACTAGTTCCATACGTGAAACGCGACGAGCAGGTCGCGGGAGAAGTGAAAGCAAAAGTAGAAAAATGAGATCAGTATCTGCTGTAAACCGTGTTGCGAACCCGAAAGGGCGCGACTTCAGTCGTGCCGGTCGCAGTATCGAATTGCCGGGCTTTAACCCCTGAGGTGCTCTCTCGACCTCAACGGCTGAAGCCGCTCGTTGTTGATCGCTGCTCGGCACGGTTGAAACCGTGTCCTTCCATTACTCGCAACGGCTCGGGTTGACGTAATCGGTTGCAACAGTTCGTTATTTGCGCGTTTATGAAGGTAGCGCTAGGCGTCAGCGGCGGAATATCCGCCTACAAAGCGGCCGAACTGGTTCGTGAGCTTCAGCAGAAAGGCCTGGATGTCCAGGTGATCATGACAGCGCACGCACAGGAGTTCGTGCGCCCGCTCACCTTTGCCGCGCTTACTGGCCAGAAGGTGATCACCAGCATGTTCGGCTCCGGACAGCAGGAAGCCAACGTGGAAAGCGCCATCGAGCATATCGCGGTAGCTCAGACCATAGATGCTCTGGTGATCGCACCGGCGACGGCGGACATTCTGGCCAAGATGGCCAACGGCGTCGCGGATGACTTCCTCACCACGGCTTACCTCGCCACAAAAGCTCCCGTCGTGGTCGCGCCGGCCATGAATGTCAATATGTGGGAGCATCCTATGACACGCGAAAATGTCGAGCGGCTCCGCAAGCGCGGCGTGGCTGTAGTCGAGCCGGAGGCCGGCTATCTGGCATGCGGAATGACGGGTCCAGGAAGGCTCGCAGCCGTCGAAGCAATCGCAGCATGCGTGCTGGACGTGCTCGGTATCCGGCAGGATTTGAAGAATGAGGTGGTGCTGGTCACGGCCGGACCGACGCGTGAAGAGATTGATCCGGTCCGTTACATTAGCAACCACTCCAGCGGCAAGATGGGCTACGCCATCGCTGAGGCTGCGCAGCGGAGAGGCGCGCGCACCGTTCTGGTGAGCGGGCCAACTGATCTGCGCTGTCCCGAAGGCGTCGAAGTAATCCCCGTCAGCACGGTGGCGCAGATGCGCAGTGCGGTGCTTGAGCGCCTGCCGGAAAGCACCATCATCATCAAAGCGGCTGCGCCCGCCGATTACCGCCCGCAGAGACGCGCTGCGCAGAAGATCAAAAAAGGCGCAAAGGAGTTGTCGCTCGCGCTGGAACCGACCGAAGACATTCTGTGCGAGGTCGCGCAACGCAAAGGTGATCGCACGGTCGTAGGTTTTGCGGCCGAGACGGAAAACGTGGTTGCCAGCGCGCGCTCCAAGCTGGCCAGCAAGCAACTCGATCTGGTGGTGGCGAACGATGTCACCAGCAACGGCGGCGTCTTTGGGTCGGAATACAACACCGTCACCATCGTCGGCCGAAACGGCCTGGAGCGTCATCTGCCGCATATGAAGAAGTCGGAAGTCGCCAATGAAATATTGAATGAGGTGGTGAAGTTCCGATCAGCTCGCAACTCCAAATGACAATCTCGCGCGAACTAAAAGGCTGGCTGCGGTATTATCGCGATATTGGTTTTACCCACGTCTATTCCCGGCACCTCTCGACCATTGTTCCGACGGAGTGTTCGGCGCCTATCATCGAGGAAAATCCGTTCGAATTACTCGTTCAAAACTCACCCGAAATGACCAAGACTGTTAGTTTCAATTCCTCCGCCGTCTCAGCGGCAGGAGGGGTGTTCACTTCAACAATAGACCGGGAAACACTAGACGCCATTCGCGGCGAACTCGGAGAGGACTGCCGCCGGTGCAAGCTCCACAAGGGCCGCAAAACGATTGTTTTTGGTTCGGGCAATCCGAAAGCGGAAGTTGTATTCGTTGGTGAAGGTCCAGGCGCTGATGAAGACCAGCAGGGGCTGCCGTTCGTAGGCCGCGCCGGCCAGCTCTTAACCGACATGATCGAGAAGGGCATGAAGTTGCAGCGTGCTGACGTTTACATCTGCAACATAGTGAAGTGCCGTCCGCCCGACAACCGCAAGCCGGAAAAGGATGAGGTCGCCGCCTGCCGCGTATTCGTGGAGCGGCAATTGAATGCGATCCGGCCCAAGGTGATCTGCGCTCTCGGCGCCACCGCCGCCGAGACATTGCTCGGAGTTCGGCAGTCAATGGCCAGCCTGCGTGGCAAGGCTTACGAGTTCCACGGAATTCCGCTCATCGTCACCTATCACCCGGCATTCCTGCTGCGCGATCCCACCAGAAAACGCGATACCTGGACCGACCTGAAACTGGTGCTCGGCTATCTGCAACATTAAAGAATCGAACCAACACATGCCGAAAGCAACGGAATGACTCCATTCACTCCTGACATCACGTCCACCAGAGGCGCGGGGCTTACGCGTGAGGTGGCGCAGTTCGTGATCGATTCAAAGTATGAGGCCATTCCCGAGAACGTGATCACTTTGGGGAAGAAATCGATTCTCGACGGCATCGGACTCGCGCTGGCCGGATCGGTCGCCGATTCCGGCGTGCTCGTGCAGAAATATCTCCGATCACAGGGCCTAGCGTCAGGGAGTGCCACAGTGATCGGCACAGACCTGAAGGTGCCGGAGCGGTTCGCCGCGTTCGCCAACGGTGTGGGCATTCATGCAGACGATTACGACGACACGCAGCTCGCCGTCGGTGCAGATCGGGTATACGGTCTCCTTACGCATCCGACGGCGCCGGCGCTTCCTCCCGCGCTTGCGATCGCGGAAAGTGGCGACCTCTCCGGCAAAGAGTTGATGCTGGCTTACCATTTGGGAGTGGAGGTGGAGTGCAAAATCGCGGAGGCCATCTCGCCGCGTCATTACCAGCACGGCTTCCATACGACTGCCACCGTTGGCACTTTGGCAGCGGCTGTCGCGGCTGGCAAGCTGCGTGCGCTTGATTTAGAGCGCATGCTCTGCGCGCTCGGCATTGCGGCGAGCCAGGCGGCCGGACTGCGTGAGAATTTCGGCACTATGACCAAGCCGTTCCACGCCGGACGCGCTGCGGAGAGCGGCGTGGGCGCTGCCGATCTTGCGCGGCTGGGCTGGACCGCCACAGACAAGATACTCGAATCGCCGCGCGGCTTTTTTCAGGCACACGGCGGCGGGTATGATCTCGACTCCATCCGAGGCAAACTCGGTAATCCGTGGACGTTTGCATGGCCCGGTGTTTCGATTAAGCCGCACCCCTGCGGCTCTCTGACCCACCCGGGGATGACAAAGATGCTGGAGTTAGTTCTGGCGAACGATCTCCGGCCGGAACAGGTGGAGCGCATCAACGTCGGCACGAATCACAACATGCCGAATGCGTTGATCCATCATCGTCCAACGACCAGCCTGCAGGGCAAGTTCAGCATGGAGTTCTGCATTGCGATCCTGCTGCTGGAGCGCCGTGCCGGGCTTGCGGAGTTCACGGATGAGCGCGTCAACCGCCCGGATGTGCGAAGTGTGATCGAGAAGATCAACTTCCACGTGCATCCCGGCGCCGAAGCTGCCGGGTACGACAAGATGACCACGATAATCGAAATCCGCTGCAAGGATGGACGAACCATCTCCGGCCGCGCCGATTTCGGCAAGGGCAGCCCGTCGAACCCGATGAGCTACGACGAAGTCGCTGCCAAGTTCCGCGACTGCGCCGCGTTTGCGGGTTGGCCTGGGGCGAAGGCCGGCGCGATCGTCGAGATCGTCGCCTCGCTGGAGCGCCTCGAAAATGTGAAAAGGCTTACCAAATTGTTACAGTGAGTTTGCAGAAAACGAACTCATGAGGATTCTCGTCGTTTTTTCGCATACAATATCAAGAGAATGACTGAACACGCCCACAACTCAAACGGCCGCCGAGGCCGGATCGTCTCGATCAATCGCTCCGATGGAGGTGTGCCCAAACTGCAGGTGCACCAGGCGATGATCACCGAATCCGGACTCGAGGGCGACCGGCAGGCGAACTCCAAGATTCACGGCGGCCCTGATCGCGCAGTGTTGGTCTATTCATGGGAGGTCATCGAGGCGCTCGCACGCGAGGGCCATCCTATAGGGATCGGCACTACGGGAGAGAATCTGACGGTGGCGCAGCTTGACTGGAATTTGGTTGTTCCCGGCGTGGAACTGCGCGTCGGAGATGCGCGTCTGCTCGTGACGAAAATGGCGGCGCCATGTTTCGAGATCAAGGGCTCGTTTACGCACGAGGACCAGACCCGGATTTCTGAGAAGCTGAATCCTGGCTGGAGCCGAGCCTGTACCCGTGTCGTGCAATCGGGTATGGTTCGTGTGGGGGATGACGTGATCGTGCTGTAACCACGGCGCGTTATTTTATGTGACGGATTCGTTCCAGAACGAGTCCACGGCAGGCTACGAAGCACTACAATTTATCCAACCCTTCGGTTACCTCAATGTAGGTGCCCCAGGGATCGGTGAAGAAGGCAAGGCCCAAACCCGCCGGCGATTTGCTATAGGGCCGGTCAAACTTGACGCCGCTCGCTTCCAGCCTTTTGCAGAACGCCTCGAGGTTTTTAATCTCAAATCCGATATGATCGAGCACTGTGCCCTTTGCCGGTGCGGTGCGTTCGACGGCTTTTGAGAACGTGAGATTCGCGCCGGGCACGTCGGCGGCTTCGTTGTCGCCGCGTTTGCCGGGCTTGGCGCCAAACGTTTTGACATACCACGCCTTGATCTCCGGGATGGCAGCCTCTGAGACCCAGAAATGCACATGGTGAAACGCGATGGGAGTCTTCATCGAGGTGTCCTCGACTATTTCGACGCGCAGATCGTCGGGAGCGATCAGGTATCCGCCGCGGGGGTTCCGGCCAGCCTCGGTTTTAAGTCCGGCCTCCTTCCATTTGGCAATGGCTGCGGGCCCATCCGGGACGCGAAATCCGACGTGGTTCACGATGCTCCCGGCGCTGCCTCCCGTGGGTTCATCTTTGGCAAGAAAAACCAGCACGTCCGGGAACTTCATCACCTCAAACTGGGCGTACTTTGTTGGCGTACCGCCCATCGCTAGCCAGAATTTCTTGTGGGCCTCCACGTCGTGCACGTGGAGATGAATGTGCCCCGTCGAGACGCCGGCTTCATTCGGCGCTGCCAACTGTGCCCAGGATGAGGTGACGCAAACTGCAGCTACAAAGATGAACGAGATGAGTGTTCGCACAGCCATGGCTCCTCTCAAAAGTGATCCGCCTTTCGATGCGCACAGGATGCCTCGAACACAGCAGAAAAGCAAGCGGACGCGGCAGCGACAGGCGTCTCGCCTAGAGTACAGGCCGGAGGCCGGTAACTACCGATTTCCATCCGCAGCTAACAGATTTTCTGTTGCCGCTGTAGTAGAATAGTCTGTAACGAATTTCTGGACGAGGGATTATGGAAGGTTTCACGCTGGTATTGCTGATTAGTTGGTTGCTACTAGTTGGCTGTTTTGTGGGGATGTATTTCATGGACAAAGCCACAAAGGAAACAGCCCAACGGCGATCTTCTTCTGCAGGACCAGAGACCTCGACCTCCCGCCGATAACAGATCCGCTGGTCGCCAACCTCTTTCAGACCACGCCGTCCCACGCAGATGCCGCGACCAGCTTGACAGAGACGGAGAATACGCGCAGAATACTCCGTTTTGCCATTCGTCTTTGCTTGGCCATAGCTTCTTCCAGGCATGCCAACGTTGAATGCCCCGACCAAGCCCAACACCACGCCTCGCCATACCAGGCCGCAAGGCACAGATGAGCCACCGACGGGGAATTCCAAAGCCGAATTGCGGATGAAATGAAAGAGAGGACGCTTCAATGGCAACCACCGAAGCTGCACCACCGAGAATAGCGACCACCAGAGCGCGGAGGGAGCACCCGCCCGGATTGGGAGTGACCTGGCGCCGTGACAATTGGTGGCTGCAACCTCTGGCGGTATTCCTGGGCCTCAGCGCCTTCGGCGTATATAGCACCTGGGCGGCGCTTCAGGGCGTTTACTATAGCTGCAGCACCGCGCAACAAGGCCTGAACCTTACCTGTAATTATCTCTCGCCATTCTATTCACCGCTGTTAGGTGAATGGTGGGGTCTCTCCCCAGCCGTGTTCATCTTGTGGATGCCACTCGGCTTTCGCGCCACTTGCTACTATTACCGTAAAGCCTATTACCGTGCTTTCTTCCTGGACCCCCCGGCCTGCAACGTCGGCGAAGCTCGCGAGCATAGCTACTGTGGCGAAAACGCCATGCCGCTCAAGCTTCAAAATATTCACCGCTATTTCCTGTATCTTGCCATCCTTGTTCTTGCTTTTCTTTGGAAGGACGCCTACGAAGGCTTTTTGTTCAGGAGCGATTCCGGCGAAATGGCATTCGGCGTAGGCATCGGCACGATTGTGCTGCTGGCCAACTGCGTCTTTCTGTCATTTTATACCCTCGGTTGTCACTCGCTACGCCACCTGATCGGCGGAAGGCTTGACAGCTTCCACGGCGGGTCTTGCGCCACTCGCCACCAGTGCTGGAAAGGGGTTACGAAGCTTAATGAACACCACCAACTGTGGGCGTGGGTCAGTTTGGTTGTGGTTGGATTCACCGATTTCTATGTGCGTATGGTCGCTATGGGCGTATTCAACGACTTGAGGCTTTTTTAAATGGAAAGTTACGAAACTCATGAACATGATGTGCTGGTCATTGGGGCCGGAGGCGCAGGCCTGCGCGCCACGGTAGAAGCAGCCGTCCAGGGTGTATCCGTCGGCGTGGTTTGCAAGTCCCTTCTAGGCAAAGCCCACACCGTGATGGCAGAAGGCGGCGTGGCAGCGGCTATGGCTAATGTGGACGAAGCCGACTGCTGGCAGACGCACTTCAAAGACACTATGGCCGGCGGCAAGATGCTGAACAACTGGCGCATGGCGCAGCTACATGCACAGCAGTCGCCGGAGCGCGTCTATGAACTGGAAAGATGGGGCGCGCTTTTCGATCGCACCGCTGACGGCAAGATCCTCCAGCGCGCGTTCGGCGGGCACACCCACAACCGCCTTGCACACGTCGGGGACCGTACCGGACTGGAGTTGATCCGCACTATGCAGGACCGCGTGGTGCAACAGGGCGTTCCGGTCTACATGGAGTGTACGATTACGCACCTGCTGAAGGACGGCGACCGCGTTTCGGGCGCGGTGGGCTACTGGCGCGATACAGGCCGCTTTGTGGTTTTCAAAGCCAAGGCGATTGTGCTCGCAACGGGAGGCGTTGGTAAGTCGTTCAAAGTTACTTCGAACTCCTGGGAGTACACCAGCGACGGCATCGGTATGGCGTTCAAATCCGGCGCAGAGCTGATCGATATGGAGTTCTTGCAGTTTCATCCCACCGGAATGGTATGGCCTCCCGGAGTCAAAGGGCTTCTGGTGACGGAAGCGGTTCGCGGGGAGGGCGGACTCCTGCGCAACAACAAGGGCGAGCGATTCATGGAGAAGTACGACCCGAAGCGCATGGAGCTTTCCACGCGCGACCTTGTAGCTCGCTCCATCTATACGGAAGTGAAAGAGGGCCGCGGCTCGGAGCACGGCGGCGTGTTCCTGGACGTTTCGCACCTGCCGGCGGAGACCGTAATAAAGAAGCTCCCCAGCATGTATCACCAGTTCAAGGACCTCGCCGACGTGGATATCACCAAAGGTCCGATGGAGGTCGGCCCTACCACGCACTACATGATGGGCGGCGTGCGAGTTGACGCCGATACAGGCCAGACCACTGTTCCGGGGCTCTTCGCTGCCGGTGAGGTCGGTGGCGGTATGCATGGCGCGAACCGTTTGGGCGGTAATTCCCTCTCCGACCTGCTTGTGTTCGGCAAGCTTACCGGAGAGGCCGCTGCTCAGTTCGCTAAAAAGAGCAGCAAGCTGAGAGTGCGCGAAGAAGACATCAAAGCCGGTATTGAAGAAATGCTGGCGCCGCTGGCGCGCACCTCCGGACCCAGCCCATACGAGATTCACGAGAAGCTCCAGGAGTTGATGCAGAGCTACGTCGGCATCATGCGCACGGAGCAGGACCTGAAGCATGCCATCGAGCAGCTTCAAACCTTGAAACAGGAGGCGCAGAGGGTCCGCGTGACAGGGTCGCGCATGTACAATCCCGGCTGGCATCTCGCATACGACCTGAAGACAATGCTGAATACCTCCGAGGCGATCGCACGTTGCGCCCTGCAGCGCACCGAAAGCCGGGGCGCTCACACGCGCCTGGATCATCCGGCGACCAGCCCGGAATGGGGAAAAGTGAATAGCACTGTTAATCAGGACGGCGATGGAATGCGCGTCGGCACTTCACCGCTGCCCCAAATGCCGGAAGAGTTGCGGCAATTGTTCGAGGAGCCGGTCGCGGCCGCCAAGAAGTAGCCGCGCTTCGCATACCGTATTGCCGTACCGTTTAGTGCCGTTTTTCGGCATGACTGAAGTCATGCCCTTACATCTCTGCACGGTTGTGAAATTGTTCTAATTATCGAATATGCATTCATGAGGGCATTGCCATGAGCGAAGTTGTTGTGCGGGTATCACAGGGAACGGCGGATCAGAACGAGGAGAGGCGATACCAGGTGCCGGTCACGCCGGGCATGGTGGTGCTGGATGCCATACATTACATCCAGGCGCATTTCGCCCCCGACTTGGCTGTCCGCTGGAACTGCAAGGCCGCCAAGTGCGGCTCCTGCAGCGCCGAAGTCAACGGCAAGCCCAGCCTGATGTGCAAGAGCCGTCTCGATGACTTCCAGCCCGGCGAAGAGATTGTCGTTTATCCGTTGAGAAGTTTTCCGCGCATTAAGGACCTCGTGACGAACGTCTCCTGGAACTATGAAGTGAACAAGAAGATCGTACCGTTCACGCCGCGGAAAAATGCCCAGTGGAAGATGTATCAGGAAGACATGGACCGGGTACAGGAGTTCCGCAAGTGCATCGAATGCTTCCTGTGCCAGAACGTCTGCCACGTGCTGCGGAACCACGAAAAGTATGAACAGTTCGGGGGGCCGCGCTTCTTCGTCCGCCTGGCCGGCCTGGAGATGCACCCTCTCGATGGCGCCGACCGCCTGCCGTACGTGAAGGACGAGGCGGGAATCGGCTACTGCAACATCACCAAGTGCTGCACCGAGGTCTGCCCGGAAAGTATTCACATCACCGACAACGCCATCATCCCGCTCAAAGAGCGCGTGGTGGATCGCTACTACGACCCGTTAACGAAACTGTTCAGAATTTTCAGCGGAAATAATAAATAAAGGCAAATAAGCGAGCGTGTTGATTTTGCCCGCTTGACGCAGAGAGGGCTCTAGACTAGTGAAACGCGGGATCGGCGGTGTCTACCATCAAATCGGCAGAAGTTATTTACAGAGTTACTTGGATGAGTACAGCTTCCGTTACAAACGTTTCCTTCCCGTGGCGCCAAGGTCTACACCGACGAATTGCTCTCGTACTACGGGCTGGACTCCCACTTCGTCCACGAGATCGTCAACCACGCCGAAGAGTATGCCCGTGGGAAGGTCCATACCAACGGCATGGAAAACTTCTGGAGCCTGCTGAAACGTGGCTTGAATGGAACCTACGTCAGCGTGGAACCCTTCCACCTGTTCCGCTACATTGACGAGCAAGCCTTTCGCTACAACTACCGTAAAGACATGAACGACAGTGACCGTTTCAGCCTCGCGGTTTCTCAAATCGCAGGCAAGCGCCTGACTTATGCCGAAGTCACCGGCAAGGAGGGCGGGACGGCGTTCTAAGCCTTTCCCTGCGAAGCGCGGACTGCGGAGCGTTGCTTCGGTTTCGGGCCGCGCCGGTTCGGATTCTTCGCGGCCTGTCTCCGGTACTCCGCCTCGCGCCTTAAAATCTCGGACTTCGGGACAGCGAGTATCCGCTCGACGGATCGCGTGAACGTGTCGAACTCTTGGTTGTTCCTGCTCATTTGGAAACATCATATCACGGATGGCTATGCTTGCCCCTCAGGCATGAATACTGCTTGAGGAGCGTATGCATCCTTTTATTAAAATCAAGGCTGCCTTGCAAATCTTCCAAACTCTTACGGTCGTAGACTCCCCATTTCCATTGATGCCGGAAAAGCGCTCTGAACGGCTCCCTAAGCCCCTCGTAGGAAGAAACTGCGCGTGTCTCCATTTCCCGGATTGCATTGAAGGATTCCCATGCCATCAGATCAGCCGCTTGAAGAGGTATGAGCCTTTCTCCAGTGCAGCAGTCAACTTTAGGCTCAAATGCCACCGACAAAAATCCATCTTCGGCTAGGCGATCCTTCAATCCCCCCGCTTCCGATACGCCAGATTCGTATACTAGCTTAAGATTGCTGTTAGGGAAGTCGCGCTGCATAAACTCCCGAACGTTACCAGCCACAGTTCTTCCTGCGAGGGTGTAAGGGTTCATCTTCCAAAACTGACGATTTCCTGTAGAAAGGGCGTTCCCAAACTCAGCATTTATTATCACTGATGAGAAGTTTCGGTAGGTGTTCCCTTCAATGACACGCACAAAATCCATCAGTATCCGCGTCTTCAGTGCAACGTTCCCAAACTTTGGGCGGAACTCCTTCATGTGAAGGTACGATAATTTGTGTTTCTTCAGAACCTCCCCCCATTCTCGAGAGAAACCTATCCAGTCGTCCGCCGAGGAAACCAACCCGGAAACGGCTAGGCCAGGGAATGCTTCCTTTGTCCCACTCTCATCGAAATAGGCTACTAGCATAGCCATGAAGATGCTTCCCCAGTTAGGGTACGGGTGCAAAGCCTTCGCCAAATGCTCAATCGCAGAGTACGGCCTTTGCCGTGATGAGTCAAGCCTATTATTGCCAAACTTTTGACACTACCAGGCGGGTATAGGGTTAAGACGCTATTGCTTCGGTCCGCCATTCCGGCCTTCTCTGATATGGCGATCCACCACGTCAGAGAGATTCCTTAAGTTTGCTTCCGTGCGGATCTGCGAGTCCGCAAGCGTATCGAGCTTCGCACTCAGATTCCTCACAGCTTCATCTGTGCGCGCCTGGGCGTCGGTTAATCTGATCTGACCGTCGGTTAGTCTGATCTGACCATCAACAAGCGCGTCGATCTTGGCGTTAACCTCGCTGAAGCCAGTAAACGTTACATTCACCAAGCGCGTCAGGAGTTCGTCCGTTTGTTTATGTGAATC
This sequence comes from Acidobacteriota bacterium, assembly GCA_016191085.1. Lineage (GTDB taxonomy): Bacteria > Acidobacteriota > Terriglobia > 2-12-FULL-54-10 > 2-12-FULL-54-10 > JACPPJ01. The sequence continues at coordinate 11,496 of JACPPJ010000058.1, read as the reverse complement.
ACGCAACTGCTGAATGTCCGACGCAAACTGCGCCTGCTGGTTGACGATAAACTCGATTTTTCTTTCAAACTCTTCATTGGTCATCTCGAAGCCCCGGTTCGTACTTACCTCATTGTAAAACAACTCCATTGGGAGTCTGAAGCGTTGCGGCGGCAATACTTACCGCTGCCTGTGCTATCGTAGTGCATTGCGAGCGTACATGGAACACGAATCTGTAGCCAAACTTCTTCACAACATCTCCGGCCGGGGTCTGCTGGTCGTCGGCGATTTCATGGTGGACCGCACCATCTATGGCGAGGCGGGCCGCATCTCGCCGGAGGCTCCCGCGCCGGTCATTCAAGTACAGGACACGCAGCAGCAGTTGGGTGGCGCCGGGAATGTTGTGCGTAACGTGGATAGCCTCGGGGGGATGGTCTGGTGCGCCGGCGTCATCGGCGAGGATGAGACAGCTACTACGCTAAGGGAACTCCTGTGTACTGTTCGGGGCTGCCGCGCCTGTTGCATGGTCCAGGAGCCCGGACGTAAGACGACGTTGAAAACCCGGATCGTAGCGGCCCATGCGGGACAGCGGACCGAACATCCGTACGGCCATCAGCAGGTGGTTCGTTTCGACGAGGAGACGCCGCATCCGATAGCCGCAGAGACGGCGGCGAAGATTCTCGGCTTCGCGTCGGATGTAATCGGGCAGGTGGATGGCGTCGTTGTGTCGGACTACGCCAAAGGCGCGCTCCCTCCGGGGTTACTCGAACCACTCATTGGGCTGGCCCGCAAAGCTGGCAAGCCCATGTTTGTCGATCCCAAGTACAAGGATTGGCAGCGGTACCGAGGAGCGTCGGTGCTGACGCCCAACGCAGCGGAGGCGGAAGCGGCTCTGGAGATGTCGTTCGCCGGATTCGAGAATTCAGCAACGCACGAGGCGGAGTTAGTGCAACGGAAACTGCACGAGTTGTGCCTCGACGCGCTGCTGGTCACGCGCGGGGCCGAAGGCGTCAGCCTGATAGATAATCAGGGCTTCCACCATTTCCCTACCAGCGCGCGCGAGGTCTTCGACGTAACGGGAGCGGGCGACACGTTGATTGCTGCGTTCGCGCTAGCCGCCGCCTCCGGTGCGAACTGGCGCGAGGCGGCTCAGTTCGGGAATTTAGCTGCGGGAGTGGCCGTCGGCAAGGCCGGCGCGGCGGTCGTATACCCGCACGAAGTGGAACGCGAAGCGAGCATGCGCCACTTCTCGGCGGACTCCAAGATCCGAACCAGAGAGCAGATGCAGGTGCTCGCGGAGACGCTGCATCGCGAAAATAAGAAGATTGTATTCACCAATGGCTGCTTTGACCTGCTGCACGTTGGCCACATGTACTTACTGCGGGAGGCCAAGAACTGTGGCGATGTGCTGGTAGTAGGCCTGAATAGCGACGGTTCCGTAAAGCGGCTCAAGGGCAACGGCCGTCCTATCGTTCCCGGCGACGATCGCGCCTTCGCCATAGCCGCGCTGGAATGCGTGGACTACCTCGTCGTATTCGACGAATCCGATCCTATGGAATTGATCCGCGCCATCCGTCCCGATGTGCTCGTTAAAGGCGATGACTACAAGGAATCAGAAGTCGTCGGCGCGGAGTTTCTGAAGTCGTATGGCGGCGTCACGCGCCTGGTCCGTCTACGAAGCGGCGTTTCCACAACGGCCCTGGTCGAAAAGATCAGGACCGCGCAGAAGGAACCATAGCACCCTGGAAGTGCAGCCGGGTAGTTGCCAGTCTCTAAGGAAGCCGCTCTCTTAGGTTTTCCATGACTTGATCAACGGCGGTGGTTTGGCTCAACTCTTCCGCTTCTTTGTCCTCCGACGGCGGCTCAATTTCCAAACGACTGCAAACCGCCCTGAGCATTTGCAGAATCTTGGTAGATTCCCGCTCCGACAGCATGGCTATCTGCAGGTGTAACTGCTCTCGTTCCTCGGTCCGGCGCGCCATGCGATTCTGTTTCATCAGCACGAATGTTGAAAGCAGGACGGCCTCCATCGATACGGCCATGGTAAGGAAGATGAATGGAAATGGGTCAAACGGTCGGATGAACAAGTGACCAGTATTGATGAGGAACCAAAGCGTGAACCAGGTCACGTGCAGCAGGACAAACGTCATGCTACCCGCAAGCCCGCCGATCGCGTCGGCGGTCCGTTGGGACCACGTACGCCGCTCCAGAAACTCGTGCTCCATCCGCGCGACAGCTTCGATGTTGTCGATGATTGGTGATGGAGCTGATTGTGACTTCCTCTGGTTCATGACACCTTGCACAACAATGTTTTATAGCGTACTGACGCTCATTGATTGGATGATGCGTTCGTGATAGCCGGGTACTTGTGACAGGAGATTGAGGCAGGGGCGAAGGCATCCTAATTCCGGGGAAAAACTCCCTTTTTCACTGTACAGGACCGGCCGGCTAGCCCCGCTGGCTGGAGCTGGCGGGGCAGCTTCCGTTATCTTTTCTGGCCACCGCGCCCCGGCGAATACAAGCCATTTTGTCTCTGGTGCACGTTTACCGCAACGTTGGTAGCGGGGTGTGAGGCATATCACAGACGATACCTTCGCAACCGCCTATCCTCATGCTAAGCACGGGCCGAACAGAACAGGCCTTGCAGGAGGCTAGTATGTCCACCAACAAAGTGATTACTGCCCGCCAACCGGCAAACGCTAGTGCCGCAGTAGAGGCACTCTCCATTCGACGAATCTTATGTCCGATGGACTTCTCCGAGTTTTCCCGAGGGGCACTTCGCTATGCCACTAGTCTGGCGCAGCATTTTAGCGCCAATCTGTACATCCAGCACACTGCAGAGATACCCGCATCTTTGTTAACTGTTGGAGCGGAGCCCATGGCGATTGAGCAGTGGCGACAGCAACTGCCGCGCGTCGAGCGGGAGCTGTGGCAACTTGTGCGGGCGAGTGGCGTCTCGCCGACTCAATCCCGCGTCATCGTCAATGAAGGGCAGGTTGTGGACCAAATCCTGGAAACGATCTCAAAGGAGAACATTGACCTGCTTGTCATGGGTACGCACGGGCACAAGGGATTCCGCCATCTGCTCCTTGGCTCGACAGCTGAGGCCTCCATCCACAAAGCTCCGTGTCCTGTGCTGGTGATTGGGCACCCTCGAAAGCACTTTGCGTTCCCTGATCAGCCCGATAAGATCCAACTCCGAACTATCCTGCTGGCGACCGACTTCTCTCCTCACTCGGATCGGGCCATGCAATACGCTTTCCGCTGGGCCTGTGAATGGGCCGCCAAAGTGGTGGTGTTCCATGCAGTTCACGTTACTTCGGTGGTGGACCTTTTTCCTGAGTATGACGGCTTTTTCCAAAAACAGGCCGCTAATGCATGGGCGAACATCGGGGGCATTGTACCGGAGGCTGTCGGCCAGTGGTGCGAGGTGGACTACGTACTGCGGCACGGTAGCCCCCGCGACGAGATCCTCCGAGTTGCCGAGGAAAGGGACGCGGATCTGATTATCATGGGCGCTCGCGGTGCGGGATTGACCGCCTCGCCTTGGGGATCGGTTAGTTCCGGCGTAGTTCGAGAAGCACGGTTTCCGGTGTTAGTTGTACGTGAAGCGCGTCCGTGATGGCCCCGCCGGTTGTCTACCCGCAGCAATTCGAAGTCTCGGGTGTGTCTGGCCACGACCGGGGGCGTTAACCCTCCAAATCGCCCGCTCTGTGGTATGATTGTTATTGAAATTGGTTCATGAATACACGCGATGTAAGTCTCAGTATGGACGCGGCTTAATTGGTTAGCCGCACTGTCACCTTGTCGCTCAAGAGCGTTTCGCACGTCCAAAATATTCAATAAGTGGACGCCGAGAAACGTGATGGCCTTCTGCTTGGGCAGGTCCGTTGAGCTTACAACGTCCCACGTGCTGGCCACTGTGGACAGAGCCTTTCGGGTTTCATAAGGAGGACAAACTATGCAGGTTTTGCGGCAATCGCAGTGTGTGAAGCACGCGCAGTATGGCGTAGGGTTCGTTACGGAATCGAACTCGGAACGTACGACGATCGAATTCGACGACCACGGAGTTAAGAAGTTCGTCACCAGTATGATGGCAGTCGAGTTACTTGCGGGCGAAGCGCCTGCCAAGCCTGCCTCTAGACGCCGAAAGAAAACCCCTTCCGCTGCTCATTGAATTGAGGATCCTACGGCGGGCTATGATCTCGCCGTGGAACCCACCAGCCGCACACTAGCAGAACTACCCCACAGTACCGCCGTTGCTGCCGGTGACATCACACATATCCGGTGACATCACACATATAATGAATGCCGGGGGTGTTTTGGTTTGGGCTGCACCCCGAAACTGCATCTCAACATGGGCTCCATGACCAGCGGCCACAAGTCTATCCACCAGGAAATCGAAAATCTTCGCGAGCAGATTCGCCATCACGAGCACCGCTACTATGTGCTCGATGATCCGGAGATCTCCGACCCAGAGTTCGACCTTCTGATGAACCGGCTGAAGAAGCTGGAGGCTCAGCACCCCGAGCTGATCACCCCAGATTCGCCCAGCCGACGCGTAGGGGGAAAGCCGCGCGAGGGTTTCGTCCAAGTGGCGCACAGCGCGCCAATGATGAGCCTGGACAACGTCTACACCGAGCAGGAATTGCGCGATTTTGACCGCAAAGTGCGCGAAGCGGCGGGCAATGGGAAGGTAGGTTACGTTGCGGAATTAAAGCTCGATGGCATGAGCATGGCTGTCGTCTACCACCGCGGTGCGCTGCAGCGGGCCATTACGCGCGGGAACGGTATTGTCGGCGAGGATGTTACCGAAAACGCTCGGACCATCCGGTCTTTGCCGCTCTCGCTATCGCCGGCGCGTTTAACCAAAGCTCACCTGGATGGGGATCTTGAGGTTCGCGGCGAAGTGTTGCTCGCGAAAAAAGCCTTTGACAGATTGAACGACCAGCGTGAACGAGCGGGCCTGCCCAAGTTCGCCAATCCGCGTAACGCAGCCGCGGGCTCCATCCGGCTGTTGGAGCCGAGCATTGTAGCCCAGCGGCAGCTTGACTATTTCTGCTACCTGATCACTACAGGCCGGCCGGTGTTCACCGAGCAGGCGCAGGTTCTCAGTACGCTTGCGGACCTCGGCTTCAAGGTAAATCCCCACTGGAAGCGTTGCGCCAGCATTGAGGACGTGCTCGAGTTTTGCCGCTCATGGGAGGATCGCCGCGAGACGCTGCCGTACGAAATAGATGGCATCGTCGTTAAAGTGAACTCGCTGGCACTCCAGGCGGAACTGGGATCGACGGCAAAGGCGCCGCGCTGGGCTGTGGCGTACAAATATGCCGCCCGGCAGGTGGTGACGCAGGTTCGAGACGTGGTGGTCAGCGTCGGCCGAACCGGCGCGCTGACGCCGGTTGCTATTCTGGAACCGGTCGCACTCGGCGGTGTCACTGTCGGTCGCGCGACGCTTCACAACGAGGATGAAATCCGCCGTCTCGGGCTGAAGATTGGTGACATGGTGGTGGTCGAGCGGGGCGGGGAAGTCATACCGAAGGTAGTGCGCGTCGAAACTGACGAGCGGCAAGGCCGCCATCTTCGCGAGTTCGACATGCCGTTGAAGTGCCCTGTGTGCGGCGGGAAAGTAGTTCGCGAGGAAGGCGAGGCGGCGAGCAGGTGCATTAATATCGACTGCCCGGCGCGGCTACGGGAATCCATTCGCCATTTCGCCGGCCGTAGGGCCATGGCCATCGACGGCCTTGGCGATGTTTTGGTTGACCAGCTTGTCGAGACTGGACTGGTGAGGAGCCTGGCCGATCTTTACGAACTTAGAGAAGATGACCTCACCAAACTGGCGCGTATGGGGCGTAAATCCGCCCAGAACATCCTGGCTGAGATTGATCAGAGCCGGAAGCGCCCTCTCGACCGGCTGATCTTTGCGTTGGGAATACGGTTCGTCGGCGAGCGCACTGCCGGTATTCTGGCGGAGCAGTTCGGATCGATGGATCGGCTCGCAGAAGCGGTTGTCGAAGAATTGCAAACCGCCGCCGAGGTGGGGCCGAAGGTTGCCGCCAGTATTTATAGTTTTTTTAAAGAACCGAGAAACAGAGAGCTAGTGGAGCGCCTGCGCCGGCAAGGACTGCAAATGAAGGCGCAGGAGAAGAGAGTAACACACAGAGACTCACGCCTGGTGGGACAGACGTTCGTACTGACAGGAACGCTCCAAAAATATTCCCGCGATGAGGCCAAGGAGAAGATCGAATCGGCCGGCGGTCATGTGGCGGGGTTAGTGAGCAAGAAGACCAACTATGTTGTCGCGGGTTCCGACCCCGGGTCAAAACTCGAGAAGGCCCGCACGTTGGGTATAAAAATTCTTTCCGAAGAAGATTTCGACGAGCTTTTCCACGAGTCCTAGTACGAAATTTTTGCCTTCCTCAGGAAAATTTTCCGGGCGACTGCCGTGATCACTCCAGTGCTTGGACGCGCCTATAAACACGCAGTGTTCGCGTGTTTTGACGCTTAGGTCCGCGCGGCACGCGCGGCACTGAGGGTACTTGCATTCCAATTAACTGGAATATGTGTACCACTTACCTATACAGAGTAGGAGATAATTGTGGTTGTAAAACGCTTTCAAGAAATCTAGAATAAAGAACATCCCCTTATGTTCCCAAGGTTCTAAGTGATTTTCCTTTGAATGGTACTCAGCGTGCCAAGGTAAGGAGCGCCTGCAAAACGGAAACACAGTTCTCAGGAGAGGATGCGATGACGCTGGCGGGAATGCACATCGAGCAGGTCTATTGCACGCATTGTAATTTGGCCACCCCCATTTGGCGTAACCGCTGTATCCATTGTGCCAAGCCTCTGGTTTCGACACGGAGCGGCGCCACACGTGAATTTCGGAAATCTTCCTTGAAGGTCAGCCGCCGTTGAAACTTTGCTGGCACCTAGATTTGGTTCCGTAAACTTTCGTTCCGCGCCGATTGCCCCGTTCGATCATTCAGGTGAAGACAGACGTTATGAAGTGTTTAGCTCTACGCCGCTTGTGCTGTACGTAACGGATAAGGTTGAACGCGATGAATGGTCGTGGTATTCTCACGGAAGTTTGCCTCCGACTCCATTCTTGCGCTTAAGCCGTTTTCGCTACCGTTCTCTTCTGGAGGTGGCCCAGTGCGAGATGCCGGAACGGATACTGATAAGGCCCTTTCCGATCACACTCTTTCCGAATCACCCTCTGCCCGTGTTGCGGAGCGTGATGCCGGGTTGGAGTCACAGAGTCAGGATGAAGCAGCAGCGCAGGCGCGCGCACACTTAATCTCAAACCTGGTCCACGATTTGCGTACCCCCCTGGTTTCCATACGCGGTTATACCAAGATGATCCTGGACGAGCGTGCCGGGAGCATCAATAACACCCAACGCGAATATTTGACCATCGTTTCGGAAAACACCAATCGCTTGGTTCAGATGCTGAATAGTCTGATGCAAGCGGCGGCTACACACAAGCTGCGATTTGAAACCGTGGATCTGCGGACGATATGGCAGGAGTTATTACCCGGGGTAAGGCCCCGCGCGCAGGAAAGATCAATTACTCTAACCGAACAAATCACGGCCGAACCACTATTCGTGGTGGGCGACAAGCAGAGATTAGCCGAAGTATTCCTGAACCTGCTGTCGAACTCAATTAAGTTTGCAGGCCAGCGCGGGACAGTGGACGTGCAACTGTTCAGCCGGGATGGAGAAGCAACGGTTGTCATTTCCGACACTGGCGTCGGCATTCCCGCCGAGCTGCTGCAGAAGTTCCTAAGCCGCCCTGTTCAGCCGGAGATCGGCGGATTTCCCCGTGAAGGCCTGGGCGTGGGACTCTCGTTGCTCCGCGATCTGATCCGGTTGCATGGGGGCCAGGTTGCGGTTTCCAGCAAAGAGGGCGAAGGCATCGCATTTGTAATCACATTACCTATCATAAGCGGAGAGTGAAATGAGCAAGCGATCGGTCCTGGTGGTCGAGGACGATGAGAGTACGCGTACATATCTTTTACGCTTCCTAACCTCGCGCGGATATGCCGCGGAAGGGGTCGATTCCGGCGAAGCCGCGGAAGCGCGTCTCGCCACCAGTTTCACCCCCAATGTCATTCTGCTCGATTTGCTCCTGCCCGGCATGAGCGGGAAGGAGGTGTTAGACAAATGGCGACACCAGGACGCGGCTATTCCTGTGATCGTGCTCTCCGGTATTGGGCAGATCAGCAGCGTCGTCGCCGCCATGAAAATGGGAGCCTCCGATTATCTCGTCAAACCGTTTGAAGAGGAAGAGCTGGAGCTCGCCATCGAGAACGTGCTCGAAAAACAGAGCCTCAAGAACGAACTGAAGACCCTGCACCAAAAATTGGACCAGAACGGCGACAACAACGACATTCTAACCACCAATCCCAAGATGCTTCGCATTTATGAAGTAGCGAAACAGGTTGCCGACGCCGACGTGCCGGTGTTGATCCTGGGCGAGTCCGGAGTCGGCAAAGAAGTGCTGGCGCATTCCATCCATACCCTCTCGCAGCGACGGGAACGGCCCTTTGTGAAGGTGAACTGCGCGGCTCTTCCCAACGACCTACTCGAGTCAGAGTTGTTCGGCTACGAGCGCGGTGCTTTCACCGGCGCTCTTTCGGAGAAGCCCGGCAAATTTGAGATGGCGGACAAGGGATGCATACTCCTGGACGAAATCGCAGAGATGAGCCCGCATCTGCAAGCGAAACTGCTGCACGTGCTGCAGGACGGCGAGTTTTCTCGTTTGGGCGGGAAGCGTTCCATCCGCGTAGACTGCCGCATACTAGCTTCCACAAATCGTAAGATCGCCGAAGCGGTTGCTCGCGGGGAGTTTCGCGAGGACCTCTACTACCGCATCAATGTAATCCAGATTGAAATTCCTCCGCTGCGGGAAAGGAAAGATGATATTCCGCTCATCTCTAACGCGCTGTTCAAAAAGTACCGGGACCGCTACTCAAGTACTCTGCAGCACCTGCCCCGGGAATTGATGGACAGCTTCATGCGGTACGAGTGGCCTGGCAATGTGCGACAGTTGGAGAACGCTATTAAGCGGTTTCTGATCATGCCGGATCTGGACCTGGTTATGACGGAACTGGACTCTCCTGCGCCCATAGCGCAGCTTGAGTCAATAACGCCGAAAGCATTGATGCTGAAAGAAATCTCCGCCCTCGCAGCCGATCAGGCGGAAAAAGAAATGGTATTGCGAATGCTGGATGAAACTAACTGGAATCGCAAGCGTGCAGCGGCGCAGCTAGGCATCTGCTACAAATCCTTGCTAAACAAATTAAAGAAATGGGAGGTCCGCCAACCGCCCGCCAGGCCGCCGGCTTCGCTCATGAAATGGGCTTCCTAGATTTCGCTTACGTAAGGGCACGGTTTCAACCGTGCCGACAGAGCATGGTATTTCCTGGGCTTTAGCCCCTGAGGTGCCGTTCACCCCAGCGGCTAAAGCCGAAGTCATCGTGCACGTTTTCCGGCACGGCTGAAGCCATGCCCTTACTAATACTTATCGCTTGCACCTCGCCAATCTTGCCACTTCCCCATACGACGCACTTTCGCTTCTCCACCGCCTGCCTTATCAGAATGCATCAAACGTGCGTCCGAATTTGTTATCCTGAAGATCGAACGTGACGCATTACAGGAGCAAACGATGAGTGCCCCCTGTGAGATTTACATTATGCGGCACGGCATCGCAACCCAGCTAGGACACGGCACGGCCGACGATTTCAAACGCAAGCTGACCCCGGACGGCAGAGCGAAAGTCGAGAAGATTGCCAGGGGCCTCAGCCGGCTGGGCGTCGTGTTTGACTGGATTGTTACCAGTCCTCTGGTACGCGCGCTCGAGACGGCACAAATCATCCTGGACGCGTGCGGGGGTAAAGTTCCCATGGATGTACATGACGGGCTCCGGCCCGGCGAGCCTTCGGACGCACTGTTGAATTTCCTCTCCAAGCAACCGAAACGGCGGCGCATCCTGCTCGTGGGGCACGAGCCCGATCTCAGCAGGTTTGCAGCTCGTTTGTTGCGTACCGGGGAAAGCAACCTCGTTCTGAAGAAAGGCGGATGTTGCCTGATAGAACTGGATGAAATTTCGCTACAATCTCAGGGACGCCTGATCTGGTGGCTGACGCCTCGGGTGTTGAAGGCGATCGGGCAGGGCTCATGAGTCGCTTACACCTACCTCTTTCTGGAGACAAAGCCGCCAGCGTCCCAACAACATCACTGCTGCGCCGCGAGCCGCCCCTTTCCGCGGCTGCCAGTTTCGTGCAGGCCGTCGGCTGGGATGCAGTGCAGCGTTTGGCCCGCCGGCATGTGAAGAGATTTACTGTACTGCAGTCCAGGGTTCTCAAGGGCAATAACCCAGAAGCCATTCACGATTTCCGGGTAACCAGCCGGCGATTGCAGCAACTGCTAGACTTGATGTACCCCAAGCCCCGCCCCAAAAGAATTCGCAAGCTGCGCAGAATGATTCAACGCAGCAGGCGGCTATTTTCAAGGACACGAAATTGCGACGTTCTGATCCTGCGGGTAGACAGTTATCTAGCTGGAAAGAAAACGACCCACCGGGAAAGCTGGGCGCAATTCAAGCGCTACCTGGAACAGCAGCGCTCGAAGAGCTTCGAGAAAGCAGTGGCCAAGCTGGACGAGTTGAACCGCCCCGATCTCCGGGCCGGCTTGCGGAACGCCATTAGTTCACCTCAAGCTCGCGTTTTTCAGCAATCCTCTGCGAACGGATCACGCCCGGGGAAAAACCTTCAGGACGGATCCTTTCACAGCCGGTTCAATGCGGAGCTGGAGTCGCTCTGGAAAGTGTTCTCCGGTTACGTCGTCAAATCGAAGACGGAATCCAAGCCTGGAGCACTCCACCGCGTTAGAATCGCCGGCAAGCGTCTCCGTTACCTGCTCGAAGTCATCGCTGATTCCGGCGTGCCGCAGACGCCACGGATGCTTGCCACGTTACGGGGTGTTCATCAAACTTTAGGCGATTGGCAGGACTTGGAAGTAATGGAAGCGATGATATCGGAGATGCTGCAGCAACCCAAATTGCCGGCCTCAAACACTTCCTCGCCGGGTGAAATCAAACAACTGCTGCGCCGGACTGGGAGACTCAAGCAGGAGTGCGCCGCAAACTACTATTCCGCTATCGAGTCGCCTGGCTGGTCTGAAATGCAGATCTGGATCAGCAGCCTCCTCACCAAGCAGCCTCCTGCCCAAGTAAAACACCAGATCAGAACACGCGTCCTGAAGCGTGCAAATTAGTCCCGTTGCCCTTCGTCTCGTTCCAGACTGGTCCGGAGACGGGGTGAAACAATTCAAGGGGCCCGAGTGACCTGCCCCCGTTGTTTCTACCAGTCATAACTAGAGCATTTCTCCTGTTACTGCAGATCATAGCCGCAGTGGGCGAGCCAGGCGGAGGCGTTGTCGGGGGTGATCGTGGCAATGGCTTCGGAGATCGCCTGCTCGAGCGCGTCCGCGGTGCGGGCCTTGAGAGAACGGAGT
>JACPPJ010000057.1 GCA_016191085.1 Acidobacteriota bacterium | reverse complement strand
CTTAGACGCCTATTCGCGGCGAGACATCGGCTGGGCGCTGGATCGCACGTTGCAAGACCGGCTGACCCTGGCTGCTCTACGCATGGCCTAGGCTCGGCGGAGGCTCTCGCATAGCCCGCCTCCGCTTCACCAACCGGGTGCCATCTTGCAACACAGGATTCTCGCCGTACAATGACTTCTCAGCGAACGGCGATTTGTAGCTTAACTGGTTGTCTCAGCCCAAGGGTCCACCGCAGAAATTTGACTACCTTAGGAAGCTTGTGAGAGTTTTTCAAGTTTCTAATGAGACTAAAATACAAGCCATAGCAAGGAAATTACATGTTAGCGGAGATGATATTCAGTCAATTATCGAAGAAACTAAGAATAACACCCCAACAGATAGATGGGAATCTTTAGAAAAAGATTTTAAAGATCTGATATAAAACTTTTGAAACGCGCTCTTGCAAAGTGGTTCAGGGTGGTTTGCTCTCATGCAGAAGCAGGCCATTGGTTAGCCACGGCGAGCGCTTTTCTCTCCGTGGGCATTTCGGCGGATTTTACAACCCCATGCTCGGCGCGGCTGATTCTTGGAGGGAACACATGCAAAACAAACTGGAATACATTAACCCGGCCGAGTGCGGAGCTCATCCGGGATACAGCCATGGGATTAAAACGCAGCAGGGTAGCTTGCTGTTCATCGCCGGGCAAGTCGGCTGGGACGAGCACGCCAAGATGGTCAGTGCGGAATTTGCCGGGCAATTCGAAAAGGCGTTATCGAATCTGCTCGCGGTGGTGAGAGAAGCGGGCGGACGACCTGAGAATGTAGTAAGGCTGACGATTTACGCCGTGGATCGGAACGAATATCTGGCGAGCCTCAAGCCTGTAGGCCAGGCGTATCGAAAGCTGATGGGCAAGCACTATCCAGCCATGACGTTCATCGAGGTGAAAGGCCTGGTGGAAGAAGGGGCCAAACTGGAGCTCGAAGCAACGGCCGTCCTGTGAAGTTATCCGAGGTTCGTGCGCCCGTCGCCGTCTCCGCGCGTGATGTGAATCCCTGCCTCGCCGTCACCGTCGCGCGTGAGTGCAGCCGTGAGCCTGGGAGACATCCCGAGCAGGTAGTTGGAAGGTCCATAGAGAAACCCCGCCCGCCGGAATTCCTGATTCCACATGGCATGGCTCAGGTTGGTTATGGTAAGGTCTACGCCGCGCGCCGCCATAGCGTTGTCGGTGAGCAGGGCTACGGCGCGCATTGCGTCCGGCGGCGCGGCACAGTCCAGAATGGTGCCCACTCGAAGATCGCCGAAGTGCCGGTGGTTCTTTGTCCGAGTATCGAAGCAAGCCGACCAACCGGCTGGGTTGCCGCGGGAGTCTTCGATGAGGAAGATGCTCAATCGCGGGTCGCTGGGTGGGTAGAGCGCCTGCAGCGCCTTGAACGTGCGCTGGACTGCGAAGGAGCAATACGGGCGAAAACGGTGCCAGATCTCGTCCGCCCACGTATCCCACGATTTTACTTGCCGGATACGGAAATCGGCGGCCGGCCAGCGGATCTGGATTACCTTCATTGTCAGCAAGTCAACGCCCGTCGCTGCGGCCGCACGGGCGAGAAAGCTGCGGAATCTCGTATGATGCAGCAGGCGTAGTTCGTGCAGAAACCGCCGCGTGCGATGCACACGGAAGAGGAACGGAACGGATTGAAGGGACCATCCGGCAGCTTTCAGCAGCCGCGGGAGGGGGTTGGTAGCCGATCCCATCCCCACGATGAACACCGCCTCGCTTCGCTGCTGCATGAATTTGACCATTTGCATGGCCACTATCCTGTGCCTGTTGTTGAGAATGCCCTCCGAAACCGGCGACTGAAAGTTCAAGACACGCGCAAACTTGCCGTTCAGCCAGCCTGGCTGTGCCATCTCGATGACTCCGCCGTGAACTTCGCCGCCCTCCACCGCCAGATGTTGCACCCACTGGACCGTGCCGTTGCCAAAAACAGGCTGAACGTCGCCACTCTCGATCAGCAGGAACTCGCTTTGGGCGTGTCCTTCCAGCATGCGGCGGTTGAACGCTCGCACCGGTTCCAGCAGTTCGTTCGTGAAAGGAACAAAGCGTAAAGTGTCGCTGCTTGGTCCCCGCTTCACGACGTCCCGCGCAACAATTTTTCGCAGAGCCATCTTGTCTCCAGAAGCGCGCGCTGTTTGTTCGTCAGTATGGCAGCGCCCTTCCTTTCCCGGAGAAAATCAAGGAGGGTCGAGACGGGAACGAACCACCCGTTCCGGCGAGCCAGCCGTTCCATCAGCCGCCGGAACTCGGGGTCTAATTTTCCGTTATTTACGAATCCGTGGCCGAAGTGCGTGTACATAATGGAAGCGCCGCCTTCTTCTTCAAGCCGCTCCTGATTGCGATCCTGAATTGTCTTCACAAATGACGGGCCTTGCGCTCCCTCAGATGCGGAGAACCAATGGCGCACGTACGGCCGTATGGGGTCGCTGTAGGGCATCCAAGGGCAGCTCCGCAGCGTGTTAATGTTGGAATAAACAAAGTTACGGCAATAGCGGATTCGCTCACGGCAGATATCGCCCCAGAAGAAGGCGTGTCCCGCTACGTGGCCAAAAAACTCAGGGTCTTTCCTGCGGTACGTCAGCAGCTTATAGCAACGTGCCCGCCATCCCGTCAGTCGCGCCGGTCCCCAATAGATCGCTTCCTGATTGTAGTGATTGGCCATGGTGGCGGGAGGTGCTCCGAAGTATTTTTCGAATAATTCGAGGGCTTTGAGGGTCTCTTCGCGTGTGGCGGAGTGCGGCGCGGCGTTGTGGAAACCAATCTCGAACCCGAGTGCTTTGAGCTGTTGTAGCAGTGCGCGATACTGCGGATCGGCGCAGGTAGGTCCACCGGAGTTCGTCTGCCGTTGAGGTTCTAAAGGCCACGTCGCGATGGTCGTACGAAAACCGAGGTCGGCCAGAAATGAATACACTAGCCGCGTTGTAGGCAGATGCTGCCCATCCGGATCATCCATGATGGTGAAGGCAAACCGTCGCGACTCCGGCCACGTGATCGATCCAGTGCCGTTCGATCCGTTTACAGCTTGCCGTATCTCTCCAGGTAATCCGCCATGCATCGGATGGTTCCAAAGTTATCCAAATTGAAATCTTCCTGCGGGATTTCCATTCCAAAGGTGGACTCATACCACATGACCAGTTCCATGAGAGAGGCGGAATCGAGCCACCCCGTCTCGGGAATGTCAGCCTCTGGTGAGAGCGAATGCACGCCGGTGTGACCCTGGGCTCGTGCTAATTCAATGATTTTGGCTTCAATGGCTTGTTCAACCGAACTGCGCGTGTCAGTCATCATTGCAACATCTCCGTTCCGATATGAAGTAATGATTGAAGAGCCCGGACAGCTTCAAAGCCGCTGAGCACACGGTGATCGTAAGTCGCCCCGAGATATGCAATACCGCTAACAGGAGTGCTGTGCGCGGCGATGAGAGCCGTATACGGAGGCAGCACGGGCGTGTGGCGCGAGACTTTCCACCGCGCCATGCTGGTAAATGCGATCGTCGCCCCGGAAGCCTCCGAGCTTCTCAATGAGTGCTTCATGGCAGAGCGCTGTAATTCTCCCAAGCGATCGACAAACTGTTTTTCGGAGTACTCCGCGGCGTTTTCCACTACCGCCATGAACAGAGCATCTCCGCTCTGAACCGTAAAGCCGAGGTTGACGGAATGATACTGGTGACGCGCACCGTCAACGATTGTTGAGTTCAGCTTTTTGTGCCGCGCAGCCGCTTGCGCCAACCGCCACGCATGCAATGCCAGTAGAGGAGATAGCACGAGCTTATGCCGCTGTTGAAATTCCGCCGCGTACTGCTCAAACGGCTGGGGGTCGTACGCGAGTTCAACGTATCCCGGCACGGACTCATCCCGATGCCAGCACACGGTACGCAACATTCCTCGCTCTTCGGGGCTGAGTTCGTGAAACGTGCCGGGCAATAGCACCGGGTGTGAAGCAGCTTGTAGTGGGGGAACCGGCGAGACGGCCTGCAGACGTTTTTCGGCGATGTACGCCTCCACATCTTTGACGGTAAGCCGCTCACTGCTCGCAGGAACCGAATCGGCATTCAGCCCGAATTGAGCCAGTAGGAGTGCGGCCTTAACGGTCGGCGCAGGCGAATGTGCAGTGCCGTTCGTTGGCTGTGTGCCTGGTTGAAATTCAGCCGGCGGCTGTTCGCCCGGGTGCATCCCGAGCCAAGCCAGTACCGAGCCCACCTTTACCACATCTCCTGGGTTTCCCCGCAACGCCAGCACATACCCATCCTGTTCGGCTTCTACTGTGAAACTAGCCTTATCGGTCTCAACATCCGCGAGCGCGTCGCCCCTGTTTACACGAGCCCCAACTTGAACGACAAATCCATTCAAGCGGACGGTGTCATCGTTATTATTGATGCGAGGAACGCACACTGGGAATGGCATAAGATTCAAATAACTTCAGAATTCCATTCACAATCTGTTTTTCGCCGGGGATGACCTCTTGCTCCAGCGAGCGCGCCGCTGGAATGGGGACCGGAGGCGTTGCGATCCGCGTAAACCGGCCTGCAAAACCGCTCTCCAGGAGCAAGGCCCCCAGTTCAGCGCCAAACCCGAAGCCCGCATGAGCTTCTTCAACGATTGCGATCTTTGAGCGCATCGAAAGAGCTTCGAGCAGTGTGTTCTTCGGGAGCGGCGACAGGAGCGACGGAAGAACGATCTCTACTTCCAATTCTTCCTGTTCGAGGAGCGTTGCAGCCTTCTCCGCCCAAGGCGCCATTCCGCCATAGGCAACGATTGTCACATCGGGGTCTTGAGAGCCTCGCACCAGCGTGGGGAACAGTGCCGCCGCTGGATCTGACGGATTCGCGGGCAATTCGTGATAGCCGAGCCTGCTCATCTCCATGGCGTAAAGAAGTTTGTGCTCAAAGAAGATCGTGGGATAAGGCCAGTCCAGTACGGCACGGCACAACAACTCGCCCACTGCATGACGGTGACTGCCAAATACGACCGTCAATCCCGGAACCGCCAACATGATGTTTTCGGGGCTCTGACTGTGCGTCGGGCCGTAGCCGCGGCGGCCTCCGCTGGGAGTGCGGATCACCAGAGGTACTTGGCAGTTGGGAAACATACCTGGGAATTTGACAGCATGGTTTAGGATCTGATCGATTCCCAGTGTTAGAAAATCAGCGAACATCATCTCAACGATCGGTCGTGCGCCCTCGAGCGCCAGCCCAATTCCGGCGCCAATGATGCCCGCCTCACTGAGCGGCGTGGAAATGACGCGGTCAGGAAAGCCAGTGGACAGCCCGGCGGTCACCTTGAAGGCGCCGCCGTATGGGTCATGCATGTCCTCGCCGAGCAGAACCACTTCTGGGTGCTCTGAAAGCATCGTCCGTAGCGCTGTGTTAAGTGCCAGCCGCACATTTCCGGCCGCAGCGAATTGGGACGGACCTGGCGTAATGCTAATTGACGATTGGCTCCCCGAGCCGCGAGCGAACAGAGTAGTGGGGGTGGTTGCGAACTTAGCCGCCGGGGATTGCTGGGCAACTTCCAACACATCGGCCATGAAAAGCTGATTGGCCGCGTCGATTTCCCGGCGTACATGCGGCGCCAGTCCTGATCCCAAACGCTCCAAAGGATCACGGTCGCGAATGACTCTGAGTTCGCGCTCGTCTCGAAGGTCATCGCCCTTGCTGTGCGGGCCAAGACGCATGCAATCTATGACCAAAAATCCCGCCCGCCTCATTTGCCGCACTTCTTCAACTACCGATTCGGCCCGTTGAAAGAAGTTTTCATCGGCGTCATTGAGGCGCCACAGCCGCAACCCGAACGCCGCGCCACGAGCACCTATGCAGCCCCCGGTGGTCAGGGCAGTGGGCGTTGTCTGGGCGATACGATTATTTTCCACCACGAACAGCACGGGTAATTCCCAGATGGACGCCATGTTCAGGCTCTCGTACAGCAGTCCTTCGCCCATCGTCCCGTCGCCAACAATGACCACAACAATGCCGGACGAGTTTCGCCTTTTCCTAGCCAACGCCTGTCCGACGCCGATGGCTGTCAACCCCGCCTGCACCCCGTCTGAATGGAAGTTGCGGTATGCCAAGTGTTGACTGCCGCCCCTGCCGCCGCAGATGCCGCCCTCACGGCCCATAATCTCTTCGATTAAGCCGCGAAAGTTACCTGTATATGTAAGGAAGTGTCCATGATTACGATGATTGGAGAAGATCGCGTCGTCGGGATCGGAGAGCGCGCGCACCACAGCCATTTGACACAACTCCTGGCCGAGCGCCGTATGGGTAGTCCCGGACAGAAGACCCTGGCTAAATAGCTGCAACAGCAGTTCTTCCGTCGCTCTTATCAGGCTGCCAAAGCTGTACAGGCTAGCGTCATCGAGCGGGATGAACGGTTTTCCGAACTCATCCACCGGAAAGCGGCTGATGGGCAAAGTGGAAACGGAAGGACCACCAAGGGAAGGAACGTGGGACTCACGATTCACTCGACTCTCCTGAGTGAAGATTAGTCAGTCCGACGTACTCGCCAATTATAACCGAAATGTGTGAGCATCAGGTCCGGGGATGGCCTGGAATGGCGTAGACGCCGGTTCATTCGCTAGTGCCCCAGGAGAACGGTAAAGCACGATGGTTGCCAAATAATCCTATAGAGAGGAAAGGAAACACAGCACTCAGGCGGGTAACAAGCACGGCAATTGAGCGAACAGGCGGGTCGGTGACAGACTAGCTCAATCCTAAATTGAACAACCCACAGGAATTTGCTATGTTAAGGAGGTGATTCCTAAGTACTTATACCCTCTGTTCTGGGACACCAACCGCGATGAATTCGAGCCCGCAGCCTACCCCGTTTATACGGTCGGCCGGGTACTTGAATACGGCGATTCAAGCGCAGTAGCTTGGCTGCGTCAGAACTTTTCGGAGGCGCAGATCAAGGAGATCATTCGTACCGAAAGAAGGCTGAGCCGGAAATCCGCGAATTTCTGGGCGCTGGTTTACGGCATTGCACGTGAGGAAGTCGCGGCATTACGCGAAGCTCCTGATCCACTTACCCGCAGCGCTTAGACACGGCCACATCATTGATGCACCAGATTGATAGCATTCGATGGCATCCCGAAACCATCTCCCACCAAATGATGGAGACGTTGCGGCAGTTTCAGCAATCAGATCTCTTGAAGCCGTTCTATTTAGCTGGCGGCACGGGCCTGGCGTTGCGCCTTGGTCATCGGCGCTCGGATGATCTGGACTTCTTTTCTACTTCTGCATTCGAAGAAGAAGCCTTGCTGGGCAGGCTCAATCAATGTAACGAGTTCGCGCTCCTGGCGAGGAGTGTTTCCACCCTGCACGCAAACATCCGTGGAACCAAGGTAAGCTTCATCGGGTATCCCTACCCCGTGCTCTTTCCCCCTGACAAATTTTTGGGCGTGGACGTAGCCGATCTGCGCGATGTGGCTTCCATGAAAATCAGTGCGGTTGCGAGCCGGGGAACTAGGCGTGATTTCATTGATCTCTTCATGGTGTCACAGCAACATGGGTTACCCGTGTTGCTGGAATGTTTTGTCAAAAAATTTGAGCGAGTGAATTACAGTGTGCCTCATATTCTGAAGTCCCTTACGTATTTCGACGATGCGGAACAGGATCCCATACCAGACATGCTTGTTCCTCTAGACTGGGAAGAGGTCAAGAAGTTTTTTGCGGTCGAGGCGCCCAAGTTACTGTGAACGCAATATCGGAGATTTGACGTTAAGCCTTGGCGCTCCGTATAATAAGTCCGTTAGAATTCAAACACATTGAGGCAGAAGTTGCTTATGTATGCCGTCATCGAGACAGGCGGAAAGCAGTACCGTGTCGCCCCAGGCGACGTGATTCGAGTGGAAAGCATGGAGAGCGAACCGGGCGCTCAAGGTGCGCTGGAGCGCGTGCTGGCGGTCTCGCCAGAGGACGGCGTGATCCTGACGGGTGACAAGATCGCCCAGGCAAAGGTTGAAGGCACCATTCTCAATCATGGCCGAGGCCGGAAAGTTATCGTTTTCCACTACAAGAGAAAGAAACAATACAAGAAGACACAAGGACACCGGCAGAACTACACCGAAATCCGGGTAGATAACATCACGGTGTAAGGAACTCTATGGCACATAAAAAGGGATTAGGAAGTTCCCGCAACGGCCGTGATTCCAATGCGCAGCGTCTGGGAGTGAAGCGCTTCGGCGGCCAACTGGTCTCCGGCGGCTCCATACTGGTGCGGCAGCGTGGAACACGATTCAAAGCGGGTGAAAACGTAGGTGTCGGCAAAGACGATACGCTTTTCGCCAAAGTCACCGGAGTGGTGAAATTTGTCGACCGAGGCCAACACGGGAAATTCATCCACATCTCGCCGGTAGAACAGGTTGCGCAATAATCTCACGCAGAAAGCGGCTCCGTGGAGATCGCTTTCTGCGTTTTTGTATCTACGCAACTACCAATCGCAATCCGTAACGAGTTGGCCATCGCCGTTTGTCTCTGCTGCTTATGTTTGTAGATGAGGTCACCATCTCGGTGAAGGCTGGAGACGGCGGCAATGGCTGTGTCGCCTTCCGCAGAGAGAAGTTCGTTCCACGCGGGGGGCCCAGCGGTGGCGACGGCGGCAAGGGCGGTGACATCATCGTCGAAAGTTCTGAGCGCCACAATACGTTGATGCACTTTCGCTTTAATCCTGAGCACAAGGCGCAGAATGGCAGACACGGCGAAGGAAGCAACCGCAAAGGCTCCGATGGGGAAGACTTGGTCTTGCGAGTTCCTGTCGGCTGCATGATTTTTGACGCGGCCAGCGGCGCCAAGCTGTTCGACTTTACGGCACCAGACCAACGCACGATAGTGGCGAAGGGCGGTAAAGGGGGGCGGGGAAATGCGCGTTTTGCCACCTCGACCCATCAAGCGCCTCGCGAGCACGAGGATGGGCAGCCGGGCGAGGCTATGCGCCTTCGCCTGGAACTGAAGCTGCTCGCCGATGTAGGTCTGGTTGGGTTCCCTAATGTGGGCAAATCATCCCTGCTCAGCCGCATCTCGGCGGCTCGTCCCAAGATTGCGGATTATCCCTTTACAACACTCGAGCCATACCTCGGGATGGTGCGCGTGACGGACGAAGAAAGCTTCGTGGTGGCGGACATCCCCGGTCTCATCGAAGGCGCTCACCTCGGCCATGGCCTGGGCACGCGCTTCTTGCGCCATATTGAACGCACGCGAGTGCTGGCGCACCTGATTGATTCGAGCGAGATGGCAACTACCGAACCGGAACACGATTTTCAGGTGATCATGGAAGAACTGGCCAGCTTCGACGCGGAACTCGCTTGCAAGCCGATGATGATAGTCGCTTCCCGCGTGGATGTAGCGGGCGACGGCCGTCGCCTGCGCGGAATACGGGAACTGGCTGCCCGCCGCAACCTGGAGTGCTACGCTATCTCCTCCGCTACGGGAGAAGGATTGGAGCAGTTCAAGCTGGGTGTCGCCCGCACCTTGCGCAGCTTGCGCGAAACGGAATCTGGCGCTGCGGCAGAGGCCCGTACGCCAGAGGATGGTTCCCTGTCACAGGCGGAGAGCACTCCTCTCGCAGAAAGGGACTACGAGTGAATGTTGCCCTGTTCGGGGGCACGTTTGACCCGGTGCATTTAGGTCATCTTGCCGCTGCACGCGCTGCCATGAAATGCTTCGCGCTGGAACAAGTCCATTTTGTTCCGGCCAGTCTCCCGCCGCATAAACGGAATCGCCCACTGACTGCCTTCGCGCATCGTTTTGCAATGATCGCCCTCGCCTGCGCCGGGTCGCCGCATTTGGTGCCCTCATTGTTGGAATGGTCTGATGATATCTCGGCGCAACTGAATTACTCGATCCTTACCGTCCGCAAGATGGCGTCTAAATTATCGGGGGGCGACCGATTGTACTTTTTGCTGGGCGCCGATGCTTTTCGGGATGTGGCTCACTGGTATCAGCCCGCGGAGTTGCTTGATAGTTGTGACTTCATCATCGTTAGCCGGCCGGGCTTTCCGATCGCAGAGATTGAAAAGGTAATTCCTGCGGAACTTCAGGGTGGTCCAGTAACGGACACAAGCGTTCGACTGCGGCGCACCACGCTGCATTTGTTGAACACCATCACGGCCGACGTTTCTTCGTCAGCCATCCGGCGCGCTGCCGCCGAAGGCAAGTCCGTGCATGGGATGGTCCCGGATGCGGTGGCCGAGTATATTGAAAAGTTACGGCTCTATCAAAATGGCTAGTGAATGGAATTCAACCGGATCAGCGCTGCGAGCGGCGTTTGAGGCCGCCGAGGAGAAGAAGGCCCTCGATATTACGGTTTTGGACGTGAAAGAGGCCGCCTGCTTCACGGATCACTTTCTAATTTGCACTGGTACCAGTAGCCGCCAAATACAGACCATCTGTGATGAAGTGGAGCGGCGTTTGGGCCTGGTTGGTTTGCGCCCTCTTCATGTGGAGGGATATAATCACGCCGAGTGGATTCTGATGGATTATGTGGACTTTGTGGTTCACATTTTTTCCGAGCGGGCGCGAAGCTTCTACGATCTGGAGAGGCTCTGGCGAAACGCCCGCCGCGTGAACCGGGAGCAGAGAGGCAGTCGAGCACAGGTGGCGGAGACCGGCCAAGACTGACATGTTCCTGCTTGCTTGATCTGCTGTCGCTACGCAGTCGCCAATTTTTCTGTATCGAGGCCACTTCATGGAGGTACGGGTTTTCTGGATCGGGAAAACCCGATTGCCTGGCATACAAGAGCTGACCGAGGAGTACACGCGCCGACTGTCGCGGTACTGCCAGTTCATCGGTGAGGAGATTCGCCCGGCTAAACGCAAAAGCGGAGCACCCGCAGGCGCAGATAAAGAGGAATCGGCGATGCTGGCCCGGTCGTCGGATTCATATTTGGTAGTGCTCGATGCCTGCGGCGCGCAATGGAACTCCGAGCAGTTCGCGGACTGGCTCAAGAACCGGGAAGAGAGAGGCACGCGCTCTATCACGTTTTGCGTGGGAGGATCCGACGGCTTTTCCCCGGAGTTCAGAAAGCAGGCGCGTCTCCTGCTGTCGCTCTCGCCGTTCACGATGCCGCATGAGCTGGCCAGGGTCGTGTTGCTCGAACAGATCTATCGAGCGTGGACCATACTGGCGCACCATCCGTACCCGCGGTAGGTTATACCGCGGATGTTGGGAAAAGGGCACGGCTTGAGCCGTGCTGTGATATTTGTGGGCATGCGGGCCTTAGCCCCTGAGGTGAGTATTGCCCCAACGGCTAAAGCCGAAGTCATAGATGCGGTTACGGCAAGGCTGAAGCCGTGCCTTACGTGGCATGACATTCTGACTTCTGACTCCTGACTCTGGCTTCTATTTTATGACCTGGTTTCGACGAGAAAAGCAGCGCTTGCGGGCATCTGAGTCGTCTCAGATTCTCACCGAAGGTTTGTGGATCAAGTGCGACGGCTGCCGCCAGATTATCTGGAAGAAGGATCTGGAGCCAAGCTGGAACGTATGTGGCAAGTGCAACCACCACTTCCGCCTGGATGCGAGGACGCGTCTCCGTCTGCTGCTCGACGATGAGCAATATACGGAGCACGATGCCGGTCTGGAAAGCACGGACCCGCTGAACTTTGTGGACCTGAAGCCATACCGCGAGCGTCTGGAAAGCGCTCAGCAAGCAACCGAAATGCATGATGCCGTGATCACCGCCGAAGGCAAGATGGGCGGGCGACCGGCAATGGTTTGCGCCATGGAGTATTCGTTCATCGGCGGTAGTATGGGGTGCGTTGTGGGCGAGAAGATCACGCGCGCGATCGAGCGATCCATTGCCGGGCGTGTGCCGCTCGTAATCGTCTCGGCATCGGGCGGCGCCCGCATGATGGAAGGCACCATCAGTCTGATACAAATGGCCAAGATCAGCGCGGCCCTAGCGCGCCTCGATGAGGCGCGAGTCCCATTCATTAGCGTGCTGACCGATCCCACGACCGGCGGAGTCACGGCCAGCTTCGCAATGCTCGGTGATCTGAACATCGCCGAGCCGGGTGCGCTGATCGGTTTCGCAGGGCCACGCGTCATCGAGCAAACCATCCGCCAGAAGCTGCCCGCCGGTTTTCAACGCAGCGAATTCCTCCTGGAGCACGGCATGCTGGACGCCGTGGTGCCTCGTTCTGAGCTGAAGAGTTTCCTGATTCGCTCTCTGGGCTTTCTGTCGAGTTAACCTGCATGGACTACCGCGAGGCGACCCGTTATCTGATCTCGCTGGGAAACGAGGTCCGCGCCTCGGCATCCGATTCCGTCAGCGTCGCAAAGCTCGGCCTCGATAACATAACGCGATTACTGTCGGATCTGGGCAATCCGCAGGATGCCTATCCGAGTGTGTTGATCGCGGGCACGAACGGAAAAGGCTCCGTAGCGGCGATGCTGGACGCCATTTTGCGCTCCGCCGGTCGGCAATTAAATCCCTATAGTGCAGTCATCCCGAGGAGTCCCGCAAAGCGGAACGACGAGGGATCTGCTGTTCCACATTCTTTCAATTCATTTCGCACCGGCCTTTACACCTCGCCTCATCTGGTCGAGATCGCCGAGCGCATTCAATTTGACGGCCGTCCTATCCCACAGCAGGAATTCGCGGATCTGTTCGCATTCCTGCGGGAGCGCATAGAACGGCTGCTCGCATCCGGGACGCTGCGTTTCCACCCCACCTATTTCGAATGCCTCACGGCGATGGCGATGGAGTATTTCCGCCGCCGAAATTGTTCGCTTGCGGTATTCGAAGTCGGGATGGGTGGAAGGCTTGACGCCACCAACACGGCCACGCCGCAGGTGTCGGTCATAACCGAAATTGATTTCGATCATGAGCGTTTCCTGGGCCACACCATCACAGCCATCGCCGGTGAGAAGGCGGGCATCATCAAGCCAGGCGGCGTTGTCGTCACCACGGCGTCGCACCCGGATGCAATCAACGTCATACGTGAGAAGGCGCGTGAGCAGCGAGCGCGGCTGATCGAGGCGCGGCAACAGTATACGGTGGAGAACGCGCGTTCCATCGGAGGTTGCTACGCATTTGAGGTGCGGCACAGCGATGGCTTCTGCCTTCCCGTCACGCTGTCCTTGCGTGGAAAGCATCAGGTCGGCAACTCGCTCGCCGCGATTGCGACAGCACGCGAACTGGCTAAGCTGGGGTTCCCTATCGTAGACGCAGACATTCAGCAGGGCCTTGCCAAAGCGATTTGGCCGGGGCGGTTGGAACTGATTGCGGAGCGGCCGCAGGTGTTCCTTGACGGTGCTCACAATCCGTCCGGCGCCCGCGCGTTGGTTGAATTTTGGCAGCAGGAATTTCCGTCGCGGCGGATCATCCTGGTGTACGGCGCGATGCGCGATAAGGCTGTTCCGGAGATTGCCGAGATACTGTTTCCGAAAGCAGCCGCCGTGATCCTGACCAAGCCGTACCAGTTCCGCTCGGCCAGTCCCCAGGCCGTACTGGAGTTCTCCGGCCACTTGAATCGCAATATCACCTGCGAAGAAGAGCCTCAAGCCGCACTGCACACCGCCATTGCGGCTGCCGCCCCTGATGATGTCGTGTTTGTTACCGGCTCGTTGTTTCTGGTGGGGGATATTAAACGTAGGTGGCCGCAAGCTAAAGCTGTCGGCGCTGCCGTGGAAGCGTCGCCAAGATCCCGCCCGGCATAGTTCATGCTGCTGAATGCACTGAGTTGGATACGCTCCGTTATCGTTACCATTCCTCTCATCTTTGTGTCCACTATTCTACTTGGCGCCACTTCCATGCTGGCGTACGCATTCGGCTGGCGAGGGCGGTTTCAACATCGCTGCATGCAGGCGTGGGCAAGCATGTTGCTTGCAGCCAGTTTCGTGCATGTCTCAGCGAGCGGAGTCGAGAAGCTCCATCCTGACCGGGCCTACATTTTCTGCTCAAATCACCTAAGCTATATGGATCCGCCGATCATCCTGGCGTGCCTGCGGCATCGCGTGCTCTTCGTCGCTAAACAGTCTCTGTTCCGCATACCTGTCTTCGGATGGGCCATGCGCGCCGCGGGCAATATTGCCATCAATAGGGAAAACCCGCGTGCGGCCGCTCGGTCTTTGCGTCAAGCCGCGGATGCGCTGCGGCGGGGCGTTTCCATTCTCATATTTCCGGAAGGCGGGCGCAGCATGGATGGAGAGCTTCGGCCATTTCGAAGTGGGGCATTCCGTCTGGCTATTGAGCTTCAGGCGCCGATTGTTCCCATCGCTGTCGCTGGTTCACGCCAGATTCTCACACCCGGTTCAATTAACATTCGCAGTGGGCGGGTACGCGTCATGGCAGGCTCGCCCATTGAGACGCGGGGCATGGCAGCGCGGCACAGGGTTGCGCTCGCTAATGAGGTTCGGGAGCGGATCGCATCATTGCTCAAGTCGCAAGTGTAACGACGGGGCGATTCCCCTATCCCAATCCGCGCGCGAAAAGTACATACGTTCCGTCTCGCTTAGATTTCGCTATCGCATACACACCAAGCTTTGCTAAAATGTGGAGTTTAGTGGCGCTCGCGTTCCTTTTCGTTGGGAGGCCGCAAGAACCGCGCCCAAGGTTTCTGCAACTAGTCAGATCGTCTCGGCCGTCCTATTCTGATAAATCCAACCCTGAAGGGAAAAGTATGGCGGATACAAATCTCATTCAGATCGAGCAGGATCGAGTGATCAACGAACGTTTGGCGGCTGAACGAATCCGGCTGCGCAGACTGGCGGGTCTGGAGCAGCGCGAGCATTTTCACCGTCCCGTCGAGCGGGCATTCACGGCCGAGGAGCGCAGCCGCGTCACGATTCTTTTTGGCGGCCTCACCTGGAAACATGAAGAGCTGATTCGCGCAGTGTTTCAGGGCTGCGGATACAGATGCGAGCGCCTGCCGGTTCCCGATGTCGCCGCCTTCCAGACAGGAAAAGAGTACGGCAATAACGGGCAGTGTAATCCCACGTACTTTACGGTCGGGAACCTGGTGCAATACCTTCAATCGTTGGAGAGAGCCGGCATGCCCCGGCAAGAAATCCTCGACAATCACGTCTTTTTCACCGCTGGCTCGTGTGGTCCGTGCCGCTTCGGGATGTATGAGTCGGAATACCGCTTCGCGCTGAAGAACGCGGGATTCGACGGCTTCCGCATCCTGCTGTTTCACGACAAGGACGGCCTGAAGGCAGTGTCTGGCGAGCCCGGGCTGAAGTTCACGGTAGATTTCGGCATGGGCATGCTTAACGCGGTCCATGTCGGTGATGTGATGAACGACATTGTCTATCAGATTCGCCCGTTCGAGGTGAACAAGGGAGAGACCGATCGCGTCTTCGGGGACGCCATGGCCGGCCTGGCCAAGACATTGCGAGAGCGCCCGCCATTCGAGATCATGTCGCGCGCGCCGAAGTGGGCGAAACCGTATCTGGAGAAAAAGAAGACGCTGCGCAATACGCTCAATACGCTCGGCAAGGTGCGTGAGCATCTTTACGGCGATATTTACGTGAATGCACTGAAAGAGTGCACCGAGCGACTGAATACGATCGAAGTGGACCGCACGCGCGTGAAGCCGATGGTGAAGATCACGGGCGAGTTCTGGGCTCAGACCACCGAGGGCGACGGCAACTTCAACATGTTCGCGTTCCTGGAGCGCGAGGGCGCGCAGGTGCTGGTCGAGCCGATCGCGACGTGGGTAGCTTATCTTATGTACCAAGGCAAGGCGCATGCCCGCGCAAAATGGCCGGTGACTCGGCCGCATCGCAACCCCCAATGGTGGGAGTTTAAGAAACATCTAGCCAATCAAGTGGTATTACGCAAGAAGCTGGCGCTGATCACTGTCGGAGAGAAGATGTGGTACGGCATATACCACCGAGTGATTCGCAATCTGGGCGGCATCACGCATCATCTGGCTCCGCAGCCGGAGCTGGCCGCGCTGGCGCATCCGTTCTACAACCAGTTCACGCGGGGCGGAGAAGGGCACCTGGAGGTCGGCAAGAACGTCTACTACACTGTCCACAACCTCTGCCACATGGTGCTGGCGTTGAAGCCGTTCGGTTGCATGCCGTCCTCGCAGTCGGATGGAGTCCAATCCGCCGTGATCAATAAGTTCAAAGACATGATCTTTCTGCCGATCGAGACCTCCGGCGAAGGTGAAGTCAACGCTCATAGCCGCGTGCAGATGGCTTTGGGAGAGGCCAAACTGAAGGCCAAAGCCGAGTTCGAGCAGGTGCTGAAATCAACCGGCAAGCGGCTTGAAGATATTCGGGAATATGTCGCGGAACATAGCGAACTCCGGCGGCCCTTTTACCATATACCTCACCGTGAAGGGATCGCCGGAACCGCCGCGCAGTTCATTTTGCACGTCAGCGACCGCATGGATAAGGAGCGCCGCTTCTGCATTGGCGCGCGTCCCACAACACGCCGCGGAAACGGCCTGAAGCTGCGGCTGCAACGGACGTTATCAGTTGGAAGGGCACGGTTTTAACCGTGCCGACAGTGGCGTTAGAATAACGGGCTTCAGCCGCTGAGGGTGCACCTCAGGGGCTAAAGCCCTCACCTTAAGAGCGTATTATCGGCACGACTAAAGTCGTGCCCTTACGGCTACCGCGAGGGTTGAGATCTTGGAGGCTATTCGCATGTCCCATATCCACCATCACGACGCGCATTACATGGTCGGATTGGACGTGGGTTCCACCACAGTAAAGGCCATCATCGTCGACCAGAACAGCGACACGATCGTTTGGAGCGATTACCAGCGCCATGAAACCAAACAGCCGGAGAAAACGCTCGAATTTCTCCGCCGGATGGAGCGCGAGATCGGTATCGATAAGCACAACGCTCGCGTATTTATGACGGGCTCCGGTGGCGGCGTGCTCGCGGACGTGGTTGGCGCAAAGTTCGTCCAGGAGGTCACGGCGGTCGCGCTAGCTGTCGAGAAATTGCACCCGGAGGTATATTCCGTCATCGAGTTAGGCGGCCAGGATGCCAAGATCATCATCTTCAAAGACGACGAGTCGAGCGGACGCAAAAAGAAAATTCCGTCCATGAATGACAAGTGCGCCGGCGGCACGGGCGCGGTCATAGACAAGATCAATGCCAAGCTGAAGATCCCATCCGCCGAGTTGTGCGAGCAGGGTTATCACGGCATTAAGTTGCACAAGGTTGCAGGCAAGTGCGGCGTGTTCGCTGAGACCGACATCAACAGCCTGCAGAAAGTCGGAACGCCGCCGGATCAGTTGATGGCTTCGTTGTTCGACGCCGTCGTCCTGCAGAACCTGAGCGTGCTGACTCGCGGACATACGCTGCGTCCTCATGTGTTGCTGTTGGGAGGTCCGAACACGTTCATCCGCGGCATGCGCGAAGCGTGGCAGGCGAATATCCCGCGCATGTGGCAGGAGCGAAAAGTTGCTCTGCCTGATGGCGCCTCGCCTGAGCAACTGATCAAGGTCCCGGAAAACGCGCAATACTTTGCCGCCATCGGCGCCATCGAGTTCGGCAAAGACGAAGAGGATTGCATCGGCTGCTACCGCGGCGTGGACCAGTTGGTGCATTACATCGACTACGGTCGTCAGGAGGAAAAAGCCAAGTCGGGCGGCGACGGCCTGGTGAAGGCGAAAGACGAACTGGATTCGTTCCGTGAAGCGTACCGCCGCAAAAAGTTCGTTCCGGCGACGTTTCAAAAAGGGCAGACCGTCGGCGGATTTGTGGGAGTCGACGGCGGTTCCACGTCTACCAAAGCCGTGCTGCTGGACGAAGACGGAGAAATCCTCTGCAAGGCATATCAGCTTTCCAACGGCAACCCCATCCAAGACACCATCGAGATGTTCGAGAACCTGCGCGGACAAGTGGAGTCGCAGGGCGCGAACCTAGAACTGCTGGGAGTTGCCACGACAGGCTACGCCAAGGACATTCTCAAGGACGTGTTGAAAGCCGACGTGGCGCTGGTCGAAACCGTGGCGCACACCGAATCCGCGCTGAAGTTCTACGATGATCCGCACGTCATCGTCGACGTGGGCGGGCAGGACATCAAGCTCATTATCCTCAAAGACGGCCGCGTGAAGGACTTCAAGCTGAATACGCAGTGCTCGGCTGGCAACGGATACTTTTTGCAGTCAACCGCAGAAGGCTTCGGAATGACGGTCGAGCAATACGCCGAGCTCGCTTTTGCGGCGCAGTCCATGCCCGTATTCGGTTACGGCTGCGCCGTTTTCATGCAGTCTGATATCGTGAATTTCCAGCGGCAGGGTTGGCGCGCCGAGGAGATACTGGCAGGACTCGCCGCGGTGCTGCCGAAGAACGTATTCCTATATGTCGCGAGCGTTCCCAATCTCGCGGCGCTGGGTTCGCGGTTCGTGCTCCAAGGCGGAACACAGAACAATCTCGCGGTAGTCAAAGCGGAGGTGGACTTCATCCGCAACAGCTTCCGCGCTGCCGGCAAAGAGCCGGAGATTATTGTTCACGAGCATTGCGCTGAGTCGGGCGCGATAGGCGCGGCCGTGGAGTCGCTGCGGTTGTGGCGCAACGGTACGCGCACTACGTTCATCGGGCTCGACGCGGTGCGAAACATCGAATACCGCAGCACGCGTAACGAGGATACCCGCTGCAACTTCTGTAAGAACACTTGCCTGCGCACATTCATTGACATCAAGATTGACGAGATCGTGCCGATTCCCCAGAAAGCTACGAAGGTCCCGCTGATGCAGGGCGAGCAACGCCTGATTATCGCCACTTGCGAAAAAGGCACAGTGGAAGACCTGGACGATATGAAGGACATCAAAGCGGGTCTGGATGAAATAAAGGCGGCTAACCCGAACTTCGTCGAGATCGCTTCTCAAGAAGTGTTCCGCCCGCGCAGCCCCGCTGTGGTCGCCGATCCCATCCCATCACGGGCCTGGAGCAAAGCGGCAAGGGAACGCGCGGAGTTAATGCGGAATCGCAAGACGTTGCGGGTCGGCATACCGCGAGTGCTGAACGCGTATGTCTATGCGCCGCTATTCAACGCCTACCTGAGTAGTTTGGGAGTAGAGCCTGAGAACATCGTCTACTCAGATTACACCAGCCCCGAACTTTACCGCGCGGGCTCGAGCCGCGGAGCCATTGACCCATGCTTCCCGGCAAAGGTCGGCATATCGCACGTCTACAATCTGGTTCAAGTGAAGCATCGCAAGAAGCCGCTAAACGTGATCTTCTTCCCCATGTACGACGTGCTGCATTCGAAGCTGGTCAAGCTGACAGGCACCAATGCCTGCCCGACCGTGACCGCGACGCCCGAGACCGTGAAGGCTGCGTTCACGAAGGAGAATGATGTTTTTGCCGAACTCGGCATCGGGTACGTCAACCCTATCCTGAATTTTAATGACTGGAAGCTTTTCGCTTTCCAGATGCATCAGGCGTGGGCGCCGCTGCTGGGATTGTCGGAGGCGGAGAACGATCGAGCTATAAAGGCCGGGTTCGCTGCGCTCGAAGATTGTGAGACGAGCATCCGCCGCCGCGCGCGCGAGGTTCTGGACCAACTGGAGCGGGAAGACCGCATAGGCATCGTTATGCTTGGGCGCCCGTATCACCACGACCCAGGACTGAACCACGAAATTCTGGAGGAGTTCCAGAAGTTGGGCTATCCCATTTTCTCGCAGAACACGCTGCCGTTGCATGACGACATGTTGGAACGGTTCTTCGGGGACGAAGTGCGCGCCGGAGTCATCAGCCATGCGCTCGACATCTCGGATTCGTGGAAGAATTCGTACTCGTGCAGCACGAATCACAAGATCTGGGCAGCGAAATTTACGGCGCGGCATCCGAACCTGGTAGCACTGGAGATGTCGAGCTTCAAATGCGGCCACGATGCGCCGATTTACGGCGTCATTGAAGCCATCATTGAGAAATCAGGCACACCGTACTTCTGCTTCAAAGATCTGGACGAGAACAAGCCCGCAGGCTCGATCCGCATTCGTGTCGAAACCATTGACTATTTCCTGCGTCGCTATCGCGAGCACATCATCGCGCGCCGTAAGGCGGAGATGGATATCGAAAGGGAATTGACGCAATACGAGTGGAGGTTGCGTGAAGAGTTGGCGCAGCGGGATGCCAGCGAGATGATCGCGGCGGATTAGCATTCATCCGGGGCGGCGACAGGCTGGAGCGGCCACTCCTGTGCAGTCGAGCGAAGGTGAATGAAATCGCGTTTCGCGAGATGCATTTTCAGACTTGGGAGTTCCAAGTCCGGGAGCCGCGTTAAAAAACTGCCATTTCTACATGAAAAAAATCACCAATTTGGCGCGAACCAGCCGATATAGTTTGTGGAATGCTAATGTTTGAACAAAGTTACCGCGTGTCAAAAAACTGGATTTTTTGTTATTGACAAGATCAGTTGTCGCGAGTATTCTTTCGTTGGCACGTAAGTGCCAGATGCGTGTGTGGAGGGTCCATGTTCCAGGCGTCGAAAAAACTTCTAGCGGTTCTGCTTTGCCTCTCAGTAGTTGAGCCCACTGGTCTGATTGCCAGCTCAGCAAAGAATGGTCGTGCTGTCCTTGGTTCAATTGAGTCACATGGCGCTGTGAGAGTAGGTGAGATTTTGATCCCGTCCCAAACCACGTTGTTTGCGGGGGATCGTGTACAAACAAACAATGGCGGCGCAATGATTCAATACCGCCAGGGTGTCCGGGTCTCGCTGGCGAGCGAGTCCATTGCCGACTTCACCCCGGCGGGTGTTCAATTGGAACGGGGCTTCATGAATTTCCAGACCGTTTCCAGTGGCATCGTTTTTTCTGCTTCGACTTTACGGTTAGAACCAGCTACGGTCAAGACGTCGGGCAATGTCTCCTTTCAGGGCAGTAAAGCTAGTGTTTCGGTCGCCGAAGGAACCTTAAAGGTGATCGATCCCTCGGGCGTGCAATTGGCTTCATTGAGTGCCGGTGAAGCGCGCTTGTTCGAGGAGGCAGCCGCAACCGCTGCTTCGGCTTCCGCTCCCTCGGCCGCCGCCGCTCCCGCCGCACCTCCGCAAGGCGGGCAGACTTCCTCCGACTCCAGCCGAAAGTGGCTCATAGGGGTAGGCGTTGCGGTAGTAGGCACCTCCCTGGGAGTTGCCGGTCTGGTACGCGCGAATGATGCAAACTCCCGTGCTGATAGCCAAGCGGCTACCATATCTCAGGTTCAGTCGCAGAACGCCGCGCTGGCCACTCAGGTAGCCCAGGTGCAGTCGCAAAACGCGGCACTGAGCACACAGGTTACAGCGCTTCGTGCACAGGCTGCTGCGCTTTCAGCACAGCTCGTATCACTAGCATCGCAGTCCAACCAGGTGAAAGCGATTCAGGCCGAACTTGCTGCGCAGCTGGCCGAGCTTTCGAAGGCTGAAGCACAATTGAGCGCGGCACAGCAACAGACGACGCAACTGGTGATGCAGATCGCCTCTCAGGGCGGTCAAGCCACCCCCGCGCAATTGCAGCAATTGCAATCGCTCTCGTCGATCATGCTGGTGATCAATACGCAGTTGGGTGTGATCACGACCAAAATCATCAACGCCAACCAGGCGTTGAACAACATCGTGATCACTATCAGCCCGACCCGCGTGTCGTAAGCAACGTGATTGGAATATACCCTACGGCCCCCCAGGTGTTAATTGGGGGGCTTTTTTGTTGACCTGCGGCGCGTAGCTCTCGACAGAACGACGGCATGTTGCACGCGGGCTGCAGGAACGCCGGTGTTTGAATGAAGCGGGCTCTGGCTGCCGCAATTATTTTACTGGCTACGCTGGTCTATGTGGCCATTGTGGCAAGGAACGCCGCCGCCGACTGGCTCTTGAGCAATCCCACCCCTGACGACCTGACGCGGGAGCTGAGCTGGAATTCGCAGGACCCATTGCTGTGGACCGCGTACGCGCGTCAGAATCTCTACGCATCAGATTTTGACCAGGCTGTTAGCGCGTTTCATCGCGCGGTCGCATTGAACCCCACAGACCCAGCCAATTGGGACGGGCTGGCTTCCGCTTATCTTCAAACCTGGGAATCCCAGAAGGCGGAGACCGCCCTTCGTGCATGGCTGAGCGCGGTACCACATTCACCGCAGGCCGCTTGGCGCTTGGGCAATTTGTTGATCCTGCAGGATCGTTCCGCCGAAGCGTTTCCGTATCTGAAGACAGCCGCTTCCGCCGACCCACGGCTGCATCATCCACTTTTCGATCTGGCATGGAAGATCAGCTCCGATTCCGACATGATTCTGCGCGAGGTTGTGCCCAATGATGCCGAAGCCCGCGTAAACTATGCATTGTTTCTGATTCAGAATAAAAGGTTGACAGAAGGGCAGAAAGTTTGGGCGGAGGTGCGCGGCAGCAGCAGCAAGCGCGTCCAGAGCCTTGGAAATTACTTGGCAAATGTCCTGATGGACAGACATATGAGTGAACGAGCCGCGAAAGTCTGGTCAGATATGCTGGACCTCGATCACCGCAGTTCCGCAAAACCAGCCGGAGAGCTGATGACCAACGGCGATTTCGAAGCAGGACTGCCCAATGACGGGCTGGACTGGCGGATCACGCAGGGGCCAGGCTACTACATTCGCCTGGACGAAATGGTTGCCCAGAGTGGCGTGCATTCGCTACTCATCGCGTTCGATGGCACTGCGAATCCGGATTTCTGGGCCGTTGTACAGCGCGTGCCGGTCGAGCCGAACCGGGCCTATCAGTTCCGTGGGTACATGAGGACGGAGGGAATTACCACAGATAACGGCGTACGATTTTCCGTTGTAGGCGTGCCCGTTAATCCGTCGGACCGCTTCGAGATACTAACGAAAAACCTGACCGCCACGACACCCTGGACGGAAGAGCGTGTCAATGTTCGCACCGGGCCGGGGATACATGTATTGATGATATTTGTCCGCCGCATCCGCAGCCAAAAGCTCAACAAGTTGATCCAGGGAAAAGTGTGGATTGATAACGTCTCGGTGAAAGCGCTTCCCTAGAGCTCCGATCGCTGCGCGAAGAGCGCGGAATCCGAGCCGCGACAGGGATGGAGCGAGAAGTCACTCCGCGCCGTGAAGCCCTGATCACGGGCCTGACCAGGCGGTACGGAATACGCGTGTGTGCGATTGGGTCCGCGCGCGCCTTGGACTAAGCTTAACGCTGCTGAAGAGAGCTGCCAGAACTCAGCAAATGCAGCTTCTTGGGAGAATCTGATTGAAAAGCTTTATGCAATACTCCCTTCGGGTCTCTGACGAACACGCGAGATGGGTGACCGGGATGAACCGTTGAAATCGCCTTTAACAGGAACGCTACATCCTCCTGCAGTGTGTCGTCATCAGCATCAGTTCCTTCGACCAGGGCATAGGATTCGCCACACTTTGGGCAGGTCACTATTGTCGGCTGCCGACGTTCTTGGTACTGTCTCATCCTTCGCGTCTCAACGGCCTCGGCTGCCGCAGTACGGTACGCGATAGCGCCGGTCAAAACGCCGGGCGGCTGATCTCCGATACAATCCCCCAAGTTTTGCGCTGCTTCCGTCTCCGAGATTCTCATAATCGCCTCCTGATCTCGTAAAATATGAATATTTATCGCCCATGCGTCATCAGAGCAAGTCTGCTGCTTATGAACGATGGCGATGAATGTGGCAAAAAGGCCGGAGGGCGGCTTGCGCGCGCAGCAAAGCCCTGGCTCCGGAATGTGCGAGCCCACCGAAAAACGTTGTGTTCGCGAATATGCGCCCGCATGGTTTGCATGCGCTGCTGTTGCTCCGAATCGCTCATTGCCAGAGCAAGGAAGAGCGCCGAGACCACCCCTTGCGTGTCGTAAGGGTTTACGAGCAAAGCGCCGTTCCTAAGTTCTTCCGCTGCACCCGCGAATTCGCTGAGCACCAGCACCCCACGATCATCAACCCTGGACGCGCAGAACTCTTTAGCAACGAGATTCATGCCATCCTTTAGAGGCGTGACGAGCGCGACGTGCGCCGCACGGTAAAACGCGACGAGCTCAGCCCGGGAAACGCAACGGTGAAGATAATGAATGGGAACCCAGCCGGGGCTGCCGTACTCGCCATTGATCTTGCTTACCGTCATCTCGATCCGGAGCTTTAGCTCCTTGTACTCCGGTATGGATTCGCGGCTCGGGACTACGATCTGCACCATGGTGACATGGCCCCTCAACTCGGGATGAGTTTTCAGGAGCGCTTCAAACGCAGTGAGGCGTTCGGGAATTCCCTTGGTGTAATCAAGCCGGTCTACGCCCAGGATAATAGAAGCTCGCGATATGCCTTGTTGGATCGCCTCGATACCGGCGAGCACGGCAGGAGATGTAGCTTCAGCAGCCAGATCGTCGTAATCAACGCTAATAGGGTAATTCCCGATTGCGGCGGAGTGTCCGGCAGCACGGATCACAAACCGTTCGCCGCCGCGGTAGATACGGACGCCGGGAAGCCAGCGCCGCAGGCACGCAACGAAGTTCCGGCGATCACGGGCGGTCTGGAATCCAAGCGTATCAAATTGCGCCAGGGCACCGAGCATTTCCATTCGCCATGGCAGCTTTTCAAAAACGTCAGGGGGAGGGAACGGAATATGATGGAAATAAGCCAGCCGACAGTCGGCTCCGCGAGAACGCAGAACGTGCGCCAGCAGCATCAGGTGGTAGTCGTGAACCCAGACGAAATCTCCACTTTTCCACGCCCCTTCTACACCGTCGGCAAATCTCTCGTTTGCCGTACAGTAGCCACTCCAATATTCAGGACCGAAGTTGCACCGAGAAGGAACCCCGTGGAACAAAGGCCATATAATTTCATTTGAACAGCCCTGGTAGAACGAGGCGCTTTCAGCCGCGGTGAGGAACACGGGAACAAGTGAATAGTCCTGAGTGGCGCACCAGCGCTTTAGGGCATCAACGACCCTATGGTCGTAAGCCCCCCCTGTGGCTCCGATCCAACAGCC
Source organism: Acidobacteriota bacterium (assembly GCA_016191085.1). GTDB lineage: Bacteria > Acidobacteriota > Terriglobia > 2-12-FULL-54-10 > 2-12-FULL-54-10 > JACPPJ01. The sequence goes on along the minus strand of JACPPJ010000057.1, from coordinate 4,927 downwards.
GCCCTGCTCGCTTAAAATGGGCAGCAGCGCGCTTACGAGTCCACCGCAGCTCGGTTTCAATCGTAATGTGTTCTCGCCGGCCTCAACCATAATAGGCAAGCGATTGGAAACCACCACCAACCGCCTCTCGTCCATCTTCATCGCTCACCTCCGTTGATCCTCCCGATTTGACATGTTTCAGCCTTAGCTGCTATTCCATTCGCCCGCTTCTTAGCCAGCGGCGTAAGCAGGCGCCATGGTAAATTGAGGCAACGCGATCTCTTCACTTCGAGGAATCTTCCAAAAGACCCAACAGTTCCGACACGTGCAGTAGTAAACGATGTATTGCCAACCGCGGGAACGTTCGACTCGCGTTTGGTTGAACTCACACGTACATCGCGGCTCGTCGCGGGGTCCGTGGTCCAGAATACTTGGAGTGGGCTGTAATTTCGGCTCCATAAAGCTCCCTGTATTTACAATCCGGCTTTGCGGCCACCACCGCCTTACATGGTTAGTTTGTCGCCTGGGGGAGTATTCGTAAATACGATGTTTGTCGTAATTTGGGGGCTAAATGGGGTGATAAGCGCTAGGAGATAATCCGTTTCCGGACAGCATACAGAACTATTTCGGCGGTGCTGTGGAGGTCCAGTTTTTGCATGATATGCGTCCGGTGGGTCTCAACCGTGTTGGTGCTGAGGTCCAGTATGCTCGCAACTTCTTTATTTGATTTGCCTTCGGCCAGTAATTGTAGTATTTCCTTTTCGCGCTGCGTCAGGAGGTCATAGGAGTCCTGTAACCCACGCTGCTGAAGTTGGAGCATATAGTCCTCCAGTAACGTGTTCGCGATCGCGGGACTGAAGAACGGCTTGCCCTGCGCCACTACTTCTACGGCGCGGTGAAGGTCCACATCGGCACTGTCCTTCAAGAGATACCCTCTTGCTCCGGCACTGAGAGTGCGGGTCAGGTAGGTCTCATCGGAATACATGCTCAAGATAATCACGCCGATCTGGGGGTTTTTCTTAACCAACTGCGCAGTGGCCTCAATGCCGTTTAGATTGGGCATGGCGATATCCATAATGACGATATCAGGGAGCAGTTCCTCCGCCATGCGTATCGCGTCCCGCCCCTCGGCAGCTTCGCCGACGACTTCGAAATTCTGGTACTGCTCCAGTTGCAGGCGCAGTCCTTTCCTGACGATTCCGTGATCATCGGCGATGAGAATCCGGATTTTCTTCACACCGGCACTCCGATCGGAATCTGTGCCCGGATGGTGGTGCCGTTCATTGGCTCCGAAGAGATAAAGAATTTGCCATCAAGGGCTTCGACGCGCTCCTGGATACCCAGCAGCCCGCATCCTCCGCGGCTCAGACGCGAGTCGAAACCAATGCCGTCGTCGTGCACGACCACAGCCACGTTCTCGGCTTCGGGACGCACTGAGACCAATACTTTCTTAGCCTTAGCATGGCGCGCGCAATTGGTGAGCGCTTCCTGGACGAGACGGTAAATGCAAGTGCTCTGCGCGTCTGTCAGACAGTCGAGCGAGCCATTCACCTGCACGATGGCCGGCACTCCGGTGTGCCGCGAGAATTCTCGTCCTTGCCATTGGAGGGCCGCTTGTAGACCCAGGTCGTCCAGCATTGAGGGTCGCAATCCCATTGCGAGATCCCGTATGGCGCGCATGGCGTCTGCATTGAGCCGTTTTAGATCCTCCAAACGGCGGTGGAAGACGTTTGGGTCGCTCTTTTTGACAGCTTCCAAATTCCCCAGCTCAATCCCGAGCGCCGTCATCATTTGGCCGACTTCATCATGCAATTCCCGCGACAACGCCCTTCGCTCGGCCTCCTGCGCCTGCACAAGCTGGCGAGAAAGGTTGCGAAGGTTCTTCTGGGTCTCTTCAATTTCCTTGCGCTGCTTTTCGTGCTTCTTCTCGAGCGCGGCAACACGAAAGGTTGTCAGAACGGCGACGATGATACCTATTCCGACAGTGGATGCCGCCATTTGCAGCAGGAAATCTTGCAATACCTGCTGACTGGTTCGCAACCTCTGCCGCTCTCTCTGCAGGTTATCGTCGTTGGTCTTCGCGATTTCGCGTGCTAAGGTGACTACGGCTTCTCGTCGAGGCCATACTTTGCGACGCAAAAAGGCCCAGCTCTGTGCGGATTTCTCTTGCAGACTCCATTCGAAAATCGGGTCGAGCGATTCCCAATAACCCTGCACTTCTGTTTGAAGGCGCCGCAGCCTGGGACTGTCGCTCTCGGAAACGCGTGGCGAAAGCTGATCCAGCCGCTTTTGAAGCGAATCCCGGATATCAAGAAGCTCATCCCGGTGACGAGACGCATTTTCCCTTGAAGGATCAAGCAGGTAGTCCCGAACGAGAATATCGGCGACATACATATCCGTTACGATACCACGCCGAAATGCCTCGGTGTCCACGTAGGAATCCTGCGCGTTTTGCATGTCCTGGTATATAGAAGCCGCTCTGCGAATGGCTCCGAAGCCCAGTATTGCAATCAGCACAACAAGGATGCTAAAGCCAATGGCCAGTGCAAAAGAGGAGCGCGAGCGCATGATCGGTTCTTCCTTATCAGCACGTTAGGGCAAATCTTCGATGAGCGATTTCCGACATGCTGCCTAACGTAAATTTTATTTTGCGCATGCTCATCTCGGTACAGAAATACAACATCTACTGTATTTTATCTCGAAAATGCCCGTAGCGTGATATGGCTTGATATGGAAGGGGATACACGCAATGCGGATCATGCTACGACGCGGGCGATGGAGGATCTACTTTTTTCGCGTGGACGATGAACCGGTCGGGGGCCGAACCGATATAGTTGAATGGATAACAGGTAACGAGCGTCAGTTCTGGTTGTCCGCGCGGCTGCATTACAGAGACATTTTTGGGATCAGTGATTTCAGTCCTCTCGACTGCATATTCGAAGACGCCATTGGGAGTCGTGATCACGATGCGGTCGTCTGGGGCGATGTTCCGCAGATTTCTGAAGAACGTGTCGCGGTGAGCGGCGATAACTACATTACCGTGCTCACCGGGTCCCGCTGTGCCAGGAACGTGCCCTGCGCCTAACTGGAATTCCGACTCTGTGTCACCCTCCAAAACGACGCTGGAGACCTTCAACCGGGGTATCTCGATCCACCCGATAACAGACCCGCGCGCCGGTCGTAGAGGTGCCAAATCAAGCTGAGACGATGGCGGCATAGACTGTGGGTAAGCGGGCGATTGGTTGCCAACGCGCGCGGCCGATAACGCCTGTCGCTGCTGCCACTGGAAATATTGTGCTCGCATCACGTAGAAGGCGGAGTACAAGACCAGCAACGCTCCAGTAATCTGAACGATTGTCGCTAATGTACGTACAGTGCGCTTCATGATAATGAAAATGGCGGGCGCCTGCGTTCGCAGGCGCCGTGCCGGTTGAGAGTTGTTAACTGTTCTGCTTGACAAGTTTTCTCAGTCCTAAGCCCAGGAGCAATGCCGAACCTCCGATGAGGCCCAGCAACGGAACGTTGCTCGCCGTATCCGGCAGGGCCGTTGCGGCGTTTGGATCAGTGGTCATCTCTGACTGAGATTGGCTGGTCGCGGTCGACTCAGATTCAGTTGTGGTTGTAGTTGCGCTCGATTCTGCCGTGCTGCTCGGAGGTGCCGGGGCTGTGTTCTGAGCCGTTTCCACGGGCTCCTGGTTCATGACAGCGCTGGAACTGGTGTCAGTGTTCTGTTCCATCATTTCGCTTGACCTGGTTTCAGGAGCAGGCGCCGCGACTACGCCGGAGTCCGATACCTCTGCCGAGCGGTCACGTTGCAACTCGGTTGCCCGGGCGATCAATACTTCCTGGTCCTTCGGGTACACGAATTCTTCGCCTGTTAAATCGCCGGGGTAGTACCACTTCTTAAGCGCCTCAGGATGCCCTGATCTGGTTTCCGCAAACATTATGACGGGTTTGTCTGCGGGTTCGGGACGCTCCGTCGGGATGGCTTTTGCTGTGGCATACACATGCATTTCATCCCTGCTCAAGAAGCTCACAATGTCCGGATTCCCACCTGGATTGGTGCGCTTGATTACGTACGTTCCGGGGTCAAGAACTGCGCCGGGAACCTGCACCTGCCGAGGGAATGTCAATATGGTTTTTTTATCAAACTCACTCGCATTGCCGACGGGCGACAGTACGAGCCCACTCAGCAGCAGAGCTAGTGCTAGCATTTGTGTTCTCATAACCTGTTACCTCCTTTTTACTTTAAGAGCAGCAATAACCGTGCCAACACGGCATGCTTCTAGGTAGCTAAGCCCCCGTCAGTCAATCATGTGCGCGCTGTCGCCAATATGCCTCTCTTATAGCCGACGCGGCGCGACAGACGTCCCGGGAGTTTTTTCCTTTGAAGCGATTTATGTTCATGGTAGCTACATGCAATGCAGCGGATGTAAAGAGAACATAAAGCGCAGTGAGAGCGGGAAAGCGCGGCTCGGCAATAATTGCCGGGTCGCGGTGGATCGGAAAATTGTCGTTATTGTACCGCTCAGAATAATGAAGGAGTGTCCATGGAGGCGCTACAGCCACGCAGACCCGCTTTGTGAACTACTCAGACGGCATTAATGGCGGGAGGATCCAGTCCCGAGCGAACCGTTCTCTGCCAAATTCCCTGTAACAGGGGAAAATACAGGGAATTTCAGGAATTTTTGGCGAATTCAGTGGGCAGTTGTTCCGCCGGAAATCCATTCCAAGAGCCATCCTTCAGCCCCTCCGCCCTTGTTTGATGGAAAATAGAACAGGGAATTCTAGAGCATTTCTCCCGATGGTGTATACTATGAAACGAGTTGCTCTGGCGAACCAAGAACACCATGGCGAAGGCGTACTCGGACGATTTGCGGCGGAAGATATTGGAGGCGTACGACCGGAAGGTAGGGAGCCTGCGAGAGTTGGCGGAACGGTTTTGCGT
>JACPPJ010000056.1 GCA_016191085.1 Acidobacteriota bacterium | reverse complement strand
AGTCAATACCTTTCCAAAGGAAAGCGAAAATAGAAATTAACTGAAATGATTCCCGGAATCCGCCCTATCAGCCGCCCTCCGGCCCTTTCATGTACCCTACTTATCCGAGATTCCGAAATTGCTGGGATACTGTCAAGACTCATTAGAAATGTCCCCTCTTGTAGTTTTGAGAAAAAACCGCGCTGTAGGGCGTCCAGGGGTGATCGCTGGCCAGTCGGTACAGCTTTTTCCGAATCTATCTACCTTTGGCGGTCTCCTCCGGTTGTTGCCTGGCGGCTGGCGCGGCGATCTGGCGCCATTTGATTTCGTGATACCGATAGAAAACCTTCAGCTTGCCCCTGCGATCCTCCGTCACCAGGGCCTTGCTGCTTGCCGGTGGGTAGCGACTCTCCCGTTTGAGCTGCCGGTCCTGCCGCTGTTCAACAACGCCAAGTATCCCACCATCGTGGAAGATTTCGAGCACACCTTCAAAGTGCTGAAGAGCCTGCCCTGCGACGTGTTCTTCTACGTTCGCGCCACTACCATTCGCCTCGATGAAAAAGAAAAGAAGTTGAAAGCCGGCGTGAAACCCAATCCCTTCATTGATCCGCAAGGCTGCAAGGACTACATCGCCGAGAACGAAAACCTGTACCGCAAGCCGTTCGCCGAGCAGAAGGCGCTGCTGGCGAAGAAGAAGTAGCAACCGGTCTCATCGAATGACGCATACATGCTCTTGATGACAAAAGGCACACATTGCGTTACACTTTCAGTGTGAAGCCTTTTCGCTGGGACGGGGATAAGAACGAGAGGCTGAAAGCGGAACGCAGCATCTCATTTGAAGAGATCGTTCTTGCGATCGAGTTGGGTGGGCTTAAGGACATCCTACTGCATCCGAACCAGCGACGTTATCCCGGGCAACTGATTCTTGTCGTGGCTTACCGCGAATACATCTACTTGGTGCCGTCAGTCGAAGAGGAGGCATATTATTTCTTGAAGACAATCATTCCGAGCAGGAAAGCCACGCGCGATTACCTGGAAAGGAGGACTGGAGATGAAGAGACTTGACCGTTACGAATCCGAAATTCTGAACGCCTATGAGAAAGGCAAGTTGGTGTCCGTTCGTCCTTCTAAAGGGCAGCTTCGCGCGTTTCGGAACGCCGCGCGTGCTACGGTGATCAAGGATAAACGCGTGAATATCCGTCTTTCATCCGCTGATCTCATGGACATTCAGGCCCGAGCGAGGGAGGAAGGAATACCCTACCAGACGCTCATCTCGAGCGTATTACACAAGTACGTATCAGGGCGTCTGCGGGAATCTAAATCATACCTGCGGCCGCGCTCCACATCGGCAGATGCAAAGGCGGCTCGTGCCTGTTAGTTCGTTAAGGCGCGCACCCCACCAGGAGATGTTCGATGAAGGATCAATTTGCTCCCGTCACTCCGGGCGAGATGCTGAAGGAAGAGTTCCTGGCCGAATACGAAACTGCAAGCGCGGATTAAGGCAACACGTGCAGCGTGATGAACACGCCGTGGTCGCGATGGCTGCTCCTCTGGCATCCTCACCTCGCCAGCGGGTCGGGTCTTAGTTGGAAGTGCACCACCTTGCTGAGGGTTCCTTTGCCGCCCTCGGCGTGGAATGGCGTTCGCGTTCCATAGGTGGCCCACAGGCCCTTGCCCTTCCATCCGGCCTTCGGGTCGTCGATGCGGCCGTCAAGTCCCTTCGAGTAGAAACCCATCGGATACGGAACTCGCAGCGTCACCCATTTTCCATTCACGAGAGCCAGCAGCGCGTCGTTGCCGTTGCCGGTAGCAATGGGAACGTTCTTGCCGAGGCCGAGCGTGTCGAATTGGTCCACCCAATCATAGTAAGGAGCTTCAGCGCTGCCGTCATCGGGAGCTCCGCGGAACTGCGGTCCTGGCAGCCGATACATCATCCACCCTTCCGGGCAATGCTGGCCTGTGGCAGTGGGTCCGTTGAGCGGCCCTTGGCACTTGCGGCGATCAAAACTCGCCAAATGCCCGCTGGCGAGCGCGACCCACACCACGCCGCTGCGGTCAATGTCGAGTCCGCGAGGCGAGAACCCCTGCACCTTTGCCTTGGGATTGTTGTAAGGGAGCTCGTAATACTCCGCCAGCGCAGTCTCTTCCGGTTTCGGTCCGGGCATCAGGCGAACGATTGAGCCAGGGAAGCCAAGCGAAGAGCCCCACACAGACCCATCGGCAGGGCTATAAACAACGCCGTAGAAACCTGCCACAACGCGCTTGTCCTTGGCCAGGTCCACAGGTTGATTGGGTTCCACCCAGGCGTCGCGCTTGCCATTGCCATTGGTATCGAGAATGAGCGGGGTCCAGCCCTGCGCTTTCTCTTCATCGCCGGTGGCGTCATAGACCTTGGTGTTCAGCCAGCCGACCACGTCTGCGGTGCCCACGCCGCTGCTGAGCCACAAGGTGCGGTTGGCATCCTCGGCAAACACCAGATGGTGAGTGCTGTAGCAGGTGCTGATCAGGTTGAACTTCTTCGTCTTAGGATCGTAGACCGCGATATGGCGGTTGGCTGTTCGCGGCAGAGGAAATATCTTGGCCGACGGATGGTTCGAACCCTCTTTGCAGAACGCAGGGTTCTCCGGAGGACGGATGCGCGCCGTCAGCCAAACGCGGCCTAACTCGTCGAACATAGGGTTGTGCACATTGGCCTGGCTGGCCCAGATGGCTTCATCGCCCCAGTAGGGCGAGGGCTGGACGACTTTATCATTGGCGGTGGACGGCGTATTAGGATCGCGAACCGGAACCTTCACGCGGCTCGCAGTGTGACGCACCGGATCGAGCACCGGCAGATAATCAGTGCTGAGTTCCATGGCACCATAGATAAGTCCGTTGGCATTCAGAGTGGGATTTCGACGGTCGGTCGAGATCTCGTCATGCAAATAGCCCTTGGGGTCGGCCCAGTCCCACATTGTAACCACGATGCTGCGTTCCACACCTTGCGGGCGCGGCGGCTTTTCCGACGGCAACTCGCCGGCTCTGATGCGGTCAGTCCAATCAGCGAGCACCGCTTCGGCCCGTTCGCGGCCGAGCTGCCCGATGCCGCCGAGCATGTTGTTGCCCGCCTGCCCCGATTGAATGCGGCGCTCCCAAGCTGCCTTCGAGGATTCGAAATGTCCCAGGTTCTCTGGAATCTCGCGTGTGGCTTTGCTACCTAGCTGATGGCAAGACCAGCAGCTATCAGTCTTCAATAGCCGCAGCCACTGTGCCTGGCTTTTCATGTTCTCGGAGATGCCGTTGCCTTTCGGTCCTGTGCCGGGGAATTCGCCGGCGGCGGGCGGCTTTAGCATGGCAAACCAGTAGATGGCTGGATAATACTGCGCCGCGGCGCGAGCATCGGGCGCGGCTGCTGCCTTCAGATTGAGAGATTTTCCCGGCGACGCCTGCAACTTCGGTGAGTCAACGAGTCCATAGCCGCGGACCCAGACGCTGTAGCTGGCCTTGGGGAGATCGGGGATCAGGTAACGGCCGCGATCATCAGTAACAACCATCTTCGCGTACTTGGTCGGCAGGTCGGTGGTCTCGGCGATGACCCATACGCCCGCTTCGGGACCGCTGGCGCCGGTGACAATGCCTCCGATATCGTCGTTATCCACTTTCACCGCGTCATCGGGCCGCTGCGCGTGCGTTCCGGCCGTTGGCAGCCACAGCACCGCCGCCGCTCCAGCAATCAGCATCCAGTAGTAATACAGTTTCGCCCTTCTCATGCTTCCCTCCTGATCGCCTAGAAGCGAGATAACACATTCAACATGATGCTCTGATGAGAAACGAACCGCCGACCAGCGCTCGGCTGAGCGCGCATGCCGCCTAGTATAACGCACTCCGAACGCCGCCGGCGTCACGAGGGTTGTGTTGTGATGTTCGATTGTGCTGGCTTTGAACCGGTCGTGGCGGTTTCAATCGAGTAGAGGTGGCAGGCTACCAAGTGGCCGTTTCCTTTGTCTATCATGCCGGGCGGTTGGGTGCGGCAAGCGTCCATCACTTCCGGGCAGCGCGGATGGAAGGGGCAACCCGCCGGCGGATGCAGCGGTGAGGGCACATCGCCCGGTAAAGTTTGTCGCTGCCGCCTCTGTCCTGGCTCTAGCGACGGAACCGAAGCGAGCAGCGCCTGCGTATAAGGATGCAGCGAGTTGCCGAACAAATCCTCCGTTTTCGCCTGCTCTACAATCTTCCCGAGATACATCACCGCCACACGATCGCTGATGTGCTCAACCACTGACAGGTCGTGCGCGATGAACAGGTACGAGAGACCGAACTCGGCCTTCAGGTCTGCGAGCAGATTGATGATTTGCGCCTGGATGGAAACATCGAGCGCCGATACCGGCTCGTCGCAGACGATAAACTCCGGCTCGATCGCCAGGGCGCGCGCGATGCCGATCCGCTGGCGCTGTCCTCCGCTGAACTCGTGCGGGTAGCGGTAAAAGTGCTCGCGCTCCAGTCCCACGCGCTGTAGCAACTGCTGAGCGCGCTCAACCCGCTCGCGCTTGGGATAAAGGTCGTGCGCGGCCATGCCCTCCGTGACAATGCCTCCCACCGTCATGCGCGGGTTCAGTGATCCATAGGGATCCTGGAAGATGATCTGCATGTGCTTGCGGGTTCTGCGCAGTCCTTCGCCGCGCAGTTGAAACAGCGGAGTGCCGTTGAAGAACGCTTCGCCGCTGGTGGGCTCGATCAGGCGAAGGATAGTGCGCCCGGTAGTCGTCTTGCCGCAGCCGCTCTCCCCGACCAGCCCCAGCGTCTCGCCGCGTTTCAGTTCGAACGAGACGTCGTCCACGGCTTTGACGTACTCCGACACGCGCGCAAACACACCCTTCTTGACAGGGTAGTATTTGCGGAGGTTCTTCACCTCAAGAAGGTTTCCGTTACTGTTTGCAAGGCCAACCATGTTTTCTGTCGCCCCTCCGGGGGCTTTTCCCGACATCTAGCTGCTTCCTACGGCTCACGCTATGGGCTACGTCTTCGACAGCTCGATTTCTCGCTTCTGCACTCGCAGGCAGCGTGAACTATGGCGCTCCGCCACGAGTGCCAAGGTCACCGGCGTTACGCGGCATTCCTCAGCTACGTACGCGCAGCGCGGATGGAACCGGCAGCCCGGCGGAAAATTCAGCGGGCTCGGCACGGTTCCTGGTATCACGTCGAGCCGCGCTTTTTTTCTACCGAGTTGCGGGCGCGACTGGAACAGGCCCAGCGTGTACGGGTGCTTGGGGCTGGTGAACAAGTCAGGGGTGGAGGCATACTCCACGATTTGCCCTGCATACATCACCGCCACTGCGTCGGCTAGATCGGAAACGATTCCGAGATCGTGCGTGATGATCAGAATGGACATCCCGAACTCTTCCTGCAATTCGCGGAGAAGCTCGAGGATCTGCGCCTGGATGGTGACGTCGAGCGCCGTGGTCGGCTCATCGGCGATCACCATCTTGGGCCGGCAGACCAGCGCCATAGCGATCATGACGCGCTGTCGCATGCCGCCGGATATCTGGTGCGGGTATTGATCGAGCAGCGTTTCCGCGTACGGAATCTTCACGCGCTTCAGCATCTCGATGGTGCGATTTCTCGCCTCCGCTTTACTGACCCGCTCGTGCACCAGGATGGCTTCCATGATCTGGTCGCCCAGCTTGAACACCGGGTTGAGCGAGGTCATGGGCTCCTGAAAGATCATGGAGATGTCATTGCCGCGGATGTGGCGAATCTCCTGTTCCGATAGCGCCAGCAGTTCTTTGCCGTCAAACCCGATGGAGCCGCCGACAATTTTCCCTGGCGGAGAAGGGATCAGCCGCAGGATAGACAACGCCGTGACGCTCTTACCGCAGCCGCTCTCGCCGACCAGCCCCAGCGTGCTGCCCGCCGCGATACTGAAACTGACGCCATCCACCGCGCGCGCCGTACCGCGGTCTGTGGAGAAGTACGTCTTCAGATCGCGCACCTCCAGCAGCGGTTCTGCTGTCGCTCCGGCGTTGGGCGCCACACTGTTCGCTGCGGGGCGCGTCTGCGGTGCGCTCATTGTTTCAACCTCGGGTCAATAGCGTCGCGGGCTCCCTCACCGAGCAGGTTGTATGCGGTAACCGTCGAGAAGATGGCGAGGCCGGGAAACATTGTGATCCACCAATACCGGAAGTTCTCGCGCGCCTCGTTCAAAATGCCTCCCCAACTGGGGACCGGAATCGAGATGCCGAAACCCAAAAAGCTGAGGCTGGATTCGATCAAGATGGCCGACGCGACGCCAAAACTTGCCGAAACGAGCAGTGGCGCAAGACCATTCGGAAGGATGTGCCGAAAGATGATCCGAGCATCCGAGACGCCGAGGCCCTTGGCCGCGAGCACGAACTCTTGGTCATTCAGCCGCAGGAATTCACCGCGCACCAGCCGAGCTTCGGTCGTCCAGCCGGTGATTCCGATGACAATCATGATGTTCAGAATGCTCGGCTGCAAAAACGCCAGCACGGCCAGAATGAGAAAGAACGCCGGGAAGCAGATAACGATTTCGATGATGCGCGAGAGGACCATGTCCACCCAGCCGCGAAAGTAGCCGGCGATGGTTCCGAACAGAATGCCGATTACGGTGTAGATCGCAACCGCCACAAACCCGACCGAGAGCGATATGCGCGCGCCCCAGATCATGCGCGTCAGCAGATCGCGGCCGTTGCCATCGGTACCCATCCAGTAGCGCGCGCCGGGGCCTAAATACTTGTCGCCAAGACTTGCTTCGTTGATACCGTACTGGACGGGGGGGAAAAGCGCGAGGCTGCTCTCGATTCGGCCGTTGAACAGGTCCTGCTTGTAATCCATGGTCTGGAGCGGAATGGGCTGCGTGGCGCGGTAGGCCGCGACCAGCACGGGCGGCAGGCTGATCAGCAGGAACAGCACCGCGCCGCTTTCCTTCCATGCCGCGGGCAATGCTTTCCAGAACACGACGACGAAAACGATCATGGCCGTGAGCGTCATAAAGAACACGTCGAGCCACGTCAACTGCGACACGACTGGCCAGTACAGCTTTTGCTGCAACTGCACTCGCGCGGGATCGAATCTCTGCGAGATTTCCTGGAACACGCTGTCAAGTTTGGCTAGCTGCGCGGCGGACTGCGCTCCGCCCTCGACGCTCTGGGCGATGTTGTAGTACTCCGAAATGTATTGCGAGATGGAGCGCGCCTGTTCCGAGGCAAGCTGCGATTTTAGAAATGTCAGTTGCCGGTCTATGGTGGTCAACCGTGCTGTAATGGCCGCCGCCGCTTCGGGCGTATGACTCGCCTCCCATGCCTGCAGCGCGCCGACCAACTCCGGATGGCCGCCCAGCTTCCATTCCTCAAACCGCTCGTTGTAAGCGCCCCGATACACGCCGTTCATCACGATGGGAATATTGCCAGCGAGAAAGGGCGCGATCACAGCGATCAGCGAGAGCGTCAGAACAAAATAGAATGACGCCACCGCCAGACGATTGCGCCGGAACTGCCGCAGCACGAGATCCCAGTAGCTTTCGCCCTTCAGCGGAGCTAACCCCGGGACTACGGGTGCGGCGGGAATAGGCTCGATCGTGATTGGCGTCTGTGCCATTCTCTATTGGCTCTCCAGCGAGATGGTAGGGTTCACGATGGCGTAAAGCACATCTGAGAGCAGCAGCCCCAGCATGGTCAAAAACGCGGCGATGGTTGAGATAGCCATCACGACGGGATAGTCGCGCGACAAGATGGCCTCAAACCCCAACTGCCCCATGCCGGGGATCGTAAAGATACTTTCAATAATGACGCTGCCTCCGAGCAAAGCGGGAAGGAGAAATCCCAGCACCGTTACGATGGCGATCAGCGAGTTCCGAAACGCGTGCTTATAAACCACTACTTTCTCGCTCAGGCCCTTGGCGCGCGCGGTGCGGATATAGTCCTGCCGGATAGTTTCCAGCATCCCGGCGCGCATCAGCCGTGACACGAATGCAAGTTGGGCATACGTGAGGCAAAACACGGGCAGGACCAGATGCCAGATGCGGTCGAGCAGCCGTTCTCCGAAGCTCATGTTTTCCGCCCCCATCGAGTTCAGCCCGGTGAGCGGGAACCAGTGCAGGTAATCTCCTCCGCTGAGGTAGAGAATCAAGATGGTGGCGACCCAGAAGCTCGGCAGCGAATAGAGGATATATAGCAAAACGGTGAGGAACCTGTCGGAGAGAGAGTTCTCATGCGTCGAGGAGAAGATTCCGAGCGGGATTGCGATTAGGTAGCCAAGGATGATCGAAATGATATTTAGCTGCAGAGTCACCGGCAGACGCTCTTTGATCTTGTCCCAGACCGGCCGGTTATCTTTGTAAGAGCGCCCGAAATCGAGCCGGAAAATCTTCTTCACCCAATGCCAGTACTGTACCGGGATGGGTTTATCCAGCTCGAATTCTTTGCGGGTCCTCTCGATGATCGCCTCCGCCATCTGCTGGGAGCGCATGCTTCCTTCCAGGCTGCTGCCGATCTTAAGCATCGCCGGATCGCCGGGCGCCAGGCGGATGATGGCGAAGGTAATCAGCGTGATGCCGAACATGGTTGGCACGAGCACCAGCAGCCGCTTGAGAATGTACGTTTTCATGCGCTTATGACGCTTCCGTCAAAACTATTGTCAGGGCATGGCTTCAGAGTCCGTGTGACAACCCGCAACTGCTGACCTCAGCGGCTAAAGCCGAATTGATATTGCGCGACTTACGGCACGACTGAAGTCGTGCCCTTCCGCAAATCCGACGTTTTCACACACGCTCTTCAGCCATGCCGAAAGCTCATCCATCAAAGAGCGGCTTTACAGGCTGCTGAAAAAAGAATAAAAAGAGTAAAAAGGGGCATTTTGGCAAACGAGAATTCAACATGTTACAAGCCAAGTTCGAGACAAAAACGCCTGAATGTTACTACTTAGGTTCTTTTTTCAGCAGCCTGTTTAGCCGCTGGGGAGGCGGCGACCTCAGGGGCTAAAGCCTCCTTCTTCTTCGCACCTGCGGGCACGTCTGAAGGCGTGCCCTGACGTCAATTTCCTGATCTCCTCAACAATCCACCCTTACCGGTTCTGTGCCGTTTCGCCGCTCTGCGCTTGCGGCAGGTACCACTCCGAAAGATCATATCCCGGGCGTATTTTGTAGAGCTTCACTCCACGGTAGCGCTTATCATAGACACCAAAATTAGGCGTGGTGTACAGAAATAAGTATGGTTGGGTCTCGTGCTGGATGTGCGCCAGGTCGGAAAACAGCTTCCGCCGCTCCGTGTCGTCCAGCGTGATGCGTGACTGCTCGATGATGCGGTCCGACTCGGCGTTGCCGAACCCCACATGGTTTGATCCTCGATTCTCGCTCTGCGAAGAATGCCAGATCTGATAAGGATCATCCTCGACGCCTATGGCCCAGCCTAAATTGCACGCGTCGAACTTGCGGTCGCTGATGTTTTCAAGGAAGGTGGCCCACTCGAGCTCGCGCACCTCCATATCAACGCCCAGCTTACGCAGGTTTTCCTTCATTAAAGCGGCGCGCTGCCGAGCAACCGCGTTCCCGGACGGCAGCAGCAATTCGAATCGAAACGGCCTGCCATCTTTGTCGCGCAGGCCGTCGCCGTCGCGGTCGTACCATCCTGCTTCCAATAGCAACTGCCTGGCTTTTTCGGGATCGAAAGGATGCGGTTGGATGCTGTGGTCATAAGCCGGACCGAAGTAGTATTCGCTTTGGGTTACGATCACCCCGTGTCCGTACAGCACCTCGTCCCGGAACTCTTCACGGTCCAATGCGCCATATGCCATTGCCAGCCGCACCTTTGCGTCGTCGAACGGAGGCCGCCGCATGTTCCAGCCGATGTAGTTGAACCCTCCAGTGTAGTACTCAATCTTCACGAAGCGGCGTTTGAAATCCTCTGTGGAGGTTTCCTTTTCATATTGCTCGGCGGTGATGCCCGGCAGAAAATTGACCTCTCCGTTTTTGAACGCCTGAAGCGCCGCCACTGGATCGCTGACGAACTTGAATGCAATGCGGTCTAGATGGCCGCGCCTCGAAATGTCCCAATAAGCATCATTCCTCTTCAACACAATCTGATTGCCGGTATCCCACCGCTCGAACTTGTACGGGCCGGTACCGATGGGCATGCGATTGTTGGGGTGCTCGTTGAATCGCTTCCCGAACGCCTGCGGGTCTTTCCTCTGCAGATCGTCGGCATCGTAAATGTGCTTGGGGACAATCTCGAATCCCCCGGCGAACTCTCGGGCTAGCCAATACTGTTTGGAATAGGTCATCCGCACAGTATATTGATCCAGCACTTCGTAAGTTTCCAGATCCTTGTAGTAGTTGCGCAGCGAGGGCGCATCGACATACTCGTTCTTGATGGTATCCAGGCTGAACTTCACGTCCGCCGCCGTCACGGGTTTGCCGTCGTGGAAGCGCACGCCTTTGCGCAAATGGAAAGTGAATATGACTCCCCTACGAACCTCCTGTACGTCCTGGCAAGGAACAGTCAGGCTGCCGGAGGCGGTCTTAATGGTCACGGGGCCCGAGGCGCCGGCGGTATCGGCTACAGTGCCGCGCAGCTTGCCGCCGTCCTTCTTGATGACCATATCCTCTTCGGTCCAGCGCTCGGCGAGACTTCCCTCCCATTTGTAAGTCTCCGGGTCGCGCCGCAGGAGGGCATTGTAGACGTAGCTGTTGACCTCGGACGAATAAGCGTCGTTGCTGGTCCAGACGTTTAGGGAGTTCGGCTCCGCCGGCAGCCGCACGACAATCTGCCCACCATTGGCGGGAGTCTCATTCGCCATAGGGACGTCATTGAACTCGTCAACTTTTACTTTCCCGATGAGCTGGAACTCCGCGGGGTTCATGGACTTTTTCTGTCCATCCTGGCGTCTTGCGCCGTTGCCCGCGGTCTCAGGGTTCAGCGTACACGACGACAGCAGCGCGGCGAAGATCGCCACTGCGGCAGCAGCAGTAACCTTCCGCCTCAATCGTGCAGTGTTTTCCATCAGGCGCGCGTTATTCATACCGAATAACTCATTATAAAAAATTTCCTACCGGCGCCGGCGCTGACGTGAATAAACTAGGGGCTTTCAGAAGCGCGGCGGAAGCCTTTCTCGGCAATGCTCTTGCAAACCGCCGTTTCTTCTCGCATCATAGCACATTCTGCCGGGACGCGATTGAGGCTCCGGAGTCACAATCTGATCCCCGTCAGGACCAGTTCGGGTAGCCACGGCGAGCGTCGTTCTCGCCGTGGGATTGTCTTGATGCGAATTACAAGCCCACGACGAAAAAACCGTTCGTCGTGGCTACCCTCTGTTCCGCCGAAGAGGAGAGATCACGACGTATGGCTACCAGCACCGCACAGCGGGGCGAACCGGCTCGCATCGAGGAGCCGCAGGGAAAATTAGGAGTACTACTGCCCGGCCTGGGGGCAGTCGCAACCACATTTATCGCAGGCGTCGAGGCAGTTCGTCGCGGCTTGGGACAGCCCATCGGATCCCTGACGCAGATGGGAACGATCCGGCTGGGCAAACGTTCCGATAAGCGCGTGCCCATGATCCGCGATTTCGTGCCACTGGCTTCGCTTAATGATCTGGAGTTCGGCGGCTGGGATATCCGCGACGAGGATTGCTATTCTTCCGCAGCGCATCACGGAGTCTTGGAGCCACGGTTGCTGGACCAGATTCGGCCGTTCCTGGAAGGCATTCGCCCCATGCCTGCGGTCTTCAACCGCTATTACGTCAAGCGCCTCGACGGCACACACGTGAAAAAGGGCAAGAGCAATTGGGATCTGGCGCGCATGGTCCAGGACGACATTGAGCGTTTTCGCGTTGAGAAGAAAGTTTCGCGGCTGGTCATGGTTTGGTGCGGCTCAACCGAGATTTTCCTGCAGCCCGAAGCGGTCCACCAGACGCTCGAAGGCTTCGAATGCGGTCTCAAAGAGAATCATCCGGCCATTGCGCCCAGCATGATCTACGCGTATGCCGCGCTGAAGTCGGGCGTACCGTTTGCCAACGGCGCTCCGAACCTCACCTTGGACATCCCCGCGCTGATGGAGCTCGCCAAGCAGCAACAAGTTCCGGTCTGCGGCAAAGACTTCAAGACCGGCCAGACGCTGATGAAGACAATTGTTGCGCCCGGATTAAAGGCGCGGCTGATCGGCCTTTCCGGCTGGTTCTCCACCAACATTTTGGGCAACCGCGACGGCGAGGTCCTGGATGATCCCGAGTCGTTCAAGACCAAAGAGGAGAGCAAGCTTTCCGTCCTGGAGCATATTCTCCAGCCGGAGATTTACCCGGAGCTTTACAAGGATTTCTATCATAAGGTCCGCATTAACTATTACCCGCCGCGCGGCGACAACAAAGAAGGCTGGGACAATATTGATATTTTCGGATGGCTCGGCTATCCGATGCAGATCAAGATTGACTTCCTGTGCCGCGACTCGATCCTCGCCGCGCCCATCGTGCTGGATCTGGTACTTTTCATGGATCTGGCCAAGCGCACCGGCATGCGAGGAATCCAGGAGTGGCTCTCGTTCTACTTCAAGAGCCCGATGTGCGCTCCCTCGGTGTATCCTGAGCACGACCTGTTTATCCAGTTGATGAAGCTCAAGAACACGCTGCGTTATCTGCGCGGAGAAGACCTCATCACCCACTTGGGCCTGGAATACTACGACTGATGAACCTCTGGCAAGCGGTGGTCCTCGCCATTTTCCAAGGCGTAACGGAATTTCTGCCCGTCAGCAGCACCGCTCATCTGGCGCTTGTTCCCTGGATCTTTCGCTGGAACGACCCGGGCCTGGCCTTCGACGTGGCTCTGCACGTCGGAACGCTGGTGGCTGTCCTGGTGTATTTTGTCCGTACCTGGCTGGACCTGGTGCTGTTGGCGTTTGGGAAAAATCCTGCGTTTGACGCTTCGTCAGCGGACCTCAAAAGCAATCCCCATTTGTTCTGGTTCCTGGTGCTGGCGACGATCCCGGCCGCCCTGGCCGGATGGGCCTTCCATGAGCAGGTGGAGACCACGTGGCGCCACCCGGTGGTGATCGCCATTGCCCTGATTGGAGTCGCCTTGTTGATGGCGTGGAGTGAGCGTGCCGGCAAGCAACGAAAGAATCTCGCCGAGGTTGGTCTGTTGGATTCGTGGATGGTTGGCTTGGCGCAGGCAGTGGCGCTGGTGCCGGGCGTATCGCGCTCCGGCATCACGATGACCGCGGGCCTGTTGCGCGACCTCAAGCGCGACACCGCCGCGCGATTCTCCTTTTTGCTCTCCACGCCTATCATCGCCGGAGCCGCGCTCAAGGAACTTCTGAACTTCCCGAACTATCGCGTACCGGCAGAGATGCAAACCGCCTTTGCGCTGGGTGCGATAGTCTCCGCCATAGTGGGATACGCCACCATCGCGCTGTTCCTCAAGTATCTACAATTTGGTACGTTCAAGATTTTTATTTACTATCGGCTGATATTGGGGATAATAATACTTGCTCTGGCGTTTTTCTTCGAACTAGGGACCGGCGTTTAACACGGTATTATACGTGCGCCTACTCCCTATCTCTTCTCTGCGACCTCCTTACATGCTCTCTGCCCTCCGCGTCTTTGTAGCCACAGAGACACAGAGACGCAGAGAAAAAGAAAAAATGAAATAAATTGAAAAGCTCTGTGCCTCTGTGTCTCAGTGGCAAATGGAGAGTTGACAATGAAACTACTGACCCCGACCACCCACCGGCGCTGGAACGAGCTCATCGGCGTCGTTTGGATGGCCTTCGGGCTGTTGTGCTTGCTGAGCCTGGTTACATTTTCATCGAGTGACCCGTCCCTGAACTCTGCTTCGCCTTCGGCGGCGGCTCAAAACTGGGCCGGCGAGATCGGTGCCTTCTCAGCCGACCTGCTATACCAGCTCTTTGGTATCTCTTCACTGCTGCTGCCCATGGCGTTGCTGTGGGTCGGATGGAAGTGGATTCGAAGCCAACCGTTTGACTCGCCCGGCGCTAAATGCACAGGCGCGGTGTTGTTCTTTGCGTCGTTCATGGCGGCGCTGTCGCTCGTGCCAATGCCCGCCCGGATTCACCTTGCGTTTCGGCCCGGAGGTGTTTTGGGGTTGCTCGCATCCGAGGTTCTGCTGAAGTCACTGAACGGACCGGGCAGCGCCATCCTCCTCGTCGTGACTATCCTCGCGTCTCTCTACCTGATGACCACCTTCTCCATGGCTGAAACGACGGATCGCCTGAGGCCGCATTTCGCATGGGTGGGACGGCTACGTTCCAAGTGGGACGCGTGGATGGAAGCGCGGGTGCAGCGGTTGGAGGCGAAGCGGGTTGCTAAGCAGAAAATCAGGACCACCGGGACTACGTCGGCCAAGGTACCGCACATTGCAGAGCTACCCGGCAGTGAGCTGCCGCCAATTCACATTACAAATGAGATCTATGAAACTCCGCCGCTCGCAGTCACCGTCAACACTGACCCGGCCGAAACGCCGATCACTATCAGTCTGCGAGACGAACCTGCGAAGACCGTAGTGCGAAAGCCGCCTATACCGCGCATCTCGCAAACGTATCGGCTACCCAGCACGGGACTGCTGCAGCCGCCAACCGGTCCCGAGCCGCATGCTGCCGAAGAATTGAAGCGGCTGGCGCAACACCTAATATTGAAATGCGAGGAGTTCGACGTGCGTGGCGCCGTCACGCAGATCAACCCAGGACCGGTCGTAACCACCTTCGAGTTCAAACCCGAGGCCGGCGTCAAATACAACCGCATCACCAACCTCACGGAAGACCTCTGCCTTGGGCTGGAAGCCGAGTCCATCCTGATCGAGCGTATTCCCGGTAAATCCACAGTTGGCATCCAGGTACCCAACGCGCGGCGCGAGACCATTATGCTGAGGGAAATCCTGGAGTCGGAAGCGTTCACCACGCCGCATTCGCCGCTGACCATCGCGCTGGGAAAAGAGATCAACGGCCGTATCCGCGTGGCGGACCTCGCGTCCATGCCGCACCTGCTGATCGCCGGGTCCACGGGCTCAGGCAAGAGCGTCTCCATGAACAGCCTGATCCTCTCCATCCTTTACAAGGCAACGCCGGATGAAGTGAAGATGATCATGGTGGACCCCAAACGCCTGGAGTTGGGACTGTACGAAGGAGTCCCGCACCTCGTGACGCCGATCATCACTGATCCTAAGGTCGCCGCCAATGCTCTGCGCAACGGCGTGAAGGAGATGGAGCGCCGGCTGAAGCTCCTGGCGGAAAAAGGCGTTCGCAATATCGATCAATACAACAAGCTGTTCGACCGGCCCGAGAGCCTGAATCTGTTCGAGCCGCAGAGCGAACACCAGCGGCTGCCATACATTGTGATCTTCATTGATGAGCTTGCCGATCTGATGATGGTGGACTCGTCCAACGTGGAGGTATCCATCACACGCCTGGCGCAGATGGCACGCGCCGTCGGGATACACCTGGTCCTCGCCACACAGCGGCCCAGCGTGGACGTCATCACCGGATTGATTAAGGCCAACTTCCCGGCGCGCATTTCGTTCCGCGTCGCGACCAAAGTAGATTCGCGCACCATTCTCGATAGCAACGGCTCTGAGGCGCTGCTCGGCAAAGGCGACATGCTGTTCTCGCCGCCGGGCTCGGGACGCCTGGTGCGCGTCCATGGGCCGCTGGTGACGGAACCGGAGATCGCCTCGGTGGTCGAATTCTGGAGAGCGCAGGCCACGCCTTCCTACGTCGAAGAGTTCTTGCAGCCGCCGGAGGGGGAGGACGAGGAGGAGGACGATGACGGCTGGACCGGCGAGAGGGACGAGCTCTACCAGCAAGCGGTGCGAATCGTGGTCGAGATGGGCAAGGCGTCCACATCAACGCTGCAACGCCGCTTGCGCCTGGGGTACGGTCGCGCCGCGCGTCTGCTCGACATCATGCAGAAGGACGGGATCATCGGCCCGCCCGACGGCAGCAGACCTCGTGAGGTTCTGAAGCGCCCCGAATGGTTCGAGGAGTTCGATTCGGCCGCAGAGCCGCGCGCGTGAGCGAGCGGGGCACGGTCCCGTGCAGGTTGTGCCGTGATATAGTCACATCGGATCGCTTAGCATTTTCGCGAGTTTTTCTTCTTCCTCAAAATCAATGCCGGTGCTGTGAACCAAATAAACCAGAAATTGTCCGAATTCTTCCCACGGCCACGGATCATCGCCAGAGCGGGCACCCGGAGATTTTTTATCGCAAGTGATCTTATGACAAGCAATAACTTCCCCGGAATCCGCGTTCCATTTCACCAACGCCATCTTCCCATCCTTAATTAGCTCTCCGCAGACATCACAGACCACGTTAGGGCAACTCCGGCCGTCTAGCTGGACGAATTTAATTTTCATATACCCTCTTTCCAGCACCCGATTCTAGCACACCATGGAGTCCGAGACTGAAGCGGCCCCGAAGCGCAAATGGAGCAGGAAACCTGCTCGCGGTCGGACGTCGAAGAGAAATTTACAAATAATTCCACCCGCGATTACTGATTTGTGATTCCGCGCCGGTGCAGCCAATCCAGCAGGACGGGTTGTAACTCCGGTACAAATCGCTGCAGCATGGGGTACTCATTTTTTCCTCGCCGGTGCGCGCTTCCAGCAGCATGTGGTTAGCTTTTGGGAAAATTTTGATGGTGTAGTTCCTGTTTCCGCCCTGCTGGAGCGCCGTCCTCCACCGCTGCGCGTTTTGCGCTGGCAGAACAGTGTGGTCGAGGCCGCCGAAGATCGACCAACAGCGGATCGTTGGAAAGCTGGAACGTCTCGCTGCGATGGGGGCGCAGCCCGAAGGCGCGCCAGATACGACTGACGGTGGATTGACTCAACCCCGTTCTTGCTGCCAAGGCTCGACTGCTCCAATGCGTTGCTCCTT
>JACPPJ010000055.1 GCA_016191085.1 Acidobacteriota bacterium | reverse complement strand
GTGACGGGAGTGGCGGAGTTGCCGGAAGGGACGGAGATGGTGATGCCGGGCGACAACGTGAACCTGGCCATCGAGTTGATCACGCCGATCGCCATGGAGAAGGGACTGCGGTTCGCCATCCGCGAGGGCGGCCACACCGTGGGCGCCGGAACCATCGCGGAAGTCATCGCGTAAACATATGAAAGTGCATGGCTTACTTGCAAATTAAGTTATCGAGGTAAGTCGTTGTTTTTACAGCCTTATGCGTGATATCATTACTTTACAGTGCTCGGACTGCAAAAACAGGAATTATTCGACCACCAAGAACAAGAAAAAGACTACCGCCCGGATGGAGCTCAAGAAGTTCTGCCGGAACTGCCGGCACCATACCGTACACCGCGAAGTGAAATAGTCGGCAATGACCGCGAGCACGGGGGTCGATACTCAGGGGATTGGCTAAGGCGCGAAGCAACGGCGCGTTGTACTTTCGCGTAAGGTCGTACATATCCAGATCACGAATTCGCCGCATCCTTTCTCGGTAGCACCCCAGAAATCGAGTCGGCGAGGAGGGGTGTAGGTTTAACGGCAGACCGCCGGTCTCCAAAACCGGATGTGGGGGTTCGAATCCCTCCACCCCTGCCAGTTGCATTATGAGCGAGCGCGTGCGGGTAGCTCAGGAGTCAAGAGCAGCAGGTTTTCATGAAAGAAGCAAAACTGGACAGCGGTGTTTTAGGAAAAGCGAGGCCCCGTCCCGCGGCTGACGAGGGAGTCATCTCCGGCATCAGGTTTTGGCCCAAGAGGGCCAAAGCGTTTTTGTCCGACGTGCGATCGGAGACCAAGCGGGTCAGTTGGCCGAGTTTTACTCAGATTCGTGCCACGACGATCGTGGTAATTTTCACGGTGTTTTTCTTCGGCGTGTATTTCGGAATTTTGGATTGGATCTTCAACCATGTCGTCCGGCGATTACTCCGATTCGGAAGTTAAGAAAACTGTCGAGCCGGTCCAGTCGGCTACCAGCAAGCACTGGTACATCATTCACACCTACTCCGGCTTTGAGAACAAGGTCAAGGAGAGCTTGGAGAGCCGTGTGAAAGCTTTCGGCCTTGAGGACAAAATCGGGCAAATCCTCATCCCGAAAGAGTCCGTGCTTGAGATGCGCGGCGGCAAGAAGATCGAGAGCCAACGCCTTTTTTATCCGGGCTACGTTCTGGTGGAGATGGAAATGAGCGATGACGTATGGCACGTCGTGAAGTCCACTCCGCGCGTCACCGGATTTGTCGGCAGCGGACAGACTCCGTCTCCGCTTTCGGAAGAAGAAGTAAACCAGATCGTGAACCGCGCGAGCACGGCCAGTGAGCGCGCCATACCGAAACAGACGTTTGAAAGAAACGAGACCGTGAAGATCGTGGACGGTCCGTTCAGCAACTTCACTGGAGTAGTGGACGAGGTCAATTTAGATCGCAACACGTTGAAAGTGATGGTCACGATTTTCGGCCGATCCACCCCGGTGGAATTGGATTTTTTGCAGGTGGAGAAACTTTAGCTCTCCGCTCGTTCGATAGGAGATATTGAAATGGCAGCACCCGCAAGAGGAAAGAAAGTCGCCGGGCAGATAAAGCTGCAGATTGCGGCCGGGAAAGCGACTCCTGCGCCTCCCGTAGGACCGGCGCTCGGACAGCACGGCGTCAACATCATGGATTTTTGCAAGCAGTTCAATGGCAAGACCTCCGGGCCTGATATGGAAGGATTGATCATTCCGGTAGTGATCACGGTGTACAGCGATCGCAGCTTTACCTTCATCACGAAAACGCCGCCTGCCGCAATCCTGTTGAAGCGTGTGGCCGGCATCGCCAAAGGTTCAGGCACGCCGAATAAAGCCAAGGTGGGCACGGTGACGGCGAAGCAGGTCGAGGATATTGCGAAAACCAAGTTGCCGGACTTGAACACGAGCTCGTTGGAATCAGCGATTCGCTCTGTCCGCGGCACGGCACTCAGCATGGGCATTGACGTAACGGGCTAAGCAGGACAGCTCTTCCGTTTTTGCAATTGAGGTGGATGGAAATGGCACGCAGATCAGGCAAGAACATCGACAACGCTCGGAAGGCAGTGGAAGCCCGCCCATACGATCTAAACGAAGCGGTGAGCACGCTGCAAAAAGTCAAATTCGCGAAATTCGATGAGACCGTGGAACTCGTAATGCGCTTGGGCGTGGACCCTAAGCAAGCCGATCAGATGGTTCGCGGCACCATGGTGCTGCCGCACGGCTTGGGGAAATCCAAGAAAGTTCTAGTCATCGCAAGCGGCGAGAAGCTGCGCGACGCGGAAGAAGCCGGAGCAGAATACGTTGGCGGCGAGGAGATGGTCAAGAAAATCCAGGAAGGCTGGACCGATTTTGACGCCGTCATCGCCACGCCTGACATGATGAAGTCGGTCGGACGCTTGGGAAAGGTGCTGGGCCCGCGCGGGCTGATGCCGAACCCGAAAGCGGGAACCGTCACGTTTGAGGTGAAGCAGGCGGTGCAAGAGATCAAGGCCGGCAAAGTAGAGTTTCGCACCGACAAGACAGCGCTAGTTCACGCGCCGATCGGAAAGATCAGCTTTCCCCCAGATCGCCTGGTCAACAATGCGCAGGCGCTCATCTCGGCTGTCATGAAAGCCAAGCCGGTAGCGGCAAAAGGAAAATACGTAAAGAGCATCACCATATCCTCGAGCATGGGGCCTGGCATTCCCATCGGACTGGGAGTCACCGAGGCGGCTCACGCCTAACAGGATCGGGAGGCAGCATTGAACCGCGACGAAAAGAAAGAAACGGTTGATGGATTGAAGGCGGAGCTTTCGAAAGCGGAAGCGGTCTTCGTTGTCAACTTTCAGAAAATTCCCGTAGCCGAAGATTTGGAACTGCGCAAGCAAGTGCGCCAGGCTGGAGGCCGTTACCGGGTCATCAAGAACACACTGGCGAGGCTGAGCGCCCAAGGTACTCCTTCCGAGCAAATTCTGAAGGAACTGGCCGGGCCGACCGCGCTCGCTTTGACCGAAGCGAATCCGGTGGCGCTGGCAAAGGCGCTGTCCGGCTACGCAAAAGCAAATCCGAATTTCACGTTTCGGGCCGGCTTGGTGGAAGGCCGCGCAATTTCTATATCGGAGATCGCTGCTCTGGCCACCATGCCCGGAAGGGAAGAGCTGCTGGCCAAGGTGCTGTATCTGCTCGCGTCGCCGGCACGCGGCATCGCAACGACATTGCAGGCGGTCACACGGAACATGGCGTCCGTGCTAGACCAGGCAGTCAAGGAAGGCAAGTTCAGCCAATAATCAATTCAATCGATCCGTGCGGCGCGGCAGATCCATACAGTCGCGCAGGAGGAATGGAAATCCGTTATGTCAGAAAAGGTCGCAAGCATACTGGAAAGCATCAAAGGCCTGACGCTGCTTGAAGCGGCGCAGTTGGTTAAAGAAATGGAAACGGTATTCGGCGTCAGCGCAGCCGCTCCCATGATGATGGCTGCGGGAGCCGCCCCCGCCGCCGCCGCGGCACCTGCCGAAGAGCAGACCGAATTCAACGTCGTGCTGACGGGCGTTGGCAGCAATAAAATCAATGTCATTAAGGCTGTGCGCGAAGTCACCAGCCTTGGCTTGAAAGAAGCCAAGGACTTGGTGGACAGCGTCCCCAAGCCGATCAAAGAAGGCGTTTCTAAGGAAGAAGCCGAGACGCTCAAGAAAAAATTCACCGAGGCTGGAGCCACCGTCGAGGTTAAGTAAAATTACACGGACGGGAAGAACAACCAAGACCGCCAATTACGGCGAGAGGGTGCTTCTCCCTCGCCGCATTGGTTTGCCTCTCTGGCTATTCAGGCTGGAGGGGTCTCCGTCCGCCTCAATACCTGGTTCCGCAGCCGCAATCTCCTCTTCAGATCATGCAGCACGCGTTCCAGACGCCGGACGGGGAATGGACCCATTGAGGTCCTAACGTTGGTCCCGCTTTCATTCAGTTTTTAATCGGGGATAATGGCCCACGCCCTTCTTCCCGCATCCCAATGAGGAGCACCCCATGGATCAGAAAGCAAATGGAACTGGCCGGGAGCGAATCGATTTTTCGAAAATCCGCACCTCGCTTCCGATTCCAAACCTCATCGAGGTGCAGAAAAAATCGTATGACCGCTTCCTGCAGATGAATCTCCTGCCGGCCGAGCGCGACGATAACGGCCTGCAGGCCGTGTTCAACTCCGTATTCCCCATCTCGGATTTCCGCGGGCTATCGGAGTTGAGCTTTGTGGACTACTCCATCGGAAACTGGGAGTGCAAGTGCGGCAACCTGAAAGGACTGCACCACCTCCGGACGCCCTGCCACCGGTGCGGCAAGAGCATTATTACGAGTCCGTATCTCGTTGGGGAGATCCTCTGTCCCAACTGCGGTGCGCCCAACCGCAACCAGGTGGATTACTGCAATAAGTGCGGCGACCCGGTGGACTTGCAACTCAAGTACGACGTGGCCGAATGTCAGGAGCGCGGCATGACTTATGCGGCGCCGCTAAAGGTCACCATCCGGCTTACGATTTACGAGAAAGACCCTGAATCGGGCACCAAGTCCATCCGCGACATTCGCGAGCAGGAAGTATTCTTCGGTGAGATTCCGCTGATGACGGAGAACGGAACCTTCATCATCAACGGCACCGAACGCGTTATCGTCAGCCAGTTGCACCGCTCCCCGGGCGTGTTTTTCGAAACGGCGAACCAGCGCACTTACTTCCTCGGCAAGCTCATCCCGTATCGCGGCTCCTGGGTGGAGTTCGAGTACGATGCCAAGAACTTGCTCTACGTCCGCATCGACCGCAAGCGGAAATTCCTGGGTACCATCTTTCTCCGCGCATTGGGCCTGAAAAACGAACAGCAGATCCTCGAAAAGTTCTACCGCGGTGAAACAATCCAATTAAAGGACAAGAAACTGTTCTGGGAGGTTTCCGACGGATTGATTGGCGTGCGGCTTTCGCACCACGTTCTGCACCCCAAGACGAAGGAAGAGATCGTCCACGCCGGCCGCAAGATCAACACCGGGCAGTACAGGGAAATGGTAAAGGCGCACGTCCAGCAGGTGGAAGTCTCTCCGCACGATCTGGAAGGCGCATGGTTGATGGCCGACGTGGTGGACACCTCCACGGGCGAAGTACTGGCGGAAGCCAACACGGAATTAAGCGCTGAGCGCGTCGGCGCGTTCTTCGAGGCCGACATCCAGCAGATCCGCGTCATGTTCCCGGAGAAGGATGACATCGGCGTGGTGCTGAGCCAGACGTTGAAGAAGGACAGCATCAAGACCAGCGAAGATGCTTTGATCGAAATTTACCGCAAGCTGCGGCCCGGCGATCCTCCGACTCTTGATACCGCGCAGGCGCTGTTTTATGGGATGTTCTTTGACCCGCGCAAGTATGACTTCTCGCGCGTTGGGCGGCTGAAGTTCAACATCAAGCTTGAGCAAGAGACTTCGCTCGAGAAGCGCACGCTGGATCTGGACGATTTCACGTCCGTGCTCCTGTACCTGCTCAAGCTGCGCAAGAACATCGGCTCGGTGGATGATATTGATCACCTGGGCAATCGCCGTGTTCGCGCGGTCGGTGAGTTGCTGGAGAACCAGTTCCGCATCGGCCTGGTTCGCATGGAGCGGGCGATCAAGGAGAAAATGTCAGTCTACCAGGAAATGTCGACCGCCATGCCACACGACCTGGTAAACGCCAAGCCCGCCATGGCCGCCATTCGCGAGTTCTTCGGGTCCAGCCAGCTTTCCCAGTTTATGGACCAGACCAACCCGCTTTCCGAGATCACGCACAAGCGCCGCCTGTCGGCCCTCGGACCGGGCGGATTGAGCCGGGAACGCGCCGGATTCGAAGTCCGCGACGTGCACCCAACGCACTATGGGCGTATCTGCCCGATCGAAACGCCGGAAGGCCCCAACATCGGACTCATTTCTTCATTGTCGTGCTATGGGCGCATCAACGACTATGGCTTCATTGAGAGCCCCTATCGCAAGGTGAACAACGGCTACGTGGTGGACTACGTCACCGTCTCGCACGCCGGGGACAGTGACTTGAAGCCTGGCGAGCATATCGAGAAGAAGGAACTCGATAAAATCAACGATGATTTGAAGGAGCGCCGCAAGAGGCCTGCCGAGTGGGAGCCGTTTTCGTTTTACCTGTCCGCATGGGAAGAGGACAAGTACGTTGTGGCGCAGGCAAACATCGAAGTTGATCAGCGCGGACGCATTGTTCCAGAACTGGTCAACGCGCGTCAGGCCGGGAACTTCGTGCTCAAGCAACGCGAAGAGATTGACTACATCGACGTTTCTCCGAAGCAACTGGTGAGCGTGGCGGCGTCCCTGATTCCCTTCCTCGAAAACGACGACGCAAACCGCGCTCTTATGGGTTCGAACATGCAGCGCCAGTCGGTTCCGCTGCTGGTGCCGGAAGCGCCGCTTGTGGGCACCGGCATGGAGGCCGTGACGGCGCGCGATTCCGGCGCGGTGGTTATCTGCCGCAGAAACGGGGTCGTGGAAACAGTTGACAGCGAACGCATCATAGTCCGCGCGGAGGGCGAGGGCGAGCCCGGTACCATGTCCGCCGGCATTCACGCCGACGTTTATCTGCTGACGAAGTTCAAACGGTCCAACCAGAACACTTGTATTAACCAGCGGCCGGTCGTTCGGCAGGGGCAGCAGGTCCGAAAGGGCCAAGTGCTCGCCGATGGTCCGTGCACCGATAAGGGAGAGTTGGCGCTGGGGCGCAACGTCCTTGTGGCGTTCCTGCCGTGGCGGGGCTACAACTTTGAAGACGCCATCCTGGTCAGCGAAAAGCTGGTGCAGGAGGATTACTTCACTTCCATCCACATTGAAGAGCTGGAGATCGAGTCTCGCGACACCAAGCTGGGGCCTGAGGAAGTCACTCGCGACATTCCGAACGTGAGCGAGAGCTTCCTGCGCGATCTCGACGAGAGCGGCATCATCCGCATCGGCGCGACCGTAAAAGCCGGCGACATTCTGGTCGGCAAAGTGACCCCTAAAGGGGAAACGCAGCTTAGTCCGGAAGAGAAGCTGCTGCGCGCCATCTTCGGTGAAAAGGCGGGAGACGTCCGCGACGCCTCGCTGGTGTGCCCGCCGGGAATCGAGGGCACCGTTGTTGACGCTAAGATATTCTCCCGTAAAGGGCAGGAGAAGGACGAAAGAGCCAAGTCCATCGAAGCGGCGCAAGTGGAAAAGCTGCGCACAAACCTCGACTACCAAATCAAGATTCTTGAGGATGAGCGCCTGAAACGGCTTTCTGCTTTGCTGTCAAGTAAAACCTTGCTCGCCGATTTGCATGATGAGCGCACCAACAAGCGCCTGCTGACCAAGGGAACCGCTCTCACTCCCGATGTGCTGCGGCCGTTGAAGGCACGCGATCTTAAGCGTATGAAGATCGACGAACGCCGCGACCCGCAGATCGCCGAGCAGATCGACGACATCGAAGAGATGACCTCACGGCAAATCGACGTTCTGCGCAAGATCACCGACGAAAAAGAGAGCAAGCTGAAGAAAGGCGACGAGCTGCCGCCGGGTGTCATCAAGCTGGTGAAGGTGTACGTCGCCATGAAGCGCAAGCTTTCGGTGGGCGACAAGATGGCCGGCCGGCACGGCAACAAGGGCGTGATCGCGCGCATTCTGCCCGCCGAGGATATGCCTTATCTCCCCGATGGCACCCCCGTTGAGATCGTGCTGAACCCGCTCGGCGTGCCATCACGTATGAACGTCGGACAGATTCTGGAGACGCACCTGGGCTGGGCAGCGAGAGCGCTTGGGCTGCACTTCGCGTCGCCGGTGTTCGACGGCGCCACTGAGCCCGAGATTAAGAAGATGCTCGGTCAGGCCAAGCTGCCGTTATCAGGCAAGACCGAGCTGTACGACGGCGTCAGCGGCGACATGTTCGAGCAGCCGGTGACGGTCGGCTTTATCTACATGATGAAACTGTCGCACCTCGTGGATGACAAGATTCACGCACGCTCCATCGGGCCGTACTCGTTGATCACGCAGCAACCCCTCGGTGGTAAAGCTCAATTCGGCGGACAGCGCTTCGGCGAAATGGAGGTCTGGGCTCTGGAAGCTTACGGCGCTGCCCACATCTTGCAGGAATTGCTGACGGCGAAGTCCGACGACGTCTCCGGTCGCGCCAAGATCTACGAGGCGATCGTCAAAGGCGAAGCGGCAATCGAGCCGGGCATCCCCGAGTCCTTCAACGTGCTGATACGCGAGTTGCAGAGTCTCTGCCTGGACATCGAGCTGATGAAGAAGCCCAAAGAACTGTTGGAGGCAGCCGCCGCAGCAGATTGATTTTGTTTTTCGCCGTGGGTGGTTAGATTGTACCGAAACAAACCCACGGCGAGGAAATGCGCTCGCCGTGGCTACCGTGAATCTTTTTTTACTGTACTTATAAGCAACGTACGAACCTCACGAAGGAGGGCACCTTGTACCGAACCAGTCCTTATGATCGCAGCCAGTTGAGCGCGGATTTTGACAGCATCCGCATCAGTCTGGCATCGCCGGAAAAAATCCGGTCCTGGTCTCACGGGGAAGTGACCAAGCCGGAAACCATCAATTATCGGACATTCAAGCCCGAGCGGGACGGCCTATTCTGCGCCCGCATCTTCGGGCCCGTTACAGATTGGGAATGCCTCTGCGGAAAGTACAAACGCATGAAGCATCGCGGCGTGATCTGCGACAAATGCGGCGTGGAGGTAACGCTTTCTCACGTGCGCCGCGAGCGTATGGGCCACATCGAACTCGCTTCGCCCTGCTCACACGTGTGGTTCTTCAAAGGCGTGCCCAGCCGCATCGGGCATCTGCTGGATCTGTCGTTGCGGGAGTTGGAGCGCATCCTCTATTTTGAAGCGTTCGTGGTCCTGACTCCGGGGCAAGCTCCGGTCAAAGAGAAAGAACTCCTCACGGAGGAAAAATACCGGCAGTTGCAGCAGGAATACCCCGGCAAATTCCGGGCCGGCATGGGCGCTGAGGCGATCAAGGAACTGCTCAAGACCGTCAACGTCGAAGACCTTTGCCATGAAATGCGCGAGAAGATGAAGACGGAGGTCTCGCAGCAGAAAAAATTGAAATACGCCAAGCGCCTCAAAGTCGCTGAGGCGTTCCGCAAATCCGGTAACAAGCCGGAGTGGATGATTTTGGATGTTATCCCCGTGATTCCGCCCGAGCTGCGCCCGTTGGTGCCTCTCGATGGCGGCCGCTTTGCCACATCCGATCTCAACGACCTGTATCGCCGCGTGATCAACCGCAACAACCGCTTGAAGAAGCTGATCGAGCTGCGCGCTCCGGATGTGATCGTGCGCAACGAAAAACGTATGTTGCAGGAAGCCGTCGATGCGCTATTCGATAACGGCCGGCGCGGGCGCATCCTTCGCGGTGCTAACAATCGGCCGCTGAAGTCGCTCTCCGATACGCTCAAGGGTAAACAAGGCCGGTTCCGCCAGAACCTGCTCGGCAAGCGCGTCGACTACTCCGGCCGCTCCGTGATTGTGGTTGGGCCTGAGCTGAAGCTGCATCAGTGTGGTCTGCCCAAGAAGATGGCATTGGAGTTGTTTAAGCCTTTCATTTACCACCAGCTCGAATTGAAGGGCCTCTGTACAACCATCAAGCAGGCGAAAGAAATGGTGGAGCAGCAGGACTCGGTGGTCTGGGACATTCTTGAAGAAGTAATCCGCGATCATCCAGTTTTGCTGAACCGCGCTCCCACGCTGCACCGCCTCGGCATTCAGGCGTTTGAGCCGGTGCTGGTGGAAGGTAAAGCCATTCAGATCCATCCGCTGGTCTGCACCGCGTTCAACGCCGATTTTGACGGCGACCAGATGGCCGTGCACATTCCGCTCTCGCCTGAAGCACAGGTCGAAGCCAGCGTGCTGATGCTGAGCTCGCACAACATCCTGTCGCCTTCGAACGGCCAACCCGTTGCGGTTCCCACGCAGGACGTGGTTTTGGGCTGCTACTATCTCACCAAAGCCAAGCACGGCACCAGAGGGGAGGGCCGCGTATTCGGCTCCACGGAAGAGGTGCTGCTGGCGCTGGCCGCGGCCGAGGTCGAAACGCTGACGCCAATCCGGCTGCGGCTTTCCGGCAAGGTGACAGATCTGAGCAAGGCTTACGATGATCAGGACATTCTGCACACCGAGCCGGTGACCTTCCAGAATCAGATTCTGGATACCACCGTGGGCCGTGTCATCTTCAACGATCACCTGCCTAAGGACATGCCGTTCATTAACGGCCTGCTCAAGAAGAAAGGTCTGGGACAACTCGTCAATTACTGCTATTTGCGCTTCGGCCTCCAGACGACCGTGAAGCTGCTCGATGAAATTAAAGCACTGGGCTTCCTGTACGCGACCAAGGCTGGCATCTCCATCGGCATTGACGATCTGGTCATCCCGTCGGGCAAGGAGGACTTGGTCGAATCAGCGAAGAGAGAGGTCATTGCCGTACAGCAGCAATATCTCGATGGCGCAATCACCAACGGCGAGCGCTACAACAAAGTCATCGCCATCTGGTCGAACATCACTGAGAAAGTGGCCGACGAAATGTTCAACGCCATGCAGGAGATGGACCAGAAAGGCGAAAGATTCAACCCCATCTACATCATGGCCGATTCCGGGTCGCGCGGCTCCAAGCAGCAGATCCGGCAGCTCAGCGGGATGCGCGGCTTGATGGCGAAACCGTCGGGCGAAATTATCGAGACGCCCATCACCGCTAACTTCCGCGAAGGGCTCACCGTGCTGCAGTACTTCATTTCGACGCACGGCGCTCGCAAGGGCTTGGCGGATACCGCGCTGAAGACGGCCGACTCCGGCTATCTGACCCGCCGCCTCGTAGACGTAGCTCAGGACGTGATCGTTAGCGAACTTGATTGCGGTACGGCGGACGGCATTTACGTCGGCTCCATCGTGGAAAGCGGCGAAATTATCGAGCCGTTCCGCGACCGCATTGTGGGGCGCGTGTCACTTGAAAAGGTAAAGGATTACGAAGGCAATATCATTGTGGACGTGAACCAGGAGATCACGGAAGACCTGGCTGTGGCCATCCAGCTCGCCGGCCTCGAACGCGTCAAAATTCGCTCAGTGCTAACCTGCGAGTCGAAACGCGGCGTTTGCATCATGTGCTACGGGCGCAACCTGGCAACCGGGAAACTGGTTGAGCTCGGCGAGGCCGTGGGCGTTATCGCGGCGCAGTCCATAGGCGAGCCTGGAACGCAGTTGACCATGCGCACGTTCCACATCGGCGGAACCGCCAGCCGAATCTCCGAGCAGTCTACTCTCGATGTGAAGAACAACGGGTTCGTGAAGTTCGCGAACCTTGTCACCGTTCGCAATAAGCAGGGCGATCACGTCGTGATGAACCGCAACGGCGCCATTCTGGTTGTGGACGAGAAAGGCCGCGAACGCGAGCGGTACCCAATCATCTACGGCGCACGCGTGAAGGTAGCTGATGGCCAGCCGGTTACGGTCGGACAAATCCTGGTCGAGTGGGATCCGTACACGTTCTCGATTCTGACCGAAGCGGGCGGTAACGTGCAGTTCAAGGACCTCGAAAAAGGCCTCACGCTGCACGAGGAGGTGGACGAGGTCACCGGCCTTTCGCGCTGGGTGGTCACCGATTCTCCGGAAGAGAAGTACCAGCCGGCGATCATGATCCGCGAGGAGAAAGAAGGCGGCCGGCATAAAGCGGGCAAGTCTTACCTGATGCCCACCCGCGCTCACCTGATGGTGGTGGAGGGAGACGAGGTCTCGCCGGGAGACGTGCTGGCCAAGATCCCGCGCGAAACCACCAAGACCAAGGACATCACGGGCGGTCTGCCGCGCGTAGTGGAACTGTTCGAGGCGCGCCGACCGCGTGAGACCGCCGTCATCACCGAGATTGACGGCACGGTCAAGTACGGCGACGTGACCAAAGGACAACGCAAGGTGTACGTCCTCAACGAGAACGGCACCGAGCGCGAATACTCTCTCCCCAGAGGCGTGCACCTCAGCGTGCAGGAAGGCGAACGAGTCAAGGCCGGCGAGCCGCTCATGGACGGACCTCGCAATCCGCACGACATCCTCGCCGTCCTCGGTGAGAAGGAGTTGCAAGCCTACTTGGTGAATGAAATCCAGGAGGTCTATCGTCTGCAGGGCGTCAACATCAATGACAAGCACATCGAAGTGATCGTCCGTCAGATGATGCGCTGGGTGAAGATCGAAGAGGTGGGCGATACGGAATTCCTGCTGGAAGAACAGGTGGACAAGTTCCGGTTCCGCGAGGAGAACGCCCGCGTACTGGCCGACGGTGGCAATCCCGCTACGGGCCGCCCGCTGCTGCTGGGAATCACGAAGGCGTCGCTGTCAACCGATTCTTTCATCTCGGCGGCGTCCTTCCAGGAGACCACGCGCGTGCTGACCGAAGCTTCCATCAGCGGCAAGGTGGATCACCTTCGCGGCCTCAAGGAGAACGTCATCATGGGCCGGCTGATTCCCGCCGGAACCGGGATGGAGTACTACCGCAACATCAGATTGCTCACCGAACCTCCTACGCCGAAGGAAGAGGAACCGGTGCAGCCGTTTGCCGCAACCTCCACCGAGGAGTTCATCGAAGGCGAGCGGACACACGCTTAGGGCATTTTCATAATAGATGTATAGTGCGCGGGATTGTAAGGGCACGACTTTAGTCGTGCCGATTAGCGCGGCCCCCAGGGGTTTAAACCCCTGAGGTGAAGCCTGGTTTCGGCATGGCTGAAGCCATGCCCTTACGCGCATCTCCTCGCTATATAGCAAAGCTGAAAATGCTCCTAATCAGCCGAACTCCGCGTGCGGCGGATGTCACATTCAGGGAGTTGGGCAATGCCCAGCTCCCTTTTTGCTTTTTTCATCCGGGGTTCGCTAACTGGCTGTTGTTATCGCCAGCACGGATGTCCTTTCGACTTTCGGCCACCTATACATGAATCTGAAAACGCTCTCTTGATTACTCGCCCTTCTTTTCCATTTCCTTTTTCTTCTTGAGGAGCACGCTGTTGCCGTAGGGCCGCTGATAGCTGACGAAGTACCGATCATCGAACACGGCGAATTTCTCGGCCGGGTAAAAGGCGAGGGCTGCCATCCAATTATCCACATCCGACTGATTGAGCCACATCCAACTGTCCGGCGAATCTACGCGGTTCTTCTCAATGATGACGATCCGCCCATCGGGCTTCATGTACTTGGCCGTGGAGTTCACGTACGCCTGACGACGCTCGATCATGTGCAGTACGCGATGGAAAAAGGCCACGTCAACGTTCACCGGCAGCTTGGGATCGTCATACTCGCCCAGCACGGTCTTGAGATTAGTGACCCCCTCCTTCTTGGCGCGTTCGGCGACGTAGTCGAGCATCTTCTGGTCAATATCCACGGCATACAATACGCCGTTCGGCGCGATGGCCTTTGCCATCGGAATCGAATATACGCCGCTACCCGAGCCGATATCGGCCACGATGTCCCCGGGCTTGAGTTTGAGCTTCTCAACAACCTCATTGACCTTCAGGACCCGGTCGGGCTTCTCCATGTTCTTGATGTACTCATCCGCCGGCTTCTGCTCCAGTTGAGTGGAAGCATCTTTCAAACCCACAACCAAAACGAAAAGCGAAATAAAACATAAAATCAAAAGCGTGCTGCGACTTGTCATTACCCATCCTCCTAACAATGTAACGTTGGAATTCCTTTCGGGCGCCGTGTCGCTTTGATCAAACCGGCCGAATCCATCTGTTTGACGTTGAATTCGGGTCTTACGGTTACGTTCGCTGACACTGAATTCGCAATTAGGTAATTCTTTGCCGCTTTGCTCGTGATGCGCCCGGCACGGTCGCGATCCTCCGCTCTGCAAGTTCTATAGCCGGAAAGATCTCGATTGCAGTGAATCGTAGCCCGGAACCGTCGATGAATTCAAGCTTGTTTGTCATTTCGCTTGACACGCCGGGGGTTCGGGTGTAGCTTGCACGCGAATAGACGTCGGATATTGCAGTTGAAAAAGCGAATGATGGAAATTCGATCGGGAGGTAACACGATGGTGGCCCCACAGCACGCAGCAATTCGAGCGGTTATTGGGTTTTTCTTGGCTTTTGTTGGCGGCTGTGGCAGCGGTGTTGGGCAGGCTCTCTCCCCGACGGTGGTGTCATTTCCTACAGAAGATGGGAAGACGATTGTCGGAACTCTGCATCTTCCCCAAGCTCCTCGCTTGCCGGTGGCTGGAGTCATTTTGATCACCGAGCCAGGATGGATCCTGCGGGGCACCTTCGAAAGTCATGCGCGGAATCTCGCAAAGAACCACGGTATGGCTGCCCTAACCATGGACTTTCGCGGGAACGCGAACAGTCTCAATGGCAAACTGTATGACACCTTTTCGCCAGAAGAAATAGACAAATTGCAGTTGGACGTTCGGGGCGCGGCCGAATTCCTCACATCACAGAAGATGGTAGATCCCAAGCGAATCGGGATTGTGTCGGCTGGGGTTGGAGCCAATTACGCACTGCTGGAAGCAGCGCGGAATCCGGCAGTACAAGCGCATGTAATAATATCGGGAATCTTGGGCGACCGTGCACGGAATTACATCAAGACGCGAGGTGACGTCCCGATTCTTTGTCTGGTAGGCAAAGATGACAGAGACACCCTCCCCGAAATGGCGGGGGCGCTAGCCCTGTCCAAAAACAAAGACAGCAATATGATTTTGCTTGAAAGCGGACATGGAACCAACATGTTTGTCCGTTTCGAAGGGCTGGCGGAACAGGTTGGGCAATGGCTGGCGTCGAATGTAAAAGGGCTGGGAAACGAAACGCCCATCTCGTTTAATACAGAGGACGGCTGGTCTTTGCACGGGCGATTGCGAATTCCTGAATCCGCGAGTAAGACTGCCAACGTTCCTGGTGTGGTTTTGGTACATGGAGCGCAGCATGACGAGGACACTTACTTCCGTATGGTCAAGGCGCTTGCCAAGCGAGGCATCGCAACGCTTACGTACGACTGGCGGGGAAAGAACCGGCCTCTGGACGATCCGAAAGGTCATTACGGTGTGAACCTGAAGCCCGAAGATCAACAGAACAACTATCTGGATACCAAGGCCGCAATCAATCTCCTTGCTTCCCAAGAGGGGGTCGACTCCAACCGAATCGGTCTCATCGGGGCCACTGCCGGCACTGAGCAAACCTTTCGGGCATCCCTCGGAGACGCCCGGATCAAGACGATCGTAGCATTGACCTTGGAGCACCGCAGCGACGCTATCAAAGAGTTTCTCACCACCAGAAACGTTCCGGTATTCTTCATCGCCAGCCAGGAGGATAGGACCTACCAGCTAGGAAGCTTTGGCGATCTGGCACGAGAGGCCTACCTGATGTCGAAAAACAGATACAGTCAGTTCCTGCTTTTTGATGACGCCGGACATGGATCGGAAATGCTAAAGAAGAAAGAGGATTTGGAAGCGATGATCGTTCGATGGTTGGTGGACAAACTGGCTAAGTAAACGGAGCTCGCCGGAGCGAAAGTAGAACAAAGCAATATTAGTTGAAGATCGGGAGGATTTTATGTTACGAAAAGCCGCACGGATTGCGGGCGTAGATCTAAGAAGTTATCTGGCTGCGCTTTTTATTTTGCTGATCGGCGCCTTCACGGCCTCAGCGCAATTGCCCACGGCCACGATTCTCGGAATGGTCAAAGACGCCAGCGGCGCGGTTGTGCCCGAGGTCAAGTTGACGGTGCGCCATGTGGAAACCGGACAAAGCCGAACGGCGGCCACCGCTGCAGACGGTTCCTACCGCTTCTCTGCCTTGCCGGTGGGAGCCTATGAGCTGCGCGTGGAGCACCCTGGTTTTCGCTCCCAAGTGCGGAGTGGGCTGACGTTAACTGTAGGGCAAGAAGCGGTGATCAATATCACCATGGAACTGGGAGGTGTGGAGCAAGCCATCGAAGTAACCGCAGAAGCCCCCCTGGTCAATACCACTAGTGGTTCCTTGGGCGGCTTAGTGGATGAACAGAAAGTGGCCGACTTGCCTCTAAACGGCCGGAACTACATTGATCTGGCTTTCATCCAAACGGGTGTTTCGCAGGACAATTTGAACCGAGGACCCCAACCCAGCGGACCGGTAGCCGTGGGAGTGTGGTTCAGCACCAATGGCGCCACTCCCCGTTCCAATAACTTCATGCTCGATGGGGCCATCATGCAAAATTACAACAATGCTACTACTGCGGGAAGCTCAGGCTCCACTCTAGGCATAGAGGGGATCCGGGAGTTTCGGTTGCTCACGAATTCATTTGGCGCCGAGTATGGCATGCGGATGGGAAGTCAAATGATAATTGTAAGTAAGGGCGGGACCAACTCCTTTCATGGCTCAGCATATGAGTACCTGCGCAACAGCGCCGTGGATGCGCGCAACTTTTTTGATAAGATAACCGCTATTACTCCTCGGCGCCTGCCGTCATTTACGCG
Source organism: Acidobacteriota bacterium (assembly GCA_016191085.1). Classification (GTDB taxonomy): domain Bacteria; phylum Acidobacteriota; class Terriglobia; order 2-12-FULL-54-10; family 2-12-FULL-54-10; genus JACPPJ01. The sequence goes on along the minus strand of JACPPJ010000055.1, from coordinate 47,347 downwards.
AAACCAGTTCGGAGCATCTATAGGCGGCCCCATTAAGAAGGACAAAACATTTTTCTATGCGGTCTTTGAGAGCTTGAAGGAGCGTTTGGGGGTTACTAACGTCTCCAATACAATTCCACTCTCCGGCAGGGTGGATGGAGGATTGGTACCGCAGATTTCCCCGGTCGTTAAACTTTTTCTACCCCTTTTTCCTGCTCCCAATCTGGGCCTGAACCAGTTCACCTTTCCGTTCAGCCAACCCACCGATGAATACTATGGGCAGTTCCGAATAGACCAGACGGTTTCCTCAAACGACAGCATGTTCGTCCGCTATACCGTGGATGACAACATGATGATCCTGACTTCACCCTTCCCGCAGTTTCAAGATCTGCGGACGACCCGCCCCCAGTTCGTCACGGTATCAGAGGACCATATATTTTCTCCGACCCTCTTGAATACCGCCCGAATTTCTTTTAGTCGTACCAAACTAGTAGGTCTTCCGTTCAAGAATATCACCGATCCTGTGTTGTCGTTTGTGCCCGGAGCGCCGGTTGGCAGCATGACCATCGGCGGCGTGTCAGGATTTGGCGCCGGCGTACCTAGTATCAGTACGCAAAACATTTACACCATTGGCGATGACCTGTTCCTGACACGGGGACGGCACGCTTTAAAGATGGGCGCCCTCATCAACCATTTCCGGCAACCCAAGGTGCAAGGCACGAACTCGCGAGGGAACGCCACCTTTGCGAACATTCAGCAATTCTTGTTGGGCCAACCGACCAGCATTACTGCGGTTACTCCCGGCACAACAACGGACCGAGACTACAGATTCTGGACGGTAGGATTTTACGCTCAGGATGATTGGAAGGTAAACACCCGATTGACATTGAACATCGGACTCCGCTACGAATTCGCGACGGTGCCCACGGAGAGGTTTGGTCGTTCATCGAATCTGCGGGACTTGCTGCATGATGCCGAGTTCACTGTGGGTCCGGTTTGGAAGAACAATTCCTTGCGCAACCTTAGCCCCCGTTTTGGCTTTGCTTGGGATGTAATGGGGGACGCGAAAACAGCAGTGCGAGGTGGCTTTGGTTTGCTGTATGATATCGCGAATCTCAATAGCATTCGAGATTTAGGAAACGCCAGTTCTCCGCCGTTTTCCAGCCAAAGCACGCTGGCAAGCACGGTGGCGAACCCTCTCACGCTGACGCTTCCCTTTGCTTTCCCTCCGGCTGCCGTGGGCAGGGCCATTCGTCCGCCAGACTACAATATGAAGCAGCCACGGCTGCTGTCATACAATCTTACGGTGCAGCGGCAGTTGCCCTTCGACATGGCCTTCACGACATCCTATGCCGGTTCACGGGCCTTGAATCTACCGCTCATCTTGGAGGGCAATCCCACGGTCCCGGTTATCCTTCCTAATGGTCAGCCGTTCTGGACCGTCGCCAGCTCCAGGATCAACCCCAATTGGGGGACCGTTCAGTACGGAACCGCGGCTAGCAGTTCCTGGTACAATTCGTTGCAGGTTGGGTTAGACAAGCGATTGAGCAAAGGGCTGCAATTCTTGGGCTCCTATACTTGGTCGAAGGTTCTTGATTTAACGAGCCTTCAGCTGACACCCGATAATAACAGCACCAGTCCAGTCTACCCGGGAAACCTCAAATTGGATAAAGCTCCTGCTCATTTTGACCTACCACACGTTTTGCATTTCAGTACGATCTACCGCCTACCCCACCCCGTCGGGGGGCAGTTCCTTCAAAAGGTTCTTCAGGGCTGGTGGGTGAGCAGTATCCTGGCCCTCCAAAGCGGCTATCCAGTAACCCCTCGGCTTCAGAGTAACCGCTCGCGTTCGTTGAGCCTTACCGGCGCCTTCGGTGGAACTACGGACCGTCCTGACTTGAACCTGGGTCGCAACAACAGCAACATCACATCTGGCGTTAGCACAGGTTGCCTGGGAGTGGCGCCAGGCACACCGGTGGGTACCCCGAACCGCTGGATTGATCCTTGTGCATTTTCGATCCAGCTGGCCGGGTTTTTGGGCAGTGCTGGTCGGAATATCTTACGTGGTCCTGGCCTGGCCAATTTGAATTTTTCCTTGGTGAAAGACACTTCCCTGAAGTTTCTAGGGGAAGGGGGAAAGTTGCAGTTCCGCGTAGAAACCTTCAATATTCTGAACCGAGCCAACTTTAATGATCCGTCGAATATTATTTTCGCGGGCACTCAAGACGTACAAGCGCCTCTAGCCAATGCTGGAGTCATTACTAGCACTGTAACCAGTTCACGACAAATTCAGTTCGCGCTGAAGCTGTTGTTCTGACCAGCGATCAGGGCCGGTAGAATTTTGCATCGAGGGGAAGAAATCAAATCGGAAATTCATAGGAGGTATTATTAAATAGCATGACCGACACTTGGCGATTCTATTATCCTGTCATCCGCCGCCGTTGCTTCGTTGTTGTGCTCGCTCTGCTGCTATTAGCCCTTCGGACTGCGCGCGCGGAACCGGAACCAAGTGCCGTAACGTTTCGTCTTGAAAGCGCCACCATCGCCGATATCAATGCTGGATTCAATGCGGGTGTGCTGACCAGTGAGCGGCTCGTGCGGATGTATCTCGACCGCATTGCTGCGTACGATAAAAAAGGTCCTACCATCAACGCCATCATTACCCTCAAGGCTGACGCCCTTGATACGGCGCGCGCACTCGACGCCGAACGGATGGCAAAAGGGCCCCGCAGTCCGTTACACGGAATTCCGGTGGTCGTCAAGGATCTCTTCGACACCTACGACATGCCCACAACTGGAGGTTTTGCTCCGATGGCAAAATCGCAGCCTCACCGCGATGCTTTTGTCATCAAACGGTTACGGGATGCGGGAGCAATCATTCTAGCCAAGACAAACCTGAACGACTGGTTTGGCGAACGGCCTACCCCGGGGGGGTCGAGTACGTTGGGCGGGCAAACCATCAATCCTTACGACTTGGAGAGAATCCCTGGTGCATCCAGTAGCGGCACGGGTGCTGCGATGGCCGCGTACTTTGCCACGGTCGGTCTGGGCACCGACACCGGCGGTTCGGTCCTGGCTCCTGCCGCAGACAGCAATATTGCAGGGATGATCCCCACGGCGGGGCTCGTCAGCCGGGGCGGTGTGATCGCAAACTCGTTTACCCAGGAGCGCGTCGGGCCGTTGGGCAGGTCTGTCTATGATATCGCCGTGGTCTTATCCATCATTGCGGGTTTTGATGCCGACGATCTCTTGACGATGCAGGGTCTGGGGCATATTCCATCCGAACCGTACACCGTATTTTTGGACAAGAGAGGTCTCCAAGGCGCACGAATCGGGATCTTGCGTGACATGTTTAGCAAAGGTCCCGAACACAAGGAAGGTCTGGTTCTCACTGCAAAGGCCATCCAGCAGATACGTGACGCTGGTGCCATCGTTGTCGATCCAGTCTCAACGGGCCTCGACCTGTTTGCGGCGTTGCAGGATGCTGGGGTATATCCGTTCGAGGGACATACTTATAAGAATCACTATCTGACACGTCTCGGACCGGATGCTCCCATCCACAGCCTGGAGGAGATGGTCGAAAAGGCTGGGAACATCGTGAGTTCTGCTATCCGAACCTGGGTGGAGCGCGGTCCCCTGGATCTGGATCATCACAAGCCCTACCACGCGGCGCTCAAGAACCAGGAGATGATGAGGAATGCCCTCACTGGCCTCATGGATCGCCTCCAGTTGGACGCCCTTGTTTTTCCTTTCAAAACCCTCATTGCACCAAAAGTTGGGGACGCTCGTCCGTTCGGAAGCGGCAACCGCTTAAGCTCTTACACGGGGCTCCCTTCCGTGGTCGTGCCAGCCGGATTTACGTCTGAAGGATTGCCGATCGCGATTCAAATTCTGGGCAAACCCTTTAGCGAACCGGCCTTGCTCAGGCTCGCCTATGCGTACGAGCAGATTAGCCAGCACCGCAAGACTCCATCGACCACCCCCCCTCTCCCTGGCGAGGAGAGTATCTATTAGATAGCGATGTTCGCTCTTGACGAGCAGGAAGTTCCCAACCCCACCCTGGCCAGCTAGCCCCGAACCCGTGGACACCCACTTTGTGATCCACGCCATAGCTAGCCAGGGCATGATCAGGCGGGCAGAGTTCTATCTGCTAGGTACCCGCGACGATGGCGTCACGCCTTCTTCGCTCCAGCAAGTGCTGGCTCCTTCGTCTGTGTGGTTTGTTCGCGGACCATCTCCTTGCCACAGCAACAACGAATGTTGAAGTTTCCGGGGCAGTCTGGATTGGCTCCACGCCGAACCACGATCTCAGCTTTACAGCACGGTTCCTGACAAATCCAAACCTCACCTGTCTTGAGATTCATATTGTCCTCCTCGGTATAACGGTCTTGATGAATGCAACGCGCGTTCATCCTTTCACTTCCACCATAGCGCGCGCGACGAGTCGGATACAGTGATGGCCATCACGTCCCCCGCGCGCTATCGTTGTGGTTGCTCTCGCGACGGGCGTGCGTGTATTCTACTAGAACGAACGTTCGATCACATCCGGCGGGAGGCAGTTCATGTTCACAGCATCGGAGATCCAGAAATACGATTTGAACGATGACATGCCGGAGGATTATCGCAAGCTTCTGGTTAAGCTCTGCTGCGTCGAGCACGGGATCGAGATGATCTCGCGCACCGCGATATTGGATTTCCTCACGCAGGTCTGGATGGTGGGAACCTATCAGGCTCCGTCGCCGTACGAGCGCGTGCGCACCGCCAGTTACTGCTGGCAGGAGGTCGGGCACAGCGAGTTGTTCTACAACATCGCCCGAGATCTCGATCCCGCTCTTGCCGATGAGGACATTCCGGTGACGCAGTATGCGTTTCACATGAAATTTACCACCTGGACGGAGCTCGCGGCGGTGAATTTTTTCACTGATCGCGTAGGGATGTACCAGGCGAACGAATGGGTGAACTCCAGCTACGTCGTTCTGGCGAAGATAGCCCCGATGGTTGTGAAGGATGAGCGCGGGCACACCACCATGGGATACGACCGCCTGGAGCGGGTATGCGAATCCGTCAAGGGAAAAGAAGAGGCGCAGAGAGCAGTGGAGAAGTGGCATCCGGCGGCGCTCGATATGTTCGGACACTCCGAATCAAAGCGCCAGCACGAATACATCAAATGGGGTTTGAAGAAGCACACCAATGGCGAACTGCGCCAGCAGTACATCCAGGATGTGGCGCCGCTCATCGCCAAACTGGGCCTCGACGTTCCAGACGAAAACAAGAACCGGCGGTTTTTCTAATTGCGCGGCGTACAACGCCCACGAACCCATCCACGGGAACCAGCCGTTTCGCGACTGGATCAACTGCCAGAAAAAGACTTTCCAGAGCAACTGCGCCGAGCAGGGGCGGACCTTCCGGCGAAATGAAGCAGGGCGTCGTTGTTTCACTGCCATTGAGGATGAGACGGACCTCAGCTACGGGCCAGACGGCGCGTTGTCCTCCCGCGATCATGATGCGCTGAGAGCGTGTGGGGGCAAGTTGAAGTCGCTCCGCCATGGAGCGGGGCACAGTCAACAGGGTTGCGCCAGTATCAACTAGAAATTCAGTATCTTCTCTCGTTCCCGTGGGACCTGTTAACGATCCTCTTACGTAGAATAATCCCATGCTCGGACCACCTTCATCGTTGAATCTCATTATAGCGTGACGTGAATTACACGTTGAGTCCCCAGCAGGCTCCCAGCTTACCGGCCGGAGAACTTTGGCGGGCGTTTTTCACGGAACGCGCGGAAACCCTCTTGCGCATCAGCGGTTGTCAGCAGAATGCTCTGGCCGAGCCGCTCGAGTGCTCTGCCCGTTGCGGCATCGACGCTCAAGGCGGTGTTGATGATCTGTTTTGCCATGCCGACCGCGAGCGGACCGCGCTTCATCAACTTCGCCGCGAACTCTTTTGCTTTGGGAAGCACTTGATCCGTGGGCACCACGGCATTCACGAGCCGCATCTCTTTGGCTTCGGCGGCTCCTATCAACTCGCCCGTCATCACGAGCTCCTTGGCCGCACCCACGCCAACCAAACGGGCCAAGCGCGAGCATCCGCCTGAGCCGGGGATGATACCAGCGTTCACTTCTGGAAACCCGAACCGTGCTGTGTCGCATGCGATACGCAGATCGCACGAAAGCGCCAGCTCGAGACCACCGCCCACGCACGTGCCGTTAATAGCTGCAATTACGGGTTTCTCAAGGTTCTCGACGGCATCGAAGAAATCGTGAGCCTCGATTGCCTGGATACGGAACTGATGTGTCGGCACATCGGGAGTGAACCAGTTCAAATCAGCGCCCACGGAAAACGCTCTGCCTTCGCCGGTGAGAATGGCTACACGCACCTGGTCATCCCGCGCAATGTTCTTCCAGGCGGCCTTCAATTCTTGCAACATCTGTCCGTCCCAGGCATTCAGCTTCTCGGGATTCCGAAACGTAACGATGGCGATGCCTCCCGATACATCGAGCGCGATCTTTTCAAATGGCATGCGATCAACTCTCCTGAACGATCCACAGATTTCACAGATCACGCAGATTGCAAACGTGAGAAACGTGCGGAATCGAGTAATTCGCTACTGCGGCGCGAATTCAAACGAGCCCCATCGAAACGCCGCTGCTTCGGCGGGCAGATCGGTGTAATACAGAGGCGCGGCATTCTGCAGCGGGACTGCGCGCCCCAAACTTTCAACAGATGCTGGGCTTATTATCCAAATCAATCGCGCGCCTTTCGGAAGGGGTACTCGGATCGGCAGGGGCCGGGTGAGTCTCGACGGTTTGGCGTTGCCGACCCAGAGTTGGGCTGCGGCGGCAGAAGTCGCCAGTTGTCCTGGTTCATCGAGCACCCAAACTCTTTCCGAAGGCAGGTAGTAACAGATCTTTCTCCACACCGGTTCGCCGTCCCTGCCCCATACAATGACTACCGAACCGTGCGCGCTGGACTTCAGACTTTGAATTTGCACGGTGCCGAGTTCCATCATTTGGTCTACCCACCGAATCCTGGCATACGACGTTTCGTACGTGCCGATCCGGATTGCATCCGTGGCGGATTGCAATCCGCGGAACCCAGCCGCCGGTGTATGCTTCGGAAGTGGAAACTCGCCAAAGAACAACAGCAGATTTATGATGAGCGCAATGCCGATCAGTAACGCCATGCCCTCCTTCAGTTCAGGAAAGCGACGCAGCACGCTCTGGCCCATGGAGTCCAGGCAGAATGCGCCCGCCAGGCAGAGGAACGGGATGGTGGATAGCGCATGATCAGGCGCTGCAATGTGAAAACCAAGATTAAAAATAAAGGGAGGCAGAAACCACACGCCGAGGAAGACCAGCAGTTGTTTGTGTTCCCCGAGAAAGCGGCGGTGCATCCAGCCGAACGGGACCGCCCATATCCACGACAGAACGCCGAGCCCGTTCCACAGCAATCCTCGCCCGACCCATCGCATCCATGATCCCGCTCGCGGGTCTGCCAGCATCGAAGTCTGCTGCGTCTGAATAAACAAGTATTCAGAGAACGCTTGCGTCAGATGACGAAAACCGCCGGCAGCAACAACCAGCACTCCGACCCAAAGCAGGCAACTGATCGCCAGGAGAACCGTAGCGCGAATCAGCTCAACCGTGCGAGTGCGGTACTGCCAGGCAGTCCAGGCCCACAGAGGAAACAGCACCGCCAGCAATTCTGGACGGAATCCGCTGCCCAGCCCCAACGCCAGCGAGGCGGCGTAGAAGTAGCGGCGCTCGCCGGACATGGCCCGCCAGCATGTGTATGCGACAAGCAGTGATATGAGCGCCAGATGCGGGCGCAGCGGCGAAGTCAGGCTGGAGAACCAGAAGACCGGATTGGCAAACAGTAAGATTGCGGCGATCAACCCGACTGTGGGCGAGAACATCCGTCTGCCTAGCAGGTACATCACCCCCAGAGCCAAGCCGCTAATCAGGCTTGCCAGGAACGCAAACGTCCGTTCGGGCGTGCCAAGCAGCACAGCGAACAGGCGTTCCTCACCCACGAACAGAGGATAACCAGGTGGCTGAGGTTGATTGCGCGTCGGATCAAATTCGTGCAGTGCCAGCGCGAGGTTTACTTCGTCAAAGGAATAAAAATACTGCGGGAAAAATGGCAAACGGGTCATCATGAGCAGCAAAATCGAAATTCCAAAAAGCATCGCAAGGCGTCCGGTGGACGAAAAGGACTGACCTGATGCATTGTTGGTCCACGTGCGTGATTCTGTGCTCGAACTCATTTCCTCTCCCGGCCAATTGCTGAGAGCGCACCCGAAAACCCCAATATAGTATGCGTCATTGTAGAGGAACCTGTGAACACATGCCAGCTTTCGATGGACAGATGCTCGCGCTCTCGCGAGTGTGTCCGGAGCACGATTGTTTCAGAGTGTGTTTCCGTCGGCTGCGCGTCGTTTGTTCCGCCACGCTTTTGTTGTAAATTGGGCATTGCAAATCGAACACATCGGCTGCGTGAGACCGGACGCTGGCCGGAAAGTCAGGCTGCTTTGTCCTTCGAACTGGAACTCCTCGAACAGAGGCGCGCTAAGCTGGAACAGATTGAGGCTCTCGGGTTCGCTGCATATCCATACAAATTCGATTTCTCCCATACCGTCGCGCAGATCACGGAGGCGTACGCTTCGCAATCCGCCGAGGAGTTAGCCCAAGCGAAGCCTGAGGTGCGGGTTTGCGGGCGCTTGCAAGCGATCCGCGGGCATGGCAAGGCTGGATTCGCCGACCTTACTCAGGGCGGCAGCCGATTGCAGATCTACGTCCGTAAAGATGCCGTCGGCGAGCGGGCATTCCATTTATACGAGTTGCTCGACCTCGGAGACCTGGTAGGCGTTGAGGGATACCTGTTCCGTACCCGCACGGGCGAGCTGTCAGTTCATGTCACGAACCTCACTTTATTAGCCAAGGCCATGCTTCCCATGCCGGAGAAATGGCACGGACTGCAGGACGTCGAAGCTCGCTACCGGCAGCGTTATTTGGACCTCCTGGCGAACCCCGAGGTGCGCAAGGTATTTGCGGTGCGCAGCCGGTTGATTCGCGCGCTGCGCTCGGCGATGGAGCGGCGCGGATATATCGAGGTGGAGACTCCGATGATGCAGCCGCAGGCTGGAGGCGCTGCGGCGCGGCCGTTTCACACGCATCACAACGCTCTCGATCTTGACTTGTATCTTCGAATCGCGCCGGAGCTTTATCTCAAGCGGCTGGTAGTGGGCGGCTTTGACCGCGTGTATGAAATCAATCGCAACTTTCGTAACGAAGGCATCTCCACGCATCACAATCCGGAATTTACCATGCTGGAGTTCTACCAGGCCTATAGCGATTACCGCGACCTGATCGCGCTGACCGAACAACTGCTGCCGGAAGTTGTGATGGAGGCCTGCGGCACGACCTCCGTAGAATTTGGCGAGTATCGCATCGATTTCTCCCGTTTCCATCGCTACACCATGCGCCAAGCCATACGAGAGTTCTGGCCGGAAGATGCGTCGCGGCCCGCAATAGAGGATTTCTGCGACCGTCGTCGCACCCTCGCAGTGGTCGAAGCATGGAACCGCCTGAACCCCTCACAACCTCTCCTGGCGCCTCCGGAAGAAACCAATGGGTCAACTATTGCGAATCTCTTTGAGGCGGTCTGTGAGACCAAGCTGGTGCAGCCGACGTTCATCTGCGAGTTTCCGGTGGAAGTCTCGCCGCTGGCGAAAAGCAAACCCGACGAGCCGGGGTGGGTCGAGCGGTTCGAGCTGTATGTGGCGGGCATGGAGATTGCGAACGCTTACAGCGAGCTGAACGACCCCGAAGAACAGAGAAAGCGGTTCGAGGCACAGATGGCGCTCCGCGAGCAAGGAGTGGCCGAAGCACACGGCATGGATGAAGATTACATTCGCGCCTTGTGCTATGGCATGCCACCGACTGCCGGCGAAGGCATCGGTATCGACCGGCTGACCATGCTGGTTACCAACTCCCGCTCCATCCGCGACGTGATTCTGTTTCCGCTGTTGCGGCCGGAAACTGCTACCCCAGACGGCAGCCAATAGCACCTGCCCACCTGCTCGAAATGCCTGTTTATGAAACGCCTTTGTACGCGCTGATGTCCTACAATGGTTCTTAGCTAGGTATTGTTCGCCGACAGGCACGGAGGCTGCGTGGATTTTGAGCTGTTTGTGGCACTGCGTTATTTGCGCGCCAAACGCAAAGTGGCGGTGATCTCGGTAATCACGGCTTTGTCCGTGCTGGGAATTGCCGCGGGCGTGACGGCGCTGATCGTGGCGCTGGCAATCAACAATGGCTTTCGTCAGGACCTGCAAGGCAGGCTGCTTGGCGCCACCGCCCACGTGAACGTGCAACGGCAGGATGGTGAGGGAATTCGCGACTGGCGCTCCGTGCTGGCGAAGCTGGGAAACTCGCCGCACGTGCTGGCGTCCGCGCCCGCGCTTTACGGCACTGTGCTGGTCTCGCATGCTAACCGCTCGTCGCAGATGATCCTGAAGGGAGTGGATGCCTCGGCGGAGTCGAAGGTCGGGAACCTGCTCGATTCCGTACGCGAAGGTTCTGCCGCGCCGTTAAACGCGGAGGTCCCGGCGGGCAGCGAGCCGCCGGTAGTGATCGGCAAGCGGATGGCGGATACCCTCGGCGCTTCGCCCGGAGACAGCGTTTTGCTGATCAGCCCGCAAGGGCATCTGACGCCATTAGGACTCGTTCCGCGGTATCAATATTTCCGCGTGGCGGGCGTGTTTGATTCGGGTTTCTATGAGTTCGATTCCAGTTGGGCATTCACAAACATTCGTGCGGCTCAGCAACTGTTGGGGTTGAGTGATGTGGTCTCGGTACTGGAGTTCAAAATTGATGACATCTACCGTGCTGCCGAGGTGGGTGCGGATTTGCAACGCCAGGCCGGCAACGGTTTCGGAACCACGAATTGGATGGAGCAGAACCGCGCTCTCTTCAGCGCGCTGAAGATGGAAAAGAGGGTGACCTTCATCACCATCGGCATCGTCGTTTGCATTGCGGCACTGAACATTCTTATTTCGCTGATCATGATGGTAATGGAGAAGGTGCGCGATATTGCAATCCTCGTCTCGCTGGGCGCGCAGCGCCAGCAGATTCGCAATATTTTCATGCTGCAGGGAGTGATGATCGGTTGCGCAGGAACGGTGTTAGGACTGATAGGAGGCTATCTCCTCTCCTGGCTTGGAAGCGCGCAACGGCTTATAGAGTTGGACCCGAACATCTACTCAATATCTTACGTTCCTTTCAACACACGAGCCACTGATGCGATATGGGTAGCCGGAATGGCGCTGTTAATCAGTTTCCTGGCAACGCTGTATCCTGCCTGGAGCGCGGCCTCCATCACTCCTGCCGAGGCGCTGCGTTATGAGTAAATGCTGCGCGCACATATATGACAGTTATCAGAAAATGACACTCATTTGGACCCATATTGTCACTTCGGCATCTAAGTTAAATAGGGAGTGAATTTGTTGCGCGCTGAGAAGTTGCGAAAGGTTTTCCGTTCGGGTCGCTCCGATTTGGTGGTGCTCGACGATTTGGACCTGAACGTGCGACCAGGAGAAATGGTGGCGATCGTTGGAGAATCGGGTAGCGGAAAAAGTACGCTGCTGCAGATCCTCGGTACGCTAGACATCGCGAGCGGCGGTGAGATATACTTCAAGGGGGTGCCGTATTCAAGTCTTTCCGACGCAGAAAAAAGCAGGTTGCGCAACGAAAATTTCGGATTCGTGTGGCAACTCAACTACCTGCTGCCGGAATTTACGGCTCTAGAGAACGTTGGAATGCCCTTGAGAATACGGGGCCTGAGCAGTGCGGAGGCCGCAGTAAGGGCTGCGGAATGGTTGGAGCGGGTAGGGTTAAACGATCGAGGTTTTCACCGGGCGGGAGAACTTTCTGGCGGCGAGCAACAGCGGGTGGCATTGGCTAGAGCGTTGGCCGGTGGACCCAAAGTGCTCATGGCGGATGAGCCCACCGGCAACCTCGACGCGGGCAATGGAGAACGAATCGCGGACTTAATGCAACTGTTACATCGGGAGCACGGGATGACGACGGTGTTGGTGACCCACAACATGGGTTTTGCGCAGCGCTGTGATCGCGTGCTTGCTCTGGAGAACGGGCGGCTGGAGACCGTCTCCTTTTCTCAAACGATGCGGTGACGTCCCCCTATTGGAGCGGCGAGCAGTTTAACGCTTCGGGAAGGGAAACATGTTCGAACGATACACCGAGAAAGCCCGCCGGGTGATCTTCTTCGCCCGATATGAGGCCAGCCAGTTTGGGAGCCCCTACATCGAAACCGAGCACCTCCTGCTCGGCCTGCTTCGTGAGGACAAGGCGCTCACGAACCGTTTCCTGCGCTCCCACGCTTCCATCGAATCCATCCGCAAACAGATCGAAGGACATACCACCATTCGGGAAAAAGTCTCTACCTCCGTCGATCTGCCGCTCAGCCACGAGTGCAAGCGTGTGCTGGCCTATGCCGCGGAAGAAGCGGAGAGGCTGTCGCATAAGCATATCGGCACTGAGCATTTGCTGCTGGGTCTGCTGCGCGAAGAAAAGTGCTTCGCGGCGGAGATTCTGCGCGAACGCGGGTTGAGGCTCTCCACGATTCGCGAAGAGCTGGTCCGTTCCCAAACGGAAAAAGTTGCCGCTTCTCGTCCCAAAGAAAGCTCTCTGTTGGCCGAATTCAGCCGGGATTTGACGCAAGCGGCTCTTGACAACGTTCTGGATCCGCTGATCGGCCGCGAAGGAGAACTGGAGCGCCTCGTGCAGATCCTCTGCCGCCGCACCAAAAACAATCCTGTGTTGATCGGGGAGCCTGGTGTTGGCAAGACGGCCATCGTGGAGGGGCTTGCGCAGAGGATTGCGGATGGCGAAGTGCCGTCATTTCTTGCTGACAAGCGCATCCTGGCGCTCGATCTGTCACTAATTGTTGCCGGAACCAAATACCGCGGCCAGTTCGAGGAACGGCTGAAAACCATCATGAAGGAGTTGATGGAAAATCAGAATGCCATCATCTTCATTGATGAGTTGCACACATTGGTTGGCGCAGGCTCCGCGGAGGGCTCACTGGACGCGGCGAACATTCTTAAACCTGCCCTCTCCCGCGGCGAGATTCAGTGCATCGGCGCCACGACCCCCGCCGAGTTCCGCAAATCCATCGAGCGAGACCGTTCGCTGGAACGCCGCTTCCAGGCAGTGAAAGTTCCGCCGCCGAACGAAACAGACGCCATCAAGGTACTGTTCGGTATTAAAGATCGTTACGAGAAGTTCCACGCCGTCACTTATACGGACGAATCGCTATATTCCGCTGTTTATAATTCCAACCGTTACATCCCGGACCGCTATCTGCCCGACAAGGCGATTGACCTGATCGACGAAGCGGGCGCACGCGTCAAGCTGCGGCAGACCACCTTGCCGGAAGAGCTGGCCGACATACAAAAACGGATCAAGTTCATCGTCCATCGCATGGAGAACGCCATCGCGAATCACGAATTCGAGAAGGCGCGTTTCTACAGTGATGAGGAACGTAAAGAACGTGAAAACCTCCGCGGCATGCGCGAGAAATATCATCTGGATGAATCCAGCAGCGGCACGGTCGGCAAGGAAGACATTGAAGACGTAGTGGCGCGATGGACGGGCGTCCCGGTGACCTCAATCAAAGAAGAGGAGATGGCGAAGCTGCTCAGGATTGAGGATGAACTTCACAAGCGTGTGATCAGTCAGGACCGCGCCATCTCGGCGCTGGCCAGAGCCATACGTCGCTCGCGCGCTGGACTCAAGAATCCCACGCGACCGGTTGGGTCGTTCCTCTTCCTGGGGCCTACGGGCGTCGGAAAGACGGAAGTTGCGCGCAGCCTGGCGCAGTTCTTGTTCGGAAGTGAAAAGGCACTGATCCGCTTCGATATGTCCGAGTTCATGGAGAAGCACGCCGTATCGAAGCTGATAGGCTCGCCTCCGGGCTATGTGGGTTACGAAGAGGGCGGGCAGTTGACTGAGCGCGTCAAGCGGGCGCCCTATTCGGTGATTTTGCTGGATGAAATTGAGAAGGCGCATCCGGATATCTTCAATATACTGTTGCAGGTGTATGAGGACGGACAGCTCACAGACGGGCTTGGCAACACGGTGGACTTCAAGAACACCATCATCATCATGACCTCCAACATCGGCGCGCGGGCGCTCGAAAAGCGAGGTAAGATGGGGTTCCAGCCGCCCGCCGCTGAGTCGCTGGCCAAAGAGACTGAGGAAGTGGTTCGCGTCGAGGTTCGGCGAATCTTCAATCCTGAGTTCCTCAATCGCTTGGACGAGATCATTCTGTTCAACCCGCTGACCGATGAAGACCTAATCCAGGTGATTCAACTGATGGTGGGGCAGATCAACCAGAGCCTCAGCCATAAGGAAATTACCATCACCCTCACGGGCGATGCTGAGAAGTGGATTTTGGAGAAGACGTGCAAGGATCGTTCTTACGGGGCTCGGCCGCTGCGGCGCGCCTTGCAGAAGTACATCGAAGATCCGCTTTCTGAAGCACTGATCCAGGGCGGCATATCGAGGCCCGCGTTCCTGGAAGTTTTCCTGGAAGGAGACGGACTGTACTACCGGCAGGTTGACAGCGCGGGAGAGCCAACTCCCCTTTTTGTAGGACAGACATAGCTGGCGGGCCCCCACCCGGGGTCCCCACGCTCGCGAGGATCGTCGCGTGGGGTGCCCACCTTGTCCGGGTTCCGGGGGCCGTTTGCTTTCTTTCCCAGCAAACTTCTGCTATAAAATTTAGTTCCGGCCTGTTTTCCCACGATCACCGCGCATGCCGTGTTTCTATCTGATTACTTGCACAGCACGCATTTTGTAAGCGCGGGAGGGGGCGAGGCGGGATCGTGCAAAGTTTGGCTGTTATCGGTAATACATAGTTCCATGAATCATCGTTCCCCCACAGTTAGGTTTTCCAGGAGCCGCTCGACACTGCGGTCCTTGGTTCTCAGTCTTTTCATTCTACTCACATTGAGCAGTGGCCTTTGGGCGCAGAGCGCACCCGGGGTCATTGAGAGCGTGCAATTCCGTGGCAATCGCCGCGTACCGGCCGCTACCATGCGCGCCCGAATCTTCGTCAAACCAGGCGATCCATACGACGAAAACGCATTGCGCCGTGACTTTATGGCGCTTTATAACACCGGCTTGTTCGAGGACGTAGTTCTCAAAGTCGAGGATGGCGAGAATGGCAAAGTTGTCATCTTTGAGGTGAAGGAGAAGGCGCTCATCCGCAGCATCGAGTACAAAGGTAATAAGTCCGTAACCACTTCGGACATTTTAGATCGCTTCAAGGAGCGGAAGGTCGGCCTTTCGGTCGAGAGCCGGTTTGAACCCACCAAGATTAAGCGCGCCGAAGTTGTGTTGAAGCAGTTGCTCGCTGAGCGTGGACGCCAGTACGCCACCGTTGCAGTGGACACCAAGCCAATTCCGCCGTCTTCGGTCGCGCTCACGTTCAATATTGACGAAGGTCCTAAGGTCAAGATCGGGCGCATTGATTTCGAAGGAAACACCGTCATCGGGCGTCGCGCCTTGGTCCGCTCCATGAGGCACTCCCGGCCGATCGGCATTCCGCATTCGATTATCCTCGAAAACATCTTCAGTAAGACTTTTGACAAGAATAAGTTGGACGAAGACATGGAGTTCGTGCGCGGAGCGTATCAGAACAAGGGCTACTTCAAGGCCCTTGTGAACGAGCCGAGAATCAATACCGTCACGACCGGCGGTGGGATACGCATTCCCGTCTTCAAGAGCGGCAAACCGGGCCGCAGAGTCGATATCGTGGTTCCGCTGGTAGAAGGTGGCCAGTATCAGCTTGGATCAATGACTTTCCAAGGAGTGAAGCTCTTTAGAGATCCCGACAACGCGCTGCGGCCGCTGTTCGAGATGAAGGAGGGCGACGTCTTCAACGTCTCCAAGGTCCGTAAGGGTCTGGAGAACATGCGCAAGATTTACGGCGAGTACGGATACATCAACTTTGTAGCCAGTCCCGACACTGAGATCAATGATCAAGACCGCCGCATTAGCATGGTCTTCAACATTGAAGAGGACAAGCAGTTCACGGTCCGGCGTATCGAATTCGCGGGCAACACCACAACCCGCGACAAAGTGATCCGCCGCGAGTTAATGCTGCAGGAGGGTTCGCTCTTTAATAGCCGCTTATGGGAACTGAGTCTGTTGCGGCTGAACCAACTCGGCTACTTCGAAAAGCTCGATCCCAAAGATTCTGATGTGCAGCCTAATAATCGCGAAGGCACGGTGGACATTAACCTGAAAGTGCAAGAGAAGGGGAAGAACGCCATTGGCTTTACAGGAGGCGTGAGCGGGCTATCAGGCAGCTTTGTCGGCTTCAATTACCAAACGAACAACTTCCTCGGGCAGGGTGAGACCCTGACGCTCGACGCGCAGCTAGGCAGCCTGGAGCGCAATATCGTACTGGGAATCACGCATCCGTACGCATTCGACCGGCCGCTCCAAACCGGGTTCACGATGTACTCGAACCGATTCAACTACAACCAGGCGCAGCAGATTTCGATTCTGGCCGGACAGGACCTGCGCCCGCTGATCGAGCTTGCCGGCGCCGAAAACATCCAGAATTACCGGCAGTCAAGTTACGGATTCACTGCGTTCGCCAGTTACCCGCTGCACAATAACTTCTCCCGTTTTGGGCTGACATACGGTTATGACATCAGTAGCATCAAGACCTTCAGCGAAGCGTCGTCACTCTACTTTCAATATTTGAACTTTGACGGCCTCAGCGGCCCCAATTCGCTGGAAGGCATACGCACCAGTAAGGTCATCCCAACTTATCAGTACAGCACGGTGAACAACCCGATGACGCCAACACGTGGTACGGGCATTTTGGTCAGCCTGGAGCTGTCTGGCTTGGGCGGGAACGTCCGCATGTGGCGTCCTACCGTCGATTATCGCTGGTTCCATCCCGCCGGAGGGAACAGGGTCTGGGGTATGCACCTGTTGGCTTCTACTATGAGTGGTTTTGGTGGGCGCCTGATTCCTCCGTTCTCGCGCTTCTATATCGGCGGAGAGACGGACATTCGAGGATTCGATTTTTACACCATCAGTCCAATCGTCTACATTCCCGACGTTGCCACCATGAACGTGTTCAATTCCGACGGGACTCCGCGCGTTACGACCGGATTGAGCAACATCGGCCAGGAAGAATTCCAGCCTCAAATCATGACGGTTCCTATTAACCGAATTACCTTCCCCGGTGGTGACAGTAAGCTCATCGGCAATTTCGAATACCGTATCCCCATCTTTGGTCCTGTGACACTGGCTCTCTTCGGCGATATCGGACTGAATACGGTCTGGCGAAGATCCCAGTTGCAGTTGACGGATCAGCGTTTGCAGCAACTCTCGTCGCAGTTCCCTGACATCAGCTTCAAAAAGAATCTTGACATCTCCAGGGGCACGAACACACAGTGGCGCGCATCTACGGGAATTGAACTGCAAGTCGTGCTGCCGGTGGTGAACGCGCCGTTCCGCGTCTACTGGGCTTACAATCCGCTGCGATTCAACTCGGACATTTTCCCGCAGCCGCTTGCCGATCGCTCGCTGTTCCCCAACAGCATTACGTATCAGAGCTACGTCGCTGCGTTCGGCTCCAGCCGCCCGTACTCTGAACCCGCACGAACACTCCGATTTACCATCGGCCGGACGTTCTGATTCGCGGGGCAACTGACGTACGGATGCCTAGGCACAAGTATCCGCCGTGGGGATCGAGCGCTGTGGGTGCCGGCAAGCAAAGCTGGAGAGACGCGGATTGAGCTGCTGAACGACCTGCCCATGGGCTGAGGTCTGCTTTGTGGGTTGGGGCGAACAGAGCACGGCGAGCAGAGCACCATGACTAATGGGGAGATCGAACTCACGGATGAGACGGCGGGCACCGAAGGTAGGCAATTGTTGCCGCAACCTGAACAGCGCGCTGCTCCCGTTCCGGTGCGGTCTTGTGCGACTGGCGATGAGCGGCGAGAATGTTGCTTCAGGCCGGTAGGACCGTGCTGCTGTTAACGGCGGAGCCATTTGCGTAGGTCGGGATGGTGGATAGGCAAGCCAACGGGAGTTTGCCCTTTCTGTTGATTCTGTGTTACTTTTTGGTGTTTCAGGCGGGATTGCCGGAAAGGACAGGCAAGGCCTCCCCACGGCCACCGGTGTCGCGCTGGGGATACCAG
Organism: Acidobacteriota bacterium; assembly: GCA_016191085.1. GTDB lineage: Bacteria > Acidobacteriota > Terriglobia > 2-12-FULL-54-10 > 2-12-FULL-54-10 > JACPPJ01. Next base: position 29,123 of record JACPPJ010000055.1, on the reverse strand, counting down.
GGGGCATCTCTCGATGCCGGTTCGTGAAACGGAAGCCATTATTTTACGAACCTACCCGCTGAGCGAAGCCGACAAAATCGTCAGTTTCTTCTCCCGCGGAGGTGGCCGGACGCGTGGCGTGGCACACAACGCCCGCCGCAGCGTCAAGCGGTTTGGTGCGTCACTGGAGCGGCTTTCCCACGTTCGCGTGCGCTATTTCGAGCAGGAATCGCGCGAGCTGGTACGGCTGGAATCCTGCGAGTTGGTGCAGTCGTTCTTTGAACTCCAGAGCGACTATGCGGCAGGCGTGGCCTTCAGTTATATCGCGGAGGTCTGCGAGCTGTTGCTGCCGGAGCGCGAAGTGAACGACCCGTTCTTCCGCCTGGTTTTGTTGGTGATGAATGAGATCGGGCATGGCGACATCTGGCGCCCGCTCACTTATTTCGATCTGTGGGCCGTTACGCTGGCTGGTTTTCTCCCGCCCTTAGATACGTGCTCACGCTGCCAGGGCTCACTCGATCCGGGTGAAGCGGCTTGGTTCCGCCTGGAATCTCAGGGGCTGCAGTGCAAAACCTGCCGGTCCGACGGCAGTTGGTCATTGAGCGGAGACTCGCGCAGCCTGGCGCACGGCATGATGGAGCGATCTCTCGCCGCCATCCCCGATGAAGGATGGGGCAAGAGCCGCGCTGAAGATTTGCGAAGACTCCTCGAGCAGCAGGTCGAGAAGCATCTGGAACGGAAGCTAATCACACGACCATTGGTGGAAGGGCTGTAAACGGACAACCCCATATACCCGCGCGGTCGCGGCTCTGATTGACATGAAACCCGCCAAGACATTGCAGGAACTGATCGCGCGACTCACCGATTATTGGGCGGGGCGCGGCTGTGTGATCCAGTTGCCTTATGACGTCGAGATGGGTGCCGGCACCATGAGTCCCGAGACGTTCTTGCGTGTTCTGGGGCCGCAGCCTTATAAAGTCGCGTATGTCCAGCCCAGCCGCCGCCCCGCTGACGGACGTTATGGCGAGAATCCCAACCGTCTGTACAAGCACCTGCAATGGCAGGTGATTCTGAAGCCATCACCGGCGGACATTCAGGAAATCTACCTAAAGAGTCTTGAAAAAATTGGTATCGACCTTCGCCATCACGACCTGAAGTTTGAAGAGGACAACTGGGAAGCGCCGACGCTGGGGGCTTGGGGAATCGGTTGGCAGGTCATGCTCGACGGTCTGGAGGTCACGCAGTTCACGTATTTTCAGCAGTGCGGAGGCCATGACCTGGAGCCGGTCTCCGTGGAGCTGACCTATGGCCTGGAGCGGCTCTCCTCGTTTCTGCAAGACACCGACAGCGTCTATGACATGCTCTGGAACGAGGACACCACCTATGGCCGCGTGCGCTTGATGGAAGAGCAACAGTTTTCCGTCTACAGCTTCGAGCTGGCCTCGATTGACAAGCTATGGAAACTCCTCCAACTTCATGAGCAAGAATGTCAGGGCTTAGTGGACGCCTATCGGATATTGAGCCATCCGGCAATGAAGTCACGGGTCCCGGTACTCGCTGCCTATGATGAGGTTCTCAAGTGCTCGCATTTATTCAATCTTCTGGACGCCCGCGGCGCCATCAGCGTCACGGAGCGCGTAGCCGTGATCGGCCGCATCCGCACGCTGGCGTGCGGTGTGGCGGCAGCGTATTTGGATCAGCAAGCACAGCAGTCCGAAGCCAGAAGCCAGAAGCCAGAAGAAAACCCCGCAAACGCAATTCTGGCGACCGGCTTGTGACTTGCGGCGTGTGTTGGTGTAGATCCGCAAATCTCAAGGAGTGGATACATAAACTAGTGAAGTACAGAGCTCCGAAGTTTTCATTCTGACTTCTGACTCCTGGCTTCCGGCTTCTCTCTTTCATCGTGCCCTCAGATACCAAAGAATTCCTGTTAGAAATTGGCGTTGAGGAGATCCCCGCCAGCATGATCGAACCGGCGCTCGCCGATCTGAAGCGTCTGCTGGAGGAGGGCTTCTCGCGCTCGCGGCTTAGCGGCGATACCACTGCCGCGCTGGAGATGTACTCGACGCCGCGCCGCCTGGTGGCGTACTGCGCGTCACTCCCGGCCCGCCAGCCCGATTCCGCCGAGATGGTGCAAGGGCCGCCCAAACGTGTCGCATTTGACGGTGACGGCAAACCAACAGCCGCCGCGCTGAGCTTTGCCTCCAAGATGGACACAAAAGTTGAAAAGCTGCAGACAGTTTCCACACCCAAGGGCGAGTATCTTGCTTTCAAAAAGAAAGAGCGCGGCAAACCAGCGGTGGAGATTTTGCGCGAATTAATACCGCAGGCGGTTCAGGGTATCTCCTTCCCACGTAGTATGTACTGGGAGTCGAAAGCAGGGCCGTATTTCGTCCGGCCGATTCGTTCGCTGCTGGCGCTGTTCGGCGGGCGCGTGATCCCTTGCTCGATCGGCGAAGTGCGCGCGGGCAACTGGACGTTTGGACACCGCAGGCTTGGCAAACCTCGCGTCAGGGTCACTGATTTCGCCAACTATCGTGAAGCGCTGGCCAAGAATTTTGTATTGCTCGATGCCGGCGAGCGCCGGGCGCGCATCCTCGACAACATCGAGGCGCTGCTTGCTTCGGACAACGGTTTTCGCATCAAGCAGAACCTGGAGCTTCTGAATACGCTGGTCTACCTTACCGAATATCCAACTCCCCTGATGGGAAGCTTCGATCCCGGCTACCTTTCGTTACCGCAAGAGGTCCTGATCACCGTCATGCGGGGCCACCAGAAGTATTTCTCAGTGGAGCAGCCTGACGGCTTGCTCGCACCGCGGTTTATTGCCGTGATGAACCTTGATGGGGATTCCAAGGGCGCTATCCGCCACGGCAATGAGCGCGTTTTGCGCGCTCGCTTCAACGACGCGCGATTCTTTTGGGAAACGGACGGCAAACTCCGTCTTGAAGAGCGATTGGATCTGCTGCGAAGCGTCACGTTCCAGTCGCGACTCGGGTCTTATTACGACAAGGCGTCACGCATGGCGGAACTCACCGCACTGCTTGTGAGCGAACTGCCGTCCGATGTGGCGCAGACTGTTTCGTTGCCTGAGGTGCAAAAAGCCGCCAAGCTCGCGAAGTGTGATTTGACTACGGAGCTAGTCAAAGAATTCACCGAACTCCAGGGTGTGATAGGCGGATTGTACGCCGAGCGTGAAGGCCTCCCCAAAGAAATTGCGACTGCTATCTACGATCAATACAAACCGCAGTCGATGGACGATCCTTCGCCGCGCACGCTCCAAGGGGCCTTGGTGTCGCTGGCGGATCGCATGGATACACTGGTCGGATGCTTCGGCGTGGGGCTTGCTCCCTCCGGCTCTAAAGACCCGTTTGCTCTTCGGCGTGCTGCTCAAGGAGTAATCAGAATTCTCCTTGATCATCGCTTGCCGCTGACTATAGCTTCACTGCTACGGAGAACCGAAGAAGTGTATAGCAGCCATCAACCTGAGGGGCATACTGATTGGGATGCCCTAAACCGGTTACCGGAATTCTTGATCGACCGCCTCCGCTATTACGCGCGCGATGTTCGCGGGTTTGCGTACGACGAGGTCAATGCCGTGTTAGAGGCCGGAGCACAGCGCGAATCTGTCCCCGTGCTGCTGAACACCATCGCGGCAGTCTCCCGCATTCGCCCGACTGAAAACTTTGAACCGTTGGCAGTGGCCTTCAAGCGCATCAAGAACATCTTGCAGCAGGCGCGCAAGACCCAAGCGTTTGAACCCGAAGAGTTGGACACCGATTTATTTGAGCCCGGCCCGGAGGCTCAGCTTCATCAGCGATACATGGACGTGTCAGCCGAAGTGGCGCGGCACAAGGCAGCTGGAAACTATGTTGCGGCGCTGGAGGCTATCGCCTCTTTGCGGCCGGATGTAGACTTATTCTTTGACAAGATTCTGGTGATGGCTCCCGATGCGAAAGTCCGCCAGAATCGGCTCAGTCTATTGCAAAAACTTCTGTCCGAGTTTTCCACCATCGCGGACTTCTCCGAGATAGTGGTTTCCGACAAAACCGAGCCGCGACCGTAAGGGCTCGCATTTAGTAACCATGCTGGCGGATCCCCGAATTGAGGGAGCCGTCAGGGCATGGCTTCAGCCATGCCAAAAAAGTTTCACCCCGCAGATCGGCTTCAGCCGCTGAGGGGCCGTGACGTATCTCAGGGGCTAAAGCCCCTCTGTTTATCGCTTTCAACGGCACGCCTGAAGGCGTGCCCTGACAATATATTTGGCGTCACGTTTTCTGGATATCAAAGCAATATGGAGGCATCATGACAGGCGCAATAGTGCAGGACGCTCCGGCGACCGGAGAAACGACCAACAGGAATAATAAATACGTCTACTTTTTCGCCGAAGGCAAAGCCGACGGCCACGGCCAGATGAAGGATGAGTTGGGCGGCAAAGGCGCGGGCCTGGCCGAGATGACCAACGCCGGCCTGCCGGTCCCTCCTGGCTTCACCATTTCCACGCGGGCCTGCCGCCTGTATTTCGATAACAACAGCACACTGCCAGATTCTCTGGAGCAGGAAGTTCGCGAGGCGGTGGCGCGCCTGGAGCAGGTGACGGGGCAAAAGCTCGGCTCGCCCGAGAACCCGCTGCTGGTCAGCGTGCGTTCCGGGGCGAAATTTTCCATGCCGGGAATGATGGACACCGTCTTAAACCTCGGGCTAAACGACGAAACCGTAAAGACGCTGGCGGCCAAGACCAGCAATCCGCGCTTCGCCTACGACTGCTATCGCCGCTTCATTCAGATGTTCGGCAACGTGGTGCTGGAGATTCCAAAGGGCGACTTTGACGAAATCTTCGAGGGCGTCAAGAAAAAGAAGAAAGTGCACCTGGATACGGACTTGACCGCCGAAGATTTGCAAGCCGTCATCGCCGGTTACAAGAAGCTGGTTCAGAAAAAAACCGGCAAACCCTTTCCGCAGGACGGGCATGAACAACTTGTCATGGCGCGCAATGCCGTATTTCGCTCCTGGTACAATCCCCGCGCCGCTCACTATCGCAGGATGAACAACATCTCCGAGTCGCTCGGCACCGCAGTCAACGTGCAGACCATGGTGTTCGGAAACCTGGGCAATACTAGCGGGACGGGCGTAGGCTTTACGCGTAATCCCTCCACCGGCGAGAAAGAGTTTTATGGCGAGTTTCTAATGAACGCGCAGGGCGAGGATGTAGTCGCGGGCATCCGCACGCCGGTGCCGATCGCCGAACTCGAAAAAGAAATGCCGGCCGTCTACAACCAGTTGCGCGAGACCACCACGCGCCTGGAGCAGCACTACAAGGACGTGCAGGACTTCGAGTTCACCATCCAGGAAGGCAAGCTCTTCATGCTGCAGACGCGCAACGGCAAGCGCACCGGCAAGGCTGCGGTGAAGGTCGCCGTCGATATGGTGGAGGAAGGGCTGATCACCAAGGCCGAAGCGCTGCAGCGCGTCGAACCCGCGCAGCTTGATCAGTGGCTGCATCCGGTGCTGGACGAAAAGCAGGGGCTGAAGGTAATCGCGAAAGGGCTGCCTGCATCGCCCGGCGCGGCTGTCGGTCATATCGTATTCACTGCCGATGAAGCCGTGAAGCAGGGCAAGAAAGGACCAGTCATTCTGGTGCGTGCCGAAACCGTCCCCGATGATATTCACGGCATGGAAGCGGCCGCCGGAATCCTCACAGCGCGAGGCGGAATGACCAGCCACGCAGCGGTGGTGGGACGCGGTATGGGCAAATGCTGCGTAGTCGGTTGCACTTCCATCACTGTTGACGAGAAGAACAAACGCATGCTGGTGGACGGCAAGGCCATGAAAGAAGGCGAGTGGATCTCACTCGATGGCTCGACCGGGCGCGTGTTTTTGGGAAAAGCGCACACGGTTGATCCCGATCCGACCAGTGGCGTCTTTGCGAAATTCATGAGCTGGGCCGACGAGGTCCGCCGCCTGGGCGTGCGCGCCAATGCCGACATACCACGAGATGCGCAGGTGGCTCGCCGCTTCGGGGCGCAGGGCATCGGCCTCTGCCGCACGGAACACATGTTCTTCGCCGCAGACCGCCTGCCGCACGTGCAGGCTATGATCATGGCCGAGACTGAAAAGGACCGGCGCAAGTCGCTTGCCAAGCTGCTGCCAATGCAGCGGGCGGACTTCGCCGGTCTGTTCCGGGCTATGGAAGGGCTGCCGGTGATCATTCGCCTGCTGGACCCGCCACTGCACGAGTTCCTTCCGAAGCGCGAGGAGTTGATGGTCGAAGTGGCGCTGCTGAAGCAGAAGAGTCCGCGCTCGCCGAAGGTTAAGGAGAAAGAGAAGATTCTGGCGCGCGTTGAGCAGCTTCACGAGTTGAATCCCATGTTGGGGCTGCGCGGCTGCCGCTTGGGAATCACTTATCCTGAGATCACCGAGATGCAGGCCCGCGCCATCTTTGAAGCTGCCGTGAAGGTGACCAACGAAGGAAAGAAGGTGATCCCCGAGATCATGGTGCCGCTGGTCGGCAGCCGGCAGGAACTGGCGCTGCAAAAGCAGATTGTGGATCGCGTGGCGACAGAGGTGTTTGAAAAGGCGGGCACCAAGGTCACATACCTGGTCGGCACTATGATTGAAGTTCCGCGCGCCGCGCTGGTGGCGAACGAAATTGCAGCGGAGGCCGAGTTCTTCAGCTTCGGCACCAACGACCTGACACAGACCACCTTCGGCTTCTCGCGTGATGATAGCGGCAAATTTTTGGAGCCATACGTCAACCAAGGCATCCTGCAACAGGATCCCTTTGCCACCCTGGATCGCTCCGGCGTGGGTGCGCTGGTAAGAATGGCGACTGAGAAGGGCCGGGAAGCGCGTCCTGGCCTGGAAGTGGGCATCTGCGGCGAGCACGGCGGAGACCCGAGTTCCGTCGAGTTCTGCCATCAAGTCGGCCTGGACTACGTCAGTTGCTCGCCGTATCGCGTACCCATCGCACGCCTCGCGGCGGCACAGGCCGTGCTGACCGAGAGCGCCGGCGAGAAGGGGAGGACGCTGTAAGGGTGCAAAAGGCCGGGGTTTACCGCCCGGCCTTTTTTTATGCGTTCCCATCACCTCGCCTTTTATTGTCCTCACTTTCTCTCATTTAGTACCTAAATTGACACGATCGGCGTTAATCGGGCCATAACTGTTGACTTGGCCTCGACTTAGGTTGTTTTCCTCCAAGGCTGTGGAAAACCGTGTGGAAATTGGTTTCCTCAGGTTCCTAATCCTTACTGACGATTCTGTTTACCGCCCGGTGCACTGTGCTGCAGCAGGGTATCTCGGAGGGGTTATGCTTCTTTATTTCAGTTACTTACGAGCCCATAGCAGGCCCGAAACAGGAGTAGCTGAAAGGACTGGTATTACAGTAAACACCTTAGGGGGTGTACTCGAACGAATTTCGAGCTAATACGCGGAGACTTGCTTGGCGGGTGGCTTGAGCAAAATCGTGAGATTCTCTTCGAGTTTGCTGATCTCGAACTCCTCACCATGCGTCTGATAACCCTTCGCAATCACCTGGATTTTAACACGGCCTAGCGGGATGTCATCCATGATGAGTTCACCGCGGCGGTTGGTCTGCGCCTCCCAACTGGTCTTCTTGTCTTTGATGAAGAGCTTTTTGCCGCTGACGAACCGCACTATGACGTGAGCGCTGGCCACCGGTTTTTTGTTCTGCTCAGTCATCACTTGCACGATGAGACGGCTTTTCTCGTCCGCCGCGGTCATGGGCAGGACGGTAGCGCCGACGATGAGAGCTACCGCCAGCACATGAATCGGGTTTCGTAAAGATAGACTTCTCATAAAATCTGACCCATTCTATCACAGAGCGAACCGTTGCGGCCGGCGAAAGCAGAGTAGTGTCCGCTAAAACAGGAGAGAGGATCAACGGATGGGTTTTGCAACCGACGCCATTCATAAAGGGCAGGAACCCGACCCCACAACGGGAGCAGTAGTGGTTCCGATTTTTCAGACCTCCACTTATGTGCAGGAGGAGTTGGGCAAACATAAGGGGTACGAATACTCTCGCACTGGAAATCCTACTCGGGCGGCTCTGGAGCGCAATCTTGCCGTACTGGAGCGCGGCCATAGTGCTCTGGCTTTCGCTTCCGGGATGGCGGCGATCAACGCCGTGATGACGCTGCTCAAGAGCGGCGATCACGTGATCTGTTCGCAGGAAGCGTACGGCGGAGTCCCGCGTCTGTTCAACGCCATCTTGAAGACCTTCGGCCTGGAATTCACCTATGTAGATACGACGCAGGCGGCAAATGTTGAGCGGGCGCTTAAATCGAACACAAAAATGGTTTACGTGGAAACACCGACTAATCCTCTGATGAACATCACAGATTTGGGGGCCGTAGCCGCCATCACGCAGCCACGTGGCATTCGGCTGGTGGTGGACAACACCTTCCTCTCCCCATACTTTCAAACCCCGTTGACATTTGGAGCCGATATTGTGGTGCACTCCACGACGAAGTATCTCAACGGACACAGCGATGGGGTAGGGGGCGCGGCGGTTCTCGCCCGCGAAGATGATGCTGCTCGGCTTAAGTTTATTCAAAACGCGGCCGGAGCCGTGATGAACCCTTTCGATGCGTGGCTTGTGTTGCGCGGTGTAAAGACGCTGGCCGTGCGCATGCGGCAGCACGAAGCGAACGCGCTGAGAATCTCCGCTTACCTCGCGGGGCATCGCAAGATTTGCAAGGTGTACTACCCCGGGTTGCCGAATGATCCGCAGTATGACTTGAGTAAGAAACAGACGAGCGGGTTTGGCGGAATGATGGCGTTCGAGACCGGCTCGCTCGAAAATGCGCGTACGGTATTGAACAATGTCCGGCTGTGCTCGCTGGCCGAAAGCCTGGGCGGCGTCGAGACGCTGATCTGCCATCCGGCCACGATGACGCACGCTTATCTCTCGGAAGACGAGCGCCAGCGTCTGGGGATCACGCAAGGGCTGGTGCGGCTCTCGGTAGGTATTGAAGATGTGGAAGACCTTCTGGCAGATCTGGATCAAGCCCTCGAACGTATTTGAACGCCCATGGTGGCGGTTCGTCACAGTCGCTCAGGTTACGGGGAATGGCGCGCTGGCCCACCTAACTTGCGCTGGCCAATTCCTTGTTCAGCCAGTTCAGATAATTGGGTGACCCGTCAATGATAGGCAGAGCGATCAACTCGGGTACCGAATAGCTGTGCTCTTTCTCCACTTCGATGCGCAGCGCGGGCATTAACTCGCGCGTCGACTTCAGCAGCATCCAGCATTCTTTTTCGTCAGCGACTTTCCCCTTCCAGTGGTAAATCGAGCGAACTTGCGGCACGAGGTTGGCGCACGCGATGAGGTGCTTATCGAGCAAGTGCCGCGCGATTCGCACAGCCTCTTTGGCGGTTTTGCAGGTCATCAATACCACAACTTTGTCGGTCATCAGGAAACCTCCGATTGTCTGCCCCCTGACATTGAGACAAGTAACGGAGGGGCGTCAGCTATAGATGTTCCGTTGGATCATATCTTAGAATACCACTATGGCTAACCTAAAATTCGGCACATCCGGGTGGCGCGCAATCATTGCAGATGAATTCACAGCGTCCAACGTTCGCCTGGTGGTATCAGCCATTGCACGTTACGTGCTCGCTTCCTGCAGCGCAGGCCGGCCGTCGCTCGTCGTTGGCTATGACACGCGCTTCATGTCGGAGCGTTTTGCTGCGGAATCCGCCAGACTTCTGGCGAGCCATGGCATTGACTGCTTTCTGTGCTCGGATGCCGTGCCGACGCCCGCAGTGGCATATGAAATCCGGCGGCGCAATACCGATGGCGCGGTTAATTTCACGGCATCTCACAATCCCCCGGAATATAACGGAATCAAATTCTCGATGCGCAACGGCGCTCCGGCTCTTCCGGAAGTTACGCGCGAGATAGAGACGCATATTCAGGTGCTGTCGCAAAAGGCCACAGAACACGCACCGGGCGCCGAACGCGCCGGTTCCATCGAGGCGATCGAGGTGCGCGACAGTTACCTGAAAGATCTCGCCAGCAAGGTGAATCTGGATGTGATCCGCACGGCCGGGCTGCGCCTGGTCTACGATCCTCTGTACGGGGCGGGCCGCGGATACTTGGATTCTCTGCTGCGTAGCGTAGATGTTGACGTGCTGACCATACACGACCAGCGTGATGTGCTGTTCGGAGGCCATGCTCCGGAGCCTGCCGAGGAGTACCTGGAAGAGTTGGGTAAGACCATGGTGGAGCGCGGTGCGCAGGTGGGCCTCTCCACTGATGGTGACGCCGATCGCTTCGGCATTCTGGACGAGGATAAAACCTTCATATCGCCGAACCACATACTCGCACTACTGCTGGATTACCTGATGGAATCGCGCTCCTGGGCTGGGCAGAATGGCTGGCACGGAGGTGTTGCCAGGAGTGTCGCCAGCACGCATCTGATTGATGCCGTCGCTGCGTTTCACAAGATACCGCTTTACGAAACTCCGGTAGGATTCAAGTTCATCGGCGAGCTGATCGAGCAGGACAAAATAGTTCTCGGTGGGGAGGAAAGCGCCGGACTCACCATTCGTCACCACGTCCCGGAGAAGGACGGTATTCTGGCCTGCCTGTTGGTAGCCGAGATGGTCGCGAGCCGCCGTCAGCCGCTGCGCGCGCAGATTGCCGAGCTTTTTCGGAAAGTGGGAAGCTATTACCCCAGTCGCTCAAATGTAACATTGACGGAAGATCTCAAGAAGCGCTTCGCCGAGCGCAGCAAGCAGGATTATAGTTCGTTTAGTGGCCATCGCGTTGCGAAGACAGTTCGCACCGATGGCCTGAAGCTGATTTTAGACGATGGCTCCTGGGTATTGTTCCGGCTCTCCGGCACCGAGCCTGTTTGCCGGCTCTACTGCGAGGCCACCACGGAGAAGGAACTGCACGAACTGAACGAAGCAGGCCGCCAGTTCTTGTTTGGATGATGCGAAACTTACTCGCACCTGAAAACGTTCAACAAACCAAACGTTACACCATTGTCGCTATCTGCGGGCTGGCGCTGCTGTCCATTAGCATCCGAGAAATCTTCGGGACCAATGGGTACATGGCGCGCCGCCGCCGCCGCATTCAGATCCAGGCCCTCAGCGCCGAGATCCAGAAACTGAAGCAGGAGAAAGTTCTGCTCACTGACAGGATTCAGGATCTCCGCAGCGACCCGCAAGCCATCGAAAAACTCGCGCGCGAACAACTTCGCCTCGGCCGCCCCGGCGACGTGGTGATCACCCTGGCGCCGCCCAATAGCCCCTCAGAACCGCGACCGTGAGCGAGCGGGGGCGGACCCCGAGCCGACGCCTGTTCACGAACTGAAGTCGAGGCGCAGGCTTCCTGGGGCATTTTTCATAATAGATGTATAGTGCGCGGAATTGTAAGGGCACGACTTTAGTCGTGCCGATTAGCGCGGCCCTCAGGGGTTTAAACCCCTGAGGTGTAGCCTGGTTTTCGGCATGGCTGAAGCCATGCCCTTACGGCATCGCCTCTAGTGCGCGCGGCTCTGAAAATACAAACGGCCACTCTGCGTTGCGCAGAGTGGCCGTTTCGATTGTGAAACGAAAGTCTTAACTGGCGGCTTCCACTTTGTCCACCTTGATGGTGTCGCCGCTGACTTGGCCCGTTACCTTCGCCTTCACGCCAGCCAACTTATGGAGGCCATCCGTATTGCCTTCCAGCTTGTAGACCTTGTCACCCACTACGAGCGCGAAGGCCGAGCCCTTCCTTGTGCAGCCTATGGTGCACTTGGCGGCATCCGGCAGATGATGGGTTGCCCCGCACATCGCATCGCTGACCGTGCCTTCCATTGTTTGGGTATTCTTCCCGGCATCCTGGGCCAATGAAGACTGGCTCAGGATCATGCCGCTCAACACCAATGCTCCCCCCATGACGAGCATGGACAGGTAACTCCCAATTCGCTTCCCCTTAACCATGTTTCTTCTCCTTATCGACCCCCGCCAGGGGGAACTTATGGAGCTATTTTAATACCAGAGTGACCGGATATTCTGCTCCAGTTACTCCACATTCTGGTCCTTCGAGAGTCCGTCAGACGTCTTCCTCGATGCGGCCGTCCCATTCGATCTGGATGCCCCGCTTTACGCTTTGTGCGACCGGGCAGCCTTTTTCATGAACTTGAATGGCGCGCTCGGCCTCTTCACGTTTTCCTTGCGGGACTCGAACTTTGTAGTGGACCCGAATACGGGTAATGACTGGAGTCCCTTCCACGTTCTCCACGAATCCCTCCACTTCCGCCGTGAGCCGGTCCGGCTGAGTGGGAATCTTTCGTGCCGCCAGCGCCCCGGCCAGCGTTCCAGTCATTCAGCCACCGACGGCGGCGACGACGTGATCAATCGTCGCGGGAACTTCCTCCTCCGGTTCCACGCCGTAGAACTTCTTGATACCGCCGTGCACGCCGTAGCGCACCGGCTCGGGGAAATTTTCGATGAAGGCCCGACGGTTCGGCCCTTTATCCTTCACGATTTTCACATGCGAAGTATGGATCAATTCTGCCATCTGCGGCTCCTGTTGAATTATGTATGAAAAATAGACGGCGCTGCGGTTTGAGAGGAGCAGATTTCATTGGGAAGGCCCGCTCTCCATGTGTTTGGCCAGCCGATCAAGCAGCCGCGCAGAGACTCCCTCGGGCAGCTCCAGCACTGTGTAGCTCGAGACCAGCGTCAGCGTCTTTCTGGTGGTGTCCACCAACACTTTACAATGTCGGCAGGCGCATAGATGCGTCTCGATCTGTATCCGCATCTCCGCGGTGATCTCGTCGTCCAAAAGTTCGGAGACCTCTCGCAGAATGTCTTCGCAGCGAATCATAAGACGGCCCTCCCGGGCTGAGCGCTGGACTTGAAATGCGGGGCGAGGAATTCTCGGGCCATAAGCCGTGCCCGCAGCAGGCGCGTTTTGGTTGCGGGGATGGTGATGCCGAGCGCGGCAGCCGTTTCCTCCGTGGACAGGTGCTGCACGTCGCGCAGCACGAATACTTGGCGGTAGATCTCGGGCAGGGACTGAATCGCTCGGCGCAACAACCTGGCAACTTCTTCCTGAGCCACTTCCTGTTCCGGGCTGGGACGCCAGTCGCTCAGCTCGCGGGGGTGAAAGTCGGAGTCCTCGCTCTTTTCCTCGTCGAGCGACTCATACTGCCCCGGGCGGTACTTACGCTGCCGCATGCGAGCTTCGTTGATGGCGATGCGAATGAGCCAAGTGGCGAAACGCGATTCACCGCGGAAATCGCCGATGTGCTGCAGAGCCTTCAGAAAGCTTTCCTGCAGGATTTCCTCCGAATCCGCCTGGTTGTGGAGAATCGCTTCGATCATCCAGTAGACACTCCGCTCGTGGCGCTTAACGAGAACGCCGAACGCATCCTTATCTCCCCGCTGGACGCGCTGCACCAACTCTTCATCGGTCAGTTTGTCGGCTACGGCGCCGTGCTGGTTCATAACGTCCTGCTTTCAACCGGAACAAATAACTGCGAAGAGAAATCACAAGCGTTACGACCTCAGCTTAACACGGTTGCCGCCGTCATAACATGCGGCGGCCTCAGCGTTCGCCCCCTCATATCAATGCGCGTTGTCAATGCACCCTGTTTTTCAGATTCACGAAACGGCAAAGAGATTCAGGAACATAGGAGAAAACCGGCCTGATATTCCCGCTCGTCTTCATCTACTGCATCTATCTTGGCGGCACGACGGGCGGCGATAACCGCGGTAGTTCTTCATGTTGGTCTCTCCTGTTTGGAACCCGCCGTACTGTACCGTTTTGATTATGCTCGACGGACCGTTGTAAATTGACTGTGTTTTTCCGCCTGTGCTAACTTGGCAGAGATCAGAATTTGCGGGGCTTACTATTGCTCTACCATGATTCGAGGAAATAATTGAATTTGCTTGCTATCCTACCTTCTATTGCTTGGCAAGGTACCATCGGTAATCTAATCGCGCAGACCGGGGTGGTCGCCAAGATCGTACTGCTGCTGCTGCTGTTCTTCTCGGTTTTCTCCTGGGCAATCATCTACTCCAAATGGCGCCGATTTAAGGCCATCCGCGCGGATGCGGATCGATTTGTGCGTGCTTTTCACAAAACGCACCGGCTGGCGGAGATGAATGTCATGTCGGAGAACTTCGGCCCACATCCGCTCAAGGCCATCTTCGATGCGGGATACCGAGAAGTTTCAGCGCAAGTCGGTAATCCCGGTGGGCCGGTAAAGAACCCCACCGCTCTCGGCCGCGTCCTTCAAGTTGCAGCCGCTCAGCAACTTAGCTTGCTAGAAAGGCGCTTGAGCTGGTTGGCCACAACTGGTGCCGTGGCCCCATTCATAGGCCTGTTCGGTACCGTTTGGGGCATCATGAACGCTTTCCTTGGCCTGAGTTCTGCGGGTGCAGCAAGCCTGCGCGCAGTAGGGCCGGGGATCGCCGAAGCACTGGTGGCTACCGCCGCGGGTCTATTCGTGGCCATTCCTGCCGTCATCGCCTATAACCAGTTCCTCAGCAGTATCCGGGAGTTCGGGAATATGATGGATGGTTTTTCTTTGGAATTCCTCAACGCCGCGGAGCGAAACAGCATCTAAGCATTTTGCGAGGTCGCGACCGGCGGGAGCCGGAAACGGTTTTTATAGAGGTGCCACATGGCATTTACCAGCCCTCAAGGCAGAACGCAGACGTCGCTCTCCGATATTAACGTCACGCCGTTTGTGGACGTGCTGCTGGTGCTGCTGATCATCTTCATGCTGACCGCTCCCATTCTGCAGTCCGGGATCGAGCTTGACGTGCCGCAGACCAAAACGGTAAGAGAAATTTCACAGGAAAGATTGGTCGTGAGCATTGATCAGGGACAACGGCTGTTCCTTGGCAACGATGCGGTGAACATCCACGACCTAGCTCCTCAGTTGCGCTCCAAGATGGGGCCCCGGCAGGATCAATCGGTGTTTCTACGTTCCGACAAGAGCGTTCCCTTCGGAACAGTCGCCATGGTGGTGGATGAGCTGCGGCAAGCCGGAATCGAGCAGATCAGCATGGTGACGGAGCCGTACCAAGAGAAGAAATGATTCGCTTTCGGCATATCAGCAATCAGCCGCTGAAAGCTGAACGTAATCTGAGTAGAAACTAATGATTGCAGAAGTGGCCTTCAATGGCGACCGGCTGCAGAGACCGGTTCTGATCTCCGCTATTGGACATGGTGTATTGCTGGCTGCTGCGATCTGGGGCGCAGCAATTGGCCGTGACAGTATGCTGTGGGGCGAGGGTGCGGGCGGCGGCTCGGCCGCTACGGTGAAACTAGTAAGCTCGGCCAGCATCCCCCTGCCGCCGCCGGCTCCGGTCGTCACCACCAACAAAGTTGCCAATGAGGAGCCGGGGCTGCACTACTCGGAGGCTCCCAAGCCGCAGCCTAAGCCTGCGCCGGAAAAAGCCGTGGAACTTCCTGGGAAGAACGCCCGCCGCACGGTGCCATCGCCGCCGCCTCGTTCGCGCCAGGAAGCTCGTCTTCATAGGCTCGATAAAGGGCCTCCGCCGGGAAGTGAAATCCCGTACGGCGCAGGCGGTCCCGTACAGGGCCCTTATGGCATGTTCCGGAGTGACGCGGGTACCGGAGGTTTCGCTTTCGACCAGAACTCCGGCGATTTCGGCTCACGTTTCGGGTGGTATGTGACAGCCATCCGGAACCGCATCAGCAGTAACTGGCTACAAGGCACTGTGGACCCTAACATCCGTTCGGCTCCGCGCCTGTATGTGACGTTTCAGATTCAAAGGGATGGGCAGATCATGTACCCGCAACTCACTACCTCCAGCGGCATCCCTTCGCTCGACCGCTCCGCTCTGCGCGCCATCATCGACTCTAATCCCATGCCGCCGTTGCCGCCGGAGTATCGTGCTTCCAGCGTAGCGGTGGAATTTTGGTTTGATTTCAGACGATGAGCGATAAGATGAGAGGATTAAACGTGAAATTGAAAACACATTTCCGTTTTTCCGGCGCCCTAGATAGGTGGCCGGGTGCGGCGCTCTCGCTTGCGCGCGTATTTCTCGCGTTGCTGATCGCAACGGGCGCTGCTCAAGGTGCACAGCAGGACATCATTAAAAGTGGCACAGGCATCGGCCAAGCGAAAACTCGTCTCGCCGTCTCCAACTTCCGCGCCACTCCTGAAACATCCGAGTTGATGCGCACCTTCGATGAAGTTCTCTGGAATGACCTGGATTACGCAGGAATCTTCGACCTGGTGAGCCGTAGTTTCTTCCCGCTTTCCATGCCCTCCAACCCCGCCGAAGTGAAAGCCCAGGAGTGGAGCCGTCCTCCAGCCAGCGCGCAGATGCTGGCGATCGGCAATGCCAGCACGAATGGGCAGCAGCTCTTCCTGCAGGGCTGGCTTATAGACCCCGCGAACGCCGGCGAGCCAGTCGTATTCGGCAAGCAATATCAGGAAGAGGCAACCAAGGACGGCGCGCGGCTCGCCGCCCACAAATTCGCCGACGACATTATTTTGCGCTTGGGCGGCGGCATCCCGGGGATCTCTCAGAGCAAGATACTGTTCATCCGCCGCATGTCGCCACGCGTGAAAGAACTCTGGATAATGGATTACGACGGCTCCAACCAGAAGCAGATCACACATCTGAACACGATTTGCCTGACTCCCGCGCTCTCACTCGACGGCACTCAGGTCGCTTTTACGACTCTACACGACAATCGCATCGTCGTCTTTTCATTGCTCACACACAAGCCGCTTCCCTTCTTTAACCGAATTGGTCTGAACACTACGCCTACATGGTCACCCGACGGGACCAAGCTGGCCTTCACGTCTTCAGTCACATCGGATCCGGAGATCTACGTAGGCGACAGCCGAGGGCAGCAAGTGAAACGGCTGACGTTTGCCCGAGGCGTCGATATCTCTCCGGCATGGAATCCGAAAACGGGCAACCAGATCGCCTTCGTCTCTGACCGTAGCGGCAGGCCTCAAATCTATATGATGGACGCCGATGGCGCGAACGTGACGCAGGTAGTCCGCGGTGGCAGCCAGGCGCTCGATCCTGCGTGGTCGCCAAATGGGCGCTTATTGGCCTTTACGTGGGATGCGGGGGGAGAGTACGATATCCATCTGTTAGACGTGGCCACGCAGCAGATAGTGCAAATGACAAAGGATCTCAGACGCAACGAACATCCAAGCTGGTCACCGGACAACCGGCACATCGTTTTTCAATCTACTCGCACCGGCACCGCCCAGATATGGACGATGCTGGCGGACGGCACTAAACCACGACAGCTAACTTTCCAGGGTGAGAACTCCGAGCCCGTATGGTCCAGCAAATAACCTGCAACTCTACTGATTGTTCCAGATACAAAGGAGGCCGTTGATGAAGAAGGTGAAACTGCGGGAAGTCGCACTGTGTATAGTATTCTTGGCGTTAGTAGCGGGCGCGTGTAAGAAAAGAATTCCGGAGCCGCCACCTCCTCCACCGCCGCCTCCAGCCGCCCGCCCAACGGTGACGCTGTCGGCCGAGCCAGCCACCATAGAGCGTGGGCAGAGTTCGACGTTGCGTTGGAGCTCTCAAAATGCAACCGATCTCGATATTCAACCGAACGTAGGCCGCGTGGACGCCTCCGGCACGCGCGAGGTTTCGCCCGCTGAGTCCACTACCTATACCATCACAGCGACAGGTGAAGGTGGATCAGCGGATGCAAGCGCCCGTGTGACGGTTACTGCTCCACCACCACCGCCGCCACCGCCGCCACCACCGCCACCGCCGCCTACGGTGAACTTGCGCGAGAGGTTCGATCGCGAGGTTAAGGATGCGTTCTTCGACTTTGACAGATCCGATATCCGGCCCGACGCCAGGGATAATCTGACCAGCACGGCGGAGTTCCTGCGCGCCAATCCGAGTATCAATGTCACGCTGGAGGGGCACTGCGACGAGCGCGGCAGCGTAGCCTATAACCTCGGTCTGGGTGACCGGCGCGCCAACGCCGCTAGGGACTTCCTGGTGTCGCTGGGCATCTCGGCGGACCGGATTAGGACGATCAGCTACGGCAAGGAGCGGCCATTCTGCACCGCGAGCGACGAGAGTTGCTGGCAGCAGAACCGCCGCGCGCACGTAGTATGCGATAATTGTGGTACGTAGATTACGCGTGCCGTAATCTCGCGCTTTGAAGCAGGCTTTAGCCGCTGACGCTGGGACACTTCGGCATTTTGCCCTCAGCGGCTGAAGCCGTGCTGGTATTGCATCTTGGCGGCATGGCTGAAGCCATGCCCTTACGTTCTCAACTCTGTTCGGTCTGTGGTAGGTGGTTTATGAGACGTGCTTTGCTACTGGTTTTGTGTTTTGTTTGGCTGACGCCCGCCGGTTTCGCCCAAAAAAAAGAGGTGATCCAACTACAGCAGGATATGGCGCTACTGCACGGAATGGTGCGGGAAATGCAGCGCAGCTTCGATGAAAAGATGGCGGTGGTGCAGACGCTGTTGGGGCAATCGTCGGAACGATCTAATCACATTATCCAATCAACTGGCCAGTTGAACGCAGCCATCAGCAATCTGGAAAAAGCCGTTCAGACCTCGAACGCAAATGCGGGCCAGAAGATTGACACGATGCGTACCGAGGTGCAAGGTATACAGGCTTCGCTCGATGAGCTGAGGGCCAGGCTAGACAAGCTTTCGCAGGAAATCGCCAAGCTCGCCTCGGCGCAACAGAGCATCCCTTCCGCCACTGCTCCGCCTCCTGGCGGCGCTATGAACTTTCCTGGCGGCATGGGTGAACCGGGGGCCGGCGTGCCGACACCCAGCCCCGACGTACTTTACAACACAGCCCTGCGGGATTACACAGCGGGGAATTACCCGCTCGCCCTTCAGGAGTTCACTGATTTTCTGCGCTACTACCCGAACACCACGCTGGCTTCAAATGCTCAGTTTTACATCGGAGATATTTACTACCAGCAGGGACAGTTCGAAAGAGCCATCGAGGAATATGACAAGGCAATCGAGCAATATCCGAACGGCAATAAGTCCGCCGCCGCGCAGCTCAAGAAGGGATATGCCCTGATCAACATGAATATGCGCACGCAGGGCACGCGCGAGCTCAACAACCTGATCAAGCGCTTTCCGAACACGCCCGAAGCAGCGTTGGCCAAAGACAAGCTCACTACATTGAGCAGTGAAAGAACCGCCCCGCCCCGCAGGAGACCGACGACCCGCTAGGCGCCGCCCTCTCGCCTCACGCCAGCCACCTGAATAACCTCCGAAGTACCCGCCTTTTAATTTGTGGCTATTCCCCCGCGCACCGAGTATGCTGTGCGTAGTGATATTCATCACTTCCGACATCGGGCGTTAGGTGTCTGGTACCAACTTGGCCTAGCACTTCTTGCCGTCTCTGGTGAATGAACCTGAGCCATCAGGATTCGGAGGTGCAAGATGCCAAACTGTCTCTCAGTTGAGAATAGACCGGCACTTGCCTGGGTGTTCTTGTCGCTGGTGACGTTTTCGGGTGTTTCTCCTTTGTTCGGGCAACAGCAGTTCGACGGCATTCAGTACCTGAAACCAGCGCTCTCGGGCAACAAACCGAAGGCAATTGACGGCGTGTTGTTTCTTTCAAGAAACGAGCTTGCCTTCTCTGGCGACCGCGGCGAGGCCGTCACCATTAGGTACGATACGATCTGGAAGATGATTTATGAGCGCAGTTCGGCGCCGCGCTACCTGAGTTTCATAATTGGCTGGCCGCCCCTACCTTTCAAAGCAGAGGAGCATTTTCTTACCATCCAATACGCCGAGACCGGAAAGACGGTGGAATTCGCCGTATTCCGCCTCGAAACGCAAAGCTGCGACAAGATTCTTCTGAGCACTCAAGAGAACACTCGCATGGCGGTCGAACGCTTCCGCGTTCATTGAACTGCCGAGCGTGTTTGGTGGGAATAGACACTATTTCTCTGGCGGGGTTTCCTGACCTCTAGAAGTGGCTGCTGCGTGGTGGCATTCCGGATGAGCGAGTCGCGGGTCGCCCGCGTATTCATTGAGCGGTACGGCGTGGCTGCTTTGGTCTAATGGCTCTTGGCAATACCAGCAGTTCAGCTCCATAGCGTCTCCTCGTACAAAGATTGCCGATCACGCAAGGGCTGCGAACATCATACAAGCGGTATTGGACAACCTATCCGCGGCGCGCCTACGTGAAAAGTGCAGCCAGCGATCAATAAGATAACGGGGATTGTGGCGAACGTCCGGTAAGGTATCCAGGAGCGCCTCACTCCCAGATCGCAGAGGGGGTTTACGGCAACCCGAATGAGGGTTGCCGTATCGCGTTGTTACGAGTTACCACCGTGATTGACGGTTATTATCGCGGCCGTACTTGCCGCGACCGCTGCCGCCGGAATCACCTCGGTCCGCCTTTGGACGTGCTTCGTTCACGTTTAAGGCTCGCCCGTCTAGTTCCCGGCCGTTCAGTCCAGTAATTGCTTTCTGCGCGTCATCGTCGCTGCTCATCTCAACGAAAGCAAAGCCGCGGGCGCGTCCGGTATCGCGGTCAGTCATGATCTGAACTCGGGTGGTCTCGCCATATTGCTCAAACGCGGATCGCAGGTCGGATTCCGTCGTTTGAAAACTTAAATTACCTACAAACAAATTTTTCACTCTATTCTCCTTGAAATTGCCGCACCGCTACTGCGGAGTCGACATGATCGGCCCAAGCCGGCGCGAAATTGTCCGACGCGGCCGCTAGGCATTTGAGGGAGTCAATTGACAGGAAGCAAATGCGGGTTTCAAGTGAACTGACCAATCAAATACAAACCAAGTATATCACAAACTGAAGACCGGCGACTACTCCTATACTTTGATAGTGCTCTGAGGCAATTGAACGCTCGTACAAGCCATCGAGCGCCACTCAATCAGGTATTTCCCGGGAAGTTGCTGCCGGGCAACTCCTTCAGCATCATCCTTGGCGTGGGGCGCATCGTCGGCTGATCGTTCTCTGGTAACCCACATGCTACGGTGCATGCTGTATACCGAACTGGCCCACGCACCGGCGTCGGTAAGGTAAGCGAATAACCGGAGGTGATATCCGACCATCCTCACGTCTGCAAAATAACCGTTTGAAAACGACGGGAACACATCTTGCTGGTTCATATCAGAACGCCGCCCGGTCTGAGAATAGCTAATGGTTTAAAGTTCCGGCGGTTCAGCGTTTGCATCAACTTCCATTGTGGGCTCATCTTCCGTTACTGGTCTCTCCATTTCAGGGCCATCTAGCTTCCTTTGGGCCCGCCGTGCCGCCTTCCTCTGCTGTTTATCCCTGCGCGCAGCTTCTTTCTGCCGCTTCTGAAACGTTGTTTTTCCGCGTGTTGGCATGAAATCTCCTTCCTTTGAAATGCATCTCGTGCTGACTTCGGAGCGTCGGTTGACTGCGTTGCGGCTGGTCTGGCCTTACGTCTCACAGCTACAGAGATAATAGTCGGCTATCGCGCTCCACAGAACCGAGATGCAGCTCTCGCCCTATATCATTCATGACGACCACTTGCTACGGCGGCAGCATGGAACCGCTTCTTCGTTGCCTTCTTGGGGAATTGAGCTACCAGGTAATCTTCCACATCCTGCCCGCTAATGGTGAGGTGCGCTTTAGCGGGTGAGTCGGGACTCTCTTGCTCGATTTCCCTTTTCAATCGCTGCATCGAAATTGCAGGACCATCCTGAAACTTCAATCGTGTTGTGAAAAAGGAGGCAGGCTCAATCTGCACAGTGAACTTACGCCTCTCATCGGACGTGCCATCCACAGAGAAGTTATACAGCCGATTCGTCGCTACAACCGCGAAACCCTCATAGTGGATCGCTGTGTTGTTCATTTGGTACCTTCTTTCCCAAATTCGGGATGAGCTGCGATTCGATTCCCGTTCCTCATAAGCGGACCGGAGCGGGGTGTCCAGAGGTCAAGGGTACGATCTAAATACACATCAATGCTAGGTTACTTACCTGAGTTTGTCAAAAAACAGCCGCTCGCCCGCCGCGGGAATATGCGGATACGGAACGCGCTCGCCGTGGTCGGCGGCGCAATGTCCTTTCCACCATCTTCTTCAATTCGGCAGGGAATAATTCCCCGGCGGGTAATGTTTGTCCGTGTCTTAACTACGTTCCGTTAACCTAACTCTTTGTAGCACAGCCAAAGCGAATAGCACGTGTCGTGCATCCCCCCGAGGACCGGCTCTCGAAATGGGGGAGACAAATCGCTGACTATCAAAAGGAGTTACGGATGAAAAAGACGCTTCTTGCAGTAGCACTGGGAATGTTGGCTGTTCTGTTGGTGGTTCCAGCTCACCATACTATGGCGGCTCACGACGATGACGATGATGATGATCACGGCCGCGGTCGAGGCGACCCGCACGTGGACGTGCAAGCCATCTTGAGCGCGCACCATCAGGAATTATCCTTCGACATCGCGCCGGGCGCTTCTGCGTCATTTGCGCTTCCCAAGACGCAATGGCCTATCCGGATTGATGTCAGTTTTTCTCTCCTCAACGGTGGAACTCAGACTCCAAGCGAAATCATGTCCGCCTTAGTCAACCAAGACCCGCAGTCTTCCAAAATCACTTGGGTGGGAACCAACAACGATGCTTCTCAACAAGCCGGGACCACGCTTCCCACCGGAAGCAACCCGGTCATTGCAAGAATCTGCGGCGGCGGCTGCCCCACGACCAACGCGTCGTTGGAAGTCAACAGTGACGCCACTCTGCCGGGCACATTGAAGCTGAGCGTCAACTCGGCCACAGTGACCTCGCAGGGCCATTTTAAAGTGAGCCTGTGGTATTAAATTCAGTGATCATTTCGGGGCAAAGTTGCCGATAGATGTAAAGGGCGACGATGCCCCACCTTTAGACGGCGCCAACTTTTCGGAATGCGGAATTTGGAATCCCTGATTGTTAAACACCTCTGGTCTCGGGATCCCAAATGAATTTGTGAAGCTGCATGCCGATGCGCACGGGCAGGCCATCCTCAAGAATCCACTCTGCCAATGATCGCGGCTCCAGCTTGCCAAACGCGGGTGAGAAGATCAGCGCGTCCACTTTATTCTGCAACCGATGCTCCCGGAAGAAGTCGCGCGCCCACTCGTAATCTTCGCGGCTGGCCAGTACAAACTTGAGCTGGTCTTGAGCGCTGAGTGCGCTGAGGTTCTCGATATTGAACGATCCCCCCTCACCGCTGCCCGGGCATTTCACGTCCACGACGCGCACCACTGCTGTTGGCAGATCGCCGATGAAACGCTCGCCGCTGGTCTCGACCAGAACGCGGTATTTTTCTTCAAGCAGGCAATCTATGAGTGGATAGATCTCTTTCTGTAGGAGCGGTTCCCCTCCGGTCAATTCGACCACGTTCACAGCCCGCCGGCCTTCATGCTCACTGAGCCGCCGCACTTCCGCCATGACTTGATCAACACTCATTTTCCGCCCTCCGTAAAAGGCGTAGTCGGTATCACACCAAACGCAGCGGAGATTGCACCCTGTGAGCCGCACGAAGATACACGGCAACCCGGCATAAGTCGATTCGCCTTGTATGGACCGAAAAATTTCAGTAACTTGCATGGCCTAAGGGAGCGGGTACGCCTGTTCGAGCGCCCACTCCTCAGGTTAGCATGGTTTCTAGAGCGCGGCAGGGGCCGGTGGCACGTGCTGTAGAACGATGCTAAACTAGCAGCTTATGGCCAAAGCAAGAACACCAAGATCGGGGGGCCACACCCCCAAAAAGACCAATAAACGATTATGGCAGGCGGCCCTGGCCGTCGCGGTCATAGGCATAATGGTCGCCGCCTTTATGCTGCGGCGCGACAGCGGTTCCGGGGACGAGATCCCGTCCTCGTTCGACCTCGCCGGCGGCTCTGCTCTCCGCGACCGGCTCGTTCTTCCTGCGAAGCCGCAACGCCCCCGTCCTGTGATCTTAGATCCCGCTGGTTTCACCGACCCCGAAGTACGGCGGGCATATCAGGCGGCTAAAGATACGCCGGACCCGATCGAAAACATGGCTTGCTATTGCGGCTGCTTCGGCACCGCGAACCATCGCAACAATCTCGACTGCTTCAAGGATAGCCACGGCGCGACCTGAGGCATGTGCCGGGAGATTGCGCTGGAGGCGCAACGCCAATATCAAGCTGGAATCCCCATCGAGCAGATCAAACGCAACGTTGATGCGCGGTGGGCTCCGCCCATCCAGCCGTAGTGTAGTGAAGAAGCCAGGAGCCGGAAGAATCGGCTACCCGCCGCAATCGCGGAGTGGTCTTCCCAATGCACTAATTATGGTTCCCGGCATTTAGATTCTGACTTCTGGCTTCCAACTCCGGTGACTTCCCCAATCATCACCATCTTTGGAAGTTCCCGCTGTAATCGACAGCGACGTGTACCGCTTATCGTATGAGCTAAGCTCGGGCTGGCCTTGGCTGGTTTTCACCACGAGCTCTGTCGGTCGTGGCTAGTAGGTTCCAGTGCGCGGCAGAGGACGATCGGATTTCGCGAAATCCGCCGCAGCTTCTCCCGTCGTAGAAATGTCGTTCGCGCCGGTTCTTTCCAGGATTTCCTTGGCGCGTTTGGTCCAGTCCGAGTCGTCGCAGTGAACCGAGAGAAGAATCCCGCCCTTCTTGATTCGCCCTTCGTAACGCTTCGCCTCGTATTCCGGGATACCCAGTCCGATCAAGGCGCCCGCTATGCCCGCTGCCGTGCCAACCGCGCCAGCTCCAGCCAACGCGGACACAATCGGCCCTGCGGCGATAAACGGACCGAGGCCGGGAATCGACAGAGCGCCTATTCCCACCAGCCACCCCAGCGCTCCTCCAATGACTGCCCCTGACGCTGCGCCTGTGGCCGCCCCTTCCGGAGCTTTCGTTGCCTTTTCATGGGCGAAGTCCTTGGTCCCCACGTTTTCTGGAAATAGCACCGAGATATCCGTGTTGCGGAACCCTTCGCTCTTAAGTGTATCCACGGCGTTTTCCACACTTTCCCGTGTGGAGTAGATGCCAAAAACTGCCGTATTCTTGCCAGCCATGGTAGCCTCCTTCGATATTGGAACAAGCGGGCGACTTTTGCCGAGCCGATCAGCATCGGATTCATCGAGCAATTCGTTCGCCTCTTGATTTGGATGAAGGCAACTTGTGGTTTGGCATCTTGTTGCCATCGGAATCAGGCTGCAGAGACCAGGCAAACAGAAGCGAGACCGCCCGAAACCCGCTGTTTAGGTGTGAAAATCCTGCGACTCGAATGGAAAATGACAGAATAGCAGTTCAGAATCAGACGCGAGAATGAATTGACGCGCCTTTCCGCGCTGCGTAACATAATGCGATGTGTTGACGAGCAATCACGCTGTCTCTGATTGGAGGAAAAAGAACCCACATGTCGGAGCATTCGGTATCTGAGGAAAAAAGAGTTGGTGAGAGCGCGCCGGTCCCGGCAGCAGTTGCAGTGCGAAACTCGCGACAAAAGATCGGGCTTGTACTGGGGCTGGTGCTCTTTTTCCTCACCCTGGCTCTGCCGGGTCCCGAAGGCATGAGCCCGCCGGCGCAGCGGCTGGCGGCAGTGGTGCTGCTGATGGCCACGTGGTGGGTCACCGAAGCTGTCAACATCGCGCTGACCTCCCTACTTCCTTTGGCGCTTTTCCCGGTGTTGGGAATCATGTCAAGCAGCAGCGTAGCCCCCTTTTATGCCGACCACACGATCTACCTTTTCTTTGGGGGATTCATGGTGGCTCTGGCGATTCAAAAATGGCACCTGCACAAGCGCATCGCGTTGCACACCATCCGCTGGGTGGGTACCCAACCGGCGCGATTGCTGCTCGGCTTCATGATCTCTACCGCATTTCTTTCGATGTGGATGTCCAACACGGCCTGCACGCTGATGATGTACCCCATCGGCATGGCAGTGGTTCTGCAATTAGCCGGCGAGAAAGACTCGGGCCGCCCGGTGTCGGCCCGGGTTCTGGACAGCTTTGGTTCGGTACTGATGCTGGGCATTGCCTTTGCCGCCAGTCTGGGCGGAATCGCCACGCTGATCGGCACTCCGCCAAACTTAGTCTTTGCAGGCGCGGTAACGCGCTTGTTTCCCGATGCTCCCGAGATTGGCTTCCTGCAATGGATGGGAATCGGAGTTCCTCTGCTTGTCGTCTACCTTCCTATCATGTGGCTCTATCTTTGCCGATTCGGGGCCCGCCAGCCGCTGCGGGAGGTGCGTTTTGAAGGCACCCAGACTGTAATCCAGGATGAGCTGAACAAACTCGGCGGGTGGACGCGGCCGGAGAAGTATGTTCTGGCGGTGTGGTCCGCAATGGCATTCCTCTGGATTTTCCGCGCTCCCATCCGCCTAGGAACCGTCACCGTCCCCGGCTGGTCCAACCTGTTTGGGACGCCGGCGTTTATTGCCGATACTACCGTGTCGATGACCATGGGCCTGGTGCTCTGTCTGCTGCCGATTAGACTGGACAACGGCGCGGCCTCCCACGAGCGCGTCTTCCTGCTGGACTGGGAGACACTGCGCGCGGGAGTCCCCTGGGGCATCCTGCTGCTCTTTGGAGGCGGATTTGCGCTGGCCGCCGGATTTGAACAGACGGGATTATCCGAGTGGGTGGGCAGGTTACTGGGCGCCATGGCGGGCATGCCCCCCGTGGTGATGGTGATGCTGACCTGCATCATCCTGATGGTTCTTACCGAAGTGACTTCAAACACGGCTGTGGCCATCATGGCCATGCCTATCCTCGCCGCCGCGGCCGTGCAGATGGGCGTCCACCCTTACGTGATGATGATTTCCGGCACGATCGCCGCATCGTGCGCCTTCATGCTCCCGGTTGCCACGCCTCCCAACGCCATCATTTTCGCAAGCGGCTGGGTCACTATCCCGCAGATGGCGCGCGTAGGCATTATGCTGGACATCCTAGGCGTCTTTCTGATAACGGCGCTGATCTTCCTGCTGGGCGGCCCGCTGCTTGGCATATCGTTCACGGAAATGCCGAACTGGGCAGTGCGTTAGGCAGCATGACGGCTTCTCCGACACTGCCTAACGTACTTTTAAGACGAGCAAAACCGGCCACGAGCGACGAAGTACCACATTCATCATGGGCATCCAACGAGAAAACTTCCCGTGTGTTCCCGCCGGTTGTCCATTTCCCCATCTGTCCGTATGTTGTTACCACAGATCCTGTTGCCGTCCTCTCCCCGTAGGATTTGGGTCCAAGCTGCGGCGCTTATCGCCCGTATGCGAGGAGGATATTTGAAGACAGACCAACTGGCTTCGTCTCAGAGGACATCCTGGTTCAGCGCGATTGCTCCGGGCATTCTCGTTGCGGCTACGGGCGTCGGCGCGGGGGACCTGCTGACCGCCAGCATGGCTGGCTCAAGGGTAGGAACCGGAATCCTGTGGGCTGCCGCTGCTGGGGCGCTGCTAAAGTGGACCTTGAATGAAGGAATCGCCCGCTGGCAAATGGCGACCGACACGACGTTGATGGAAGGGTGGGTTGCGCGGCTGGGGAGGTGGATTCAGTGGGTCTTCATGAGTTACTTCTTGCTTTGGACGCTGATGGTCGCCGGGGCGCTGATTAACGCCTGCGGCCTCGCAGGTGCGGGACTACTGCCCATCGGTGACGCCAACACTTCCAGGATTTTTTGGGGCATCTTCCATTCGCTATTAGGACTCGGGTTGGTATGGGCGGGCGGCTTCGCGCTTTTTGAGAAAGTAATGTCCTTCTGTATTGCCGCCATGTTCGTCGGCGTCCTGATGACTGCCATCCTCCTCCAGCCCGACTGGAAAGCCGTCGCCCGTGGCCTATTTCTCCCTACAATTCCTCCGGGAGGATTACCCTGGACGCTGGGGGTAATGGGGGGCGTCGGAGGCACGGTCACATTGCTGTCATACGGCTATTGGATTCGGGAGAAGGGCAGGAGCGGCGAATCCGGTATGAAGCTGTGCCGGGTGGATCTGGCGGTGGCCTACGCCATGACCGCTCTGTTCGGCATTGCAATGGTGTTGATCGGCTCTCGGATCACCATCGAAAGCCAGGGCGCGAGAATGGGTGTGCAGCTTGCGGGCGAGTTGGGTAATGTTCTGGGTTCCGCCGGCAAATGGATGTTCCTGGTCGGATTCTGGGCAGCAGTTTTCTCCAGCCTCCTCGGTGTCTGGCAGAGTGCCCCGTACCTGTTCGCCGACTTTGTTCGGCTGCGTAAACGGCAGCAATCAAATACGGCTTTGTCTCGAACACGGGCGTATCGGGAGTATCTAATCGCTACGGCTGTAGTACCGATGATTCTATTGTGGTTGTCCGTCGAGCGCATCCAGCTTGCAAACGCTGTCATGGGGGCGATGTTCATGCCGCTGCTGGCATTAACTCTGCTCATCATGAACAATCAGGAGCGCTGGGTTGAAAAACAGTTCCGCTCCGGCTGGTTCGCCAACATGGTGCTGGTGGTTATCGTGCTGCTCTTTGCGTATATGGGAATCCTGCAACTCACCCGACAGATGCCTTCTTTCGGCAGCTAACGTCCTAGCCGCTTCCATAGCAATTAGGATGCTTTATTGTAGCGGTCTTTGCGGCTGTCGAATTCTTGACCGCCGACTTGTGAGCGGTTTCGTGAGCCCAAGACATATGTGATCATTTCAACCAGCTTCGTCGGAACAGATTCCTTCTGAATATAGGCCCAACCGTAATTGAGCACCAGTAGATTTCCATTTGTTCCAGCCGACATCAACATAACGTGTATGTCGTGCCTGGTTTTTCTTTAGCGTCTCCCCCAAATCTGGGCCTGACATCTGTGGCATGTCGACGGCCGACAGGAGCATGTGAATCTTCCCGCCGGTTTCTCCCGCCAGCTTGAGGGCGCCTTCTGAGCTATCGGCTGAAAGCACCCGGAAGTTTGCATGTTCGAGGATCGCCACCACCGTCTTGAGAACCGCTTCGTCGTCTCCGACAACCAGAATGGTTTGGATCGGCTCTTTGCGGGAGTTAGTCTTCATGAGCAAGACTGAAACAAATGCTGGACGGTGTCTGTGCAAAATTGCACACTATGGCGGTTGCAGCGGCAGCGCAGAGCAGGTAGCAGGTAGCGCAGAGTTTGCGCTTTTCAAACTCTGCGGCTCGTTCCTTTGAACCCGGTGAAGCCGGGTTAGTTAACCAGCCCGCAATGGCCGTGGTCGAGTGTACATG
>JACPPJ010000054.1 GCA_016191085.1 Acidobacteriota bacterium | reverse complement strand
TGTGGGTTGTAGCGATTGAAGATGGCATAGATGATTCGATCTACGCTCTGAGTGTTCACAAAGCAAACCATGGGTCGTGTCCGGCGACGGACTTCCACGAAACAGCGTTCGATGACGTTGGTGGTTCGCAGCTTGCGCCAGAGGTGGCTGGGAAAGTTGAAGAAGCTGAGCAGTTCCGGCAAATCTTTCTCCAACCGTCATACCATTGCCGGATACTCCGAGAGCCATCGTTTCTGGAAGCGTTCGAAGGCTCGTTGCGCATGCCAGCCGCTCTGGGCGCGGTAGATGGCCTGGGCGTCGGTCTTGACCTGATCGTAATCCCGCTGGCGCACCTTCTCCAGGATGTTCCGCATCTTGTGCACCCAGCAGCGTTGATGCTGGGCGCGCGGATACACGGTTCGGATGGCGGCAGCCAGGCCCGCACAGCCGTCGGTCACAATCAGTTGCAGCTGCTCACCCTGTAGACCGCGCCGGTACAGATTCTGCAGTAAGCCTTCCCAGTCCGCCTGGCTCTCTCCAGGGCTGCGCTGAAAGGCCAACAGTTGGCGGCTACCGTCGGCCCGCACTCCATACGCCACCAGCATGTGAACGCGTTTCACGCTCCCCGGCCGTCGCATCCGTAGGCTCACCCCGTCCAAGAACAAGTACACCCACTCGTCCTTCAGCTCGGCCTCGTGAAACTGCCGCACCAGCCGGTCCAGGCTCTTGGTAACTGTCGAGACCGTCTGTGCGCTGACCGGTTCGCCCGTTAAAATTGCCACCACTCGACCCACCTGCCGCGTCGAGATCCCTCGCAAGAACGCTTCCCGGATCAGCAGCATCACATCCCCGGCTCGCCGCTGAAACGACTGCATCCCCGCCGGCAGAAAGCTCCGTCCTCGTACCCGCGCGATCCGCACCCGCAGCGTCCCGAACCGGGTCACATAATCCCGCTCATAATAGCCGTTGCGGTAGCCACGCCGTGGTTTCTTCCGTTCATACGCCTCCCGGCACAAGTAGCGGTCTCGCTGCCGCTGTGATTCCTGCTCCAGCAGCCACTTCATGGCTGCCTGCGCCTTCCCGTTCAGGTCCCCCCAGAAACTTTCTTTCAGGTCTTCGACGAAGTGCTGGAACTGCTCCGTGATCGGTGGTACTTTCCTCATCGGGTGTAAGTCTCCTTTTCTAGGACCAAGGTTTTTCGCTCGCCAGCAAAAACCTAACTTACACCCTCCTCTCTTTACACACAGATTTGCATCACCCGGACGAATAGGTAGTGGGTCAGTTTGAAAACGGAAGGGCACGACTTCAGTCGTGCCGGTACAATTAGCAAAGCGAGGCGCTTCAGCGCCTGAGGTGCAAATCTCAGCGGTTAAAGCCGCGTCGGGTACATTCCGTTTCGGCATGGCTGAAGCCATGCCCTTCCGGATTTCACGGATCAGAAGCGCCGAAATTCAAACTGACCCAGCACCGACGAATACAGCGGCTTGACATTCTCGAATCGCGTATGTTACAACGCTCGCGTTGTAAGCGCGATTTTCGCGCCATAGAATCGGCATCATGGGAAGAAGCACGTATTCAGGAACTGCGTCTCAGCAACGGGATTGTGGCAGTGACTCTCGGTGAGCCTGGACGCGGAGCGGGGGTGGCTACCAAACACCTCCACTACGTCACGGCTTTGCAGTTCAGCCTTACACGACTTGGTGAGAAGTTTCTGGATGAGGTTATCTGCCGTTTTCTTTCTAACTGACAGGAGCATACAAATGAAATCGCCCCGAGTCGCTGACATACTCTTTCAGGTATGCCTGCTATCATTCACCGTTGTCGTCCTAGTGTGCCAAGCGGCTAGCGCACAGTCGCAACCCCCCCGGGTCAGAGTGACTTTTCAGACCGAGGACGGGTGGACCATTGTCGGCACTCTGTTCATGCCCAGGGAAGCCGCTACTATCGGCCGTGTCCCCGGCGTAGTGATTTTGAGCGAGCCCGCGTGGGTTCCCCGAATGATTCACGGCGCCAACATTGCCGCGGGCGTGAAGGATCAGGGCATGGCCGCGTTGACCATTGACATGCGCGGTTCGGCCGCCAGTGTTGGCAAGAAAGATTATCAATTGTTTTCCGAGGAAGACCGCGACGGGATGCAGTTGGATATCCGGGCCGCTGTGAAGTTTCTATCTTCGCAGAAGGGTGTTGATCCCGGACGCATCGGGGTGCTCGGCGCCGGCGACACTGCCGAGTATGTCGTGCGAGAAGCAGCGAAGAACCTGGCGCAGATCAAAGCTGTTGTGTTGATAACAGGTGCCTACACGGAGAAAAGTAAACAGGCAATCAAGTCGCTGAAGGATTTACCGGTACTTGCAACCGTCGGCAATCAGGATCCGAAAGACGCCCAAACTGAAGCTGCGACACCGTATTTTCTGTCGCAGAACAAATACAGCCGTCTGATACTTGGGATGGATCGCGGAGCGGCTATGTTCAACCGGCCCGGCCGCCTAAAGGAACAGGTTTCAGAATGGCTGCGGGATAATCTGAAGGGTCTGGGTACAGAGACGGAACTTTCCTTTACTTCCGACGACGGATGGAAACTGAACGGCAAGCTTTATATGCCGGATGTCGCTGACGGAACCAAAGTGCCTGGAGTCGTTTTCGTTCACGGCCATAATCATGACCAACAGACCTGGTACTATCTGGCACGCGAAGCGACGCGAGGTGGGATGGCATCGCTGATATTCGACTGGAGAGGAAACCGCAAGAGCATACGGCCGGATGGCAAATGGGAGTTTGGCGTGGACCTGCCTCAGGAAGAGTGGGCCAAGCTATACCTGGACATAAAGGCAGCGATCCAACTGATAGCGTCGCAAAAGCAGGTGGACCCGAACCGGATCGGGTTGGTGGGCGCTACGGCGACGAATAATCCTGCCGTGAAAGCAATGATCGGCG
This sequence comes from Acidobacteriota bacterium, assembly GCA_016191085.1. Lineage (GTDB taxonomy): Bacteria > Acidobacteriota > Terriglobia > 2-12-FULL-54-10 > 2-12-FULL-54-10 > JACPPJ01. Next base: position 96,497 of record JACPPJ010000054.1, on the reverse strand, counting down.
ATCCGAGAATCAAGACGTTCGTAGGCCTGTCGTTTTATACTCCTGATGCCGAGACGAAGAAGTTTGTGGCCTCAAGCGATGTGCCGTTTCTTGTGATCGCCAGCACCAACGATATGAACGCGGACGGGGGCAGTCTGGCGGACGGAACTCGCGAAGTATACCGGCTCTCGAAAAGTAAGCAGAGCAGCATTCTCATGTACGATGACGCGGGACGCGGCTCCGATATGCTGAAGACCAAGCAAGAGCTATTCGGCATTATCACGCGCTGGCTTCAGGAGAAGCTCGGAATCACGAACAACAACGGAGCTGCCTAGCACGACCGCAGCGGTGTTATTTTTTATCTTCCGATTTATCGCTATTAGGGCCGAAATTGTTCGCGAGGTATTGCGAAACAGTTTCGGCCTGCTGCTTATCCAACGCGGCTCCGATATTTACCATATCGTTGACTATGCGTTCCCACCCATCCAAGGTGTGCCTGGAGTCCGAAGTTGCGGCTAAACCATGGCACTGGCGGCAAACGGTAACCACGAGATCCCTGCCTTCGCCCTCCGGGAACTTTTTCGTATGCTCATCTTCCTGGGCAGAAACTGATAGCAACGATGCAATGCATATGAGTGAAACCAGCAGAAAAAATCGGCTCAACATATTTTTTCCTCCTAAGACGGCTGCTGATTGTGTGGCGGCGCGTGCTGGGATCACGGTCTGATGATGAGGTAGAATTGATTGGAAACTGCGCCGCCGGAGCCGGGACGGATTACCACGACTGGATAGGTTCCCGGTCCTGGCAGCCATTCGCTTTGCACCACGAATCCGACGCGGTGGCCGTCATAATATTTCGCGGGCACTAAGCGGTTGTTCAACAGAACCATGCTTTCTTTATTGAAATTGTCGCCGCGAATGACGATTTCCACCTTTTGCCCAGCCTTGGACGATATCCAGTCGGGTGCGATCTCCTTAATAAACGGAACCTGAATCATCAGATTTGCCGGCCCGCTCTGCAGGGGCGTCGGTCTAGGATATACCTCTGCCCAATTCGCTAACGCTTCACGGTCCACGATCCGTCCACCATGAATTACGGTCTCAATGGCGCGCGTTGCGCTGATGTCCTCCAACGGATTGCGTTTGAGTACGACCAAGTCCGCCCGCTTCCCTGGTTCCACTGTGCCGGCATCTTTCAGCTTACCCCACGCTTCCATCCCCCAACTGGTGGCCGCCTGCAAGGCCTGCATAGGCGTCAGCCCGATCTCCTGCAGCATTTGCATCTCTGCATGCAAACTCAATCCCACCGCGCGCCCGCCGGGTCCCGAGTCGGCTCCTGCCAACACCTTCCCTCCGGCCGCCACAAACTCCTTCACGAATGCGCCCATCTTGTGGTAGCCTTCTTCCATCTCCTCGAGTTCTTCGCCCCGGTACGGCTTGAAAAACGACGCATACATCGCCCGGCTCTGTTCCGGAATTACTTTCCCAAGCGGCCCTCCAAGTACCTCTTGTTGCGCGCGGTCGAAGTCCTCGCGGTAGCGGCTGAATCTCGACCACTCAGCTGCGAGCGTCGGATTCAGAAACATCTTGCGCTCCGCCATTTTCTCAGCCAGGACCTTAAGCTTGCTGGTATCCATTAAATGTGCCGCTTCGACGTTCTCGCCTCTGGCAATTCGTTCACGTATTTCCTGAGGCACCGTAGCTTTAATAAGTCCAAACATATGGATTTGTGCGTCCAGCCCCGAATCCAGTATTTCATCTGTTCCGGTGAAAAAACCGGTTTTCGCGTTAGCGGAGGTGTAGTGCGACAAGGCTGGCAATCCATGGCGGTGAGCACTCTCAGCTCCCATTTTCAGCATCGCAGGAGTCATTCTGACATAGAGCTTTATTGCGTCGACTCCCTGCTTTTTGGCTTCCGCAATCGCCGCTTCGATCGAGGCTGCATCGGTCACATAGGTGTGTTGAGTATTGCCGGTCAAAAAGTGCTCATACCCAACTACCTCTCCCGGTCCCGGAGCCATCCCTGGTATCGGAGGTCCGTTCAATAAGGTGCCGACTGTCATGATGTAGGGACCAACTAGCCGCCCCTGTTCCACCGCTTCACGTTCCGCCAAGATCCATCCCCGATTATTTCCCATGTCTCCGATGGTTGTAATTCCCCAGTACAAGAACAGCGGCGCAAGAGTCGTTCGAAAATGCACGTGAGAATCCACCAGCCCGGGAATGATCGTTTTACCTTTTACGTCCATCACCATTGCATCGGCTGGGACTGCTATGGCGCCTTCCGTTCCAACGCTCTGAATCTTGCCGCCAGCAATGACGATGACCGCATTCTCGATGGGAGCTTTCCCGGTCCCGTCAATCAGCAACGCCCCTTTTAGTACCAACGGCTTCTGTGCCGAGGCCTTTGCGGCGGATTGAGACTGACTCCAACCCCATGATGTCGCCGCCAAAGCAAACGACATGAATACCAGAACGGATAATTGTTTCCTCATTTCACGCTACCTCTTTTCTGTAAGACACTCCGGGTGCCTAGCCAACATCTCGCCCCCAATCGGCTCGGCCAGGGACCCTTGCTGGGATTAAAACAGCAGCTTCAGAGCAAACTGGACTTGCCGGGACGTCCTCAACGCGCACCTCATAATTGCCTACCGGCAATGCAGCCGAGCGGCAGGAAACGTCAGCGGCAGTGTCCATAATTCGCGTGGTCACATTAGCGTCCGGCACCACAATGCCGCTGCTATCTTCCACGATTCCGAGAATGCTCGCGGTCCGCAATTGCGGCAAAGTACGCGGCTGAGGGCTATTATAGAACCAGACCGCCCGAATAATGCGATATCGCGGTTCATAAGACCTCGAATGTAAGGACTCTTGGGAGCGCTCGATATCTCCAGCGCGGCAGAATGCGCACTCCACCGCGTTGCCGTTCTAATTTGCCGTTTTCTCTTGCAGCCAACGGACAATCATCCCGAACAACTCCGGTTTGGTCTTGAGCATGTCGGAGCCTCTGCCGGCATCGTCGTACATCAGCAGAGTGCTGTCTTTACTTTTGGAAGCCGCGTACACTTCCCGTGTACCTGTCGCCAGACTACCGCCGTCGGCATTCATGTCGTTCGTACTCGCAATGATGAAAAAAGGAACATCGCTGGATTGTATATATTTCTTCACATCCGCGTCGGGAGCGTAAAAGGACAAGCCCACGAACGTTTTGATACGGGCGTCATTCATCATTGCCCTCACCGCGAAGTTGTTGGTCGCGGTTGCGGCGACCAGAGCTATACGGTTTGCATCCACCTGTTGTTGAGAAGCCATGAATTGAATAGCAGCTTTCACGTCCTGATACATGTTGGACATTTGATTCCGTGGCAAATCTACACCCATTTCCCATTTGCCATCCGGTCGTATGCTTTTGCGGTTTCCTCTCCAATCGAATATGAGGGCCGCCATTCCTCCTCTAACGACCTCGCGCGCCAAGTAGTACCATGTTTGTTGATCGTGGTTAATACCATGGACAAACACCACGGCGGGTACCTTTTTGCCATCCGCCCCGTCGGGTAAGTACAGGTTGCCGCGCAGTTCCCAACCGTCGCTCGACTTAAATGACACGTCCGCTTCGTCGCCCAGGGACCTGAGATTGTGTTTCAGCCAATCCGATACCTGTTCCTTGAGATGACCGGGCCGGTTAAACATCGATGCTCCGCGGTCCATGGCTAGAATCAAGTGGCTGTATTTGTTCGGCGATAAAAAATAGGGCTCAGCAGCCCGGGTCTGGCTTTCTTTCGGGTCCTCTTTTCCAACCACCGCAAGGACCGGCAGGTCTCTTCGGCTCTTGAGAAACTCCCGGCTGGGGCTGCTGTAGGAACCTGTGAGGAGCACGATAGCCTTGATTTGTGCCGTGTTGCGCGAGGCTTCCCGCACCACATACTCGGCCGTAATCCCCGCTCCCAGCACTCCGATGCGCCGGGGATCTATGCCCTTTTGAGACCCGAGGAATTTCACCGCGGCACGGATATCCAACTGGAATCCGTCCAGCTCCTCTTGAGAGAACAGCTCGAAGTCTTTCTTGCCATAACTGGCTGCGGAACCGCGCATGTCAATCGCCAAAGCAGCCATGCCGTTACTGGTTATTGCAGCACAAATATTGGCGCCATGAATCATGCGAACCACCCAACCCGGCTCGCTCAATACGACTACTCCCGGTATCGAAGCGCCACTAATTTGTTTGGGAAGAAATAGTGTGCCGTAGATCGTCCAGCCGTCCTCGGTCTGAAAGCTCACTTTTGTCCTGCCATCGGTTTGGGCCATAGCCGGCATCACAACGAACAAGACACCAAATAACACTGTATAGATCTCGAGAACCAGATTTCTCACAGGATGGCGCTTCATATAGTTCTCCTTAAAATTGGTGAGTGCACAGCATCTTTCTCCGTGCGCACTCTTCGCCCCGCACAACACGTTGAAGAGACGAATTCGCTAACACACTGCAGCGGCTGCGCGGTTTGACAAGGGCACGCCCATCGGCCAAGGCTTTTCAGCTCTGAGGCGATGACGTTTCTTCAGTCCTCAGCGTTGTGCCATTGGGACAGGCCCACTTTAGACTGCTAAGGCAAAGCGAACACATAGATTGCATTGTGGCCGCGCGGGGGTTTTACGCTGGGGACTACGTTCAACTTGCCCATGCTGGGTCCGCCATCGCCGGTCAGCAGAGCAACGTATTGCTTACCGTTGACTGCGTACGTGATAGTGCTATTTTGAATGACGCCACCGACAATGCCCGTCCAAAGAATCTTCCCATCGCCGGCGTCGAAAGCCCGAAACCGCCGGTTCATATCTCCCCAGAAGATAAGACCGCCGGCCGTGGCTAATATTGCGCCATGGCCCCCAATCGGCGCGTTATAAAACCGATCCACGCGACCGGTAGCCATGTCAATCTTGGCTAGCGTGCCGAAGGCATTCGGATCGGAGCCGGGACGGATGACGGTTCTCATGCTGACGCCTTCGGGACTGGAACTATCGGCAGTTTTTTCATGGCATTCGTCAAAGTATGAAGCGTAAAGAGAGTTGTTGCTTGGGTTGTATGCCATGGGCCAGTAATTCCTGCTATCCGCAAAGCAAACGAGTTTCTTCTCGCCATCTTTCTTCAGAACAAGATCCCAATTCAGGTATGTCTTCCCGGTCTCTACATCGATCTTGGAAAGATAAAACTCAGGTACATCGAAGGGCCACGGCGTAGCCCAGAGGAAATCACCTTTGTCGCGATCGAGCACAAACAAGCCTCCCGCTTCCCCAATTGTGACTACGACGTCTCGCGGTTGGGTGCGATCAATGCCCGGTTTGATCCATTTGACGGCCTTGGGGTCAGGATTCACGGCGGTTCGGATCAGCAGTCTCTCCTCGGGGAAATCGAAGTCCCAGTCGTCCCCAGGCAGGTGCTGGTAGTACCAAACCAGTTTGCCAGTGTCGGGATTCAGCGCAACTGTCGAATCACTGTACAGATCCGCGGGCGCTTCTCGCGGAATATCATCAATATTGCCGTGATGGCGTTTCATGCGAGTATGTGGTCGCGGGTTGGCGATTCCCCAGTAGATCAGGTTGCGCACCGGATCATACGAGCCCGGCAATCCCCAAGGCGATGCCATCCGCTCATCTAGAGGCACGGTTCCCCAGCTCTCTGCTCCCGGCTCGCCCGGCGCGGGGGTGGTGTACCATTTCCAGAGTTCTTGCCCCGTCTTCGCATCAAGTGCCACGATGAAGCAACCGGCTCGCGTCGACACTGCGGAAGGGCACGACCGCCCAGAGATGATCTTTCCCTTTACTGCTATGGGCCCAGCCGTGTGCTGAACGCGCGTCTGATAATCCTGAACTTTCGTCTGCCACCTAAGGTTACCAGTCTGAGCGTCCAGCGCTACAACGTAGCCATCCGCGGCGGTGTAGTATAGCATGTCCTGATAAATGGCGAGGGCGCGGACTCTTCCAATGTTGCCGATAAACTTGTTCAGATCGTCTGGCAATTTGCGCCGGTATTCCCAGATGAGATCGCCGTTGGTTGCATCGACTGCATGGATGCCCGCCCCTCCAGGGATCGGAACGTACATGGCGCCGCGATACACAAGCGGAATTGCCTCGTGAACGCCGGGGCCCATCCCACGTGACCAGGCTAACCGAAGCTGGCCAACATTCTGGCGGTTGATCTGATCAAGGGGACTGTAGCGTTGCCAGTCGTAAGTTCGACTGGGCATGATCCAGTCATCCGGAGATGGGTTCAAAAGCGTTTGGTCCGTGACGGGTGCGAAATTCGTCACCTGCCCGAATCCGTCCAGTGTCAATACTCCGAAAGCGACCCCCACGAGAACAAGCCAAATTCTGTACATATGACTCCTTTCGTTTGCCTATCGGCGGGATTTCACCCGCGGGATAAGGAATTACTGCCTCGCAACGGAACCATTTAAGGACACCCGGGCCGTGAGCTTCTAACCTAAACCACTAAAATTTTCTTGGGGACGTGCCTCCATGAATCCTTTTCGCGGCATGGTATAACTTGGCGGCGGAATTGTATGCGCATCGCCGCAAAAATTCAAGACAAGAATACTTCCGAACAGACCAGAACGGCGGCCGGTGTGCCCCGAACTTTAGCGACCTGCGGGCCGCCTGCGTCAGTTTGGCCACTGGTTTAAGGAACTTAGTTCTTCGCGGAGTCGTTTTTCAGCGACGGAGGGATACTGCGGAAACGTTTGCAAGTGCCTCCGATTGTTTCCTCGGCTACATATGAAACAACCCTTAACACCCGAACATAATTCCCCAAGAATACTTCTTGACTTTACGTCGCATATGCGATTCAATACGTCCATCTAGCTCAGAAAGTGTCTTTTTCAGCTCGTCTGCCTCTGGAGGAGGGATTTCTGAATCTCCAGACTGTGACAATGGCCGGAGTGAAGTGCTGTCGGGGTGTTTGCTGGAGTGGTGTAGTAGTGAACCTCCGCATGTCTGCGGATCCGCTTCGGCAATATCGTGCATCCCGGTGACCTTTATTGCTCGTGGAGCAATGGGTTCTCATGTCAGAACTTCGGGGCGAGTACACTGTTCCAGGGGTCGGCAATAGCTGCAGCGATTAGGTCGCTGACGTGAATCACAAGAGCTAAGCAATAAGTTCGCAGATGGACGGCACACTGTGCTTCAGTGTTGGCGGGCGGGCGGAATTCGGGTGCATTTGCGGTGCCACAACCGAATGCTTCATTGCGCCAAAATTTAGAACGAATTGGAGGTCTGTTATGACTCGGAATTTGCTGTTGCCGATTTTCTTTGGAATTCTGATATTGGCGGTGAGCCCGCAGGGCAATACTCAGACGGCCACGGCACGGCTCTCCGGAGTGGTCACGGACGAATCGGAAGGAGTGCTGGCAGGAGCTCAGGTGACGGTTATGAACGTGGAAACCGGCCTCCGGCGCGTAGTCGTGACCGATGACCGAGGCCGGTACAATGCCCCGCAGTTGCCTCCTGGCCCGTACGAGCTGACTGTTACCATGACCGGCTTTGACACGCTGGTGCGCAGGGGAGTCACGCTCGCCTTGGGCCAGGAAGCCACCTTAGCCGTTTCGCTCAAGATAGGGGCAGTTACAGAACAAGTGACGGTCAGTGCGGAAGCGCCAGTCGTCAACACAACTAGCGGGTCGGTTGCCGGTCTGGTGGACGAAAAGCGAATCGCCGAACTTCCCCTAAACGGACGTGATTTCACGCAACTCGCCCTAGTGCAGCCGGGCATCTATCTGGCTCGAAAGACCGACTCGGTGGGAACCAAAGGCTTTGGAACACGCATCTCGATGGCGGGCTCGCGGGTGGATCAGACCGCTTGGCTGCTGGATGGAAGCAATATAAAAGGAGCAGCAACGTTCGGAGTGCCCGGCAGCGCTTCCGGACTGGTTCTTGGGGTGGACGCGGTGCGCGAGTTCCAGGTGCTCACGAGCAACTATAGCGCCGAATTCGGCGGTACCAGCGGCGGCATTGTGAACATGGTGACGAAATCAGGCACCAATGAATTCCACGGCACGGTGTACGAGTTCCTTCGGAACGACAATCTGGATGCGCGTGGGTTCTTTGATCGCAGGAAACTGGAATTCAAGCGTAATCAGTTTGGCTTCTCGCTGGGAGGTCCGATCAAGAAGCAAAAGGCGTTCTTCTTCGGAAACTATGAGGGTCTTCGAGAGCGTCTCGGGCAAACCAATATCGCCTTTGTCCCGGATGCAAGCATTCACCAGGGATCGGCGGCTCCGTCAACTCGTCCGTATCTGGACTTGTTCCCGCTGCCCAACGGCAAGCCCGTGGGTCCGGGTATTGGAGAATTAATTACTCCGGTCAGCCAACCCACCAACCAAAATTACTTTGTCACTCGAGTTGATTATCAACTCAACGATAATCAGACTCTATTCGGACGCTTCACTTTCGATGAAGGAGATCGGATTACTCCCGATACTCTTCCGGTAACCAGCGTAAATCCGTTGACCCGCGCCCGCTATGCGACGCTGCAACATCAATACATCATTACGCCGCGGCTTTTGGCGGCTACTCGGGTCGCGTTTAATCGAACAATCCTCGCTTCCGATGTCCAGCTCAACATCAGCTTTCCTGCCAATTTGTTCATATTCAACCCAAACTACCCTCCGACCATCAGCTTTCCGGAAGCGACCCCGATGGCGGACAACCTGCAAAATGTCTTCTCCAACGTGCACAATCTCTATCAGGTCAGTGAGGACATGGTATTCACGCGCGGCTCCCATTCGATGAAGTTCGGGTTCGATTTCCAGCACGTGGGGATGAATATCAATGGGGGCAGCCGGGACTTTGGGGAGTTCGGGTGGGCGTCCATGCAGGATTTCCTGCAAGACCGGCCGACCGAAACTTTTGCTGTCGGCGCTCCAGGAAGCAGTGCCATCCGCTCCTTGCGGCAGAATTTCTTCGGAGCATATTACCAGGATGATTGGCGTCTGCGATCGAACCTGACTGTAAATTTGGGAGTGCGGTATGAGCCGTACGGCTTACCAACGGAGAAGTGGGGACGCTTGTCCCAAATTCGAGACTGGCGAACATCCACAGAGCTTCGGAACGACTTTGGCTTTTTCACGAATCCCTCGAGAAAGCATTTTTCCCCTCGCGTCGGCTTCGCCTGGTCACCAGGAGGATCGGGAAAAACTGCCGTCAGAGGAGGATTTGGTCTATTCTTTGTGCCCGCTTATGTTTCGATGTGGCGGACGCAGACGTATCGGAATTCTCCGTACTATGGGCTCATCAGTCTAAGCGGGGGACGAGGAACCCCGAACCTGGCTGGCTCCGTGGCCTACCGCAACCAGGTGGGGCCCACGATACTGAGCAGCCTAACCAGTTCCAATACATTCCTTCAGCTTCCCGATTATCACATTAACTCCTCGTATGAGATGAAAGCGAACCTGACGATCGAGCGAGAGTTCAGCGGAGGCGTTTCGGTGGCACTGGGTTATCTGGGAAGTCGGGCCATTCACCTGTGGCGTTTGACTTCCTGCAACACCAGGCCCGTCACCGTCGTGAACGGTCGGGAATTTGTGGACCCGAGTGGTGCCCGTCCGAACCGCGATCTCGGAGGCTGCGCCATCAATTATTCGGACGCTCAGGCTTTCTACAACGCAATGCAAGTGGAGATCAAGAAGCGGTTCAGCGGCGGGTTCCAGTTCCAGACTTCGTACACTTGGTCCAAGAACATTGACGATAGTACAACCGGCGGAGTGAATACAGATTATCTTGAGGGAAGCGGCTCTCGTCCGTATAACAAACTAGCAGACCGGGGATTGTCGGCGCTTCATGTAGGCCACAACTTTGTAGCCAATAGTCTGTACGCTTTTCCCTCGCCGCAAGGCTCTTCCGTCGCGCGCGCCATACTGGGCGGGTGGCAGATATCCGGCATTTTGTCGGCGGCGACCGGGATTCCCTTCAGCGCCAGGATTTCCGGATTCAACGCGCAGGACCTCCACCGGTCCGCCGGATCACAGTACCCGGATTTGACGCTTGGGCGAAGCAACGAGAATATCGTCAACGGCACGACCGCTGGCTGCAGCACTGGTCCGGTCTCGTTTGCGGCCGGGGAGAAGCTTGGCACCCCCGACCGGTATTTTGATCCGTGTGCCTTCTTCTTGCCGCCAGCAGGATTCTATGGCAACGCGGGACGAAACATCCTGATCGGTCCCGGTCTGTTGAAGGTGGATTTCAGCCTGATGAAGCACTTCTCGATGCCAATTACTGAAGGTAGCCGGCTGGAATTTCGGGCGGATTTCTTTAATCTGTTTAACCGGCCCAACTTTGGAACTCCCAGTATCCAGGTGCTGAACGGTAGCAATGGCCGATACATTACAACGGCCGGGAGAATCACGAACACAACCACGACGGGGCGGCAATTGCAGTTTGGCTTGAAACTGACATTCTAGGTTCCGGGGAGGTTCGCTGGTCAAACCGTTCGTCAAGGAGGCTCCGATGCATGAATTACGACTGAACGTGGGACGGATAGGCGCACGACGTGGAGCGATTCTTTTCTGCTGCGCTATTTTCTTGTGCCTCTCACTGACCTCACACGCGCAATTGCCGACGGCAACCATGCTGGGCGTTGTCAGAGATTCCAGTGGGGCCGTGATTCCCGGCGCCAGTGTAACGGCGCGCAGTACCGAAACGGGACAAACGCGCACGACCGCGACGGCCGTTGATGGTTCCTATCGGCTTGCGGCATTGCCGGTGGGCCGCTATGAGGTGCGGGTAGAGCAGCCCGGATTCCAAACCGAAGTGCGCAGCGGGCTGCATGTAACGGTTGGACAGGAAGCCGTTGTGAACTTCACGCTCGTGATAGGTGCCGTGGAACAGGCGGTGGCCGTAACCGCCGAGGCTCCCCTCGTCAATACGACCTCCGGCTCGCTCGGCGGGTTAGTAGACGAGGAACGCGTCGCCGACCTGCCGCTGAACGGGAGGAATTATGTCCATCTGAGTTTATTGCAGGCGGGAATCATAGAACATCGCAACAAGTCCGAAGGAAATGAAACCGTCGGGACTTGGTATAGCAGTAATGGGGCTCCGGTTCGTTCGAACAGCTATATGTTGGACGGCGCCCTGATGCAGGGTTTCGGGGGTGCGGATTCGGCATCGCTGAGCGGGTCCACTCTGGGGGTCGAAGGAATCCGGGAATTTCGGCTGATCACTAACTTTTTCAGCGCCGAATATGGCATGACGATGGGCAGCCAAATGACCATCGTAAGTAAAGGAGGAACCAACGCCCTTCACGGCTCCCTCTTTGAGTACTTGCGGAACGATAATCTCGATGCCAGGAATTTTTTTGACCGGAAAACCGCGCGCACGCCAAATCGCCTGCCCGAGTTCAAACGCAACAATTTTGGTGCAGCCGCGGGAGGTCCAATACGCCGAGACAAGCTGTTCTTCTTTGGGACATACGAAGGGCTACGCGAGCGAGTCGGCATCACGACTGCAACCAATACCATCGGTATAGGATGCCGTAGCATAGCTGGAGCCACTGTAACCAACACTGCCTGCCCTCAACTGGCCGCACAAGCCTCCGTAATAGTAGCGCCGGTAGTGGCACCTTTGCTGACGCTCTTCCCCCTGCCTAACCTGCCGAATAATCAGTTCACGTTCCCGTACAGCGAGCCAGGCCGGGATGATTACGGACAAGTACGCGTGGACAACACGTTTTCGGATACCGATTCCTGGTTCATCCGCTATACGATTTCGGACGGCGAACGCGTCAGCACCCTGGATTTTCCGCAGTTCTCAACAGCGCGCGTCAGCCGCCAGCAGTTCACCACGCTATCCGAGACCCACATCTTCTCGCCCACCCTGTTGAATACTTTCCGGTTCTCATACAGCCGGGCGTATAGAGACGTCCTCTCCCCATCGGGGATTGTCGGGCCTCAGTTTTCGTTCTTCCCCGGCCAGGAAATCGGAAACATCAGCATTGGCGGGGTAACGACGTTCGGACCGACCGGCAGCGCACCCAACACCAAAAAGCAAAACCTCTTCACCTGGAGTGATGACCTGTTTTATACGCGGGGGCAGCATGCCTTGAAGTTCGGCACGCTGATAAATCGCTTTCAGCAGTTCACCTTTAACGGATCCGGAACGCGCGGGGGTGTGACGTTCGCCAATATTTCGACTTTCCTGCAGGGTATACCGAGCCAAATTTCAGGTGTAACTCCGGGGTCGCGGACCGATCGCACCTACCACTACGGAACTCTGGGCTTTTACGCCCAGGACGACTGGCGCGTGGCCTCCAATTTCACCCTGAACCTCGGCCTCCGTTATGAATTTCTCACTCAGCCACAGGAGGTGCGGGGTTTAGGCTACGCGTTGCGCGACATGGTCAGGGACCCGACTACCACCCCGGGGCCACCATTCCTCAACCCGTCGCTGCGTAACTTCAGCCCACGGTTAGGCTTTGCCTGGGATATCCGGGGAGATGGTAAGACTGCCCTGCGCGGCGGTTTCGGGTTGCTCTATGATATCGGCGGCCTGGGTAATGCACTGAGCACGGGCGCAGTCGCTACTCCGCCCGTATCCAGCCAGAGTGCAGTGGCTAATCCGGGTCCCTTGGTGCTTCCCCTGGCGTTTCCGGCGACTGCCGCCAGTAGCGCCCTGCGCATTGTGGATTACCATCTGCAGCAACCGCATTTACTCCAATACAACCTGACCCTCGATCGGCAGTTGCCTCTCGATATGGGGTTTACGCTGGCATACGCCGGTTCACGCGGAATTAACCTCATCCAATTCAAAGAGGGCAACCCGACTGTTCCGCAGGTCCTTGCCGACGGGCGCCAGTTTTGGCAGGTCAACGCTCCCCGAACGAGCCGCTTCTGGGGCTCGATTGAGAATAAGACGGGAGCCGGAAACTCCTGGTACAACTCGCTACAGTTTACTGTGCTCAAGCGCCTCGGTCAGGGTCTGCAATTCCAGAGTTCGTACACCTACTCGAAAGTGATAGATGAAGGGCAGGCCCAATTGAATGTGGACAACTCGGCGACTTCCTCCTGGACGGTGGACCCCGTCCACCGCGAGGTAGACCGGGCGCCTGCTGCTTTCGATGTAACCCACAACTGGCGCTTCAACGCCATCTACCGCCTGCCGGCGTTTGCGTCTTCGAGAGGAGCAGTCGACAAACTGGTGAATGGCTGGTGGCTAAGTGGCATTCTTTCCCTCGCAACCGGATACCCGTTCAGCCCGTCTTTGCAAACCAACCGTTCCCGTTCTCTGGTGGGTGGAGGACCAGCGAACTTGGATCGTCCCGATTTGGTGGCGGGTCGCAAGAATGACAACATCGTTCTGGGCGGACCGGAGAAGTATTTCGATCCAACGGCCTTTAGTATCCCCGCGGCGGGATTTCTGGGTACTGCGGGCCGTAATATCCTGCGCGGGCCAGGCTACACCAACCTGGATTTATCCCTGGCTAAGGACACTGCATTGGGATTTCTGGGTGAGGCCGGCAAACTGGAGTTTCGAGCCGAATTCTTCAACATTCTTAATAAGGCCAACTTCGCTATTCCGAACCGAACTGTCTTCGCGGCCCGAGCGGATAGCGAAACGCCCCTGGCTACGGCAGGCGTGATTACGCAGACAGCCACCAAATCCCGGCAGATCCAGTTGGCGCTGAAACTCCTTTTTTGAGTAGGATCGACCTGTCCGTGTTAAATTTTCTTTCTGCCGCCAATGCGGCCAATCCAAGGAGGCCTTCATTACCATGGGGCGAGAGCCGGAAAAGAGTAAAGAGAAAATATCCGCGTCAAGAAGGAAATTTGTAGCGGGCTTAGGGCAAGGTGCGCTGGTCTCCGCTGCTTGGGCTGGTTCCGTGGGCTGCTCGAGTTCCCACTCGATTGACTGGGCCTCCACCTATGACTGGATCTCAGTCGGATCGGGTGTGGCCGGTTGCGCGGCAGCCATTGCGGCCCACGATCAGGGAATGAAAACGCTGCTGATTGAGAAGTCGGAGACAATTGGAGGCATCACTTCGCAGGCTGCGGGAACATTGTGGGTGCCGATGAACCATTTTTTGAAGGCGGCTGGACAGTCCGATTCGCGCGAAGAGGCCCTCGCGTATCTCACTTACATTTCCGGCGGATATGGCGTTCCTGAAATGCGAGAAGCGCTGGTGGATCATGCTCCTCGCGTCATCGAATACCTTCAGCAAAAAGCAGACGTCAAATTCATGCCAAGCGAATTGTCGGAGTTCTATCCGAATGCTGCTGGCACCAAAGGCCGCGGGAGGCTTCTCGCCTGCGAGCCTTTTCCCGCCGAAACGCTCGGCGACTGGCGTAGCAAAGTGCGACTTTCAATCTTCTATCGTGGCTTGACGCAGGCTCTGGGCCGCCAGGAGCATAATCCAGCAATCGCCGGAGGCACCACACCTCTGTACGGCCCGCTCCGGAATCCCTCCGATTGGCGCGTGCGCCTCTGGAAGAAACGGTTAGGCGATCAACTGGGACCTATCCTCGAAGAGGATGAGAAGCGCCGCATGGCGGGAGGTGCGGTGGCGGCTTACATGTTCCGGGGCGTCCTGCAGCGTGGCATCGAGGTCCGTACCGAAACGATCGCAGAGAAACTGCTCATCGAGAATGGCCGCGTAATGGGTGTGGCTGTCCGCTCCAAGGGCGCGGAACAGAATATCAGAGCGACCAAAGGGATTCTGTTAGGCATCGGGGGCCCCATGGCAGACTCCCCCAGCGACTCCAGCACTGAAGCTGGCAATTGGCGGCTGGCCACTGCCGCAGGAGCAGCAGTGTACACCGTGGCGTCCATTCAAGGGACGGCGGCGTTGCACGTGCCCGGCGAAAACTTCCCTGACGGATCTCCCGCCACCCGGATCAATTATGAAAACCGCATGCGCCACAGCCTGATCGTAAATCGCTTTGGGGAACGATTCGCCAACGAAACCCCCTACCAAGGTCTCGGCGAGAAGACGAATCAATTTGAGCGCCTGGGAGAACATCGCTTCCGGAACATCCCCTTTTACTTCATCTTCGATCACAACCTCATTGAGAAGTACTCCTTCGTCGGGATGCCTCCGGGTGAGGACGAGGGTCTCAATTGGGTAGCGCAAGGCAAGACGGTCGCCGAAGTGGCCCAGAAATTGAGATTGCCGGCCGCGGCGCTGCAAGCCACGGTGGCTCGTTTCAACCAGCACGTCCGGCGGGGAAAGGACCAGGATTTCGATCGAGACCCGAAGACGCTGGGTGCCATCGAGAAGCCGCCATTCTACGGTGTGCAGATGATGACGCCTGACCCATTGCGTGGTGACACAGAAATTATTATCAACCCGAATGCCCAAGTTTTGCATCACGCCACGGGAAAGCCGATTCCAGGATTGTATGCGGTCCCGACGCGGATCATGACCAGCCGCATCTGGGGCATTGGATACCAAGGCGGATTGTCGTTGACGACGGGCGCAACATTTGGTTTTTTGGCGGCCGAAAATGCTGCGAAGCTCGGTTGCTGACATGGGATCAACATTGGTTTTTGGCGTTCCGAAAATGCTGTTGGGATTGGTTCCTGACCGGAGCCATCACGTAAGGAGGTCTATGCGTTTGCGTTTAATATCGAGGCCGGCAGCGGGTCTGCGAGAAACTCTTCTTGTGGCACTCATGATACTTGTTTGCGGAACCAGAGGCTCGCTAGCCCAATTACCTACAGCGACCATTTTGGGGGTGGTACGGGACGCCAGCGGAGCCGTCATGCCCGAGGCTACTTTGACTGCCCGCCACCAACAGACCGGGCAGACTCGCAGCGCGCTCACCGCCGCGGACGGCTCCTATCGGTTCTCCGCGCTCCCCGTCGGCCCGTACGAAGTGCGCGTGGAGCATGCGGGATTCCGTTCAGAAGTGCGAAGCGGCCTGACCCTCACCGTGGGGCAGGAAGCGGTGGTGAACTTCACGCTGGAGCTTGGGGCCGTGGAACAGACGGTGGCCGTGACGGCAGAAGCTCCACTGGTGAATACGACGACCGGCTCGCTCGGCGGCTTGGTGGACGAGCAGCGTGTCGCTGACTTGCCCTTAAACGGTCGCAACTATATTGATTTGACGTTGCTGCAGCCGGGCGTGCAACAGCAGAGCAATCGTACTTATACCGGATCCATGACGGGCACATGGCTGAGTAGCAATGGTGCTCCGATCCGTTCCAACAATTACTTGCTGGACGGCGCCATCATGCAGAATCTTATGGGTGCAACTTCGGCATCCGTCAGCGGCTCCACGCTGGGACTTGAGGGAATTCGCGAATACCGTGTGGTGACGAATTCTTTCAGCGCCGAGTACGGCATGACCATGGGCAGCCAGACAATGATCGTGAGCAAGAGCGGCACCAACGCGTTTCACGGTTCGCTGTTCGAGTATCTGCGGAATGACAATCTCGACGCGCGGAATTTCTTCGACCGCAAGACCGCGATCACGCCCGGCCGTCTGCCGGAATTCAAGCGCAACAATTTTGGAGCATCCTTTGGCGGCCCGATCCAGAAAGACAAGACATTTTTCTACGGCGTGTATGAAGGGTTGCGTGAGCGGTTGGGCATTACGAGCGTCTCCAACACGATTGCCCCTTCCAGCAAGGTAGACGGCGGCCTGGTGCCACAGATTAGTCCCGTGATCAGGCCTCTCTTGACGCTCTATCCGGATCCGAACTTGCCTAACAATCAGTTTACGTTCCCGTTCAGTCAGCCGACCCGGGAAGACTATGGCCAGATGCGCGTCGATACTTCATATTCGAATAGCGATATGATCTTTGGCCGATATACGGCCTCTGACGCCGAGTTGATTCAGGCGCTGCCTTTTCCCCAGTTCCAGACGGTCAAGACCAATCGGGCGCAATATGCCACGTTATCAGATAGCCATATTTTCTCGCCCGCGCTGCTGAATACGATCCGATTTTCTTACAGCCGCACAAACATCTTTCTGAGTTCTCCTAACGACGTCAGTGGTCCCCAGTTTTCCTTTCTTCCCGGTCGAGACCTGGGGCAGATCAGCATTGGGGGCGTGTCTGCCATGGGTCCCAACAACATCACGCCGCTGCAGCTCAAGCAGAATATTTTCACCTGGAGCGACGATCTGTTTTACACGGCGGGCCGCCACTCGCTGAAGTTCGGCGCGCTCATCAACCGGTACCAGCAATACCTGAATAACGGCACCAATGTCCGGGGCACGGTGACATTTGCCGATGTTCGAAATTTCTTACTGGCGCAGCCGACAACGTTGAACGCCGTCACGCCTGGCTCGGTGGTGGATCGAACCTATCACTACACCACACTCGGATTTTATGCGCAGGATGACTTCCCCGTCCGATCGGACCTCAGGCTCAACCTGGGATTGCGATATGAGTTCCAGACGGAGGTACAGGAGGTGCGGGGCCGCGGATCGGCGTTGCGAGACATTGTGCGGGGCTCTAGCTTCACCATCGGGCCCCCGTTTCGGAACGCGACGCTCCGCAATGTGAGTCCCCGGTTTGGTTTTGCCTGGGACGTTCGAGGAAATGGAAAAACCGCGGTTCGGGGCGGCTTTGGGCTCCTTTATGATCTGGGGAATGTCGGCAGTACGCTGTTGATCGGAACCGGGACGACTCCGCCGTTCTCCAGCCAGAGCACGGTATCGCCGCCGATCCCGTTCACGATCCCATTCGTGATCCCTGCCGGGCTGGTGGGAAGGGCCCTTCGTCCGCTGGATTACAATCTACAGCAACCGCATATGTTACAGTACCACCTGACGATTGAGCAGCAGTTGCCCTCGGAAATGGCTTTGACTTTAGCCTACGCTGGTTCGCGCGGTCTCAATCTCATGATGACTAGGGAAGGCAACCCCACCGTACCTCAGATTCTGGCCGACGGCCGCCCGTTTTGGAGAGGTAACGAGCCCCGGATCAATCCCAATTGGACCACAGTCGAATTGAAAACGGCGGGAGGCGACTCCTGGTATGATTCTTTGCAGTTCGGGCTCACAAAGCGGTTAAGCAAGGGCCTGCAATTCCAGAGTTCCTATACCTGGTCGAAAACAATGGACCAAACGCAGTCGCAGTTGGTCAACGACAACAATACAAGCAGTTCCTGGCCGGTGCATCCGGATTTTTTGAGACTGGACCGGGCTCCGGCCAACTTTGATGCCACCCACAACTGGCGGCTCAACGCCATCTATAGACTGCCAGATCTGATCTCATCGGGAGCAGTTCTGGACAAGCTTTTGAATGGCTGGGGAGTCAGTAGCATCCTGTCCCTGCAGACCGGAGCGCCTTTCAGCCCTTCCCTGCAGACCAATCGTTCGCGAACTCAGGTCGGGGGCGGGGCTGCAAACATTGACCGGCCGGATTTGGTGGCCGGGCGCAGCAATGAAGATATTACGAACGGCGCAAGCCGTGGCTGTCCGGGCGTCGCGAGTGGGAGGAAACTGGGAGGCGCGGATTTGTATTTCGATCCGTGCGCTTTCAGCCTTCCGGAATTAGGTTACCTCGGGACGGCCGGCCGGAATATTCTGCGTAGTCCTGGTCTGGCTAACTGGGACTTTTCACTTGTAAAAGATACAGCATTAGGCGTATTAGGGGAGAGTGGCAAACTGGAATTTCGCGCTGAGTTCTTCAACCTCCTCAACCGAGCCAATTTTGATGCGCCGAACCGGACGGTCTTCGGACAGACAGCAACTCCGTTGGGAAATGCGGGCCTCATCACCAACACGGCGACCAGTTCGCGACAGATTCAATTTGCGCTGAAGCTGTTGTTTTAATTGCAAGAGAACATGACCTGATTGATTATTGCCAAGGTATTGGCTAATTCCTTAATCACTGAAAGAAATTGAGGTTCCGGAATGGTAGACAAAGACCCAAGCAAGAAAACGAAGGTATCCGCCTCGCGAAGGAGATTCGTAAAAACCCTGGGAGGAGGAGCCGTGGCGGCGGTTGCGGCCGCAACACTCCCATCGATTGGATGTCAAAGTAAGGCGGTGGCGGACTGGTCATCCGAGTATGATTGGATCTGCGTGGGGGCAGGAGCCGCCGGCTGTGCATCGGCGATCTTCGGCCACGACAAGGGCTTTAAGACCCTGTTGGTGGAAAAGTCGGCGATGATCGGTGGGACAACTGCCCAGTCGGGCGGCAGCATCTGGGTGCCGCTAAATTATCTAGCCAAAGCCAAAGGAATACCGGATTCCCGCCAGGATGCTCTGGACTACTTGCAGTTCGTCGGCGGAGGCTACAGCGTGCCGGCATATGCGGAGACATTCGTGGACAACGCGGCCCAGGTACTGGAATATCTGCGTGACAAGGTGGGCTTTAAGTTCCGCCTGGCTGGGAGCGAGTTCTATTATCCAGTCGCAAAAGGTTCCCGCAAGCTCGGCCGCTTGATCAACTATGAGCCGTTCCCGGCCGAAGATTTGGGGGAGTGGCGTCAAAAAGTGCAAATGTCCGTGTTTGTCCGCGGTTTTGCCGAAGCCCTGGAGGGCAGTAAGGTTGGAGAACGGCTAGAGAATTTCGGGCCATACCGTTACATGAACAACCGTATCGAACCTTGGCGCAAAGTGCTGGGACCTGCCAAGGTGGAGGAAATACTAAAAGCAGATGAGGCCCAGCGCGTCGAGGGCAACGCCCTCATCAGCTATCTTTTCCGGGGAATCCTGAAGCGCGGCATCGAGGTGCGTACCGAGACCCCTGTGGGAAAGGTGCTAGTGGAAAACGGGCGCGTAGTCGGCATCACGATAAATCACAAGGGGAAGCGTGAGAACATCCGAGCCCGCCGGGGGGTAGTGCTTGGTGTGGGCGGAGATGTCAACGGACGAGGCGGCCACGGCCCTAACTGGATGCTGGCGGGTGAAGTCGGTGGATTGATCGACAGCGAATCCTTTGTCGTCCCCATGGCTACGCTCCATGCGCCCGGCGAAGATTTCCCCAACGGCTCTGCGGCGGGTCGGCCCAACGCCGAGCTACAGATGAGCCATAGCATCGTCGTCAATCGTTTTGGTGAGAGATTCGCCGATGAGTCGTTCTTTCAAAAATTTGGAGCCAAGCTCAATGAGTTCGAGGTGTGGGACCACCACCGGTTTCAAAACATCCCGTGCTATCTCATTTTCGATTCACTGTATTTGCAGAAGCACATCTTTGATGGGCTACCCCCGGGGAACACCGACGCCCTGGAGGACTGGGTGGCCAAGGGAAGCACTCTGGCCCAGGTGGCCGAGAAACTGAAGATACCCGCCGCAAAACTACAAGCCACAGTAGCTCGCTACAATGAGACCGCGCGCCGTGGAAAAGATCCGGAGTTCAACCGCAGGCCAGAGACGATAGGGTCCCTAGAAAAGTCCCCGTTCTACGGAGTGCAGTTGACTCCGGCTTCGGACCCATTCCGGGCGGGTACCAAAGTTGCCGTGAATACCAAGGCGCAAGTACTCCATCATGCTACGCAGGAACCCATCCCCAATCTATATGCTTGTGGCGCCGTGGCGGCCAGCCGACTCTGGGGAATCGGTTACCAGGCGGGGTTCTCACTGATGGCGGGTATGACGTTTGGCTACTTAGCAACCCAACACGCGGCAACTGCGGCGGCTTGAGCGCGAGCCGACACACCGTTGGATCCGCAAAAGAATTCGGGCAGCAGTCCCGGTTTCTAACAGATGAAACTTAAGGCATGCTGCCCGATGAAATAGAAGAACTGATTGGAAACCGCACCGCCGGGCCAGGTTGAACTACTACCAAGCGGTAAGTTCCGGGCCCCGGCATGGATCGTTCCTGCACGAACATTTTATCCACCTCGACCGTGCCATTCAATTTTGGCGGATTCATTTCCGCCATCGCCTTTCGTATTCGATGGCAGAGATACCACGCGGTTTTGTAGCTCACCTTCAGGGTGCGCTTGAGTTGATTTGCGGAGATTCCCTTCTTGGATTCGCACATCAAATACGTAGTCGCGAACCGCTTTGGCAGCGGCAAGTGGGAGTCATGGAAGATCGTTCCAGATGTTACGGAGAACTGGTACCGGCATGAATCGCAATCAAACTGGGCGCGCTTTCGAATCCTTCAGATCGTCTTGCCTTTGCAGCGAGGGCACTCAATGCCATCGGGCTAACGAAGCGGTTCTAATGCTGTCCGGCTTTCATTGTTCTCATCAAAGTCTTCCATCAGCGTCATCAGCTTCATATTCCGCATGGAGTTCATACAATGTCTCCTAAAAAACAAAAGGTGCCGAAAAAGCCAGGGCGAGAGATGACCAGCGAAGAATTGCTGAAGTTTGTGTTCCCCAAGAAATCAACGCGGGAAATGCTGAAGAGACTTGCGCGTGAGAGCGAACAGCCGAAACGTCGAAAGAGAGCTTGCAGGGCGGCTCAATATGGGCCACGAGCGGTTAATCGGCGACGCAAGGACGTTCTCGTTGCGACGCCTACGGCTACATAGATCTCTTCACGCATACCCTGCCCGAATTCGCCGCAACTGATGATTCCCGTGTATTCGGGGCGGACTCCTGCGGCATCTAAGAATGTGTTGAACTACAGCTTTGAACCACCCGGAGGAGGTCAGAATGGCCTTGCGAGAGGGAGAAGTTTATTCCTGTCCCAACCCAGAATGCGCCGTGGAGATCAGAGTCATTCGCGGCGCAAAACCTGCGTGCACTATGGAAAACCTGCCCCGCTGCTGCTGCGGGAGTGAAATGATGTTGCATCAGATTGCGGCAACTGGGACGGAGGGGTGAGACCGGCACCGGAACAGCAAAAAAGTGCAACCCTTTCCTCTCCTCAACTCATCTACTAAATCAGATGAGGCCGGTAATGACTTCCAGCTCGAAACCCGGTTATTGAAATATGCCGGACAGACAACTGGAACGACTCCCGGCCTCATCGCTGTGTTGGTCGGACTGGAAAAAGAACTCGCCTACTTCGAGAGCATCAAAGAGGACTTGCTCCGCGGCAACGAAGGTGGCTTCGCGCTGATCCGAGGCGAAAACTTCTTCGGTGCGTTTAATTCCGCTGCGGCTGCAAACCAGGAAGGCGTAAACCGCTTCGGCAATCAGCCGTTTCTCGTGAAACGAATCGAAAGGCAAGCCCCGCCCGAATCAGGCAACCGACGTGCCGCCTAACCCTCCTTCTGCCCGCCCTCTGATAGATCGAAAGTCGCACTCGAAAACACTACTTGCGCTCTATTGGTGGACCCGGACTACTTCTGTACCATGAGTGCAATCACAGCCCGCAGGAGGTACTCCATGGTGAAAATTGATATCGAACACGTATACATCTACGGAATGTTGCCTGCTCACCACCCACCCAAATTAGTCGCACGCGTCCAGACCACTGACGGCCCGCGAACGTTCGACGTGGAAGCAATTCAAGTCGAGTTGGCTGGTGAAGAATCGAGCGAATTAGACGATGAGAACTGATTTCGTGCAGGTGCTTATTAGATTGGTTTGCTTCCAGGCTGGCGTGCTGATTGGCCATGCCTGATTGAGCGGGTGAAAAATAAGTTACGCCCGTCCTACGAAACCGATTTGCCGCATTTCTTCCTGGAGCGCCGGCGTCCAGTCTTCCGTAAGAGCTATCGCAGTGATCTTTGTCCAGGGAATCATCAGCGTTAAGGGTTTAGAGACCTGGTCTGCTGGAACTTTGTCCGCGCGCATTTCCACCCAAAGGCCATGACGGTCCTCAGATTCCAATATCTTCGCGAGAATGAGATGACTGGTATCTGAGCCTTTTACTTCCTTCGAGGGGTCCTGATATCGCCGCAGAAATATGCGCACCCCTGCCAGGTTGGCCCAGTCCCGATCAACGACGATCGCCGCGGATGAGTTCTTGGAGATAACCATTCAAAGCTCCTTAGTATGGAAAACCCGCACCACGCGCGAGACACCGCGGGAGACAAGAGGAATGCTATCAAAGCAGAAAGCGTTACTATGGTGCTGGAGGGGGGAGTTGAACCCCCACGCTCCGAAGAGCGCCAGATTTTGAGTCTGGTGCGTCTGCCAATTCCGCCACTCCAGCCTTGCGGAACACGACACTACGTTCTTAGATTAACATTACCCTCCGGTTTCGTCATCTCGGAATGCGCGCGCCACATGGACTGTGATCTCCCGCCGGGCGCATCACACCTGGAGTTGTTGCAGCATTTCCTGCGAGCGCGATAGCAGTTCGTGCGAGTTTCGACCCAGAGTTAACGTCAGCACTCCAGAAGGCGTAAACCGTGCCTCGGGATGGCTGGAAATGAATTTCATTAACCGCTCCGGCTCGACGGGCGCATTGGGATGAAAATGAATCTGCAGTACCTCGTTCTTCCGCTCGATAGACTGGATCCACAGACGCTGCGCCGCTGACTTGAGGCTGGCATACTCGAGCAGGTTTCGCACCTGCTCCGGCGGCGCACCATAGCGGTCGACGAGTTCCTGTTCCACTCTCTCCCGTTCGTCCTGGCTGCGGATGCGGCCGATCGTCTTATACATTCGCAAGCGCTGGTGCTCCTCAGGAATGTAATCGGCCGGAATGCGGACATCGAGCCCCAAGTTGATTGTGGTAGAGACCTCCGGCTGCCGCTCTTCGCCTTTCAGATCCTGCACCGCCTGTTCCAGCATTTGGCAGTAGAGCTCGAAACCCACCGCATTCACGTGCCCGTGCTGCTGGCCACCGAGCAGATTGCCGGCGCCGCGCAATTCCATATCGAGGGCAGCCACCCGGAATCCTGAGCCCAGTTCCGTGAACTCGCGCAGGGCGCTTAGCCGCCGCCGCGCCAACGGTGTGAGTTCGGTTTCTTCGGGTACCAGCAGGTAGGCATATGCGCGGCGATTGGATCTGCCGACTCTGCCGCGCAACTGATACAACTCCGCCAATCCGTGGCGATCAGCGCGATTCACAAGGATGGTGTTCGCCATAGGAATGTCCAGGCCGTTTTCCACAATGGTGGTGGTAACGAGGACGTTCGCCTCCTGACGGACAAACTGGAACATCACTTTTTCGAGCTGCCGTTCGCCCATCTGTCCGTGCGCCGTGGCAACGCGTGCATGCGGCACCAGCCGCTGCACCAGCGCGGCAATGCTGTAGAGCGACTCAATGCGATTGTGAATGAAGTAGACTTGACCGCCACGCTCCAGTTCCTGCTCGATGGCGGTCTTCACGATCTGCTCGCTGAAGGGGGCGACCACCGTCTGAATCGCGAGACGGTCACGTGGGGGGGTTTCGATTACAGACATGTCGCGCAGTCCCACCAGCGACATGTGCAGCGTGCGCGGGATGGGCGTAGCGGACAGGGCCAGCACGTCAACGGATTTTTTCATCGCCTTCAGCCGCTCTTTGTGCCGAACTCCGAAGCGCTGTTCTTCATCCACGACGAGCAGGCCCAGGTCGTGAAAGACCACGTCTTTCGACAACAGCCGGTGGGTGCCGATGACGATGTCCACCTTGCCGGCTTCCACATCTTTGAGCGTCGCCTTCTGCTGTGCCGCAGTGCGAAACCGGCTAAGCAACTCAATTTTAATGGGAAATGCGCCAAAACGCCGCCGGAAAGTTTCGTAGTGCTGGAATGCGAGCACAGTGGTGGGCGCGAGTACCGCCACCTGCTTGCTGTGAGTGACAGCGCGGAACGCGGCGCGCATGGCCACCTCCGTCTTGCCATACCCCACGTCGCCACAGATGAGGCGGTCCATCGGCTCCGCCTTGGCCATATCACGCCGCACATCATCGATGGTGGCAAGCTGGTCCGGCGTCTCTTCGAACTCGAAGGACTGCTCAAACTCCCTCTGCCATGGAGTGTCTTCCGGATAAGGATTTCCGGCAGCCACTTTGCGCTCCGCGTAGAGCTTCAACAACTCGGCCGCCATGTCCTGCATGGACTTCCGCACTCGCGCCTTGGTACGCGCCCATGAGGTGCCGCCCAGTCTGTCGAGCGGCGGATGTCCGTCCGCATCGAGCGTGCGATATTTTTGCACCAGGTCCAGTCGTGTAAGCGGCACATAGAGTCGCGCTCCTTCCGCGTACTCCAGCTCCATGAACTCTTCCGTAGCGGTGTCATGCGATATTTGTTTCAGCCCGCGAAAGCTCCCGATGCCGTGCTCCACATGCACCACCAGGTCGCCCGGTTCCAGATCGCGGAAATCGGAAAGAAACGTGGAGACTTTCGAGCGCGAAGGCGCGGGCCGCCCAGCCGCCGCAGAAGTATCAAACAAATCCTGATTGCCGAGTATCAAGAGCTTGCTGGACGGCAGCATCACGCCGGCGGCCGCAGCGCCCCTGGCGATCCAGCAAGCTGGCACGGAGAACTCCGCAGCCACATTTTCCTGGTAGCCCGCTCCGTCGCTTCGACGCTCGCCGAAATGGAAAGGGAATTGGTTCTCAGCAAATAGCTCCGCGAGACGTTCGCTCTCTCCCTGACCGGTAGTCAGGACCAAAATGCGGTATTCGTCTTCGAGAGCTTTCTTGAGTTCGGCAAGCGAAAGCTGGAGGTTGCCGTGGAAGCGAGGCGATTGCCGGGTAGCGAAGTGCACGTGCACGGCAGTCCTATCGGCGCTCGCGGCGCGCGTTTCAGGCGATCGTAAATCGAACTCTTGCGCGTTCACGACCGGGCGGGAGGCCAGCCGGCGCAAGAAATCCTGCGGGCGCACGTAAAGCTGGCGCGGCGCGGCCGCAGGCTTGCCCTGCTTGCGGATGTCGTCGAACTCCGGCTCTACGAGCATCCAGAACCGTTCTATTTCCTGACGCAGCTCCTGCGGCTCGTCGAGGAACAGCATTCCGCCGGGACATAAATCCAGAATGGTGTGCTTTAGGGGGCGCAGCAGGGCAATCAGAAACTCCCAGCCGGGAAACGGTTCGCCGGGAATGTAAATATCCGTGCGGAATCCCTTGGCTAGTGCGGCCACTTCGCTGAGCAGATCTTTGCTCAACGGAAAATCGGTGAGCGGCAACATAGCTGCGCGCTCCACCGCACCAACGGAGCGCTGCGTACCAGGATCGAATTCGCGAATCGATTCGACCGTGTCGTCCAGAAGCTCCAGGCGCGCGGGTCTTGCAGTTTCCGGTGAGAAGACGTCCAGAATGCCGCCCCTCACCGAGAACTGTCCCGTCATCTCGACGGGGTCGTGAGGCGCGTAGCCTACGGACCTGAGGTGCTCCAGTAATTCGTCCAGGTCAATCTGGTCGCCCGTGCGGACGTAGCGCGGCAGCCCGCGATAAAACTCAGGAGGTTGCAGCAACTCCGCCATCGCGACGGCTGGAATGACGACGAGCGATGCCTGGCCGGCGACAAGTTTTGCCAGCCCCAGGGCGCGCTTCTCGCTGATGTCGGCGTGCGGCGACAATCGCTGATACGGCCGGATGTCGTGTGCAGGGATAAAGACGGGTGCGGGGAAGCCCAAAAATTTCGCCCACGTCTCCAGCAGATCCAGGGCCTGCTCGGCGTCACGGTTTGATCGAACCACATACAGCAGCGGCTGCCGCACCGCGTATTGCAATAAAGCGGCGAACAGCGTCTTCGCCACGGCGGTAAGACCGGAGGCGTTAACCCCCGCGTGAGCCGCCCCATCATTCTGCGCGTTTGTGAATTCGCGCACTACTCCCTGAAATTCATTGCTCGAAGCGGCTTCGAGCAGCAGGTCTCTGACTGGATGATGCGTGGCCATGCTCAACGGGCCCTGGTTTCATTGTAGCCGAATGTCGCCGATGCGCGGTTGCCGCGCGCGAATGCCACTGGGACCGCGTGATACAATAAATAATCTTCTGTATGTGAACGACTGGTCGAGTTTTTGAAGCTATGAAGATTACTCCGAAACGCGTCCGATCCGCCGAGCTATTTGAACGCGCCAAGGCGCTGATTCCCGGCGGAGTCAATTCTCCCGTACGCGCTTTCGGCGCCGTGGGAAGCGCGCCAGTGTTCGCCGTTCGTGGCCGCGGCTCCAAAGTCATTGATGCTGACGGCAATCACTACATTGACTACATCGGTGGCTGGGGACCGCTGATCCTGGGACATGCTCACCCGGATGTGGAGAGGGCGGTCCGTGACGCGTTAGAGCGTGGCGCGGGTTTCGGTCTGCCGACGGAGCCGGAGATTCGATTATCGCAGCTGATCACAGAAGCGGTTCCTTCCATAGAAAAAATTCGCCTGGTCAACTCCGGCACAGAAGCAACCATGAGCGCGATTCGCCTGGCGCGGGGATTTACCCGACGCAACTTAATCGTCAAGTTCATCGGCTGCTATCACGGGCACGTGGATTCACTGCTCGTCAAAGCCGGGTCCGGGGTCGCGACATTTTCTCTGCCGGAATCGGCGGGAGTCCCGGCCGAGTTTACCCAGCTCACAATTGCCCTCCCATACAATGACGAACGCGCCCTGAGGGATGCATTCGCCATGCACGCGGGCAAGATCGCGGCAGTGATCGTAGAGCCCGTGGTGGGAAATATGGGATGCGTCCCTCCGGCCAGCGGCTACTTGCAATTCCTGCGTGAAATTACGGCCGCCGACGGGGCATTGCTGATTTTGGACGAAGTGATGACGGGGTTCCGGCTAAGCTATGGCGGAGTGCAGGGACTGTCCGGCATCAAACCCGATCTGACCACACTAGGAAAGATTATCGGCGGCGGTCTGCCGGTGGGGGCCTATGGCGGACGCGCCGAAATCATGAACTCGGTGGCTCCCGAAGGCGCCGTATATCAGGCCGGCACGTTGGCGGGCAACCCGCTTGCTGTAGCCGCAGGCATCGCCATGCTGGAAGAGTTACGTCGCAGGCCCAGTATTTATACCGAGATAGATGTTCGCACAGAGCGGCTGATTACGGGACTGAACGATCTCGCGCGTGCAGCGGGAGTAGCTGTAACGATCAACAGAGTTGGTTCGATGTTCACGGTATTTTTCACCTCGCAGCCGGTCACAGATTTCGATTCGGCATGCACCGCCGACCGCGAACGGTTCGCATCCTTTTTCCGAGCCATGCTCGAAGAAGGAGTGCTTCTGCCGCCATCGCAGTTTGAGGCGGCATTTGTCTCAGCCGCCCACACCGAACCTGACATCGACGCCACGCTAAAGGCTGCACGGCATGCATTCGAGTCTGTCGCCGGTGAAGCGAAGACCGCTGCCGCCGCGCATTGAGCATTCGCGCCCCGAGTCCGTATCGCGCGCGTCGTGGAATAACTTCAGGAATCGGTGTTGAAATTAGACTCCCTCACCTACGCGTAAAAACCGAACGTGCGTTTCACTCTCACTATGGTGAGGCCGAGCCTTGGCTGCCGCGTCAATGCCCTTGATTTTCTTGTGGATTTCGCGTTTCCGTGGGCATTCAATAGCCATAGGTTCCGGCAGTCAGTGTTTTGCGCCGTGCGCCATCGCTTTGATCATCTCAAGCACTTCAACGCGCTGCTCTGGCGAAAGACGTGGTATGTAGTTCTTCAGTTCCTGCAGGTAATCCGTCGAGGCGTGGCCGGGAGGGATCGCGGCTCCATCCTCGTGCGGGAAGAAATCCGCCAAAGCTACCTCCATCGCAGCAGCCAAACGTTGCAAGGTTGCGAATGATGGCACTGTGTGGCCGTTCTCGACGCGGGAGAGATACGACCGCAGAATGCCAGTGCGCTTTTGCATCTCTCCTTGAGACAGTCCTTTCGCTTGCCGGATGTGGCGGATCGATTCGCCTAAATTCATAAGCTCTCCCCAAATTTCCTGTTCCTTAGTCTAGATCAGAGCAAGTTCAGTGTGCACTGCCGTCGCCCATCATTGAACCGATTTCAAGAGAATCTGAATTTCCTTCTCCAACTTGGCGTACTCCCGGCGCGAGTTTCGACTCGGTGAATCTTTAGCATAATTGCCGTCGGGTTGTACGTATCTAATCACACCCTTGCTATCAATGAGGAAGGTCGTCGCCGTAAGTTCCGCGTCAGCGCGATCCAGCCAATAACGGTTGAGGGTTTCCCAGTGCGGATCGAGTCCAATAGGAAACTGGATTCCGTGTGTCGCAGCCATCTCGCGCACATGGTCTTTGCTCACTGCAGTTGGGAACGGCGTTGGAGTGTAGATTGCCACCACAGTCAGACCGCGCGATGTATAGAGCTGATGAAAGCGGTTGAGGGCCGCCGCGCTGGCCGCGGCATCATTTAGGAAACGCAACAAAACGGTGCGCCCGCGAAGCTGCTTCAGATCGAGCGAGGGGACGTTCACCCATGCTTGGGTCGTCCACGCCGGAGCCGCTTGGCCGATCAATTGAGGAGGCGGCGAAAAGGAATTGTCCCCCGACTGCGCCTGCATCAGCGTAGCAATGAACATTACGCACAGCATCGACCCAATTAGTCGCGAGAAATTCTTGCTCACAGCATTCGCTTTCAGCACAGTAGGCCCACCTGACATGCAACCCTTCTTACAAACGCCTCCTCACCGCCCGGAGCAAATCAAAACTTTCCTCGGATTTTAGCACAACACACACGATCCGTTGGGTAGTAGTATGTTTTTTGGTGCTGGGTCAGTTTGAATTTCGGCGCTTCTGATCCGTGAAATCCGGAAGGGCATCGGCTTCAGCCATGCCGAAACGGAATGCATCGACGCGGCTTTAGCCTCTGAGGTCTGCACCTCAGGCGCTGAAGCGCCTCGCTTTGCTAATTGCACCGGCACGACTGAAGTCGTGCCCTTCCGTTTTCAAACTGACCCACTACCTGTTTTTTTGGCTAAGGCGCAGCGGCGCCGGAATGCGCAAGACGGGGATCGGTTTCGCTCAATGCAAGTCAAATCAGGCCATCAGAACACAACTTATCGGGATTTGGAAAACGACCTGAAGAAGGTCGTTGCAGGCGAGGTCCGGTTCGACGCTTACTCGCGCGCTCTGTACTCCACGGATGCCAGCATCTTCAGAATCGAACCCATCGGGGTTGTGATTCCACGAACCAAGGAAGATGTGGCGGCAGCCATGGAGATCACCGCAAAGTATAAGACACCGGTGTTGCCGCGCGGGGGCGGAACCAGTCTGGCGGGTCAGGCGATTGGGCATGCAGTAGTCTTCGATTTTTCCAAGTACATGAACCGCGTACTCGAAATCGACGCCGCCGCCAAGCGCGTCAAATTGCAAGCAGGCGTGGTCCTGGAAGAACTCAACCGCGGACTGCGCCCGCACGGGCTGTTCTTCCCACCCGATCCGGCTACCGCCACACGGTGCAACATCGGCGGAATGATCGGAAATAACTCATCCGGATCGCGTTCCATCGTGTATGGCAAGACGGTGGATTACGTCCACAGTCTTCGCCTGCTGCTTTCCGGTGCGGAGTCGATGCAGGTGGGACCGCTGTCGCCGCTGGAACTCGATGGCAAGCTCCAATCGCAGACCCGCGAGGGTGCCATCTACCGCGAATGTTTTCGCATCGCGGACCAAAATCGCGAGGAGATCAATGCGCGATATCCGAAGATCATGCGTCGCGTGGGCGGGTACAACCTGGAAACTCTGCTCAATAGAGAGCGCATCAATTTGGGGCAGGTGATCACGGGCTCAGAGGGAACGCTGGCCGCCATTGTGGAAGCGGAGATTGGATTGGTGCCGCGTCCCAAAGCGACCGCACTCCTGGTGGCGCACTTCGCCGAATTGATGGAAGCGCTCGAAGCGACACAAGTGATCCTGGAGACGGGACCATCTGCGGTGGAGCTGGTCGACAAAATAGTGTTGGAGATGACGCGAAGCACGCAAGAGTACCGGCGATGCATGACTTTCGTCGAGGGCGACCCATCGGCCCTGCTGCTAATCGAGTATTCGGGCGATTCCTCCGCGGAGGTTGCATCGCGCCTGGATCAGGTCGAAGGCAAATTGCGCCGCGCGGGGATGGGGTACGCATTTCTGAAGGCGATTGATTCCGCCGCGCAGGCGAACGTGTGGAAAGTACGCAACGCCGGACAAGGTTTGCTCCTTGGCATGGTGGGCGATCGCAAGCCCGCCACCTTTGTCGAGGACACCGCGGTCGCTCCTGAAAAACTCCCCGCCTACATCGCGCGCTTTAAACAGATCGTGGAGGAACACGGGACCACCGCCTGCTTCTACGCCCACGCCAGCGTGGGATGCCTGCACATACGGCCGCTTGTAGACCTGAAGCAGACCGCCGAGCAGGAGAAACTCCGGTCCATTGCAGAAGCAGTAAGCAACCTTGTGCTGGAGTTCGGCGGCTCGTTGAGCGGTGAGCACGGCGACGGCCTGGTTCGCAGTCCGTTCAACCAGAAGATGTTTGGGCCTCGGCTGTACAATGCGTTTGGCGAATTGAAACGTGCCTTTGATCCCGAATGTCTGATGAACCCGGGCAAAGTGGTGGATGCAAGCTCGCTGCAGGAGAACATGCAGAATCTCCGACTCAGAGCCGCCATTAGCAATGGGACAGGCCGGGAGGCACGTCCCTACCTCGATCTGAACCAAACTGCGTTCGATTTTAGTGGCCAAGGAGGTTTCGCTCGCGCCATCGAAATGTGCAGCGGCGTCGGAGCATGCCGTAAGCGCACCGACGGTACGATGTGTCCTTCCTACATGGTCACGGGCGAGGAAGAGCATTCGACGCGCGGCCGCGCCGTGTTGTTGCAGTCGGCCATCTCCGGTTTATTGCCTTCTGACGAGCTAACGTCCGAGCGCATGTTCCAGGCGCTCGACCTTTGTCTGGAGTGCAAAGGCTGCAAGGGCGAGTGCCCCGCGAACGTCGATATGGCCAAGCTGAAATACGAATTTCTGGGCCGCTATTACAAACAGCATGGCATACCGTGGCGGGCGCGGCTGTTCGGCGAAACAGCAAAGGTCAACGAGGCCGCGTCGCGCATACGCCCGCTTTATAACTGGAGTATTCGCAATGGCGTGATACGCCGCGCAATGGAAGTTTGGCTCGGCATCGACCGCAGGCGGCCCCTGCCGCCATTGGCGCCGCAACGATTCTCGCGCTGGTTAGCCGAGAGGGAGGCAGCCACAGAGGCACAGAGGCACAGAGATACCGGTCGTGACAGTCAGAGCCCCACCGTTGGACTGTTTGTGGATACGTTTACCGAGTATTTCTATCCCTCAGTGGGAATAGCGGCTACCAGAGTTCTGGAAGCTTTTGGATATACCGTCCGCGCCATCAGCGGTAAATGCTGTGGGCGTCCGTTGATCTCGAAGGGGCTGCTGGACCGCGCCGTTGAGAATGCCCGCTCGAACATTGCTCTGCTGCGGGGTGCTGCGGACCGGCGCATTCCGATTGTCGGGCTCGAGCCAAGCTGCCTGCTGACGTTCCGCGACGAATATCCTGACCTGCTCCCCGGAGCGGAATCGAAGCGCGTGGCGCAAAACGCATTTCTTCTCGAAGAGTTTCTCAGCCCCGACCGCCAGCACCCGTTTTCACCGGCGTTAAATTTCTCCAGTCAGCGTGCGCTGTTCCATGGCCATTGTCATTTGAAGGCGCTCGTAGGAAGCGAACCATCGCTGCGTTTCCTCCGTTCTGTGCCGGGTATGCAAGTTGAAGAGGTGGATTCGGGCTGCTGCGGCATGGCGGGATCATTCGGGTTCGAAAAAGAGCACTACGACGTGTCAATCGCAATCGCCGAGCGCCGGCTGGCGCCCGCCGTGCGCGCATTGCCTCACGATGGGTTGATAGTCGCGGGCGGAGTCTCCTGCCGTCAGCAGATTCTCCACACCACCGGAAAACAACCGCTGCACCCCGCCGAGGTGCTGGCGCGAGCGCTGGACGGCCCGTTGGTCTGACCTGTTGAGAGCTATTTGATTATCGTTGACGGCTCTGCTCTGAGCCGCGCGATCGCCCAGCGGGCGTGCTCCTGGACGGCGGGGTCGGGGAAATCGAGGAGTTTTTCCAGAGCGGGTAGATAGCGCTGATCGCCGGAGTTGCCCATCGCGGTCGCGACGTTGCGGAGCATGCCGCGATATTTTGCGCGCTTTATAGGGCTGCGGCGGAAGTGAGTCTTGAATTCATCTTCCGTGAGCGACGCCAGCCAGTCGAGCGGCGGGTTGAAGACAGATATAGGAGAGGCGGCGACAGACGGATCCCCTCCGGTGCGGTCGGGGCTCTGATTGGTTTCCCCACCCGCTCCCTCACGGTCCCGGCTCTGATCGTGGATTTGGTTAAACGTTCGGGGATGGAATTCGAGGAGTTCCGTTACAGGGGCTTTGCGGTTCCAGGGGCACACGTCCTGGCAGATGTCGCAGCCGAAAACGTGGCGTCCCATGGCAGGACGGAATTCTTCGGGCGCCGGGCCGCGCGCCTCTATAGTGAAGTAAGCGATGCAGCGCGTGGCATCGAGCACTCCGGGGCTGACTAAGGCTGCTGTGGGACAGGCGTCAATGCAGCGGGTACAACTGCCGCAGCCATCCGGCGGCGGCGCATCCGGTTCGAGTTCCAGGCTGGTGAGAATCTCACCGACTATGAACCATGAACCAATCTCTTGGTTGATCAAGCAGGTATTTTTAGCGATCCAGCCCAGGCCGGCCGCCCGCGCAATGGTCCGCTCCAGCAGCGGAGCGGTATCCACGCATATCCTGGCATCGAACGGAACGCCGATTTCGGCGCGCAACTCGGATAAAAGCTGCTCCAGGCGATCACGCATGATGTCGTGATAATCGCCGCCCCAGCTGTAACGGGAGATCCAGCCGCGGTTGGGATCGGGAGATTCGGTGGATTTAGGATAGGGACTGTTGTAGACCATGGCGGCGCAGATGACCGACCGCACCTCTGGAAATAGGAGACGGATGTCCTGGCGCTGCTGCCGTTCCATGTAAGTCATTTCTCCATGAAACCCATGCTCCAGCCACCACAGATACCGGTCCCGGTGTTCATCGGGGACGACGGCGGGTGCGATGCCGCACAGATCAAATCCGTGACGCGCTGCAGCATCCTTAATGAACCGTTCTAATCCGCGCGTTGTTGATTCAATGGACTGCATGACTGTTACATAGATTATATCCTGCCCACCCACGGTCGTTTTCACGCCTCGGTCTGAGTGGAGAAGCATGGCAAATCAATGGAATTCGGTAAGCAGCCCCCTATACGACTAATAGCGGAAATCCCATTCAGATGGCAAATCCGCCCATACGCCAATGAAAAGTCACTGTTTAACCAAAAACACTTACTCTGCTGGCATCGGGCATGTACAATGCTGCTTTCTGTAGAGGTGTCCGTGTCCGTGTGCCTTTGAGAGTGCCGGGGATCGTTGTCGACCCGAGGACGAGCGTTCTCCCAAAACCCCTGAGCGCTGAGGAAGGCAAAAACTCATCTTCCAGGAGAGTGATGATCATGCATAAGCCGACCAAATATCTGGATAAAGGGATCACGTTGGCCGCCAGCGCCGCGTGGAATGTCTTCCAGGCTTTCAACCAATTTAATCCCAGTAAGGCGTTCACTCCCAAATGGGCCGACAAGCCCATGCAGAAGTCCTACCAGAAAACAAAACCAACGCTTGGGTGGCCTCGCGAAACCGACTCGCTTTGCCCTGTCTGCGTCAGGGAGGCACGGCAGCGCATCATCGACGGCGAGCAGGATGTGAACACCCTGCTCACCGAAAAAGTCGGGGAGATCAAGGCGCAGATCATCGAGCGCGACGGCAAAATCCTGATGGTGAAAGATTGCCCGCTGCACGGCCACTTTGAGGATATTCTTTCTATCGACCCCGAGTTCCTGCGGCACATTGAGGCGAATTTCCCTGGTCGCGACATGCCGGCGCACAATGATGAGAGACTGCACAACCACGGCTCCAGCACCGTGAAGCACGGTCGCGGCGCCATCCTCACCATTGACCTGACCAACCGTTGCAACATGATGTGCGATCCATGCTTCATGGATGCCAACCAGGTCGGGTTCGTGCACGAGCTAAGCTGGGAAGATATCAAGACGCTGCTGGACAACGCCGTGTCGATTAAACCGCGCCGCCAGATGTCGGTGCAGTTCTCGGGCGGCGAGCCGACCATTTCGCCCTACTTCCTTGACGCTGTCGCTTATGCCCGCAAGCTGGGGTTCAACAGCGTGCAGGCGGCGACCAACGGCATCGAGTTCGCCAAGAGCCTCGAATTCTCCAAGCGCGCCTATGAGGCTGGTCTGCGGTACGTTTATCTCCAGTTCGACGGCATCGGCAACGCGAATAATCAGCACCGCAAAGTCGGCAATCTGTTCGATGTAAAAATCAAGGCGATTGAAAACTGCCATGCCGCAGGAATCGAAATCATCCTGGTCACGACGCTCGTGAATGGCGTCAACAATGAGCAGGTCGGGCCGATCATCGAGTTCGCCATCAACAACCCTGGGAAAATCGCCTTCATTTCGTTCCAGCCGGTTTCGTTTACAGGGCGCGATGAGGAGGTCACAGAGGAGCGCCGGTTACGCCAGCGCTATACATTATCTCACATGGCGTATGACGTGAAGCGGCAGACCGGAATGACTGAGCCGCGCCGCGATTGGTTCCCGCTGTCGCTCATGGCGGCCTTCTCTGATCTGGCGGACCTGGCGCATGGGCCGGACGCTCAGTGGGGGCAGGTAACCTGCAGTTGCCATCCTAGCTGCGGAGTCGGCACGGCGGTGATGGTCAATAAGGCTACCGGGGAATTCGCGCCTGTGCCGCAGTTCCTTAATGTTCCCGGCTTGTGTGAGGACCTGAAGAAGATCACCGACAGCGGCCGCGGAAAGTTCCTGACGAACGTGCAGACCGCGCTGGCGCTGCTGCGGAATTACGATCCGTTGAAAGCCCCCAAGAGCCTTACGCTGCTCGATATTCTAAAGAAATTCGACAAGTCGCTGGGCCTGACCGGCAAAGTGTACGGTGTGGGTGTCGAGCGCCGCAAGGATCCGTGGAACTTCCTCTTCATCGCAGGCATGTGGTTCCAGGATCTGTGGACCTACGACTTTCGCCGCACTGAGATGTGCATTATTCCATACGCGACGCAGGAGGGTGAGATTTCCTTCTGCGCGTACAACACCGGCATCGGCTGGCGCAACATTATCGAGAAGATGCATATGACCGCCACGCTGACCAAGTGGTACGAGGAGCATGGCCGGCACGCCATCTACGCGGGCGGCAAATCCGTCCCATTGACCGACAACGAGCACTCGCTGGTGCTGAATGAGGAACACCTCAACCGGCCCGCGCAGATGGAATCCGACCCGACCGTCGCCCACACTCGCACGCAGGAAAAGATGATGGCCAACGATGAACTGCGCAACCGGGAGATGATGAAGCTCTACCGGCAGCATGTTCTGAAGGAGCAGCCGACGGAGTTGGTCCAGATCGGCCCCGCCATCTCGAAGAAGAAACCCGCCGAGCAGGTGGAGCAGGAGCACGAACTGGTAGGTTCCGGCGATTAGCGCATTATAGACAGTTTTTTTTCACCGGGTGACGGACGCATGATGCGGAGCGGCCGTTGCCCGTTTTTTTTGCTTCTCGTTACCGCGCATAGACCTCCCAAAATCGGCTAAACTAACAAATCCACTCTTTCACCGCGTTATTTGTTGCGTTTGTCCCATATTGAGCGCGAGGAGGAAAGCATGTCATTGCTGGCGGCTAAGACGTGCGTGCCGTGCAGGGGAGGTGTTCCGCCACTGAAGGGCGCGGAGATCGCACCGCTTGCGAGAGAACTTCCGGACTGGCAGGTGGTAAAGGAACATCATCTTTTGAAATCGTTTCAGTTCCCGGATTTTCGTACCGCTCTCGACTTCGTCAATCGCGTAGGAGAGCTGGCGGAAGAGCAGGGCCATCATCCCGACATTTTCCTGGCGTGGGGAAAGGTCGAGATCACGATTTGGACTCACAAGATCGATGGACTTACAGAGAGCGACTTCATCCTCGCGGCTAAGATAGATACATTGCAT
Source organism: Acidobacteriota bacterium (assembly GCA_016191085.1). Lineage (GTDB taxonomy): Bacteria > Acidobacteriota > Terriglobia > 2-12-FULL-54-10 > 2-12-FULL-54-10 > JACPPJ01. The sequence goes on along the minus strand of JACPPJ010000054.1, from coordinate 59,754 downwards.
TGAATTGGATTGAACATAGCCGGCCCCCGCATGCCGCGTGGACCGCTCTTCAGACAAACAACCGAAAATCGAAGGACCCATCAATGATCTCTAAGAACGCGGAGAGGCCATCTGAGGCAACCAGCGTTTGGAAGTAAAGTGGAAACGAATACAACTGCCTATTCCCCACAATCATCGGTATTGGAACGCAAGTGTCGCTCCTTCAGCGTGTTTGCGAGCGCTTCCACGATTGTCATCGGCATCCTGGTCCTGGTTGGTTGGGCCCTCGATGTTCCAACCCTGCAAAGTATCTCTCCCCAGCTGGTCTCAATGAAGCCCAACGCCGCCCTGGCTTTCGTAATGGGCGGCATCTCGCTCTGGTTGTTGGGAAGGGAGTCTCCCGAATCCTTCGCAAAACGGTTGGGACGTGGGATTGCCCGTGCTCTCGCCATTCTAGTCGTCCTAGTGGGAGCGCTGACTCTGGCGGAATACATTTTCGCGTGGGATTTGGGCATAGATCAATTGCTGTTCCACGAACCTTCCGGCGCCATTCTGACATCCTCTCCGGGCCGGATAGCCCCCCTCGGCGCCTTGAACTTTGCATTGCTCGGCTGCGGGCTGCTTCTCCTCGGGTCACGGGTTCTCGACAGATACAGGCCGGAGCAATTTCTAGCGCTGGTGGCACTGTTGGTATCCTGGCTGGTCGTTATCGGCTACACCTTCAGCATCGTTTCTCTACTTTACCTCCCCTCTTCTACAGCAATGCCGGTTCACTCGGCCATAGCATTTGCCTTGCTAAGCAGCGGAGTCTTATGCGCTCGCCCGGATCGCGGTCTAATGCAGATAATCGTGAGCGATGGTCCCGGCAGCGCGATGTTGCGCCGCTTGCTTCCCAGCGGGATGGGGATTCTTCTGGCGCTGGTCTGGTTGCGCTTGGCGGGGGAAAACGCGGGGTTATACAGCGCGGCCGCGGGCATGGCTTTCGCGGTCACGTTGACTACGGTGCTCCTGGCTTTCCTACTTTATTTAATCGCCAAGGACCTGAATCGGCGGGATGCCGAGCGGTGGTTGGCGCAAGAAAAATTCCGGGGGCTGGTGGAATCCTCCGATGACGCCATCATCGGCAAGACCGTCGATGGAATCATCGTTAGCTGGAACCCTGGCGCCGAGAGGCTGTACGGCTATTCCGCGGAAGAAGTAATCGGACGCCCCCTTGCTCTCCTGCTTCCTCCAGACCGCTCCAATGAACTCCCTAGGATTTTGGAGCAGATCCAGCGGGGAGAACACATCCAGCCTTATGAAACGGTGGGGCGCCGGAAAGATGGCCGACAAGTCCATGTGTCTCTCGGCGTTTCCCCAATCAAAGATTCAGGGGGCCGAATTGTCGGCGCCTCCAGCATTATCCGCGACATTACCGAGCGCAAGCGCGTGGAAGATGAAATGCGAAGGCTGAATAAAGCCCTGGAGGAACGCACCGCTAACCTCGAGGCTATCAATAAAGCGCTTCAGGAAGAAATCGCGGCTCGCAAGCGGGCGGAGATAAAATCCGCACAGCTTCTGGAAGCCGCCCCGGATGCCGTCGTGGTAGTGAATCAGACAGGGAAGATCGTCCTGGTCAACGCGCAGGTCGAGAAGATGTTTGGGTACCGGCGAGAAGAACTGCTGGGGCAAGAGATCGAAGTGCTGATTCCGCCACGCTTCCGGGAACGGCATCCGGGATACCGGGCGGATTACTTCGCCGAGCCCCACACCCGGCCAATGGGAGCGGGATTAGAACTATACGGTTTGTGCAAAGACGGGTTGGAATTCCCGGTCTCCATCAGTCTCAGCCCGCTGGAGACCACGGAAGGCACGCTGGTGACAAGCGTTATCCGGGACGTTACCGAAAGCCGCCGCGCCGAGGAAGCACTCAGACAATACGCGGCGGAGTTGGCACGCTCCAACGAGGAACTGCACCAGTTCGCGTATGTTGCCTCGCATGATCTGCAGGAACCGCTCCGCATGGTGACCAGCTATATGCAGATGCTAGCGGAGCAATACAAAGGGAAGCTGGACGCGGATGCCGATGAGTTTATCGGATATGCAGTTGACGGCGCCAAACGCATGCGGCAACTCATAACGGACCTGCTGCAGTACTCGCGGGTTGGCTCAGGCAAGCTGGATCTGCGGCCGACGGACAGCAACGCCGTTCTAGGCGCGGCGCTGGAGAACCTGCGCGTAGCCATTCACGAGAACTCAGCGGTGGTCACGAGCGACCCTCTGTCAACCGTCATGACAGATCCGGGACAACTGACCCAACTTCTCCAGAACCTTATAGCAAATGCCATTAAGTTCCGGGGCACAGAGCCTCCCCGCATTCATGTATCATCCCGGCAGCATGGACATGAGTGGGTCTTTTCAGTAAGCGATAACGGCATCGGAATCGCTCCTGAGCATCACCAACGCATATTCGTCATTTTCCAGCAGCTTCATGGTAGGATGGACTATCCCGGGACCGGGATCGGTCTGGCGATCTGCAAAAAAATTATAGACCGGCTGCAGGGTCGGATCTGGGTTTCGTCTGAACCAGGGAAGGGGTCCACCTTTTTCTTTACGATCCCCGTCGAGCTGATAAGTGTCAGTGAGCAAACGAGGACCACGCAAAATGTTTCAGATCCTGCTCGCCGAGGATAACCCCGGCGATGTCCGCCTCACGAAAGAGGCGTTCAAGCGCATGCAGGCTCCCGTGCATGTGAATGTTGCATCGAATGGCGAAGAGGCGCTTGCTTATCTGCGTCGCGCAGTTCCCTACTCAGACGTAGCCCGCCCGGATCTGATTCTACTGGACCTGAATATGCCCCGCAAGGATGGCCGCGCCGTTTTGGCCGAAATTAAGAAGGACCCCGATCTGGACTCCATTCCCGTCATCGTGCTAACCAGTTCTCAAGCCGAAGAAGATGTCGTGTCCAGCTATAAGTTGCATGCGAATTGCTTCATCAGCAAACCAATCGAGATGCAGGACTACGACGAAGTGATTCGTTCTATCGAACAATTTTGGATCCAGACGGCAACGCTCCCTTAGATGCCCCTCCGCTGCTGCCGCACGATTTTGGCTGACACAGCATAAAATGGACAGCATCCGCGTTCTGGTAATCGAAGACAGCCCCGGCGACGCCCGCATGGTCGGTCACGTACTCGGGTCAGCCCGCGGCGTTGTTTTCGAGATCCGGTATGCGCGCGACCTTGGTTCCGGGCTCGAACTGCTCAAACGGGAATCCGTAGACGTGGTGCTGCTGGATTTGCAATTGCCGGATGCTTGGGAACTGGATGGCGTACGCCGTCTGAACACCGCGTATCCCGATCTGCCGATCGTAGCGTTGACGGGCTTGGACATGCCGCAAACCATTCGGGACACGATCAAGATCGGCGTACGCGATTACTTTGTGAAGGGCCGGATCGATTCTGAAGCTTTGATTGCAGCCATCCTGCGCCAGACGGCGCGCGCGCACCGGATCGCGCGGGCGGGCACACCTGCTGGTGGCACGAAACGAGATCAGGAACAACGCATTCAGGTACTGGTTGTGGAGGACAATCCCGGAGATTACGCCCTCGTACGGCATATGCTCGCGCCCCGAAAAGGCTTCCGATTTGATCTGGTGCTTGCTACGAAACTCTCGGACGCGATCGAAAAGTTACGCGAGCGCTTTGATGTGATCTTGTTAGACTTGGGCTTGCCAGACAGCAAGGATATACATACTCTGCAGCGGCTCCGCGCCAAAGAACCATATACTCCCGTATTGATCATTACGGGAATTGAGGACCGCGACAAAGCAGTAGAGGCCCTGGCCAACGGAGCGCAGGACTACCTCGTAAAAGGCCACATCGACGGCCGACTGCTCAGCCGCGCTATCCTGCGCCACGTCAAGCGCGCCGTATGAATCGTCCCACCGACTGGAAAGCGGTAGGCGCTGGGATATCTGGTGTTTTAGTGTGGGATAGGACGGCAGGAGGGGGGCTCCTCCTGTGGTCAGCTCTAGACGATCTCGACTTCTTCCCGGAGTTCGTCCAGGGTCCAGCGTGTGGAGTTGCTGTCGTTCCACGCGATCTCGAACATGCCGTCGCTGTAACGCGTAATAGTTCCCAGTGTACCGAGCGGCTTCTTCACCTTGCTACCCACCAGGGAGTTGCACGCCTCGCAGATAACGTTGGCGGGAAGCTCACGCCGGCTGTATTGTGCCGATCTGTAGGCGACGTGGCCGCACTCCAGCCTCAGAGTCCAATGGGTGGGTTGCCACTCGGTTTCGACAATTTTTCGCCAACGTCTCATCGTAATCTCCATCAAAGGGTTAGATGCTTTGCGAGTGCAAAACGATGCACCGGGCACGGGTTTCGGCTTCAATAGCAAGAGGCTTCCAAAATCCCTCTATTTTTAGATGTTATTTTAATATGATACGATGCCTGACGTTTAAATCCAAGAACTTTTTACCTGCCCGTAGATGGTGCAGCCGGGTCAGCCTGCAGTGATTTTTTCGACTTGGTAGGCCCACCGGGATATAACTACCGAGCTACGCCGACCGCTTGTTCGTTCTGGCTGGCTGAAGCGTGCTCTCTAGGGTGTCGAGCTTTTTTTCGGTTCTGTACCGCTTCGAAAGTGTTCACCGCACGGACTTGCTATGTGCGGCGGCAAGCTCCTGAAGAGCTCCGTAGACTTCTCTTACCTGCTGTTCCGTCTCGATGAGGGGCGTAGAGGTGTCGATCACATAATCAGCGCGGCGCTTTTTCTCATCCGGCGGTATCTGGGCGGCCATGCGCCGTTGGATCGCCTCGGCGGGGATCTTGAAATTCACCAGGCACCTCTGCATCTGTTGCTCTGGCGTGCACCAAACCACGATCATTTTGTCAAAGCGGCGCGTCTGGCCGGCCTCGAACAGCACCGCTGATTCCACGAGGATCACGGCGTCGGGATTGGTTTGACGAGTAAGTTGAATCTGTCTGTCAATTTCGCGCAGAACCGGCGCATGGACGATGGCATTCAGGTGTTTCAGCTTCTCCATGTCATTGAAGACAATGTCAGCCAGCTTGGCGCGATCAAGTTGGCCCTTCGCGTCCACCACCTCAGGCCCAAAGCCGCTGACGATGCGGTCGTATACCACGTGCCCCGGCTGCATCATGCGCCGGCCGATTTCATCGGAATTCAAGGTGACGGCCCCCAACGCTCCGAATAAAGCCGCCACTGTGGATTTGCCACATCCAATACCACCAGTCAGACCCGCTGAGATCATTCGCTATGCCTCGGTTTTCCCTATGATCCGGGCGCAACATCGCATCCCGTGAAAACCTAGCATTGTAGCACGGGAGTGCTGGCGAATGTGGACACGACTGAAGTGTGCCACCTCACTGCGTTGCAGATACGCCGAGCGGTGTCGGCATGTGAGGATGCAATGTGTTCCGAGTACTGGAACAAAACGCATCCCAATCGGGAGATGAGCACGCAGAAACAATCAAGCTGTACATGCTCCCCATTCGATTTGAGAAGGAAGTATGTGGATCAGTGAGATTGTCGAAAAGTTGTGCGTTAATGCTGGTATTAACCGTCACCATTGCCAGCTTGCCCAATGCACCTGCTCCCGCATATGGGTCATACCCAGCCCAGAGAGCAGCTACAACGGCAAATCTGTCCGCATCAAGCTCCCGGTTGGAAGCATAGAACTGGAGACCTTTTGACGCCTGGAAAATATGGCCGAGTTCGTGTGCGATAACGTATGCCAATTCGCTATCGGAATCTGCCAACAGTTCCGCGACAGCAAGTTCAACAAATACCAGGTTGCTGGATGTAATTGCGGAAGCGTTCAAGATTAGTGAACTACCGATTCGCAGATTGACTTGGCCAACGGAAAGCTCATTATTCGGAACAGCGTTCAATACTTTGACGAGGTGCTTAAAAAGCCTTTGGATTCTTGCTTGCTGATTACTGGGAACCGCAAACGCACCACTCGGCATTGAACCCGTTATTCCATTCTTATTTCCCGCAATGGCGAGGCTAGCGACAGGTTGTGAACAACCGACGTACGCAGAGCCGGTGGAGTTGTCCGGCAAAGCGAAGCGCGACCCAAGAACAAATGCGGTTTGATTCAGCGGACCCAACGAAATGCTGTCCTTTTTGACGATAAACCCGCTAGCGTTTAAGAATTGGACTGTACAAGAGACGGCAGAGCTATTGGGGTTTGCCACTGCTATCCCACTCGATGAGTCGGCGAAAGTGACAAACTGTGTGTTGGGTGAAATACCATCTACGCTGACGCCAGTACCGAAACGGCCGTTTTTCCACAGCCGAAATTCGGCCGTAGCCTGGACGGGCGCGTCAAACGTTCCCTTTGCGAATCCGGTCCTAAGAACTGGGGAAGTACCTTTTGTTTCGAGAAGCAGGGAGCCGAAAGCAGGCACCGGCTCACCGAATGAACTGAAGGACCCTCCACCCAGATCCACAAGCAGCGGAGTCCCATCCTGAGAATAAAACTGCAAATTGCCACTGACCGCAAACGGATTTGAGTTTACAAACCGAATCTGCGTGGTCCATTTTTCATCGTCGCTGCCGCCGTCAGTAATATGAGCAAAGTAGAAGTCGGTCTGTGCGGTTGCTGGCATGGATTGGCTGTGTGCAAGCGGAACACTGACGGAATAGATCACCAAAACAGTTGTGAGCAGGAATCGGGTCAGGTGCATGTAATTCTCCGTAGTGGGTGTGGACGTCATATTCCATTTGGGACGCGTTTGGTAGATTGATGAACAGGGATTCGGAAATTAAAGCGGAACCCACTGAGGCCAGCGTCCACGGATGGAACATGGAGTCCTCTACATTCGTGCCTGTGGGCTTACGGCGAAATGTGTGCCGATTCTAGCACCGCTTCGTCCCGTTAGCAATTGGTGGCAGAATCAAGATCGGAGCCCAAATCCCGGCAATGTACGCGACATTGCAACCGCCAAAATGCATTACCGACGATGGCATGATGCTCTCTGGCTGCGGACGCTATTGCGTTCAATATTCCTAACTCCCTGAAACATATGCAAACCGGCCTTTCCGCTTGCGGCGGGGGGCGGCAATTATCTACAATTACAACGCATTGCGGCCACGCGGCTTTTCCTCCTAAAGGATGCTCATGAAGCGAATTCGGTTTCTGTACGTGATTCTGGCCGTGCTAGTGCTGGCGAGCGTTGGGCCGCTGCTCTTCTACTCACTGAAGATGCTGGCCCTGAATCGTCAGGCGCTGGAAACCAACGAGCAGGAAATCCAGAACACCACCACGCGCTCCATCGCGGACGAAATCTCGATTTACCACGAAAACTTTCACCAGCTTCTTAGCATGCTCGACCGGGTGTTACGCATTCACGCCAGTTTCACTGGCGGCGAATGGATATCGAATAGCCCGGAGCTGCGCACCGCATTGGAACGCTTCGTAAACCCAGCCCATCACATCGTATACGTCACCTATCTTGACGCCACTGGACGGGGGATACAGGCTGGCAACAGCACCGGTGAAAATGATCCCTTCATGGTCAAAATGCTGGAGAGAGCCTTTGCCGCGTCGCAGCAGCGCCGCGAGTATCAAAGCGATCCGGTGTTGATCTCGCAGCAGGGGACGCAATTTCCCGCCATGCTTTGCTCGATTCCCGTCATACATGCCGACCAGTTCCAGGGCATGGTGGCGATTGTCGTGAATCTGCAGTTTCTGGTGGAACGCCTTCAATCGAGCAGCACCCGGGGGTTGGAAGCATTCGTGGTAGACCGGGCGGGACGCTTAGTCCTCAGCCCCAACCTCAAAGACAACTCTCTCGGCCAGGAGATGGGTGGATCGCCGATCGTGCAGATGTTTCTCACGCAAGGAGGCTACAAGGCGGCGGCGACCAGTTCTTTTGACCTGAACGTGGCAGGAGAATCCATTCCCATGGTTGGCACCTACTGTCCGGTGCAGTCGCTGGGCTGGGCAGTAGTGGCACAAAAGAAACGCAGCGACGCTTACGCCACGGTCGGCGAAATGATCTCCGCTACGACTAACTGGGGGATCATAGCGTTGATCGTGGCCCTGGCGCTTTCCTACTCGTTAAGTCTGCGCATCGTTCATCCGATCAGGATTCTGACGGACGCCAGCCGCGCCATCGCTCGCGGAGACTTCTCAGGAAGGATCAAGTTGCGCAGCCGCACGGAAATGGGCGAACTGGCATCCACCTTCAACTCCATGAGCTCTGATCTGGAGCGCTACGTTCAGCAACTGAAGGATGCGGCGGAGCGGAATCGCAAGTTGTTCCTCGATTCCATTCGCATGATTGCCACGGCCGTGGACGAGAAGGACCCCTATACCCACGGCCACTCCGAACGCGTGTCGCGATACTCGGCCATGATTGCTACGCACATGGGATTGCCGGAGGAGGAGATCGAAAACATCCGTATCTCAGCCTTATTGCACGATGTTGGCAAGATCGGCATTGAAGACAAGATTCTCAAGAAGCCTGGATTTCTCACGCAGGAGGAGTTCGAGATTATGCGGCAGCACCCGCAGAAGGGCGCCACCATAGCACGGCGCGTGGCGCAACTGGCCGAGATGGTTCCCGGAATCGAGTTGCACCATGAGTCCCTGGATGGCCGAGGTTATCCTTTCGGGCTGCAAGCAGACCAGATTCCGCTGATGGCGCGTATCATCGCAGTTGCCGACACATTTGATGCCATGACCACTAACCGCCCCTATCAATCCGCCATGGATCCAGCCGTGGCCATCGAGCACATCATGTCTCACGAGAAGCGGTATGACGCACAAGCTGCCGCCGCGCTGGACGCAGCATTCAAGAACGGGCAGTTGCGAATCAATCGGGTCGCCGCCATGGTTTAGATCTTTTCGCGTTCCGCTGCCAGCGTGATGGATGCTCCCCAGTTACACATTGCGTTCTCCGATATTCTTTTACAGAAGCCGGGTTTCGGTGCATTATTGATGGTGATGAACGAACAAGCTCCAATACAGGTTGCCGGACGACATGGCGCGTCAAGTGTCTCGTCAATCGAGCTGAAACCATCCGAGAGATCCACCCGAATCCGGTACGCGATTCGGGATATCATGCTGCTCGCTGAACAGGCCAAAGCAGCGGGCAAAGAGCTTGTGCGCCTAAATATCGGCGATCCGATACTCTACGATTTTCAAACGCCGCGGCACATCATCGAGGCCACTTACCGGGCTATGCTCGCGGGGCACAACGGCTACGCGCCGTCTCTCGGTGTTGAGGAAGCAGTCGAGGCCATCCGCCGCGAAGCGAACAGCCGCGGCGTGCGGAATATTCAGGAGATTTTTGTCACGTCCGGCGTTAGCGAGGGAATTGAAGTCTCAATGGCTGCTCTGCTCGATCCCGGCGATAATATGCTGATTCCCGCGCCGGGATACCCCCTGTACGAAGCCACTCTCGCTAAGCTTGGCTGCATGCCGGTTTACTACCACCTGGACGAAGCAAACGCTTGGCAGCCCGACGTGGGGGAGATGGCGAAGCTCGTTAACAGCCGGACTCGCGGAATTGTTGTGATGAACCCCAATAACCCAACCGGCGCGATCTGCCGGAAAGAGTTATTGAAAGAGATTCTGAATCTTGCGGCCAGGCACGGTCTGGTTGCCGTCTCCGATGAAATCTACGACAAACTTCTGTTCGACGAGAGCGAATATGTGCCGCTGGCATCTTTGGCCCCCGATCAGCCGGTTGTGACTTTTAATGGACTGTCCAAGGCCTACCTGGTCCCGGGTTTTCGAACGGGCTGGGGAATTCTGTCCGGACATGAGCAGGAAGTCGCCGCGTATCGCGAAGCGATTGCGAAAATGTTGCGAGTCCGGCTGTGTTCCAACCAGCCATCGCAATTCGCGGTGAGGCCGGCACTCGAAGGCGATCAGAGCCACATTGCGCTTATGGTCGAAAAGCTCAAGAAGCGGCGCGATCTTGCCATGTCGCTGCTGACCTCCATCCCGAACGTGAGTTGTTTCACTCCGCAGGCGGCATTCTACGCGTTTCCGCGACTTGAAATTTCACGCACCGACCAGGAGTTCGTTGCCGATCTGATCCGGCAAACCGGCGTGATCGTGGTGCCCGGCTCCGGTTTCGGACAGCAGCCAGGAACCAAACATTTCAGAATGGTATTCCTCCCGCCGGAGGAGACTCTCCGCAAGGCGATCGGCCGCATCAGCGATTTTGCCCGAAACTGGAATCAATAACTTACCTGTTCGCGGCGCTTGCGCCAACCTACGGCGGCGGGGAGTGTTGAATTGGGTTTACCGCTCGCATAAAATTCTACGTTCGGCTTAGGACCGAATGCGTCAGCGCGATGAGCGCGGCTCCGAGTTGCATACATGGCAAGATCGTTTGGCGAGCAAGCCTCAGATTCTGTGCACGCTTCCGCTACCTTCTGGCGCGTCGAGGGCAGTCTGTTGAACCTCAGCGCCGTACGGCCTGTCGCGTTTTTCACTTGGAATGCACAAAGTTTTTTTGAACGCTGGATGAGGCGCGGCGGCGTGGGATTGTTAGCGCTCTTCCGACCTTTTCTTTATGCCTGCAACCGCGTGTTTGCTACCCGTGTCCTGCACGTATTGCTGCGCGGCGTCAGCCATGACCGGCTAGATCTCCTGGGCGAAGAATATTTTCACTATGTACTGAAACCGCGGTTAAAACCTGGCGGCATGGAAAAGCTTCGGGAGTATATGGCCGCTGATCCGAATGTTGTGTTGGTTAGCCAAGGGCTGGCTCACGTAATGAGGCCGCTGGCCGCGCATCTCGGCGTAGACAAGCTGATGGCGAACCGGCTGGAATTTCGAGACGGACTGGCTACCGGGCGTCTACTCGACCCCGTCATTCGTCCTCGCGGCATCTTTGCAGGTGTGCGGCGCAGCGGCAGCGACGGCAGAATCTCGCGCGAGCAGTTCGCCAGGGACATCGGAACGGATATGTCGCCCGACGTTGTAAACGGTGCGATCATGCCTGCACGCCGGCCGAAGGCCAATATCGCCAGACCGGTGCTGCAATGGGATTCAAAGCGCAAAGTCGAACGACTCTCGGTGCGAGAATCGCTGGCGGGCAAGAACATCCTGCTGATCGGCGTCACTGGATTTATAGGAAAAGTTTGGTTGATTCATCTGCTGACCGACGTACCGGAGATCGGAAAAGTCTATCTCCTCGTTCGACGCCAAGGACCGCTCAGTGCTCTCCGGCGCTTTGAAAAAATTGTGCAAGAGTCGCCCATCTTTGACGCTCTTCATCAGCGGTACGGGGAGGATTTACCGCGCTTCCTTAGTGAAAGGATAGAAGTAATTGAGGGTGACGTGTCGCAACCGGGGTTGGGAATGGACGCGGAGAGCCGTCAGCACCTGGGCCGGTCGCTCGATGTGGTGGTGAACAGCGCAGGCCTGGTGGATTTTAACCCCGACCTCCGCGACGCGTTGGCGACAAATGTCGACGGAGCTGTCCATCTCGTCGAATTCATCCGGCAGAGCGAACGCGCCGCGCTGATGCATCTCTCCACGTGCTTTGTGGTGGGCAGTCGCGACGGACGCATCACCGAAGATCTCCAGCCAAACTACACTCCTATTGGCGAGAAAAACTACAGTGCGGAAGCGGAGTGGCGCCGCTTGCGCCAAACGGTCGAGGAGATTGAAGTCAAATCCACTACTCCCGCTGTAGCGGAGGAATTACGGCGGCTGGTAACGAAGAAAGGCTCAGGCGGCGAGAAGCTTTCAGGGGCGACGCTGGAGAACCAGATTCGCAAGCACCGTATCCGGTGGCTCAGGAAACATCTGACCAAAGCCGGAACACGGCGCGCACAAGAGCTCGGCTGGCCCAACACTTATACCTTTACGAAGAGCCTTGCAGAATCGCTCATACAGACATTGGGCGGCGATCTGCCGATCGCGATCGTGCGGCCTTCCATCGTCGAAAGTTCGACTCACCAACCGTTCGAAGGTTGGAATGAGGGCATCAACACCTCCGCGCCGCTCTCCTATCTGCTGGGGACCTACTTTCGCCAGCTTCCCACGAACGAGCGCAAATGCCTGGACATCATCCCCGTCGATATGGTTTGCCGCGGCATGACGCTGATCGCCACCGCGCTCGTCCAACGCTGTCATGAAAAGCTGTATCAACTGGCGACGTCCGCCGACAATCCATGCGATATGCGGCGCTCCATTGAGTTGACTTGCCTGGCGCATCGGAAATACTTTCGCGCGCGCGGCGGCCTGGACCGCTGGCTACGATTGCGGTTTGAAACCATACCTGTCTCCAAGGCTCGTTACAAGAAGCTGTCTGCGCCCGTACAAAAGGCGATCGTGCGCGCGCTGAAAAAGACCGCGGGCCCGTTGCCGATGATCCGCCCGCCACTCGAACGCGCCGAACGCAGCCTGATTCGCGTGGAAAAACTGATCGAGCTTTACGAGCCATTCATTCTTCTGAATGAGCAGGTATTTGAAACTGAGAATGTGAAACTGCTCTCAGCGGCCTTGGTGCCTGAGGAAAGAACAGCCTTTTCTTACAATCCATGCGCGATTGACTGGTGGGAATATTGGATCAACATCCATATCCCCGCACAGCGCAAATGGTCGTACCCTTTGATCGAAGGCCGTCCGCTGCCGGAACGGCCGCCCAGACCGTTTCGTTTGCAGGTGATGAGCGTCCCCGATCGCGCCGACAACGGCAAGCGGGGCCAGGAGAGACCCCTAGCGACATGGCCACGTTCCTGACCGGTTCCACCGGGTACATCGGTGCCCACCTTGCTGCACGCCTCCTGGAGAATTACACCGGAACGCTGAACCTCCTGATTCGCGCCAAGACTCTCCGGGAAGCGCAGGAGCGCCTCTGGCGCGCGCTGCAGTTGCATCTGGACTTCCCGAGATTTCACCATTATCTGAAAACACAAATCTCGCTTTTCCTCGGAGACCTGACCAGCTCACGTTTTGGTTTGGAAGACGCGGATTATTCGCGTCTGGTAAGCTCGACCGATTCTGTCATCCACTGCGCCGCATCTCTGAACCGCAAGTCGGAAAAGAGTTGCCTGAATGTGAACTTGCGCGGCACGTTAGAAGTCGTCCAGTTAGCCTCGCGCGCCAGGGATCATCACGGCTTGCGGCGCTTTAGTCACGTGAGCACTGTCGCGGTGGCAGGACATCGGAAGAACGAGGTAGTACAGGAAGATCAGGCGATCGACTGGAACCGTTCCGATTACGATCCTTACGCCCGGACGAAGAAGTTCTGCGAGCACATGATTCGCGAGTTACTCGCCGACGTGCCGAGAACCATTTTCCGGCCTAGCATCGTGCTGGGCGACAGCCAGCGCGGCGAGACGACTCAATTCGACATGGTGCGCGCGTTCGTATTTCTCGCAGCATTACCGGTGCTACCGTTCCGGCCTACCGACCGAATCGACATCGTCCCTGTGGACTTCGTCGCTGATGCGGTTGTCACGCTCCATGAGAAAGAGGAGCCGCAACACGACATTTACCACCTATCTTCCGGCACACGGTCGCAAACCTTTCAGGAGCTGACAGACAATCTTGCCGCCATCCAGCGAAAACCCAAGCGTATCTACCTGCCATCGGCGGAAGCACCATTCACGGCCCTTGCAAACAGCCTTGCAAATACACGAGGCGCCGTTGGACACGTCGCGTCGCTTCTGAAAGTTTTCATTCCATACCTGGTCTGGAATACCGTGTTCGACAATACGCGAGTGGTGTCCGAGCTGCGACGTGTTCCCGCGCCGTTTTCGGACTACAGCTACGCCCTGTTGAAATTCAGCAAGGAGCAACACTTCACCTATCCCTACCAAGCGTGGCCCGAAGCGGCTGGAGGGTCTGTTGGATGATGGATGAGGTGCTGGAAATGTGGGTCAGCATCCTCATCGAGCTGTCGCGGCTTGAGTGGATGCTGGGCGGGGGGCAACCCTGGACGCCGGGCACGAAACTCAAGCTGCTCTTTGCCGGTTACAACGGAACTCGCAATACGGGCTCGGATGTCCGCGTGGAAGAGATGCTGCGCCAGGTGCGCCGCGTACTGGGAGCCAAAAACGTGCACCTGAGCGTGATGACTCAGAATTTCGATTATTCGAGGGGCTACTTCGGCGACGCAACCCAGGTCAAGTTGCCGGATATTTTCCCGCCCTTTCTGTATAGCGAAGTGAAGAAGCATCACGGGGTGGTGGCCTGCGAAGGCTCGATGTTCAAGAGCAAATTCGCAAACGCGCTCACGGCGATGATGATCGGCTCGCTTGGAATAGCCTCTGCTCAGAACAAGGTGTCAGTTGGATACGGTGCCGAGGCCGGGCACATGGACGGATTTCTTAGCGCCATGTGCGCACGGTATTGCCGCGACTCTTTCGTCATCACGCGTAATGAGGAGTCTCGAACAGTGCTGCGTGATTTGGGCGTTCCTGCTGAACTCGGTACCGACACGGCTTGGACGTTTGAGCCACACGGGCTGGAATATGGGACGAAAACACTGGCAGACGTGGGATGGGATGGCAGGCAACCGGTACTGGTTATCTGTCCGATCAATCCATTTTGTTGGCCCGTGAGAGCTTCGTTGACCAAAGGGCTTGCGTACGGCTTGACGGGAGCATTCCGCGAGAGCCACTACCGCTCGATCTATTTCCATAACTCCGGGCCAAAAGCGGAGGCGCAGTACAAGCGGTATATAATCGCATTCGCAACCGCAGTAGACTCGTTTCGTAGAGAACATGACGTATTCCCGATCCTGGTCGCTATGGAGAGATTGGATACCGCGCCCTGCCAAGCTCTTTCTGCCAAGCTAGGCGGCCTGCCGGTTTTCTCCTCAGACAAGTATGATATGTACCAGCTCGTGAGCATCCTGCGCTTCAGCCATCTCATGATCTCGTCCCGGTACCACGGCATTGTCACATCCATGCCGGGCCTGGTAGCCTCGGCGGGGGTTACGATGGACGAGCGCATTCGCAACCTCATGCGCGAGCGGGGGCAGCCACATCTGGTTCTGGAAGCGGACGACCCTGATCTGCAACCGAAACTTCTCAATGTGCTGCAATACCTCTGGAAGCATCGCGAAGAAGTAGTGGATGCCATCGGACGCACCGTAGTTCAGAACCTCAAGATGATGGCGCGGATGGGTCGGTATTTTGAGGATCAAGTTCAACGACGATATCCCGAGTTCCCGGTACGAGATGGCGTGCTTTCATGGTTGGATTATCTGCCTGCGCTCAGTCCGGGCCTTTGGAAGCTGATTGAGGAATATGATTCTTCATCACAGGCGGAAACTCAGCCTGTCCGGCAGCCGGGCTCCTAGACGGCGCCCCTGACGATATGAATTTCTTAGAGACAATTTTTACCCGCTTGCGCGCCGCCTCTCGATCGCCCGTTCTCCGGGAGGCGAGAGACGGACAATTGACGGCCGTTACCGGCGGCGAGTTTCTGGCACTCGTCACGGCTGCGCGCGGGTTCTTGCGCGAGCGCGGAGTTCAGAAAGGCGAGCGCTGCGCGATTCTCGCTGCCAACAGCATCCGATGGGCCGCAATGGAACTGGCAATCATGGCGGAGGGCGGGATCGTAGTGCCGCTCTATTCGCGTCAGGCGATGCAGGAACTCGTTCGCATGTTGAAGGACTCTTCCGCATCATTGATCTGTTGCGGTGACCAGACGCTGCGGGAGACTCTCAACAGTAGCTGGCCCGAGGCTTCAGCGAGCTTCTTGTTTGATGAGATTTTCCGCGACATAGCGAACGGCGAGACTGAATTCCCGCCGCCCCTTCCGCTGAGCGATGAGCAGACAATAGCAATCATCTATACGTCCGGAACTTCGGGCGAACCCAAAGGCGTGATGCTCACCGCGGGCAATTTCAATTTCATCTTGGGAGCAACCGCGGCACGACTTGACCTTTTGACGGAACATGGAGCAACGGAGCGGGTATTTCATTATCTGCCATTTTGTTTTGCAGCTTCGACTATAGGGCTGTTGACGTTCCTGTCGCGTGACAGTATCGTCACCATCTCCACGGATCTGACGAAGCTTGGGGATGAAATGAAGCTTGCCGCGCCCGACTACTTCATGAATGTTCCTGCGCTGCTTGAACGGGTGCGCGCCTCTGTTGAAAATCAGTTCAACAAATGGGGCGGCATCCGCCAGACAATCTTTCAACGCGGACGAGAGGCATGGCTGCGGCAGCGTGACGGACATAGCGGCCTGACTGATTCCATTTGGTTGGGGCTCGCCTCGGCTCTGTTCTTTGCGGCCATTCGCAGAAAGATTGCACCAAACCTCAAGGCGCTCATCTGCGGCTCGGCGCCGCTCTCAGTTGAGACGCAGCTTTTCTTCTTCATGTTGGGCATTCCCGTTCTTCAGGTGTATGGGCTTACTGAGACGACAGCCATCTGCACCATGGACGATCCCCATGACGCCGAGCCGGGTCGGGTCGGGCCGGCGATTGACGGGATTGAGATGAAGCTCGGGGCAAACGATGAAATACTGGTGCGCGGTCCAAACATATTTGCCGGGTATTGGAATCGCCCGCAAGCAACACAGGACGCGTTGCGCGACAGCTGGTTTCATACCGGTGATCAGGGCGAGGTAAATAGGACGGGGAAGTGGCGCATTACGGGACGCATCAAGAACCTGATCGTGCTTGCCTCCGGGCACAACGTCGCACCTGAACCGATCGAGGAGCTGCTGGCGAGAAAAATCCCTGGTGCGCAGCACGCATTCGTCGTCGGAAACGCGCGCCCATTCCTTAGCGTGGTGCTGACTGGTGACATTAATTGTGATGTGCACGCCGTAATCGAAGAGATCAATTCGCAGTTGCCGCACTACCGCCGCATTCGCGCCTTCCACCTTCACAAAGAGCCCTTCACAGTAGGCGATGGAATGCTTACGGCCAATGGCAAGCTGAAGCGCGATGTGATTACAGAATGGCTGGCGAGCGAAATCGAGCAGATGTACCAATCCGCTGAGAGCCGCGATCCGGGCGTTGGCGGGAGAGCGAGTGCGGTAAAGCCAGCCTAAGTAGACCATGAGAAACTTCCAAGGCAAAACCCTTTCCTGGAAAATTGAAAGCGGCGTGCTGGAGCTGGCGCTGCACCGCGAGCCGTGTAACGAGATTGGCTTGGAAACGCTCCAGGAACTCGAAGTTTTTGCGGAGGCACTGAAGGAAGCGCAGTCCGATGCAAGTGTCGCAGTCATCTACAGCACGCTGGCTTCCGGATTCTGCGCCGGCGCTGACTTGCGCGAGACGTATCGGCTTACGCAGGGCTTGCCACGCCAGGAGAAGATTGCGGGAGTCCGGGACTTCATCACACGCATTCATGCAGTGTTCAACACCATCGACGCTTCGCCCCTCGTCACCATTGCTGCCGTCGATGGTGTGTGTTTCGGAGGCGGACTCGAACTGGCGCTGGTCTGTGATTTAATCGTGGCCGATCGAATGGCTCGGTTCTGTTTCCCTGAACTGCGTTTGGGGTTGATTCCAGGATTCGGGGGTATCCCCAGGCTCAAACGTGATCTAGGCAACGCTGTCGTCAGAGACCTGCTCTTCACTGGCCGCAGTCTGAATGCTACTAAAGCTCAAGCTGTTGGGCTCGTCAGCCAAGTCGCTGCCGAAGGCGAAGCTCTACGCCTAGCGCGGAGCACTGCTGAGCAGATCAAGAAATTTGATCCGAACACCAGGGCGGCGGCAAAGAAATTTCTGAAACCAATTCCAGAGCAGGAACTGCGGCAGGAGATCGAGATATTTTGCGAGTTGTTTACTCAACCGGCGGTAGAGGCAGGCCTGCGCAAATTCGTGGAGAGCACTGAGGCGCTACCGTATCTTCCATAATGTTCGTCGCCCGAGAACATGCCTACATTAGACCAAACCATAGATGAAATCCTCAAACTCGCCGCGAACTCGTTCAACGTGCCCCGTGAGCAACTAGCCGCCGATGATGACTTCTTCCAGAAGCTGAACATCAACAGCCTGCAGGCGCTAGAGCTGCTGACGCGACTTGAGAACCACTTCACAGTGGAGTTGCCGGATTACGAATTCCAGGGTGTCACCAGCTTCCGCGGTCTCGCCGAGCGCATCCAGGCACGGCTTTGAAGCAGAAGCTAGAAGTCGGAAGTTAGGTATGAAGTATAGGCGTATTGACATAACAACCGGATACCGAACACCTAGCACCCGACGCCCTGGTGCTCTGTGCCTCTGTGGCTAGTCAATGCTCGACTTGAACCAAGATCCATCACTCGGCGCGGCGCTTCGTGATGCGCTGGCACGCTGGCCCGATGAAATCTGCCTGATCGAAGCAGATCGCGACCGCGAGAATTGCCAGATGACGTACCAGCAATTCAGCACCGCCGCGCTGGCGCTCGCGTGCGCCATTCAGCAGGAGAGTTTCTCGGCTGGCGATCGCGCCGCCATCATTATGAGCAATCAGTCGAAATGGCTGGTCTCCGCATACGCTGTTTTCTATTCAGGCGGAGTGCTGGTTCCGCTGGATTTTAAGCTCACCGCCACCGAGCACCTCCAGCTACTCGCCCACTGCCGCGCACGCCTTCTGATTGTGGAGTACCACCTCTGGCGTGCCATCACCAAGATGCCGGCATTCAAAGATATGACCGTATCGACCGTGCTGGTCACCGAAGCGCCGGCAGAAGCGGACCTGGCGGGGGCGTGTCGATGGGAAGAGGCCAAAGCGGCGGGCGAGCCTGCGTTCGTAGCGCGGCAGAGGGAGGACGCCGCCTGCATTGTGTACTCCTCCGGAACCGGCGGGCGCCCCAAGGGCTGCGTACTGACACATCGAAATTACCTGGAGCAGTGTAAAGCTCTGATGGCGCTATTTCCCTTTTGGCCCGGAGTGCGCTATTTGAGTATCCTTCCCACCAATCACGCCATTGATTTCATGGTGGGGTTCATAGGGCCGTTTCTCTGCGGCGCGACCGTAGTACACCTTCGTACGCTGCGCCCGGAGTTTATTCGCGAGGCATTCGTCAAATACCGGATTACGTACATGAGCCTCGTCCCGCTGGTGTTGAAGAATCTGGAGACCGGGCTTCGCGCGCGATTCGCGGAATTGCCTCCGCGACGGAAAAACATGCTTGATCTACTCATCGCTGTGAACCGGCTGCTGACGCGCAAACGGCCGAACGTGCGGTTGAGCCGATTGCTCCTTAACAAAGTGCACGCGCCGTTTGGCGGAGAACTGAGGGGCTTTTTTGTCGGAGGCGCATTCACTGAACCCGCCACCTTGCAGTTCTTCTATGACCTCGGCATCCCTGTGGCAAACGGCTACGGACTCACCGAGGCCGGCACCGCCGTTACACTGAACGACTTGCACCCGTTTCGGCCCGATACAGTCGGGAAGCCGTTGCCCGGAACCGAAGTTGAGATCCGGAATCCCGACCCCGAGGGCATCGGCGAAGTCGCAGTGCGCGGTCCTACGGTCATGTCGCACTACCTGGGCGATCCGGAACTCACCGCCGAGACGATCGTGGACGGCTGGCTGATGACCGGCGATCTGGGCCGCATAGATTCGACCGGGCATCTGCATCTCTTTGGCCGCAAGAAGAACATGATCGTCACCGAAGGCGGCAAGAACATCTATCCCGAAGACATCGAGTCGGCGTTCGAGGGGCTGCCGGTGAAGGAGTTTTGCGTATTTGCCGCCAACTATCTGTGGCCGCAGCGAAGCTCCCGCACGATCGTCGCCGAGCAACTGGTCATTGTCTTGCGTCTGAATCCTGGACAGAACTTCGATGCAGCTTTGCGGAACGATCTGGCAGCGCGGAACAGGCGTTTGCCGGATTTCAAGCGCGTCAGCAGTTATGTCATTTGGGATCACGATTTCCCTCGCACCGCGTCCATGAAGGTCAAACGGGTGATCCTGGCCGAGGAGATTGGGAAAAAACTGGAACGTGCGACAGCGGTAATGGAGCTGTGAACGATCGTTATCTCGCAGTAATCAACCCGGCCGCCGGTGGCGGCAAGTGTGGCAAGCTTGCCAGTGCCGTCCTTGAGAATCTGCGTTCGCACGGCATCAAAGTGGATGCGGTTGAGACGCGGCACGCAGGCCATGGAACGGAACTGGCGCGGCACGCTTACCAACAGGGTTGCCGCCAGTTTCTGGCGGTCGGCGGCGACGGCACTTCGTACGAGATTGTGAATGGCTTGTTTCCTCAAGCCCAGACGAACGGCAGGCCCGCACTGGGGTTTCTGCCTTTGGGAACGGGCAACTCCTTTCTGCGGGACTTTACCGACCGCGGGCCGGATTACTCCATTGAAGCAATCCTGGCTGGCCACCGGCGTGCTTGTGACGTTCTGCGCATGACGCACAAGCAAGGCGTGATCCATTACATCAATCTGCTGAGCATGGGTTTCACCGCTGACGTCGCCTCGCTTACGAACCGCAGGTGCAAGTCTCTCGGCGAGTTCGGATATCTGCTCGCGGTGCTGATCTGCCTCGCCCGGTTGCGCCGCCGTGCCTTTCCGCTGCGCGCCGACGGCGACACCGAGCCGGACCAGCGCAGATGCTTGTTCCTGACCTTTAACAATAGCAAGTTCACTGGCGGCAAAATGATGATCGCGCCAAAAGCCGAGACCGGCGATGGCCTGATCGAGTTAGTTCGCTGGGGAACTATTGGGCGGATTGGCTTGCTGCGGAATTTGCATACGCTGTACGACGGCACGCATGTGAATCACCCGCTTGCGTCGCGGCGTGCTGTGCGCTGCGTCGAGTTTGAGCTTGAAGGCGCTGTGGACGTAATGGTGGACGGCGAGGTGCTGGCTTTAAAATGTGAGCGCCTCGATATACTGCCGGGCGCCCTGGATGTGATCGCGTGAAGAAAATCTATTTACATATACGGAGTCTCGTTCTCTGGGTCATCAGCTCAGTGCATTTCTTTATCGGCGGCGCTCTGCTAGTGTTGCTGGCTATATTCATTGATCCGCGGAAGACCGACGTGTT
Organism: Acidobacteriota bacterium; assembly: GCA_016191085.1. Taxonomy (GTDB): domain Bacteria; phylum Acidobacteriota; class Terriglobia; order 2-12-FULL-54-10; family 2-12-FULL-54-10; genus JACPPJ01. The sequence continues at coordinate 38,837 of JACPPJ010000054.1, read as the reverse complement.
GCAGCGCACCTTTGCACGCAACATACTGCGGCTGGCCGGAGCGCGGCTGGAGGTGCGGTACGCGCCGGGATTCGACCGCAAACGTACCAGTATCTTTATCAGCAATCATGTAAACATCTTCGACCCGTTTGTGGTCTACTCCAGCGTTCCCCAGTTCGTACGGGGATGGGAGCTGGAGGATCACTTCCGCGTACCCGTCTACGGCTGGATGATGAAGCGGTTTGGAAATGTTCCAGTATCGAGCCGCCGGACCGCAGCCGATTTGAAGAACCTGCTCCGCCGCACTAAAGCGGCGCTGGACGACGGCGTAAGCCTGGTAGTGTTCGCCGAAGGGGGGCGAACCATTGACGGACGCGTGAGGCCGTTTCAGGATGGAATCTTCCGTATGCTACGCCAGTTGCAGTATCCGATCGTTCCGATGAGCATCGTCGGCGCTTTCGAATTCCATCGCAAAGGCGGCCGAGTGTTGTACCCGTCGAAAATAGTCGTCTATCTGCACGACACCATCGACGTGGGTGGAATGGCTCTCGACAAAGAGGCCGCGGAGACCCTGCGCGACAAGGTCCATTCGATTGTCTCTGCACCGATAGACGCGGCCATGAATATGCGGCAATCCCCCGAAGAGAACGCGCCGGTTTCCATGCACGGCGATTTGGCTTGACAACAGCAGGTCCACTAGTAATAATAGGAATCGTTACTATTATTTCGGCGAGGCGGACCGATGGCTGAGAAGTCCGTAACGTTGAAAGCGAGTCTTCAGCGGCAACTGGTACTGGACATCTTGAAGGAAAGTGAGGGGCATCCCACCGCACAGACCATATTTGAGGAAGCGCGGAAGCGAATGCCGTCGATCAGTCTTGCAACGGTGTACCGCAATCTGCGGTTGCTTGTGAAGCAAGGCAATCTGATCGAAAGCAAGATCGGGAATAAGCCATCGCGATTCGAGACACGCAAGAATCGGCACTATCACGTTTGCTGTGTCCGCTGCGGATCGCTGGAAGACTTGGTTCTGCCGTATCAGAGCGTGTTGGACCGGAAAGTCGAAGGGATGGTCCGGTATCAGCTCCAGGAACACCGCATGGAATTCTTTGGAATCTGTCCTCGCTGCCAGGGCAGGTCCCGCAATTCGTCTCAATTGGGCAAGCAAAAATTGCATCAGCCGGCAATTCCGGCCAGATGAAATCATCATCAGTTTGACAGGAGGAGTCACATGCCACAGCTCAACGGGAGTAAGACCCATCAGAATTTGAAAGACGCCTTCGCTGGAGAATCGCAGGCGAACCGCCGTTATCTGTACTTCGCCAAGCGCGCCGACATCGAGGGATATCCTGAGATAGCAGGCCTGTTCCGCGATACGGCTGAAGGCGAGACCGGGCACGCCCACGGCCATCTCGATTATCTGCGAGCGGTAGGCGACCCGGCCACCGGGCTGCCAATTGGAGACACGCCGGAGAATCTGAAGTCCGCGGTCGCGGGTGAGACGCACGAGTATACGGATATGTATCCCGGCATGGCCAAAGTAGCGAGAGAGGAAGGCTTTGCGGAAATCGCGGACTGGTTCGAGACCCTGGCGAAGGCCGAGAAATCTCACGCCGGCAAATTCTCTCAGGGCCTCTCCAGCATTTCGTAACACCGGACGGCCACGCGGCGTTCTTTCGGCGGGGATTGCAAGGTTGTAAATGGATCGCATCAAGAATTTACCCAGCGACGGCCTCACTTATAACCCGAACGACCCCAAGTACTGGGATCCGGCGGCTCTGCAGCATGAACTCGACCGCGCCTTCGACATCTGCCAGGGCTGCCGGCTCTGCTTTGGTCTGTGTCCTTCGTTCCCTGAACTGTTCCGCGCCGCTGACCAGCACTCGGGCGAAGTGCGCAACATAACCACAGCCGAGACTGACCGCATCCTGGATACCTGCTTCCAATGCAGGATTTGCTACGTCAAATGTCCCTACACGCCGGATGACGGACACGAGTTCCAACTCGATTTTCCCCGTTTGCTCATCCGCGCTAATCTGGTCCGCGCCAAGCAGCGTGGTATTCCTCTGCGGGCGCGGATTCTGGCACGCCCGGAACTCGCCGGACGCGTGGGTGGTCTCACCGCAAGTTTGACGAATTGGGCCAATCGCCAGCCGCTGCTGCGCTTGGGCTTGGAAAAGACGCTCGGCATTCATCGCGACAAACTGCTTCCCGAATTCCACAGCGAATCGTTTGAAGATTGGTTCCGCAAGCAGCCCCCGGCCGCGGGAGACCCCTCGCAGGCTGTTCTGTTCTTCACGTGTTTCGCGAACTACAACAGCCCCCGGGTTGCCAAAGCCGCTGTTGAGGTGTATTCCAAGAACGGCATCGCGCTGCAATGCCCTAAGCAGAACTGCTGCGGAATGCCCGCGCTCGAATCGGGAGATTTTGAACTCGCAAAGAAGCTGGCGTCTGCTAACGTCGAGTCGCTGCTGCCAGCGGTGGATTCCGGCAAGAAGGTTGTGGCGATCAATCCCACCTGCTCTTACATGCTGCGGAAGGAATATGGCGAGATCGTCGGGACCGAGGCTGCAAGGAAGGTCAGCGCTGCCACCATGGACCTCTGCGAATACCTTTTCCAGCGCAAGCAGCAGGGATTGTTCAACCGTGAATTCTTGTCGTCGCCGGGCCGGGTAAATTATCATCTGCCGTGCCATCTGCGGGCGCAAAACATCGGCTATCGTTCCCGCGACCTGATGCGGTTGATCCCCAAGACTACTGTGCGTGTCATAGAGCAGTGCAGCGCCCACGACGGCACCTGGGCAATGAAAAAAGAGTTCTTCCCACTTTCGATGCTAACGGGCAAGAAAGCTTTTGACGAGATGGCCGCCGGCGAGCCGGAAATCACGGCCAGCGACTGCCCCCTTGCGGCGATTCATTTCAATCAGGCGCTCGGCGCCCGGCCGATTCATCCCATTGAAGTGCTGGCGCGCGCCTACTGCAGTGACGGTTTCCCACAACGCTTGGAGCAACACAATGAAACCTCTGAAACTGGCGGAGATTAAGAACATCGCCGACTACGAATTGGAACGCGAGCAGTGGCGGCCCGCGATCATGGCGCTCAAGGATCGCCGCCGCATCGAAGCGGGAGAGCACATCATCTTCCTTTTTGAGAACCGTGACACCGTTCGATATCAGATACAGGAGATGCTCCGCATCGAGCGCATCGCGAAGACAGAAGATGTCCAGCACGAGCTCGACACGTACAACGAACTGATTCCAAGCGACGGCGAGTTGTCCGCTACCATGCTGATTGCGTACCCTTCGGCGAATGAGCGCGACGTGAAGCTGCGCGAACTGCTTGGACTCGAGAATCACGTTTGGTTACAGGTGTGCGGCGCCGAGCGCACTCCTGCGCGCTTCGATACCCGCCAGATATCCACTGACCGGATCAGCTCGGTTCAATACGCGAAATTTCCTTTGACTGACCAACAAATCCGGTGCTGGCGAGACGGCGCCGTTTTGCTCATCGACCATCCTCACTACAAGTGCTCGCGTGCGTTAACGTCTGCCGAACTGGAAGAATTAGCCTCTGATTTGAGCAAATAGCGAGAGGCCAATAGCCAATTAGCCATAGGCCAAGAGCGACTCGTTTATTCGCTACTCGTCATTGGCTATTGGCTATTGGCGGGAGTAGCGTTATTCTGTTCTGTAAACTGGTTCTTCGCGCGTTCTGCGCCTTTAATCAATCTGAATCCCGGGGAATCAATTACCTATGGCCGTCCGCTTTGAGCATCAGTGGAATGAGGGGAAAGGACGTATCCGGCGCATCAGCACGTCGCTCGACAGCCGGGTTCAAAGTGCCGATGTCGCCGAATCCATGGTGATGGAGTTTTGCGCCAGGGTTGCCGGCGAGTTGATATGCGAGCAGGTCGGCCTAGCTGTTCGCGAATCGGTTGCAAACGCGATCGTGCATGGCAATCGCCTGGACCTGACCAAGAAGGTGCAGTTGACGGCGGAGTTGAACGATACGGGTTTGATCGTCTGCATTAGAGACGAGGGCGATGGATTTGATCCCGATTCGCTCCCCGATCCGCTGTTGCCCGACCAGTTGCTGAACGAGTCCGGGCGGGGACTCTTCATCGTGAAGTCATGCATGGATGACGTGATCATGCGGCGCTCCGAGTCGCGCGGAATGGAAATTACACTTATTAAACGAATCACCGCTGCGCCTTTGAAGAGGACGCGCTGGTGATGGCATCCAGCCGGCAAGTGGATGGGGTGACGGTCCTCGATTTGAGCGGCCGTATTGTTCTGGGCGAAGGCTGTGAGGTGCTTCAGGAGGCGCTGGCCGATTTCGTCCGGCAGCGCCGCACCAAAATTCTGCTGAATCTTGCCGCCGTCAGTTACGTAGATAGCTCCGGCCTAGGCACAATCGTCAGCGGTTACACCTACCTTCGCGACCGACAAGGCCACCTCAAACTGCTAAACTTACCTAAGAAGGTGCGCGATCTGCTACAGATCGCGAAACTGCTTACATTGTTTGAAGTGTTCGACGACGAAAACACCGCAGTGCAAAGCTTCCGTTGAACGCGCCGCCCGACGTATTTGGCCGCGCCCGTTTCAGGTCCCGTCGCTTGCAATTGCATACATTGAGAGTCGTCATTAGAGGCTAGTGTGTGGTTTATATCTAGACTGGCGGACTGGGCGGCTAAGGTTCTCCTGCCTTTAGGTGGGCAAGGACTGTTCGTTGCGGCTGCCATGGACTCCTCATTCGTGCCATTGCCGGAAGCCGTCGATCTGTGGCTAATTACGCTCTCCGTTTTACAGCCTCACCGAATGCCGTATTACATCGTTTCCGCCGTAGCCGGATCGCTGCTCGGCTGTTGCATACTCTACTCTGTGGCTCGATGGAGCGAGGAGAAGTTCGTTGAAACTAACCCCAGGTACAAGGACTTGCCGCGGATCCGGCGATTCGTGGACAAATACGGGTTCTTAGCGGTGCTCGTTGGCTCGGTGCTGCCGCCTCCCATGCCTTTCAAATCAGTGGTGATCGCAGCAGGTTTGGGAAAGGCCAGGTTCGACAGGTTCGTCGCGGCGGTCGTCATCGGCCGCGGCATCCGCTACTCCGCTCAAGGCATCCTGGCCGTCCGCTACGGGAACAAAATATGGCCTGTACTGCTAAAGGTGGGTCCCTACGTGTTCTGTGGGATGATCGTTGTCATCGCCAGCATTGCTGTTGTTTACATTGTGCGGCGCTCGCGGAAATGCTCTGCGCCTGAAACTGCACGTCAAGCGAAATCGAGCTCAGACGCAGTGTGACCCGGCTGGTCGCCGCTACGTGAGGCATCTGTCACTCGTCACTTCAATCCCAGCTTGTCCCATTTCGCGTCCACCATTGCCTTGATCCCCGGATCCATGCGGAGTTCATCGGGCCACGGCCTTTGGAATCCTTCGCCGGGCCATTTGCGCGTGGCGTCTATTCCCATCTTCGAACCGTAGTTCGGCAACCGGCTGGCGTGGTCAAGAGAATCGATTGGCCCCATTACAAACTGGATATCGCGTTCGGGGTCGATGTTGTTCAGTGCTTTCCAGACCACTTCGCGTACGTTCTGCACGTCCACGTCATCGTCCACTACGACGATGCACTTTGTGCACATCGCCTGGCCGAGTGACCAAATCGCATTCATCACCTTTCGCGCATGGCCCGGGTATACTTTACGAATCGAGATCAGCATCAGGTTGTGGAAAATGCCTTCAAACGGCAGGTGAACGTCCGTAATTTCCGGCAATTGGAGCTGCATCAGCGGCAGGAAAATGCGCTCGACCGCGCGCCCCATATAGCAGTCTTCCATGGGAGGAGGCCCGACCAGCGTCGTCGAGTAGATGGGATTCTTGCGATGCGTCATGCAGCTCACATGAAACACTGGATACTCATCCGGCAGCGAGTAAAATCCGGTGTGATCGCCGAATGGGCCTTCAGTGCGCCGCTCGTTCAGATCCACGTACCCCTCCAGAGTGATCTCGGCGTTCGCAGGAACCTCCAGGTCCACTGTCTTGCAGCGCATCATCTCCACGGGCTTCGAACGAAGGAAACCGGCGAACAGCATCTCATCGAGGTCGGGAGGCAGCGGCGCGATCGCGGAGAAGGTGACAGCCGGGTCGGTTCCGATCGCCACTGCGACATCCATCCGCACCTTGGAGGCGGCTTCCTTTGACGCGCGGCGGAAATGCTCTGCGCCCTGCTTATGGATCTGCCAGTGCATGGCGGTGGTGCGCTCATCGTAGACCTGCATCCGGTACATGCCACAGTTTCGCTTGCCGGTGTTGGGATCGCGTGAGAATACCACGGGGAAAGTGATGGTGCGTCCGCCGTCCTGAGGCCAACATTGCAGGATAGGTAGGTCCAACAGCGAGAACTGGTCTTGCAGGATTACCTCGTGGGCAGGGCCGTCGTTGACGCGCTTTGGAAAGAAGGAACCTACCTCGGCGAGCAGAGGCAGCATCATCAGCTTGTCCAGGATTCCCTCTGGCGGTTTCATCGTCAGCAGGTCGCGGATGCGGCGAGAGATGTCTTCAAGCGACTTCACTCCCAGCGCCATCTGCATTCGGCGCGACGAACCGAAGGCGTTGATGAGCACCGGAATGCTGCTGTTCTTCACGCTTTCGAATAGCAGGGCAGGCCCGCCGCTCTTGGACACGCGGTCGGCGATCTCCGAGATTTCCAGAATGGGATCTACTTCAACTTTGATGCGCTTCAACTCGCCAGCTTTGCCTAGTGCCTGAACGAACTCCCTCAAATCCTGGTACGCCAAAGTTTCCGCTCCAGTCGATATGTTTGCAACTTCTCCACGCCCATCTGCGCGTCATAGTAGCATCTGGGTCACTGCGTGCCAAAACTGGCCGATTCGGTGCAGTACTCTCGAATGGCTGCTTTGCGAGGGCGGTCACAAGATCAGCATGCAATCGCCGTAGGAGTAGAAGCGATAACGCTCCTGGACAGCGTGCTCGTATGCCTTCAGCACCAATTCGCGGCCGGCGAAAGCCGATACCAACATGAGCAGCGTCGTCCGTGGCAGATGGAAGTTCGTCAGCAACCCGCCGATCACTCGAAACTGAAATCCAGTCAGTATGAACAGGCGTGTTTCGCCGGAGCTGGGCACGATCGTGCCGTCGTGTTCAGCGGCCAAGTGCTCGAGTGTGCGAACGGTAGTGGTGCCCACAGCCACGATACGACGCTTCTCCCTCAATGCGCGATTCAGCCTCTCGGCCGCATCGGGTGAGACCGTGAATGATTCGGGATGCATTTGGTGATCGGTGATCTCTTCTGTGTGGATGGGCTGAAAGGTTCCCAAACCGATATGCAGTGTGATCTCGACGCGCTCGATGCCGCGCTGCTCAAGCTGCCTTAACATCTCTTCGGTAAAGTGCAGTCCGGCCGTGGGCGCGGCGACCGATCCCCGCTCACGCGCGTAGACCGTCTGGTATCGCGCCCGGTCCTCCTGTTGGTCGGCGCGATGAATATAGGGCGGCAGCGGTACGTGGCCGATTTTTTCCAGGCGCTCGGTAAACGACACGCCTTCAGGAAACCGGAGGACCCGTAGTCCGTACTCGCCGCGCCCGACGACCTCCGCCTCCAGAGTCGTGCCGGAACCCGTTTCAGAGCCGCGACCGTGAGAGAGCGGGTGCGTCGGGGACTCAAATACGATCTTCTCCCCAGTTCGAATCTTGCGCCCCGGCCGCACTAGTGCTTCCCAGGTGCGCTCGTCCAACTGACGCGCCAGCAATACCTCAATTTCTGTCGTAAGGTATTCACGTCGCGCCGGGTTCTTCTTTCCGATTGGCAGAGAGCGCACGCCGACGCGATGCCCGAAAAGCCGCGCCGGCAGTACTCGCGAATTGTTTACCGCCAGAACATCTCCTGGTTGCAAAATCTGAGCAAGTTCGCGAAAACAGGAGTCGCGAAATGTGCCCGCCGCGCGGTCGAGCACCAGCATGCGAGAATCGGCGCGATCCGGCGCCGGATGCTGCGCGATGAGGTCAGGAGGGAGATGGTAATCGAAATCTTTGAGCCGCATGGTTGCTTTCGTGGTCGGTTAATGAGTAGAGTAGCACAACGGAGGAGAGACGTTTTACCACAGAGCACACACAGAGAGCAGACTACGATTTAGGGGCATCGGCAATCCTGCTGGCCTTCGCGGCGGAGAAAAAATACGAATCACGTTAGCGCAACTGCGACTTCCAGTGCGAAATGTCCAGCATTTTTCCGGTGATTCCTTTGCTTTCATCGGAGGCGAGATAAACGAACAGGTCGGTGACCGACTCCGGTTCGCTGCCGCTGTAGCCGGTCATCTTAGTGGCAACCACGCCTGGAGAGACGGTATTGGCGCGGATGTTGTAGGGCCGGACTTCGGCGGCAAGCGTTTGCGTGAAACCTTCCACGGCCCATTTTGAGGTCGCGTAGGCTGCGAAGTTGGCGTAGCCGCCGCGCCCCAGATCGGATGAGAGGTTAATGATTGCGCCGGACTTCTGTTTGATCATCATCGGCAACACGGCTTGTGTTACCAGGAACACGCCGCGAACATTCACGGCCATGGTGTAGTCCCATTTTCGGATGTCAATGCTGGTGACGGGAGCAGGACGGATCATTACGCCGGCATTGTTGACGAGCACGTTTATATCTCCGAACCTGCTGCGCGCAGCGGTCACGAACTCCTTTACCGACTCTTCTGAGGACACATCGCAGACCCAGCCTTCGCAATCGCCAAGAGCACGGATATCAGCTACTGCTTTCTCGATCTCAGCAGCGGTTCGCGCACAGATGGCAACCTTAGCGCCCTCGCGCGCGTACGCCATGGCGACGGCGCGGCCGATCCCTCTGCCGCCACCCGTGATGAGGGCGACCCTGTTGGAGAGCTTCATCTGCTGGTCGGGGAAGATTCCTTACAATTCGATGCCTTCGCGAACCGCTGACTGAACAAATCCATCCTGCTTCAACTCTGTTGCGAATTCGTCCGGCGTGTAACATTTTACCTTAGTACCCGCAGCTTCCTCCCATAATGGATAGGTGTCCGACGGTCTTTCCGATAAATGCTTGCCTTGGAATTTTTCGCTCACGATGATGAAATCAAAATCGCTAGATTTCGAGTTGTCGCCCGTGACGTGACTGCCAAAGAGGATGACTCTTTGTGCCCCAAGCTCTTTCCGTACCTTGGAAGCGAACTTCCGAACCATTTTAGTCGTAGCCGATTCCAGTACCATTAGCGAATCTACCGCGACCACGCCTTTGCCCTCCGGCAGCACCAGCACGGGGTTGATATCGACCTCGACCAACTCGTCCTTGAAATCCTGTGCGAGGCGGCCGACAGCGACGATCACCTTTGCCAATGCGCCGATGTCGCGTGGCCTGTCGCCGCGAAAGCCGGTGAGCAATCGATATACCTTGGTGCCCTGCATCATGTCCAGAGCTTCCTCTTCATCAAACGGCAGGACGCGCAGCGAGACATCACCCATTAATTCAACGTAGATACCGCCCATACCAAACGTCACCGCCGGACCGAAGCGCGCGTCCTGCTTGAACCCTACCATCACCTGTACGCCTCCCGTAATCATCTGCTCGACGAGAACACCGTCGAGCTTAGCTTTGGGATTGTACGATTTGGCGTTCGCGATGATTTCGTCATACGCTCTTGACACCTGTTGCGCATCAGCAATGCCCAGACGCACGCCGCCAGCCTCCGTTTTATGCGGGATACCGGGCGATGAAATTTTCATGACGACGGGGAAGCCGAGATCTCCGGCTGCTTTCACCGCTTGAGTGGCACTTGTTGCAAGCGTTCGTTTCGGTGATGGAATACCATACAAGCTTAGGATAGCTTTGCCTTCCGCTTCGCTCATCTTCTGGAAGGCAAGCTCTTCGCGGCGTATGGTCTGGATGATCGCTCGCGCTTCATCCTGCGTCTGTCGATCTGTACCGACCTCGGTTGCTGCTTTCGCCGACCTAGCCATGAAGCGTTCGCGTCTGCGTACATATCCCGCCAGCGCTCCCAATGCACGAATACCGCGGCCGGGATCTGAGAAAACCGGAATGTGGTTCTCGCGCAAAATTCCTAGGGCCTCGGCTGGCGGAGCGATCCAGTTCACAGCTACCATCTTGTCCGTCTTACTGGCGACTTCGACAATGTCGCGCGCTAACGCGGTGCCGGTGTGGAGTTGCAATCCGAGGAATATCACGAGGCTGTCCACGTTGGGATCGGCCAGCACGATTTCCATAGGCGTCTTCAGCAGCCCAGGTGTTGCAACGAGCTCGGCCGTAACGTCCACCGGATTGACCAGCGAAGCGAAAGCCGGAAGCACCGGGCGCAGCGCTTCGATGGTTTCATCTTTCAACGTTGCGACTTTGAGTCCCGCCTGTTCGCAGCGGTCGCACATCAGGATGCCTGCGCCGCCGGAGATGGTCATCATGGCGGTGTTCGGCCCTTCGGGGTAATGCGGGGCGGTGCAGATTGTGGCGAAATCAAAGAGCTGTTCCACATCATGCGCGCGAATCACCCCGTACTGTTCAAACACAGCGTCATAGACCTTATCCGAACCGGCAAGCGCGCCCGTGTGCGATGTTGCGGCCTTGGCGCCGGAGTCGGAGACACCGACTTTCAATATGATCAACGGCTTTCCGGCGACCAGCGCCTCAGTGGCGCAGCGTTTGAAAGCCTCGCCGTCGCGCGCGTCTTCCATATAGCCGATGATGCCTTTGGTGGTCTCCTGCTTGATGAAATAGGAGACGAACTCGGGCAGGCCCAAAACGGCCTCATTTCCCGTGCTGACCCAGTAGTTGAATCCGACTCCCGCATCCTGTGCGGCGCCGAACATGTAGGTCCCCAGCGCTCCGCTTTGCGCCACGAAGCTGATCGGACCTTCCCGCAGCGAGCCGCGGTCCATAGCCGTGTTGAACGTGCCCATGGACTTCTCGCGCACGCTCACCAAGCCCGCGCAGTTGGGGCCACTAAGAGCTACGCCGCCCTCGATCGCGGCCTGCCGCATTTCTTCCTGCATGCGCCGGCCTTCGGCGCTCACTTCGGCAAAGCCCGCGGTGAAAACGGTGGCTGCCTTGACGCCCTTCGCCGCGCACTCCTTGATGGCTGCCGGAACCGCTTTCGCCGGAAGCATCACGACCGCTAGGTCAATGTCGTCCGGCACGCTCTTCAGGTCGGGATAGCACTTGAATCCCGCGATTTCCTCGCAATTAGGATTGATGGGATAAATCTTGCCGGGGTAGCCATAATCCTTGAGAAAGCGAAGAGGCCGTCCACTGAGCTTCGTCAAATCTCTGGCGGCGCCGACCAGGGCAATGGATCGCGGTTTGAACATCGCGTCCAGATCGAATTTAGTAAGGGTTTGCACGGACAAGTCCTGAATCCTCCTATTGAAACGTGGCCATAAACTTTAGATCATAACGGGTTTCACACAATTTCGAAATGGTGAGCTTCGGCGTGGTTACCATTCTAGCGATTCTTGGCCGATAAGCGGAGTTGGCGTTCATCGTCGGCCTCACAGATCCACTCGCCGGCCTGCTTCCGCTCTCGCAACCGCCGAACCCGTTCCGCTACCAGTCAAGCCTAGATCGTCTTCTTCAACTGCTCCAGGATTTGCTCACGCAACTGATCCCATCCTTGCTCCACTTGCCGCAGTGCTATCCTCTGGCTGACAAGGGACATGGGGGTGCCTCCTTCCTGCCTTCCGGGCCGGTTCTTCTCGCAGATATTCCCGATTGTCTTTTCAGCTTTTTCAACAGAGAATCTTACAGCCGCCACATCATGGCGCGGCCGTTGGTTGGTGCGCAGGCTCGTTTGGCGGTAGCTTGTGGCGTCAATTGCCACCCGTCCGGACGGCGGTGTGGGCAGGATCAAGAAAATTAGATAAAGTTTGCCAGGTGAAACGCCTTTCCGAGTGAGTTGGCATCAGCGGCGCGGCTGGCGGAACCAGCAACCATAACTTGTGCGCGGCTTGCGCATCGGGGGGAGCAGGGCCGTGGTGCAGCAAGCGGATCTCTTGGTCTAGCTCGCGGCGCCAGTCTGCCACTTCCAGATTGGATGGCTCTCTTGGGCAGAGCACGATGAGCAGAACAAAAAGACTCTCGCCGCATACTGTCCCATAAAACCAGTACAATTCAGCACCCCCGGAGCGTTCCTTATAGACATCCGAGATGCGCGGCGACAACATCGGCCACTCGAGATCCACGATCTTCGGCAACCCCGTTTCAGGCAGAGCCATTAGCCGCGAGCGCAGCTGGTTCAGGAAAGGCTCGTCGGAGGCTTGCTTCCCTCGCTGTCGCACACTCAGCAGTAACTGCTGCAAGCGCCGTATCTGCGAGCGCTCAGGTGGAACATTCGGTGCTGCCGCTACGGTAAGCAGCCAATCGCGCTGCACAGGTTCCAGCGCCACTCGCGGTCCGGAGGCTGTTTCCTCAGCCCACTCTTCGGCTACGAGTCCATCGGCGATCTGTGGATTCAGCACATCCGTCCGCGAAGATTCGACGGAGTTGGCCGCGGCGATTAGCACCTCAATGGCGGGCGCCCTATCCAATCGTTCTGGTACGGCTTGCTCCAGCCGCCGCGCAAGCCAGTTTCCGATCGAACCGGAACTCAAATCCCGAAAGTACACGCGACCAAGCTGCTCAATTGAGTCGAGAGGGTCTTCGCGAACCGCCGCCGCCAATACCAACGCTTCGATGAGCGACGCCGACGTCCCCGCAACTCCGCACCATTGGTCCCAAACCTCTTCAACGAATGTTATGCCAGACGCACGGCAGTTTTGTTTGGCGATGGCTAGTGCATCTTCCCGCGAGAACGGATCGAGGCGCAGTACCGGCCATGCACGAGCTCCAGCCAGCCGGGACGCGAACGGGAGCCGACCCGTGAGCAACCAACTCAGAAAAGGAGAATTCAGTCCGCGCAATATGGCAGCATTGTGTGGCAGGGCTTCACAGTCGTCCAGCAGGAGGCAAACGGGTCTTCCCTCGCGGTGTGCGAACTGCGCGACCACGATGCCTGCATGTTCACACTGCTGAGAGGGCGTGAGCGAGAGAAAACTCCGGGCCATTTCGCTGAGGCTCATCGGCAGCCCCGCGCGCTGCAGCTCGGATTCCAGCGCGGCGGCCGGTTCCAACAACATCTCTTCCTGCCGCATCAGAAATCCCCGCACCTGTTGGCACAACGAGGCCAGGAATGATCGCGCCAGCGCGTCGTCGTTCGCGGAACCCGCAAATGAATAGAGGAACGGGATGGGACCTTCGGCTGATTCGAACAAACGGCTCTGCAACTGCCTCAGTAAATCGGTTTTCCCCTCACGTCGCTTACCCAGCAACACAACGCGCAAAGGCTGGCCTTCCTGCGCAATCAGGCGCATGATGCGCGCGGTCTGCTCTCGGGGATGGCTGTTGGCTCCCTCAGGGTAGGTCATGGTCTCGTCAGAGTTTATTAACTCTCATCGGGGGAGAAGCGCTATGATACACCAGCTCGAAGGCAGTGCAATGCTGTTCAGCCCCGAAACGAGAACCACTTTCGCTCTTGTACGATGGGCAGTAGCTCGGGACGCCACGGCAGAGCGCGTCCCTCGATCGTGGCGCGAGGATTCGCTTCGCTGAGTGCGTTCGCCGTTTCTTCACCAGCGGCTTCGGCGATCACACGGCGCGCCTCCGCCAATTGCAACGGGCGTGAAACAGTATCATGCGCGTCGCTGGCGATGAAGTGAATCATATTGTGTTTCAGCAGCGACATTGAAAACTTCTCCGCATGCTTGCCAAAACGGCCGAGAAACGAACCGGCGGTAACTTGTAGGAAGCATCCTGCGCCGATCCATTTCTGGAGCAGGTTAAGGTCGCGAGAAAGCAGCGGGTTGCGCTCCGGATGCGTAATGATGGGAACCAGCTTGCGACTGATGAGGTCAAAGAAAATCTGGTCCATGCTGGGCGGCACGCCGCTGTCGGCAAACTCTACCAACAGGTACTGCAAGCCATTGATCGTATAGCGGCCTGGATCCGTGCGGATATCCTCCAGGTTCTCGTAGCTGAGATGGAAGTCGCAGCCCAGCAGCAACACCGGTGAATCGCCGATCAGCTTTTGCAATGCATCGCGCTTATCGCGGTTCACCTCAGGATCAAACGCATACTGGTAATTGGAATGAGGCGTGGCGACGACGTGGGTGATACCGTCCTCGCGGGCCATTCTGGCCATCTCGATGGAAATCGCCTCGTCGCGAGCGCCGTCATCCAGAGCAGGCAAAATGTGACAGTGAATGTCCACCATTCCAGTTCAGAATACGGGTAGGTGCCGGACGTGTCAATTGGAGGCACCGGCCGAAAACCATAGCAACCGTTTCGCGAATTTAGTATAGTAACTGGCGGGCGGTCTCCAGCGCATTATGCTCCACCAGAGGCGAGTTGGCAACGCCCTACAGTGTACAAAATGAGCACAGTTAGCAAGCCCAGTGTGTCCGCGGAAGCCTTCCGGGTTTACTGCACTAACGCCGCCGCGATCTCCGCCGCCGTCTTAGACGACGAGCGCGGCACTTCTTTCGAACTGAGCACTGTCCCGCCGCGTTTCCCCGCCGGAGAAACGGCCCCTTGCGTGTTGATCGCGGACACTCCAGTGGTTTTCTCTTCCGCGCTCCGCTCCGCCATCGAAAATAACATGCTCCGCGTGATCTACATGATCGGTGCGGATGCGATCGTGCCGAGCGAGGCCAGCGGGACGCCCATCTTTGCATTTCTGCCATCGCCCCGCCCCGCGGGAGTCGTGGTCGAGAGCACGGTTCGCGCGGCGATTGAAAATTTGAAACTGCTACGTGAGCAGGCGGAGCTGCAACAGAAATTAGAGCGGGCCCGCAGTGAGATAGATGAATTAAACGAGATCGGCATCGCGCTCTCCACGCAACGAGACACCGAGTCATTGCTGGATATGATCCTGCGGAAAAGCCGCGAGATCACCGTGAGCGACGCGGGATCGTTGTACCTGGTGGAAGAGGGTGAAGGCGACGAAAAGCGCCTGCGCTTCAAGTTAACCCAGAACGACAGCATCAACGTCAGCTTCGCGGAGTTCTCCGTACCTATTAATTCTTCCAGCATTGCCGGATACGTGGCCCTGACGGGAGAGATGATCCACCTGGAGGATGTATACCAAATACCGCCTTCCCTGCCCTTCCGCTTCGCGCTGAAGTTCGACCAGGAAAGCGGCTATCGGACCAAGTCCATGCTTGTGGTTCCGATGAAGAACCCGCAGGGCGAGATTCTCGGCGTAGTGCAGTTGATCAACGCTAAGAAACACCGCGATGCCCGTGTTAACGCCCAAACCGTAGATGCTGTCGTGATTCCGTACCCTGAGTCGCGACGCGCTCTGGTCAGTTCGCTCGCGAGCCAGGCGGCCGTCGCAATTGAGAATAACAGGCTATACGAGAGCATCGAGGCTCTCTTTGAGGGCTTCGTGAAGGCTTCCGTTACCGCCATTGAGGCCCGTGATCCTACCACCTCCGGGCACTCGTTCCGCGTTGCCGACTTGACCGTCGGACTCGCCGAGGCCGTGGATCGTTCCGATGAGCCTACGTTCCGCGATATCACCTTCAACCGCGCCGAAATGAAGGAGGTGCGCTACGCCTCCTTGCTGCATGATTTCGGAAAAGTCGGCGTGCGCGAAGAAGTGCTGGTAAAGGCAAAGAAGCTGTATCCGCAGCAGCTCGACGTGGTGCGCCAGCGGTTTGACTTCGTGCGCAAAGCGTTGCAGCACCACTATACGCAGAAGAAGCTGGAATACGTACTGCGGCAGGGCCGCGAAGCATTTCTGGCGCAACACCAGGGCATTGACCAAGAAATGGCCGAGCGGCTACAGGCGCTCGACGACTACTTCAAGTTTGTCCTGCAGTGCAATGAACCTACCGTGCTGCCCGAGGGCAACTTCCAGCGGTTGGTCGAACTGGCGGCGTTCAGCTATCAAGATTGGGACGGTCAGGAACACACGCTGCTGACCCCGAAGGAAGTCAACCTGCTCTCCATTCCAAAAGGAAGTCTTGATGAGCAGGAGCGCTTACAAATCGAATCTCACGTAGTCCACACCTTCAATTTCCTCAGTCAGATCCCCTGGACCAAGGAGATCAAGAACATTCCCATGATTGCCCGCGCGCATCATGAGAAACTAAACGGCAGCGGGTACCCGTATAAATGGGCCGAGCCGGAGATTCCCTTTCAGTCGAAAATGATGACGGTCTCGGACATCTTCGACGCGCTCTCCGCTTCTGATCGTCCTTACAAGAAAGCCCTACCGACCGAACGAGCTCTCGACATCCTCAAGATGGAAGCCAACCAGAAGCTGATTGACGCGAACATTTTCCGCCTGTTCGTCGAAGCCGAAATCTATAAAAAAACAGCCGGCTGGAAGCACCCGGACGCATAGGCGCCCGTAAGACGAGCTTCGCGGCTTGTGGCACTTTCGTGGTACCAAGGTGTTGGGACCAAAGTCCTAGTGTTTTCCCTAAAGTGCTGTACTTAGAACCCGAAATAATGCCGCATCCGGGCAGAGGCTTGAGCTGGGCCTGGAATCCTTTCTCATGTATGCCATTTCATTGCAGAGAGATACACGTGATTTCATAGGAAGTCCGGGGAAATGGATGCCAAATTGCTCGAACAGCGACGGGCGTTAGCGTACGTTGCAGAAAAAAAACCACCAGAAAGAGACGATCAGATGGAAAAGAGGCTTCTTAAAAACATCCAGTCTAGTGCGACGGTTTGGTTCGTTTTGCTCTGCGCGGCAGTCGTGATGATGCAAGGAAACCCATTGCGGGCAGATGAGATTACAGAAGCCTGTGATCCCCTCACAGATCCTGAGTGCGATCCCCTGCTGACTGTCACGATAGATACGCTGATTTCTGGGTCCACCGTCAACTTGAGCTCGATTATTGATAAATGGTTCACTCCGGGGAACACTGGTACCGCCTACACTATACCCGGCACGGGGGCGGGAAAGGACAGCACGCTCAATATTGTTAACGATTTGGGCTCCACCATCACCGCTCTGTACGTATCTCTTTACGGCACACTGGGGGGCGGTAGCGGGAAAAGCAACCCGGCCAACGAATTTTCATGGGGCTGCGCTGGGGATGTCTTTACCAGTTGCGGTTGGGCGCCAACCGCCATCCTATCCGGCGATTCCGGCGGCCAAGTTGTCGTATCATCGAGTGACCCAGAGATGTGGACATTTTCAGGCGGAAGCGGAATTTTGAATGACGGGCTATTCAAATTTTCAGGCAATCAGACCGGTAGCGGCAAAGATACCGAAGTGTTCTACAAAATTTCGGCCGATTTAGTTGAGCCTCCGACGCCCATCCCAGAACCTACCTCTCTGCTCCTGATGGGAAGCGGCCTCTTGGCCATAGGACGGATTTGGAGGAAGAAGAAAGCGTGAGTTTGCCTCGTTTTTGGGCTCAGAAAGCCACCCGTCTTGAGCGGGTGGCTTTTTTGCTTTTGGGGTGTTCCGACTCAAGAGGCGCGTCACACTTCAACTGGCCACTCGCTTCCGCTCGTGGCTCGGATCACGGCTGTTGCAGTGCAGCAATCCCGGCCCGCGCGACCTCTTCAT
The DNA here is from genome assembly GCA_016191085.1 of Acidobacteriota bacterium. Classification (GTDB taxonomy): domain Bacteria; phylum Acidobacteriota; class Terriglobia; order 2-12-FULL-54-10; family 2-12-FULL-54-10; genus JACPPJ01. The sequence continues at coordinate 21,258 of JACPPJ010000054.1, read as the reverse complement.
CCTGTTCTTGCGTGCCGGCGCTGATGCCGACCCCGCCCACTACAACGCCATCCCACATAATGGGCAGGCCGCCGCGAACACAGGTCAGATTGCCGTCGCTGGCTAGCGGCATTCCCAGTGAAAGCAGCACGCTCACATTCTCGGGATTAGGCAGTGGTCCTGTGGCTGCTCGGCGTGTCGCGGCTGATACGGCTTTTGTGATGGAGACGCGAACCGAGGAAGGCTTGGCATCGTTGATTCGCGCGAAGGCGAGCAGGTGTCCGCCGTCATCAACTATTGCGATGCAGATCGGCAGCTTCATCTCAGCCGCCTTGGCCGCCGCGGCGTTCATCACAACAAGTGCGCCTTCGTAGGTCAGCTTGGGGGCATTCCTGGTCAGCATGGATTCGACTCCTGTGGCGTGGTCACAGTCAATTCTAGAGTAGCTTGCAGCAAAAGGCGACGGGCGGTGGTTGCGGGTAGCCACGGCGAGCGATTTCCCTCGCCGTGGGTTCGTACCCGGTGCCGCAAAATCCCACGACGAAAAAAGCGTTCGTCGTGGCTACCACTACACCACCCCCTGCTCTCGTAGCGTCTGCACCTCGTCGGCTCGCATCCCGAGATAATTCGTGAGTATATCTTCCGTGTCGTGTCCCAGAGGCGGACAGGGGCGATTTTCCATTGTCTCGCCGGGAAACTTTATCGGGCATCCCACTTCGCGCATCTTGCCGAAGAGCGGATGATCGAATTCCACAATCATGCCGTTCTCCTTAAGGGTGGGATCGTCCAGCGTTTCCGCGATGGTGCGAACCGGCGCGCAGGGGACTTTCCCTACGAGCAGACTCATCCATTCCGCAGTCGGTTTCGCAGCGAATTCGCGTTGTAGGATGGAAATCAAAATCTGCTTGTGCTGCAGTCTCTGATCAAAACTAGAGAATCTGGGGTCACAACTCAGATCCGTTCTATCCATGATCTCGCATAGATTCTTCCAAAACTTCTCTTTGCCGCAGAAGATCGCGATGTACCCGTCGCGGGTGCGAAACGTTTGGCTGGGCACTAACGTAGCGTGGGCAGAGTCTACGGTCTTTTCCGGCGGCAAGCCGAGATTCAGATACCATACGGCGAGGTAGTTCAGCATAGACACGGCGGTATCGCGCAGGCTCACGTCCACGTCGCAACCAATGCCGGTGCGCTGCGCGCGATAGATTCCCGCCATCGTACCCAGCACTCCCGCAAACCCGCCGGCAAAATCAATAACCGAGACGCCGCACTTCGCGGGAGGCTCGTCGGGAGTGCCGGTCACGCTCATGTAGCCCTCGCTGGCTTGCAACAACGGGTCGTAGCCGGGCATCGCCGCCTGCGGACCCGTGGTTCCGTACGCGCTCAGCGAGCAGCAAACGATCGCGGGATTGAATTGTTTCAGCGCAGAATATGTCAGTCCTAGTTTTGCCGGAACGTCGCCGCGCAAATTGTTGAACACTCCATGCGAGACCTGTACGAGCCGGTGGAATATTGCTTTTCCCGGCGGGACGCTCAGGTTCAATGACAGGCTGCGCTTATTGCGGTTGAAGCACTGAAAGTAGAGGCTATCAACTGTCCGATGCGCCGGACCTTGTCCGCGAGCAACGTCGCCGCCCACGCTGCGGTCCTCGATTTTGATAATCTCCGCGCCCATATCGGCCAGAGCCATCGTTCCAAACGGCCCGGCGCCAAACTGCGAAACAGACAAAATCCGCAAACCTTCCAGCGGCATGCTCATGTTAAACGCTACTCCTGAATGAAAGTTCGTGCACGGTTGTGTAGCTCACTATCCGCGCAACTGAACACGCAAGATGGCATTGTAAACTACCGCCGCTGAGTCACCGCACTAGGCGCGATAGAAGTTGGAATCAAAATGCCACATTCATGATATATTGAGCGCGTGAGGACGAAGCACTCCAGCGATCTCGATGGAGTCACCTGCTGGATTGGCTTGCGCTGCTCACCGTGTCATTACAAAGTGCTTGCTGGGTTTCGGCGGCGAAAGCAGGCCGAAGGTGCGATATGAAGAATCTGTTCGTGGGAAATCTGCCTTTCAGTGCTTCAGAAACGGATTTGCGCGCGCTCTTTGAAAGGTTCGGAGCGGTAGACCGGGTAAGTGTCATTACGGATCGCGAGACGGGCAAATCGCGCGGGTTTGGGTTTGTCGAAATGACAGACGAAGATGCTGCTACCAAAGCTATCGCCGGTCTTAACGGCACCGAAATAGGTGGCCGGGTCCTGAGCGTTTCGGAAGCGAAACCCAAGACCGATCGTGCCCCAGGAGCCAGAGTAGGCGAAGGCGCACGGCGTGGCTCGCAGTCATCCGGGCAGCGATGGTAGATTGGTCCTGATCACCCCGTCCGTTATATATAGGGTGCTATAGGGTGCATCACGCGATCAAACATCAACGTTCGAGCAGACCAGCATTGATTCGGAACTGCCTCGCTGATACTTGTGGCTGTGTTGCTCTTTCCCTCTCGCAACTTACTCGGCTGCACGCGTCTATTGTCTCCCGCGGCGCAGCTTGCGGTACGCTGATTCATTTTGGGATGCTCTTCCCATTCTGACGTACTCCCTCCCGCCAAATTTTCTCCACGATCGGACGCAACTGTTTGCAACTGAGCAGTTTGTCTGATCGATGAATTGGCAGTGCTTGTGGCTGTGCTCGTGCTATGTCACCTTCTATCAAAACAGAGGTGCCATGCTGAAAACCGAAACGCCAGAGACGCAGCAGTCACAGCAGCCCCAGCGAACCGTTCTCGCGGATGAACGCCGGCGGCACATCCGATACGAACGCCCAGGCTGTTTGACGTTCGAATACCGGGGACGACACTACACGGGAGCCGTGGTGAACATCAGCAAGGGCGGGGTTCTTTTCCTGGCCGATACGCCGCCACCATTGGGTGTCTGGGGCACGTTAACATTGCAGCTTATGGAGATGGCACAGCCGATCACGACTGGTGCCCGAGTCCTGCGGAGCTATCCAACCGGCGTTGCGGCGCAGTTCGTTTTGCCGTGGGGTGAACTGGACCAATACATTCCATGGCCGCCCCATGGTCCCGACAAAATCTCCGCCGCCTGACATTTGCCCCTGCGCTCGCGGTTCCTCGAAAGATACATAAAGCAGCCGGTCCTCATTGTCGCGCTTGCTGTGCAGCCTGCGTTTATACTGAATAGAGCATTTTGAGCTTCAAGAATGCCGTAGCCGGAGGCATCGGATGAGGCACGTGATTTTATACTTGGCAAGTTTATTGGTGTTGGTTGCCGCTGGACCGGGAGCCCGGGCCCAGATCTCAGAACCACCGCAATTAACTGCGGCGCAACGAGCCACAGAAGCACCGACGGAGTCTGATATCTATTGCGCAGGCTTCTTCTCACGCACCCCCGTGGCTTCCGATCTGATCGTTTTGTCGGGGCAGGACCCCGGATTGAGATTCGAATACGGCGATCGCGACATCATCTTCCTCAATAAGGGAGCTGAGAGCATCAAAGCGCCAGGCGGCCACTACATGGTGCTTCGCGCGGTCAAAGATCTGAATCCGACCGAACCATACCCAGGACAGCGTAAACTCGTCGCTCAGATGGGGACAATGTATGCGGAGATCGCTCGCATTCAAATCAACATTGTTCACAAGGGCAGTTCCACAGCGGAGATACTACACGCCTGCGAACCCGTGCTGGCCGGAGACATTGCCGTGCCTCTTTCCGCGCACGTAGTTCCGCGGTACAGGGAAGCGAGGATCACGGATCGATTTGCCCCATCGTCCGGCAAAGCTCAGGGCGTCATTGCGGCGATCAAAGGGTTCAGGGAGGCTGCCGGTGGCGGTGAGGTCGTTTATGTTAACGTAGGCGCCAAGGAGAATCTTAAGCCTGGGGATTACCTCCGAATTTTCCGGTCCCAGCAGAGCCCAAGCCAGTACAACGTCCGGGCCGGTGTGGGCAATTACCCGACCGACGTCATGGGTGTCCAAATGGGGCGTAGGCTAACGCGGCAAGAGTTGGATTCGTTGCCGCGCACTGTATTGGGAGAGGTCATGATCCTTTCGGTGCAAGAAACCAGCAGCACTGGAATTGTCACTTACAGTTGGGAGGATCTTTTTCCCGGCGACCAGCTGGAGATTGAATAGCCTGCACTCAGCTCGCCCGATCTAGTGTATTGTGATCCGGCTCGCCGAATACCTCTGCGGTGAAGACCTCGATCTTTGCTCCGTGATTCCACGCCCCTGGCGGCAAACCAGCTTTTCGGCAAGTTTCATCCAGGAACCTTAGCGCGTTCCAGCCACGCTCGACCGGCACTTGCGGAAGCAAAAGGCCGCGGAGTCTTCCGCTGCTCACAAGCAATCCGTGAACGCCTACTTCAATCTGATCGGGTGAAGTTTCACGGAATTCGGAAAGGATCGAAATCTCGATCTCGAGCGTCGGCACTTCCTCTTTCGTAACCGGCAGAAAGCGAGTGTCCTTGATTGCAGCCGCGGCCGCTGCCTCGATTACCGTCTCGTACAATGGCTTTTCCCCCGTCAAAAACCCAACACAGCCTCGAAGCTCTGCGCTTTCGTGAAGAGAAACGAAAGCGCCCGCAGGCCGCATCAGAGGAACGGGAATGGCGCTCGGGAGTTGCATAACTTGGCCGCAGGCGGCGAACTCAATGCTGCGCCGCGCCAGTTGTAACAGCAGGCTCTTGTGTTCAGCGCTGAGTAGGGACATCTGTTTTCTGCTGCTTCCACAGTTTCGACAGAGGGTGTCGCATGGGACGTGTTTTTACTGGCAGACCAGCCTGTATCCAGAACTCTCGCAAGTACTGCACCGCAGAGAGCAGCGCGAAAACGACCACCACCCACAGCGCCCACCCGCCGAGGACTCCCAGGATTCGATAGTGCACTCCCAAAAGCAGCGAGACGACTGAGAAGACTTGCACGCCCATCTTGACCTTGCCCAAGTCGGACACCGCGATAGAGAAGCCTTGCAGCAAGGCGATGTTTCGCAGTCCTGTGACAGCCAGTTCCCGGCCGAGGATGATCAGCACCATCCAGGCCGGGGCCAAGCGTAATTCCACCAACGCCAGCAGCGCAGCGGCAATGAGCAACTTGTCCGCTAGCGGATCCAGCCAAACTCCCAGGGCAGTAACCTGTCCCCGCTTTCGCGCTACGCGCCCGTCCAGCCAATCCGTAAACGCCGCTGCCAGGAAGATAGCCACTCCAATGAACTCTTTGCTCGGGAACCGAGTGAGCAGGACAACAACCAATAACGGGATCAGGAATATGCGGATCAGCGTAAGGCTGTTCGGGAGGTTCATCAGCGCGGCTCCAAACACATACACTATATCAACTCCCAATGGAGTCTCAAAGGGTGTGAACTGCGGCCACTGAGATTCACAGGGAGCTCTGCGGTCGCTTCGGAGGAAGCTGCGGTTTTGAATGCGTCATCGAATCGACTGTCGTATCCTCGCGCAGATCGCGGATGTAGTAATCAAGCACGTCATGCCTGGCCAGATCCTTCATTGCTTCACGAGCACTCTCCAGATTGAAGAAGAACGCCACGAACTCAGGCCGCCCATCGGCACGGATCTTGAATAGAGCATAGCGATTGCTTTGTGACACCATGGCTGCCTCCGCGTGTGAGGTGGGACGAACCGGCGTAGTCTTGACCCTCTAAGGGCAAGCAATCAGGAACTGGAATCGAATCGGAATGTCGGACGGACAATTTACAGAGCGAGTCTAGTCAGGTTTGTTGAGGGGCGGCAATGGTACCAACGGCCTACGGGTATCATTCGCGTTATTACACCTGAGACAAGGTGCTATAGGTTAACGCGACCGTGAACACTCAGGCGCACAACTCAATTAGAATCTTGCCCAGGAGAAGCCTCCGAGCACGTAGTTGCCGACCGTGTAGCTTGTCTCCTGGAGGTTCCGATCATACATGATGGTCCCGCCCGATGACACATCCACCTTGCCGCCGATAACGGAACCGTAAAAAGTGCCATTGGAGGAAAGCGTGATATTAGCGTTTGGCGCATAGATCGTGGCGGCGGTTTCGGTGTTCCCGCACTTGACGTTGATATTTCCCGGCCCGGCGTACTCGATCTGGAAGTTCAGCGGGTTGTAGCTTGGGTTCGAAATGGCGCCGGAAGACAAGTCCACGACGAGACTGGAAGCGGGTGGCGGCAGGATGTAGGTACTGCAATCCGTATTCCCGACATTCAGAGTAGCGCATCCAGTCACGTTAAAGATGACCGGGCCTGAGTCAATGATCAGACTCGCGTTCCCAAGCTTAAATGTATTCAAGTTGTATGTGCCGGCGGTGAGATGTACTTCTTCCATGGAAGAGCCAATGGTGAGGTTGCCGTATGTCCCAGGCGCGAGGCTGACATTCTTGCTGGCATTCAAGGTGCAGTTGGGCATATTGCCGCAATCGACGTTACCGCTCTGGTTGGTTAGAGGCGGCATGGGACTGGGCAAAACCGGTGGAGGATAAGGGACCGGCTGCGGCAGTTCAACGACTCCGCCTGTCACGGTGCAACCTGCGCACGCGGTTTGTGCAGTGCTGGCGCCGGTGGCGCCGTTGACGCAAGTGCCGGTGCCTACCGCGGGCGTGGATAGACTACCATTGATTGTGGCGTTGCTGGCGACAGTGAGATTGCCATTGGTTCCCACATTGCCGTTGCTCGCCAGTATTCCTCCCGGCGCAGGCGTGACGGCTGAATCATAGCTCTGAACCACAGTTCCTGCCTGGGAAAACGTCAGTGCTGCGCACTGGTTCGATGTCGCAAACGCCGCATAAGAGAACGTCGGCACGATGGGCCGCTCCAGTATGGCAGTGACCTGCACTGTGGCATTGCGGACGCCTGTGTCAATGGTAGCGTCGGACGTGATCAGCCATGTAGGAACGGTGGCGAAAGACCCGCCATACACTTCCACATTCCGCATAGCCAGCAAGGTCGCGGTTGTGGCGTAGTTCACCGTTGTTCCGCCAGCCGCAAGACTTCCCTTCCCCACGCCGTTTGTGTTGAAGTTATCTTGGGCGGTGGAGTAAGGATAGTTGGGCGACACGTCATCATTTGCCGAGAGAATCACAGGGTCGTTGCTGTAATTGACCGGAAAAGTAGTGAGGGTGTAATCCGATATCAAGTCAGCCCCCGTGGTATCCGGAGGCAAATAGGGATACGAAACGTTACTGTTTAACAGGAAATTGGCGGCCGCGTTAACGCCGGCTTCGGCTCCGTCCCTCGCCTGCGACATTAGCCGGTAGTTCAGCGTAGACCAAGTCTCTGATTGTGACAGAAACATAAATGAGACTGCCATCACGGAGATAATGGCCAATAAGATCAAGGTCATGATGAGAGCAATGCCTCTCTCGCCTGCTCTTTCCATAAGTTGACTCCTTTTACTCCGTCGTCTGTCCAGCCAACACCAACACAGCCTCAGGCATGGGCTGTAAGCGGCTGGGAACTCCGGCGCTGGCGATTCGCCAAGCCTCGAATACGTTGCGCGGCGATACGTTCAATAACGCTTTGGTCTCGGTCTGAAATTGATTTGTCTTAGGATCCCTGAACTGCGTCTGAACGGTCAGGGTAATGGCGACGTCTAATACATACGTGTTGTTTCCAACCGCTTTCACCTGATAGTCGAAGCAGGGCACTCCTCCCGGATTCGGCAGGATGTTAGGCAGCAAAACCTGCGACCCGGTCACTGAACCTTTATTCGCTGTGGTGGGATCGGTTCCGGGAGCGGGCAGTGTCACCACGTTGCGATACAGATTACCGCCGTCGGTGTCACACCAGTACTCCACATAGACCGGAATGCCGTCGCCGTTGATGTCACCAAACATCTTGAGAACTGACCCGGTGGAGGCCTGAGCTGCCGATAGCGTGGTGACTACGATGGTCGCGGGATTTGACCCGGAAATGCTCAACTCTCTACACGCTGGAGGCGAGCCGCCGCCCAAACAGTTCGCGTCAGTAGCCGGAGGTATGATCCCGGCGGGGAACGTTCCCATAACGTTCACGGGCGCTCCGGATGCATGCGGGGCCTGCCAGACGCTTGTAACAGCGCTGGACGTCAGACTTGTCACGAAAAGAGGTTCAACAAGTGAGCCATTCGTTCCATCCGGGCCGATCAGGAGGGTTTCACCGGGAAACATGCCCACGGTAGAGCTCACGGCAATGGATTGCGAAGTCCCGCTTCCCGCAACTGCGGCGCTCAACGTAACAGGGCTAGTCGGGGTGGTGCTGGTAGGAATAGCAATCCGCCCAGCCTGCCCCACTTCCTGTTGCAGCAATTCCGTGGCGCTCCGCACGCCCGCGTGCATCTGCGTGCGATTGGCCATAGTACCCTGAGATATGGACATCCTGAACATCAAAGTCAAAACAATGGCTGAGACGGACACGAGGATGCCAACTACGACCAGAAGCTCCAGAAGGGAAAATCCTCGTGAAGAGCACGGTTCACAATTTTCGCAAATGTCATGCTGACGCATATCGGTCTCTAAAATGGAGAGGTTTTCAGCCCTGTTACAGTGGCCTGAACCGTCTTCCCGCTTCCGGTTGACGTTGCGTTAAATGCAACAATTGCCGTGACGGTAAGCTGCTTCATTGTCAAGGTGCCCGCTGGATAGGAGATTTCCCAGACTCTCTTGAAATACCAGCCGTCGGGCGCAGCGCCGTCCTCTCCAACAGCCATCGGGGTGCCACTCGCATCCAAGTAGTCGGTGTAGCCGTCTTCGGGCGAATCGGGGTCGGAACTCCCGCCGGGCAAGAGCCCAGTACCTCCGAAATTCACAGACGGAAACTGAGTCGTATCGCTTACCGAATCAGCGTATGAAAGACTGCTGAGCTGCTCCATCTTATCCTGCGCGTATTCGGCGGTACGTGCGGCTAGATGACCCTGGGTTTCCGTCGTCGTGATGGCCACCAAAGCGATTGTCATGATTCCTGTCGAAACGACCAACAGGATTCCCAACGCAATTACAGTCTCGATTAGGGTCATTCCGGCTTCACGGCGACCCAGACGAATGGCGATCGAGGGTTTCTTCTTCATAGTTTCAACGTTTCTGCCAGTCTGCGGAGGCTGCCTCCGAGCGCCATGTGAGGATCAGCCCAGTGGCTGATACGCTGATCGCATAAACGGCGTTCCCGTCGGTGATGTACATGACATGGGGAGTCGGTGCGCCGGAAGCGTCAATGGGCACGCCTCGCGAGTTAAACAGAATGCACGTGCTATTAGCGATCGCTGTGCCGGAGCCGTCGAGACATTGCGGCGCTTGCTCAATGGAAGCTTGCGTATTCGGAGGCGGACTGGCAAGAGATCCGAATCCCAGCGATATTCCCGGCTGCAATATCTGGTCGCTGCCTTCCGTATCCCACGAACTGCTGGTTTTATTCCACACCTCGACACGAGTTGTGTTTGCCGCCGTATCGGCATACACGCGTGTTCTGGTGAAATTTGACGCCCCCCGCATTTTAGCGAGTACGAGCAGGCTGGTAAGATCGCGGGCATCGCCGGAGATCCGGAAGTTGCGGCGTGTGGAGATCAGCGCCGGGATGGCCATCCTGAGGATGATCCCGGCAAGGGCCACCACAATCAGCATCTCCACCAAGCTAACGCCGCGCTCTGTATTTTTCGTCATGAACAGGCCCGGTATCTGAGGGGAAGTTGCAAGATCTACATCGCAGCTGCCCGCGACTATCTTGGCCAGCATCAATCTAGCAGTTTGCGTGCTGTCACCGCAATAGCTCTGAAGTCCCAAAAAATGGTCTTGTACACTAGGGCCAACAGGTCACTCCGATGGTAATCTCCACGATGCTGGCTTCAGCCGAGCCATCCCTCTATCATTAAGAAACTGATGCGCTCAAGAAATACCGTAGTGCGTCCGCACGCGATTGTGGCTCCAAGGGTGATTAAAGATCGAACGGCACAGCTCCATCCACTCCCCGATTATTTGCAACCCGGTCTAGAACTAGTGTTCGTTGGGTTCAATCCTGGCGAGCGTTCAGCTCGGCTGGGCCACTATTATGCGGGAATTGGGAACCTATTTTGGCGAGGTCTCTCCGAGAGCGGACTCGTTCCGGAGGCGCTAGGGTTCTGCGACGACTGGCGCATCTCGCAATTTGGAATAGGATTGACCGATTTGGCGAAGCAACCTAGCCGCAGCGTCACCGATCTACCGAAAGAACAGTTCCAGCGAGGGCGCGCCACGCTTCGACGGAAACTCTGCGCAGTGGGGCCCAAGGTAATCGCTTTCGTTGGGAAAGGAGCGTACGAACTTTTTACGAATAGACGTTGCGCGCTAGGTCCGCAGGATGAGCGAGTCTGCGGAGCTGCGATTTTCGTCCTGCCTTCGACCAGCGCTCGCAACGCCAGCATCAGCCGTCAGGAGAAGCTCCAATGGTTTTGCCGCCTGAGCGAATTCGTCCGGCAACTACCGTAGCGTACGGTTCAGCTAGATGAAGGCAGGATGACAGTGCATTGTGAGAAGATTATGACGTTTACATGTTGTCTGTGAATCGTGGGGGCACGTGGCGCGATAAATCGCCGACAACACGAATTAAGCGAGCCTCGGGACGCTTCAATCATGGTTGAGCTTGCACAGCGGAGAGAATCCGCCCAATAGAGTGCTGCCGCTCCCTTTTCGGGGTTGACTCTTACAAACAGGCCGGGTCCGTATATGCCCCAGGAAAATTAAGAACGGAACTTACCTAATGAGGAAGAGTCTTTCGGAAAAACATTAGTCAGCTTCCTCTTCGAACGGCAGTTATCAAGGACGTTTGCTAGTAGTCCGTTTTGACCACGCAATTGGTTACATTGTGTCATTGACTTCTGCTCCGTGGAGACATAGACTCATGCCCAAAATGGAGAATGAGGAGGGTGGGGATGATCAACATGCAAGGCGCTGTGTATTGGCTGAAGGAGTCTTCCATGAATGAGCGGAAGATCTTTTGGACACTGATATTTTTGTGTCTCAGTTGCGGAATCATGATGGCTCAGGTAACGACCGGAACGATTTCCGGCACCGCACGCGATGCCAGTGGGGCTGTGATGCCAGGAGCGGGAGTATCCATCCGTCACGTGGAAACCGGGATTGCGCGCGCTGTCACCACGGATGCGGAGGGCCGGTATTTGGTGCCCAATCTGGCTCTCGGCGGCTATGAGGTGGAGGCGACCATGAGTGGTTTTCAGACGCAGGTGCGGACTGGGATCACGCTCACCGTCGGCCAACATGCGGTGGTGAATTTTGCTTTGCAGCCGGGTGCCGTGGCCGAATCGGTAACGGTAATGGGAGAAGCCCCACTGGTGGACACGGCCACGTCAGCCGTCGGTGTGCTGGTGGCCAGGCAGCAGATCCAGGATCTGCCATTAAGTGGGCGCAATTACACTCAGTTGGTGCTGCTACAGCCGGGGGTGGTCCAAGACCGCGAACAGGTCCGCGTCCCCAGTCGGGGAATGGGGCAGCGAATGTCTATTGCGGGCGCCCGACCGAACCAAACAGGGTGGCGCCTGAACGGGCTCGACATCGCCGATATGGCGGGAAATACGCCGGGCAGCGCCACGGGAAGCAACTTGGGGGTAGACGCGATCCAAGAGTTCCAGGTGCTGACGAACAATTTTTCGGCGGAGCACGGGAAAGCTGCCGGAGGCATCATCAACATGGTGTTCAAGTCCGGCACCAATGCGTTTCATGGCTCTGCCTTCGAATACTTGCGGAATGACAAACTGGATGCGCGGGGGTTTTTTGATCGCACGAAGCCGCCGTTGCGGCGCAACCAATTTGGCGGCAGTGTCGGGGGGCCGATCCGGCGAGACCGCACGTTCTTTTTCGGCAGTTACGAAGGGTTACAGGAACGGACGAAGGAGACCCGAATTGCCAACGTCATCACGAGGGAGGCCAAGGAGGGGCGGGTGACGGTGGGGGGCGTGCCCACCACGGTGGAGGTTGCGCCCTCGGTGAAGCCCTATCTCGCGATCTGGCCGGAGCCGAATGGCCGGACCACGCCTCAAGGTGTGGGAGAGTTTGTGCAATCGGTCACACAAGCCCCGGGGGAAAACTATATGGTGGTGAAGATCGATCACACCTTCTCCGATTCCGATTCTCTCAGCGGGAGCTATGTGTTGGATGACGGCAAAGTCCAAGGACCTTCGGTGCGAAACCAACTTTCGATCGCGGATGAAGGCCTGAGGAATCGCTACCAATATGTTTCCTTGTTTCAGACGCACATCTTCTCGCCCACCGCGCTCAACGTCTTCCGGGCGGGATATAACCGCAGCAACATGCGGGTCTTCAGTGAGCCGACTGGGCAATGGCCGGAGAATCTTTACTTTGTGCCGGCCGTCCCTAGTGGCGGGGGGGTTACAATCCCCGGTTTCACCGATTTTAAACCGGTTTCTGGTATTGACCGCGACCGGGGACAGTTGAATTCCTTTGAACTGGGCGATACAGTCCATCTGACCCGGCGAGCCCACTCGATCAAGCTGGGAATGAACGCGATGAGGCTCCGGCACGTTCGGTACAGTGAGGGTCGTGCGGTCGGCGGCCAGTACGCATTCGCTTCGTTGCCGGATTTCCTCCGAGCGACGCCCACCCAGTTTGAAGCGGTTGATCCAGAGGCGCGGACGCCGACGGATTTTTTCCAAAACCTCTTTGGATTTTTCGCGCAGGATGATGTTCGGGTGTCGCCGGGGTTGACGCTCAACGCTGGGCTGCGGTATGAGTTCATCACTCTCCCTTGCTTCCACCAACCTTTAGCCGGCGCCTTGGTAAATCTCACGGATCCGCAGTTGACCATTTCGGACTGCTACATTGGCAGGAATCCTTCGCTGAAGAATTTCGCGCCCCGCATCGGGTTTGCCTGGGATCTGTTTGGGAATCAGCAGACGGTGCTCCGAGGCGGGTTCGGCCTCTACCATGACCAGATTACTTCATACTATATGATGCCGCTCGCTTCGACCAATCCGCCGATTGGCGTCACTCGCACGCTGCGGAACCCGCCGTTTCCCAATGCCTACCAACAGATCAGGGCGGGATCGTTGCCTGCCCGGTTCAGCTTACACTCACTCCAGTATTCCGTCGATCAGCCTTACCGGATCCAATACAACCTGGGAGTGCAGCATGAGTTACTGCCGGGGACTTTACTTGCAGTCAACTATGTAGGGGCGCGCGCAGTCCATAATCCCCAGGTGTACGCGAATATCAACAATCGAATCCCGACGCGGCTTCCGGACGGGCGACTCTACTTTGACCCTGCGTCACCTCAGTTGAATCCCAACTTCGGCAACATTGAGTACCGCTCAACGGGAGGGGACGGGTACTATAACGCCTTGCAGATGATGGTGAACCGGCGGCTGAGCGCGGGCTTCCAGTTCCAGGCTTCTTATACCTGGTCGAAGAACTTGAGCACCGGAGATGCGTTTTCGTATGGCAGTGAGGGCGACAATACCGTTTCGGGGAATAATCCGTGGGATCCCGGGAGTGAGCGGGGTCTTTCCGCCTTTGGCACACCCCACCAATTTAGTCTGAATACAACTTACGAGCTACCTTTCGGGCGGGGATGGAGTGGCGTAGCGCGGGCGCTGGGGGCCGACTGGCAAATGGGCGGCATTCTCACTCTCAGGACAGGGTCTATCTTCAGCCCGGGAGTGGGTTTTGATCAAGCTCGAAAGCTTGTCAAATACAGCGTACGTGCAGATGACCAACGACCGGACCTGGTTGCAGGCCGTAGCAACAATCCGGTGACGGGTGGCACCAGGAAACAGTATGTGGAGCAGTATTTCGATCCCACGGCCTTTGCGCTGCCACAGGCCGGCACACTGGGGAATCTCGGTCGCAACACCCTGATCGGACCGGGAATGGCACAGATGGATTTTAACGTAAGAAAAAGATTCCGCGTCACCGAGTCGAAACTCCTGGAGTTCCGGGCTGAGTTGTTCAACCTGCTCAATCGGGCGAACTTCCGAATCCCGAACGAGGGCAATCGTCAGGTTTTCACTAGGGAAGGGGGGCGAAATCCTCTGGCGGGACGACTCACGGAAGTGGGGACAGCCCGGCAAATCCAGTTGGCACTGCGGCTGGAATTTTGAAAGACTGAAGAAACGACCCGGAGGACACCCCCTAGCAGGCGCTGGGCGAAGTAGCGCCCCCAAGGAAAGAGAAAAGGAAGGAAAAAACAGGAGGAAACGGATATGGAATGCTCCGGTCTATCTCACAGAAGGATGCTGCTCTTTTTTCTCTTCCTGGCTCTTTTCCATTTTGGAGTGAGCGAGGCACGCGGGGAGCAGGCAAAGGGGGAGACAGCAAAGCTGGTTCGCCTCCAAGCCGAGGATGGATGGATCCTCTACGCCGGTCTCCATCTACCGAACAAGGTCACCAGCCCAATCGCTGGGGTGGTTCTAGTGTCAGAGCCCGGGTGGCCTGATCGTACGATGTATGAACCATCCGGGAGCACTTCGATCGGCGTGGGTCTTATAGAGAGGGGGATGGCAGTACTGGCTGTGGATCCTCGAGGTCACGGAATGAGCCAGGACCCAAAGCGTTTTAACTTATTTTCGCCGCAGGAAGTGGAGAAGCTTCGGTTGGATGTGCGAGCGGCGGTTCAGTTTCTGGCGTCACAGAAGAATGTGGACCCGGAGCGAATTGGGGTGCTGGCAATAGGGGTGGGAGCGACTTATGCGGCTCTGGAGGCTTCGGCGAACCCTGCAATCCAGGCATTGGTGTTGATTTCTGGGGAATCCGGATCCCTCAGCCCAGAGGCGCTCGACTCTATTCAAAGACGAAGCGATCTTCCGGTTCTTTGTATAGCGCAGAAGGCCAGAAGAGAGTCTGTTAGGGAGATGGCGCAGGCCTATGCTCTGTCGAAAAACCCAAACAGCGACATGGTCGTGGGGTTAGGTTATGGAGCACCGATGGTTTCTTTTACCCCCGGGTTAATGGAGCAAGTGACGGAGTGGCTGGCTCACAATGTGAAGGGGTTGGGGAAAAGCACTCCAGTGACTTTCCGGAGCAGCGATGGTTGGACGCTGTATGGGACCCTGCGGATTCCAGAGGGCGCCAGTGAGGGCTCCAAGGCGCCTGGCGTAGTATTTGTCCATGGCGCGAAGCATGACCAGGCGACTTATTTGGTTTTGGAACGCATGGGAGTGAAGCGCGGAATGGCTACTCTGAGCTTTGCTTGGAGGGGGAAGGGTAAAACTGCGCTCCTCAAGGAGAATGAAGGTAAAGAAATTTATGGTATTGATATTCTCCCTCAGACTCATGCTTATACTAAGGGCTCCATAATCGGCGACGCCCATCTGGATGTGAAGGCCGCGATTGAATTCTTGGCCTCACAGAAATCGGTTGACTCCAGCAGGATTGCTCTGGTGGGTGGAACTTCAGGAGCAGGTGCAGCTACAGTGGCCTCGATTGGAGATTCAAGAATTAAAGCCATTGTGACGTTGTCTGCTTATCCACAACCTGATGAATTCAAACAGCACCTTAGCACTCACGATGTTGCTCTGTTAGCAGTCGTCGGTGCCGATGACTATGGCGGGACGGTGGAGTCTGCCAAGGAACTTACTGAGATTTCCAAGAGCAAGTACAGCCGGCTCATAATGTACGAGACTGCCCCTCATGGTGCGGAGATGCTCGTCGTAAAACCCGATTTGGAACCTACGATTGTCCGGTGGTTGGTTGAAAGACTGGGGCTAGCGCCTCAGAAGAAATTGGGCGCGGAGTTCCGATTGTCTCCGCCTGGTGGGCTGTTTGCCGCCAACTGGCGCTAGAGTGACAGCGGCAGGGAGTATTACACAGACGCTGATGGCCGGTATCGCATGCCCAGCTTGATTCCCGATCATTACGAAGTGCAGGCGCAGATGACGGGTTTTGAAACCGCGGCCCGCAGGGGAATCCAACTTACGGTGGGCAGTGATTTGGAGATTAATATGGTGCTCAACGTGGGACAGGTCACCCAGATGACGGCGTGACTGCCGAGGCACCGATGGTGGAGACCATGACGGGAACGGTCTCCGGGTTGGTGGATGATAAGGCGAGGAAATAACATGCAAGGCGCAAGGCGCTGTGTATTGGCTGAAGGAGGCTCTCATGAATGAGCGGAAGATCTTTTGGACGGCACTGATATTTTTGTGTCTCAGTTGCGGAATCATGATGGCTCAGGTAACGACCGGAACGATTTCCGGCACGGCACGCGATGCCAGTGGGGCTGTGATGCCAGGAGCGGGAGTATCCATCCGCCACGTGGAAACCGGGATTGCGCGCGCGGTCACCACGGATGCGGAGGGCCGGTACTTGGTGCCCAATCTGGCTCTCGGCGGCTATGACGTGCAGGCGACCATGAGTGGTTTTCAGACGCAGGTGCGCACGGGGATTACCCTCACTGTGGGCCAACAAGCGGTGGTGAATTTCACTTTGCAGCCGGGTGCCGTGGCCGAATCGGTAACGGTAATGGGAGAAGCCCCGCTGGTAGACACGGCCACATCAGCCGTCGGTGCGCTGGTGAGCAGGGAACAGATCCAGGATCTTCCCCTAAGTGGGCGCAATTACACTCAGCTCGTGCTTTTACAGCCTGGAGTGGTTCACTACCGCGAACAGAGCAGTCTTGTCAATCGGGGAATGGGGGAGCGCATGTCCATTGCCGGCGCCCGGACGAACCAGGTCGGGTGGCGTCTGAACGGACTCGACATCGCCGATATGTCCGGGAATACTCCGGGCAGCGCCACGGGAAGCAACCTGGGGGTGGACGCAATCCAAGAGTTCCAGGTGCTGACGAACAATTTTTCGGCGGAGCACGGGAAAGCGGCCGGCGGCATCATCAACATGGTGCTGAAGTCGGGCACGAACGTGTTTCATGGCTCGGTCTTCGAGTACTTACGAAACGATAAACTGGATGCGCGGCAGTTCTTTGATCGCACGAAGCCGCCGTTACGGCGCAATCAATTTGGCGGCAGTGTCGGGGGGCCGATCCGGCGAGACCGCACGTTCTTTTTCGGCAATTACGAAGGATTACGGCAACGAACGAAGGACACCCGGATTGCCAACGTAATCACGAGGGAGGCCAAGGAGGGGAGGATCACGGTGGGGGGAGTGCCCACCACGGTGGAGGTTGCTCCCTCGGTGAAGCCCTACCTGGCGATCTGGCCGGAGCCGAATGGCCGGACCACACCGCAAGGGGTGGGAGAGTATGTGCAATCGGTTAGCATGGCCCCAGGTGAAAATTATATGGTGGTGAAGATCGATCACACTTTTTCCGATTCCGATTCGCTCAGTGGGAGCTACGTGTTGGATGACGGCGAAGTCAAGGGACCTATGCGAGCTATACTTGCGGTCCAGGATGAAGCGCTGAAGAGTCGCTACCAATATACTTCTTTGTTTCAGACGCACATCTTCTCGCCCACTACACTCAACGTCTTCCGAGCCGGATATAACCGCAGCCGTCTGGGTGCCTTCAGTAATCCGACCGGGTTCTGGCCTCCCAATCTTTACTTTGTGCCGGGTGAACCTAGTCGTGGAGGAATTTCAATCTCCGGTTTCGACCCCCTTGCAGTGATTCAGGATCGCAACAAGGCAACGCTAGATTCGTATGAAGTAGGCGATACACTCCATCTGACCAGGGGAGCCCACTCGATCAAGGTGGGAACAAACGCGATGCGGTTCCGGTACATTTATTTCAGTAATGGCCGTGCGGCGGGCGGGCGATACATGTTCAATTCATTGCCGGACTTTCTCCAGGGGAAGCCTGCGTCGTATGAAGGAGTTGGTGCAGAGGCGCGGACCGCGCCGGATTTTTTCCAAAACCTCTTTGGATTTTTCGTCCAAGATGATTTTCAGGTCTCGCAGCGGCTGACGCTCAACGCGGGGCTGCGGTATGAGTTCATCACTCTCCCTTGCTTCCACCAGCCTTTAGCCGGCGCCTTGGTAAATCTCACGGATCCGCAGTTGACTCCTGGGGACTGCTTCATTGGCAGGAATCCATCGCTGAAGAATTTCGCGCCCCGCCTGGGGTTTGCCTGGGACATATTCGGGAATCAGAAGATGGCGCTGCGAGGCGGGTTCGGCCTCTATCATGACCAGATTACCTCATACTATATGGCGCCGCTCGCTTCGACCAATCCGCCGTTTGGCCTCACTCGCACCCTACGTAATCCGCCGTTTCCCAATGCCAACGAACAAATTATGCAGGGAGTGTTGCCTGCCCGGTTCAGCTTACACGCACTCCAGTATTCCATCGATCAGCCTTACCGGATCCAATACAACCTGGGAATTCAGCAGGAGCTGCTGCGTGGGACTTTGCTCTCGCTCAACTATGTAGGGGCGCGCGCAGTCCATGGTCCTCAGTTGTACTCGAATATAAACAATCGAGTCCCGACGCGGCTTCCGGACGGGCGACTCTACTTTGACTCTGCTTCACCGCAGTTGAATCCCAACTTCGGCAGCATTGAGTACCGCGGAACGGGGGGCGACGGGTACTATAACGCCTTGCAGACGATGGTGAACCGGCGGCTCAGCGCGGGCTTCCACTTCCAGGTTTCCTATACCTGGTCGAAGAACATTACAACCGGAGATGCGTTTACGTACTTCAGTGAGGGTTTGAGTACCGCTTCGGGACAGAATCCGTGGGAACCTGGAACCGAGCGTGGTCTTTCCACTTTTGACACACGCCACCAATTTAGTCTGAATACCACCTATGAGTTACCTTTCGGGCGGGGAGGAAGTGGCCTCTTGGGAGAGTTGCTTTCCGGATGGCAAGTGGGCGGCATTCTCACCCTCTCTACAGGGCTTCCCTTCACGGTTGGGGTGGGCTTTGACCAAGCGGGAAAGCTCGTCAAATACGCCGATATTGGAGATGACCAACGGCCGGACCTGGTGGCTGGTCGCAGCAACAATCCGACGTCGGCTGACAACGTGGAACAGTATTTCGATCCCACGGCTTTTGCACTGCCACAGGCCGGCACGCTGGGGAATGTGGGTTATAACACCTTAATCGGACCGGGGCGGGCACAGGTGGATTTTAACGTTAGAAAAAGATTCCGCATCACCGAGTCGAAACTCCTGGAGTTACGGACTGAGTTGTTTAACTTGTTCAATCGGGCAAACTTCCGAATCCCGAATAACCGCTATGTTTTCGTTGGGGGAGGGACGCGAAACCCTCAGGCCGGGCGGCTCACGGAAGTGATGACATCCAGGCAAATCCAGTTGGCACTGCGGCTGGAATTTTGAAAGACGGAGAAACGACCCGGAGGACGCCTCCAGCAGGCCTGGGCGAAGGGGCCCGAAGGAAGGAAAACAGGAGGGAACGAATATGAAAATGAAAATGGAATGCTTCAGTCTATCTCAGAGAAGGATGCTGCTCCCCTTTCTATTCTTGGCTCTTTTCCATTTTGGGGTGAGCGAGGCACGCGGGGAGGAAAGAGAAGAAGAGCGGTTTGGAAAGGTGGTTAGCTTCCAAACCGAGGATGGATTAACCCTCTACGCATCTCTCCGTCTACCGGAAAAGCTCCCTGGCACGCCTATCCCCGGAGTCATTCTATTGTCAGAGCCCATGCGGCATGATCGTGTCTCTACTGAAAGCGGGACCGGGGAGGGTGCGCTTGATCTTGTGAAGCGCGGGATAGCAGTCCTGAATATGGATCCCCGAGGTCACGTAATGAACCGGAACCCCAAGCATTTCCGCTTCTTTTCGCCAAAGGACATGGAGAAGATTCAGTTGGATGTGCGAGCGGCAGTTCAGTTTCTAGCATCCCAGAAGAATGTGGATCCAGGGCGAATTGGGGTAGTGGCAATCGGGATGGTAGGGACTTATGCGGTTTTGGCTGCGGAGAATCCAGCAATCCGGGCTTTGGGGTTGATTTCCGGGCTTTCTGGATCCCTCAGCCAGGAGGCGCTTGATTTCATTTCAGGCCGGAGCGATCTTCCGATCCTTGCTGTGGCCAGGACCAACGACAAAGCGGGCCTGTGGAAGGTGGCGCAGGCCTATGCTCTTTCGAAGAACCCAAACAGTGCTCTCGTCTTGGCGGAGGGTTATGGATCCAACGTGTTTAGTGTTCGAGAAACAAGGGATAAAATCGTGCATTGGGTAGCTGGCACTCTGAAAGAGTTGGGGACAAGCACGGAAGTATCTTTCCGGAGCAGCGATGGTTGGTCGCTGCATGGAGTCCTGCGGCTTCCCGAAGGCGCCAGCGAGGGCTCCAAGGTGCCTGGCGTAGTATTTTCCCATGGCATGAAGCATGACTTGACCACTTATTACAATTTGGCGAACGAGGTAGTGAAGCATGGAATGGCGGCCCTGCTCTTTGATTGGAGGGGAAAAGGTCCAATCATCAAGGAAAATGCCAGCAGGGGAATGGCTGGTATTGATCTCCCTCGCGAAGAGCAGGAGACCAAGGCCCATCTGGATGTAAAGGCTGCGATTGAATTTTTGGCCGCGCAGAAAGCGGTTGACTCCAACCGGATTGCCCTGGTGGGAGCGACCTCGGGAGCAGGGTATGCAGCAGAAGCTGCGATCGGAGAAGCAAGAGTTAAAGCCATTGTGTTCTTCACTGTTTATCCACAAGGAGATAAATTCAAACAGTACCTTCGCACTCACGATGTTTCGATTTTCGCAGTGGACACAGAGGATTTTTCAGCTCACGCGGCGCCGGAGAGTGCCAGGGAGCTTGTTGCGATTTCCAAGGGCAAGCACAACAAGCTGATCGTGTACACGGACGTCGATAAAGGTTCGGAGATGCTCGAAGGAAAACCAGACTTGGAGCCTGCGGTTGTCGACTGGTTGGTTGAAAGGCTGGGACTCGCTACTCAGAAAAACCCGCGCGAGGTGGCATCCCATTGAGAGTCGAATAATATAGCGTCTGTAGAAAGGCGAGTTCCGTTCGCCTCCATTCTGTTTTGAAACCTGCCAAACATTGGCATCTGCAAAGAAGTTGTTAGTATGGGAGCCGAACGCGGACCTTCCCATCCGCTGGGCGGCAACTGCCCGACTCTGGATCCCACTGCACAGATGTCAACCGACGCTGGAGGAGTATAGCAAACTCTGTAGTGTAGGGGGTATCTACCATTGGAATCCCATCAACCCGTTTAGGATCACTGAAGAAGGGAAGGTGCGAAATGCGATCTATCCACTGCCTCTTTAACATCGTTCTCGTGCCCGTAATGGTCTTGGCTACCTGCGTCATGGCGCTGGCGCAGTTGCCCACTTATAAGCTGGGCAAAGCGGCAAGTGCGGAAGAAATCCGGCGCTGGGACATCTCTGTCGATCCGGCGGGGAATGGACTGCCGCCGGGG
>JACPPJ010000060.1 GCA_016191085.1 Acidobacteriota bacterium | reverse complement strand
GACCATCGAGCGCCTGTTTGCCTGGCTGCAAATCTATCGCCGCCTGGCCACGCGCTGGGAATATCACATTGAGAATTTCTTCGGTATGGTCCGGCTAGGCTGCATGAAAATCATGCTGAGGTATTTTTGAGACCAGCTCTACTCTCTGATCCGCGATCATGTGGATTACGTGCTTCATCTCGCCTCGCCTGCCAGTCCCAAGGATTACCTCCGCCATGCTATTCTTACGCTGCAGGTGGGTTCGTTCGGAACCTACCACGCGCTGGAGCTTGCGCGCGCACATGGGAGCGTATTTCTGATGGCGTCTACGTCGGAGATTTATGGTGATCCCCATGTATCTCCGCAGCCGGAAAGTTACTGGGGGAATGTAAATCCCGTCGGTCCGCGCAGCGTTTACGACGAATCGAAGCGGTTCAGCGAAGCTTTAACTATGGCATTTCACCGGAAGTACGGTGTGGAGACTCGAATCGCGCGTATATTTAACACCTATGGCGAGCGCATGCGCATTGAGGATGGACGAGTGCTGCCCAACTTCATGATGCAAAGCTTGCAGAATAAACCGCTAACCATCTATGGCGATGGCAGTCAGACACGCAGTTTCTGCTATGTAGCTGATACGGTGGACGGCTTGTATCGCCTGTTGTTATCGGATCAGATCGAGCCGGTAAATCTGGGCAACCCCGAAGAAGTGACTATCTTGGATGTTGCGCGTGAGGTGATTGAAACGACCGGCAGCCGCATCGTCTCGCGCCCATTGCCTGTAGACGAT
Source organism: Acidobacteriota bacterium (assembly GCA_016191085.1). Classification (GTDB taxonomy): domain Bacteria; phylum Acidobacteriota; class Terriglobia; order 2-12-FULL-54-10; family 2-12-FULL-54-10; genus JACPPJ01. The sequence continues at coordinate 10,386 of JACPPJ010000060.1, read as the reverse complement.
CCCAAGCAGCGCAAGCCGGACATCTCCCGCGCCATGGATTGGCTGGGTTGGAGCCCGCGCACATCGCGGGGCGAGGGATTCCAGCGCCTCATCCCGTACTTCAAATCTATGTTGAGCACTGGTTCAGGTAAGGCTAAGCCAAGCGTGGAGACAAAGGTGACTTAGAAGCCGCGGAATTATGCTCCAGTTCCGTATCGCAGCTTGTCGGACTCCGGTGATGCCAGCCATTGTGCCAACGTTTGTGCATTGCGGTCTTTCTCGGAGATAACCGGATCTCGAACCGGCCAGGAGATCCCAATCTGCGGATCATCCCACCGGACGCCCGATTCGCCTTTGTTGTTGTAAATGCCCGTGCATTTATATTGCACTTCGGCGAAATCAGAAAGCACGCAGAGTCCTCTGGCGAATCCTGCTGGCGCCCACACCTGCTTCTTATTCTGGGCCGATACCTGGATTCCGAACCATTTCCCAAAAGTTGGCGAACCCTTGCGAATGTCGACAGCCATGAGGTATGCGGCCCCGTACGTCACGCGCATCAACTTGCCCATGGGAGGATCATATTGGAAGTGCAACCCCCGGATGACCCCTTTTTGTGACCGCGAGTGATTGTCCTGCACATATTCCCAAGGTAGCCCGAGTTCTTTGAATTGGTCCGCGCGAAAGGTTTCCATGAAGAAACCGCGCTCGTCTTCGAAGACCTCCGGCACCAGCACCGCAACATCACCCAGTTGCCGGGATTCAATCCGCATCTGCATCTGCTGTCTTCGCCTCCTGTTCTCAAAGTGAGTAGCTTATCAGACGCGCAGCAGCAGTGACAAGGAAACCGCTATATCGGAGTATCGCGCCGATGAAAGTGCTTGGCGGATGTGCGTTGCCCTGCAAGACTCGGTCTTAATGCGCGGACGAGAGGGTTCGAGCGGCCTCCGCTGAATTCCACCTCCGCGCAGAGCGTATCAGACACACTCGCAGGACCAAGTTTGCGATTGACAGTCACACGCGGGGCTGTGGTATATTCCTCGCTTACCCAGGATAGCTCAGGGTTCCAGGGTCACTTTGTTTTTTCGAACGTGGCGGCGCAACCTTCCCCCGCAGGATACGTCTATGTTCTCCGCCACGCTTGGCCGATCCTTCCTGAAGAATTTCTTTCCAGCCGAATCTGCATTCTTGACGGGTTGTAGGAGCGCGCGCCTTGTGCTGCCTCTGATCCTGCTGGCGCTGGCGTTCGGCCTTGCTCCGCTGGTTCATGCTGGGGGTGTGGTTAGCACCTGCAATGAAACCAGCTTGCAAGCTGCGCTCACGGACGGCGGAACAGTAACGTTCAGTTGCAGCGGGACCATTACGCTCACCAGCACGCTAGCCATTTCCGCTAACACCAGCATTGACGCAACCGGTCAAAACCTGACCATCAGCGGTGGCGGCAGCGTGCACGTAATGACAATCCCGACGGGAGTTACAGTCAGCCTGAACCACCTGACGATCTCCAATGGTTCCAGCTACAATGGCGGCGCTATCTCAAACAGCGGTGTCTTGACGGTAAGCGACGTCGTGTTTTCCGGTAACAGCGCCGGTTACCAGGGCGGCGCCATCAACAACGATGGCGGAACCCTTGCAGTGACCGACAGCACGTTTTCCAGCAACAGCTCGTCATATCGTGCTGGTGCCATTTACAGCAATCCGGGTCCGAGCGGCAATCTGGTAATCACCAACAGCACGTTTTCCGGCAACACCTCGGCTTATTCGGGCGGCGCTGTTTACGCGTCTGGCACGATGACCGTGAGCGACACCACATTTTCCGGCAACACCGCGGTTTATTCCGGCGGCGCTATTTACACCTACTACACAGATCTGGTGGTGAACAACAGCACGTTCTCAAGCAACAACGCGGAGTACAGCGGCGGCGGGATTTATGCGTATTACGGAACCTTCATCTCGATCAACAGCACGTGGTCCGGCAACACCGCCGTCAACTGGGGCGGCGCAATCTACAATTATCAATCATCTATTCAATTGCTCAGTTCTACTCTTTCCGGCAACGGTGCCCCAAGCGGCGGCGGCAACATCTACAGCAGCGGTGCCACACTTGTCTTCGGTAGCATCCTTGCAGGAGCCGCCAGCGGCGGGAATTGTTCAGGCACCGTCACGAATAGCGGCTACAACCTGGATGATGGCACCACGTGCGGGTTTAGTTCCGCCAACGGCTCTTTGAGCAACACTAATCCCCAGCTCGCTTCTTCGTTGGCGAACAACGGAGGTCCGACACAGACGTTAGCGCTCTTGGCCGGCAGCCCCGCGATAGATCGGATTCCATCTGGCTCAGAGGGTTGTATGCCTACTGACCAGCGCGGCGTTACGCGGCCGCAAGGCAGCGCCTGCGATATCGGCGCGTATGAAGCGCTAGCTCCGGCCGCGCTGGCGTACTACCGTTTTGAGAACGGCACGGCGGGTGCTGCCGCGACAGCCGCCGGGTCCATACTGGATTCCACGGGAACGACCGCCAACAATGGCTCTCCATCGGGCAGTCCTACATATAGCAGCAACGTGCCAGTCACTACGGTTCCCCTGACGGGCGGCGCCAATACCGTGAGTCTCCAGTTCATGGGCAACCAGATCGTCACCTTTGGTTCGCAATTCCCATTAAACACACTCACGAATGCGACCTTGGAATTCTGGTTCAACCCCGCTAACACATCGCAGCAGGATATCTTCTGGACGCGCACGGACTCAACGGATGCCAACCGCTTCAACATGGAATATGGCAGCAGTGGGAACCTCTGCTTCGATTACAGGAGTCCCTCCGGCGTCCTGCATAGTCTGGTTTCGCCGTGTTTCCCCGTCGCCGCCGGTGTTTGGACGCATGTTGCTTTCGTCAAAACGGGTAATGTGTGGACCGCCTATAAGAATGGAATCCTGCAAAGCACGGTGACCGACGCATCACCCGACCTGCCCAACAACACCGGCTGGACCCTTTCCGGACGCACCTCTCCATTTATTCCCTTTAACGGCCTCATTGACGAAATCCGGATTACGGATTCCGCACTCGCACCACCGCAATTCCTGAACGCTGGCACGGTTCTTCAGCCAACCATTGGTTTGAATCCCACGTCGCTGAATTTCACCGCAACACAGAGCGGCTCCAATCCTGCTAATCAGACGGTGAGCATCTCTAACACGGGAACTGGGACGTTAAGCTGGACAGCTACCAAGACTTCTGGCGGAAGCTGGCTGAGCTTTACACCCGCCTCCGGCACCGCACCTTCGACATTGACTGTGTCCGTAAACATCTCCGGCCTGACCGCGGGGACTTACGACGGCTCGATTGAGGTGGCGGCGACCGGAGCTACGAATACTCCGCAGAACATTCCTGTCACGTTGACGGTGAGCGCCGGTTCTCCGTCAATCTCGCTAAACACCACCTCTTTGACCTTCGCAGCGCCAAGCGGCGGACCGCAACCTGGGCCTCAGACCATAAGCATTTCTAACATCGGTGGTGGCACGCTGAGCTGGACGGCAACGGCGAACACCTCGAACGGCGGCATTTGGCTGAACATCTCGCCTCCCTCCGGCACAGCGCCTTCCGCCCTGACCGTCTCCGTGGACACCAGCGGATTGAGCGGCGGCACATACAACGGTTCAATTCAAATCGCCGCAAGCGGCGCGACCAACACACCGCAGAGCATAGCGGTGACTGTGAATGTGTCCGTAGCTCCGTTGACAACTGGGTTGATGGGACACTGGGCAATGGACGAGCCGTCAGGCAGCACTACCGCGGCGGATTCTTCCGGCAGCGGGAACACAGCCACCTGCAGCGGATCTTCCTGTCCGACTTTCGGCGTTTCCGGCAGGATTGCAATGGCGGCCACGTTCGACGGTAGCAACGATTACCTCACCGTCAACAATACCGTTCCGAATAGTTTCACCATCGCCGCCTGGATCAAGACCACCAGTGTCGGTTCGAATTGGGCGGGCGGCCAAGGTTACGGTGGCAGCGGCATCATCTATTCGGACGTGCCCGGCGGGGGCATTGATATGATCCCCATGGCGTTGGTTGGTGACCGTCTCGCTTTCCACACCGGCGCCGCGGCGGGCTGCACTCCGGGCAACTTCACTCTGACCTCGACCGTGGCCGTCAATACCGGTCAGTGGGTGCATGTGGCCGTAACACGGAACATGGCCACTGGGCTCAAACAGCTTTATATCAACGGCGTACTGAACGCGACGGCCAGCGACGGCGGCGATTGTCCCCTCACCGGCAACCCGAAAATTATTTTTGGCGGGAATACTGTGGACGGCCAGTTCTTCAACGGGCAGTTAGACGATGTGTACTTTTTCGACCGCGTGCTTGCGGCGAACGAGATCCAAACCCTAGGCGCACCGTCGGCACCGAGCACCGTCTGCGCGCCGGGCATCCCAGCCCCGATCAGCGGAAGCACTGGCGCGCAAGGCGTGCTCGACCCCACCAACACTGACCCGAGCCGGGGGCTGGTCTGGCCGTCGGACGCCGTTGCTGCATTCATAAACATGAGTAGCGGTGAAGTATATTTCAGTTCCTCCCTCGCTTCCTTCGTCCAAACCGGCGATACCGCTGTTCTTCCCGGGACCAGTTCGCCGGCCTTCCCCGACGGGAAGCTGAACCTCACTTCGCTCCATTTGCCGGCTGGAAAGGCCGTGTTTTTCAAGACGGATTCGTTGGGCCTTCCGCCTCCTGTGATGGTCCTTTCCTGCCAGGATGTGATCCTGGATTCGGGCAGCATCCTTGGTTTGGGCGGAGTATTTTATGGTTCTGATTTCCCGCATCAATTGCCTGGCAGCTTCCTGGGAGGGCATGCTCTTAACACCGCCGGCAATGTCGCTGCCGGGTTCGGTCCTCGCGTCGGCTCGGTTCCAGCCGCTGGCTCGCTCTATCCTCCCGTAGGGGGAGGTGGAGGCGCTGGCGGGACACTGGGCGGTGCAGGAGGTTCAGCGGTACAGGGTGGAATGGGAGGAGAGGCGATTGTCATTGCGGCTGCTCAGCGGATCACGGTGAACGGAGAGATCCTCGCCAATGGCTCCGATGCGGAAGACGCTCCGGCGGGCACATCCGGGACCCAGGGCGGCGCCGGTGGCTCAGTTCGTTTGGCCGCCCTGTTGGTAGAAGGCACGGGAACGATCAATACGAGCGCAGGAGATGACTCTGACGGTGTCGTCCGCAGCCCAAATGGCCCCCTCGAAATCCAGGCGTTCTTGCAGGATCTCTTCAATGGGACAACCACGACCGTGCCTGTCCGTGGCAACGCACCGGTGCAGCCGATACCGACGAATTTGCCGGTGATCAGTATTGATGTTGTCAACCTTTCCGGCGTCTCTACCAATACCGGCTCGCTCATCACCCCGGATGCGATCCTGCCTGCGCCCTCCACTACGCAAGTCGATGTGGAGGTAACGATCTCGACCGCGAACGTCCCCGATGAAACGGCTCTTGAAATTCGTGCCGTGGGAAACGATGGAAGTTCGCGTTCCACTACCGCGCTCGTGGCCGGAGGAGCCGCAACAGCGACTCTGACGCTGAATGCGGGGACAACGTATCAGATCGTGGTGACGCCCACCACGCCGATCCCTCTGCTGCGCAGCCCTAACTTCACCGTTCTTGCCAGCGCACGTGAGCGGACCGGTCGTAGCAATTTCTCAGTACCGCTCCATAATCTCGCGCGCGAGCGCGAAATCAGCAGGAGGCGTTTGGTCGAGCAGTGGATGAAGGCATTTGGCATCACTGACGATTTGGAGGAGCGAGTAGCGACGAATGCAGCGAGTAGCAAGTAGCGGCCGGTTTCTCCAGTCCACTCACTACTCGCCACTCATCACTTCCTGAGCCCCCGCTTGACAGGCGTAACACAGCTATTTATGTTGCGTGCATGCGACTGAAATCGGCGAGAGCGCAATCTGCGACAACGCACACCCAATCGGCGCCTACTCACCGCAGCGTCACGCCACGAGCAGAGTCGACGCTCGCAGATGTGCGCTTTAAATCAGGAACACGCATTCGAAACCTGCAATTGACCCCTCACATGACGGCGCAGCAGCGCCGCATGGTCGAGTTTTGGATACGGCGGCTGCCTCATAACTTCACCACTCGTCTTCCAGCAATTAAGATTGCGGTGGCGCAGGCATTAACTGCTGTCCGAAAAGGCGTCATCATCAACGAAGATGCTACCTCTGGGAGCAGGCGTGGCAGTGAATACACGCACGCCGCCAGCTTTATTCCGCAACGGTACATGGTGCTAGGAGCGAGCCTGTTCAGGCGGCGCGTGGAGCTCGGACGCATTTTCTATCATGAGTTGTGCCACTTCATTTGGCCTCGGCTTGGGAATGAAAACCGCCGCCGATTTGAGGCGCTGCTGAGCAGAGAGCTTCACGACGGCATTCGCGGCGAACTCGGTTACTCATCCGCGTACCGCAAAGCAGCACTGCCGCGATCCTATTCCGCGCCGTTGTACAGCCGATTGCAGCGCGACTATACTTGCGAGAGTTTTTGCGACACGGGATCTTATGTGCTGCTGAGCGGCGAACGCAGGACGCGGCACTCAGAATACACGCTCAGCCGAAGGGCTCGGCAGCGGCGGTGCCGCCTATGGTCAGAGATAGTGCTGAAGCAGGTATAGATTATGGTTCAGGCTTCCGGCGTGTCGGGTATTTGGAGAACGTCGTTTTCTTCCGGCTCGACGTATTGAACCACGTCGCACAGCGCCCGAAGCATGTCCGAGACGGTGATAATGCCGACCAATATCTCGGCTTCGAGCACCGGCAGGCAGCCGAGGCGGTTGCTGCGCAGCAAATCAACCGCTTCCGCGAGCGGCATATCGGGCGCGGCGAAGACAGGGTTCCTGGTCATTACCTTCCTCACCCGAGTATCCTCGAATAACCTGTTGTAATCGTCGGGAAGCAGCGGAAGCAGCATTGAGGGAGCTGCGCGTGCGACATCTCGCTCGCTCAATATTCCGACCAGGCGGCCATCTTCCATGATCGGAATGTGCCGCAAACCCGCGCGGCGCATAATCAAGACAGCATCCAGTAGACTATGTTCCGCCCCCAAAGTCTGAGGATCTGCACTCATGTAGTCCCGCACCACAACACATCGCCGAATTTGATTCACTTCTCCGGACATAGCGTTCCGAGATTGTAACAAATCCGAGCCCATGCTCAAAACGCGCGACCAGCAAGTGCGGGTGCCTCATCTGGTGCGTTAGTAAGTCTGTTGTGCGGCAGAGCAAGTATATAACACGTCAAAACTCTGTGATCTCTATGATGGATGCGCTACGCTGAAATCGTCTTTACAGGCTGGGGATGTGAGGCTTCGTACTCTGAGATTTTGGCGGCCTGCTTCAGCATGTATCCCAATTGATCCACGCCCGCCAGCAGGCATTGCTTGGAAAAGTTGTCAATCGGGAAGCTAACCGTCTTCCCGCCCGGCAGAGTCACGGTCTGCGACGACAGGTCAATCGTGATCTCCACGTCAGGATCTTTCTCCACCCGGCTCAACAATTCGGCGTGATCGGCTGGCGAGATGGACACCGGAAGCAAGCCATTCTTTAGCGAATTGTTGCGGAAGATGTCAGCGAACGTTGTGCCAACCAACGCCCTGAATCCGAACGCCACCAGCGCCCATGGCGCGTGCTCGCGCGAGCTGCCAGTCCCGAAGTTTGCGCCTACCAGCAATATCTTCGCTCCGTGCGCGCGCGGCTGATTCAGGATGAAATCAGGTCGCGGTTTTCCCTCGGCGTCGAAGCGCCAATCGCAGAACAGATACTGATCCATTCCGGCCTTGTCCGTCACTTTGAGAAAGCGCGCCGGCACGATCTGGTCCGTGTCAACGTTCTCGTTCGGCAGCGGTACTACCCGGCTGGTAAGTCTTGTGAATGGTTCCATGGGTTCCCCTCAGAGCCGCGACCGTAAGGGAGCGGGTACATTTGAAGCTCCAACTGCCCCCCGGTTGCTTACGTGCGCGCCTCTGATTACAAAAATCTCCTGACATCGGCCACTCGGCCCTCTATGGCCGAAGCGGCTGCCGTCAATGGGCTGGCGAGAAAGGTGCGTCCGCCTTTGCCCTGGCGTCCTTCAAAGTTGCGGTTGCTCGTTGAGACACTGTACTGCCCCGGCTTCAGTTCATCGCCATTCATAGCGATGCACATGCTGCACCCGGGCTCGCGCCATTCGCAGCCAGCCGCTTGAAAGACCGAATGCAACCCCTCTCTTTCGGCCTGCCGCTTGATTTCCTGTGAACCCGGCACTACCAGCACACGTACCTTGGGATTGACTTTGCGCCCTTTCAGAACCTCAGCGGCTGCGCGCAGATCCGAAATCCGCGAGTTGGTACAACTGCCGATGAACACTACATCCACCGTATGCCCCAGCAGCGGCTTTCCGGGGGCCAGGTCCATATAACGGAGCGCCTGCAGCAACGCATTCCGGCTGGACGCGTCGGGCATCGATTCCGGGGTCGGAATGGGCGCGGAGATCGGCACACCCATTCCGGGATTGGTGCCATATGTAATCATAGGTTCAAGCTTCGCGGCGTCGAGCGTGACCGTGCGATCAAAACGCGCGCCTTCATCCGTGGGCAGCTTCTTCCAATCGGACAGGGCTTTGTCCCAGGCGGCGCCTTGGGGAGCGTACTCGCGTCCTGCGATGTACTGGAACGTGGTGTCGTCCGGCGAGATCATGCCCGCTTTCGAGCCAGCCTCGATAGACATATTGCACACTGTCATGCGGGCTTCCATCGAAAGCGAGCGAATGGTGCTGCCGGTATATTCGAGAACGGAACCCACACCGCCGCCTACGCCGATCTGGGCGATGAGAGCAAGAATAATGTCCTTGGCGGTGACGCCCGGATGGAGTTGGCCATCCACGCGTACCTCGAATGTCTGTGGCTTGCGTTGCAGCAGACACTGCGTCGCGAGCACGTGCTCGACCTCGGTCGTACCGACTCCGAATGCCAGCGCGCCGAACGCGCCATGCGTGGCAGTGTGGCTGTCGCCGCAGACGATAGTCATGCCGGGCTGCGTCAGGCCCAGTTCAGGCCCGATGACGTGCACGATGCCCTGGTGAGGGCTGTCGAGGCCGTAGAGCGGAACGCCGAACTCGCGGCAGTTGGTTTCCATCTGCCGGATCTGTTTGGCCGCCATAGCGTCAGCTATGGGCAGCGAGCGGTCAGTTGTGGGAACGCTGTGATCAATGGTCGCGACTGTTCGCGACGGCTGGCGCAACTTGATCCCGCGGTCGCGCAGCGCCTGGAACGCTTGCGGCGACGTCACCTCGTGTACGAGGTGCAGGTCAATATAAAGGACCGCCGGGCAATCCGGCTCTTCGACCACGACGTGACGGTCCCAGATTTTTTCAAACAAAGTCTGAGGTTTTTGAGCCACGAATCATCCTCAGCGGCTTCGAGCCGCCATTATTTCATAGCACTGACAACTGAGGTCTGGAATTTATCAGAGCCGCGACAGATGGAGCGGTCAACAGCCGAACCATGTCATGCTATCAGGTAATTATTCTACCGGAAGGCAGCGGTTTTCCCAACCTAGTGCCCGTTCGAATGTGGCGGCTTCAGCCGGCCGTATGCGCCCCGAAAGAATAGAAGCGGATTACCCTCACCGGCGTGCGCTTCCAGCACTTCGCCGATAATAACGTCGTGGTCGCCGTGCGTATGCAATGCGACTTTCTTGCACTCGATGTATCCCAGGCAGCCTTCCAGAACTGGAGACCCGTTGCTCGTCTCCGTGTACACAACTCCTTCGAACCGATCGCCTGATCGTGATGCAAAGCGGCGGGAGATATGCTCCTGCGCATCGCCAAGAAAATTCACCCCAAAATAATCCGAACCCGCAATGGCGCGGGCGCTTTCTCCTGAACTGTCAACACAATAAAGGACCAAGGGAGGCTCCAGGCTTACGGACGTAAAGGAGTTCACCGTGAACCCCCAGGGCTTTCCCGAAGGTTGCCGTGTCGTAACGACTGCGACGCCCGTCGCAAAGTGTCCCAGAACGTGGCGGAATAGTTCTTTCGTAACCGGCATAGTGGCTGTGCTTTGAAGTGGTTTCGCCGTTTAGGATAACGAAGCTCCCAGGCAAATGCAAAGAGCTAAAAGGCGGCGCGCCGCCGCTCGGCAAACCAGAACCCGACACCTGTTAATATATGACGACATGCGAGCGGTCGTTCAGCGAGTCTCCCGCGCTTCCGTGCGGGTGGATACGAAAACAGTGGGCGAGATTGGCCTGCAGCGAAGATCGGCGCAGCGACCGTTATCAGCGAGACGGGAGACGTTATTGCGGACAGCATAGATTTGGAAGGCGCCGCGTTTGCCTCAAACATGGCCCGGCTGAGACAAAGAATCGCTGAGCACCAGCGGAAGGGCAG
>JACPPJ010000053.1 GCA_016191085.1 Acidobacteriota bacterium | reverse complement strand
TATTTACTTCGGTGTCCGATCTCAAAAGAAAGCTGATGCGCTACATCCGTCAATACAACAAAAAACCCAAACCCGTGAAGTGGAAGTACTTTGATCCAACTCGAAGAATTACTCCCGAATCAATTGTTACGGTTCACTAGTGCGCAGCGGCCATATTTCGCTGGGTTGCGTAATGGGGATCCTGCCAGAACTAACCGCGTCAGAACTGGCCGAAGTAGCGGCCGATCACCGCGTCTCTCGCAGCATCCGTACGTATGCCGCCCAGTTGGCTTCCGCGCGCGTGAACCGAAAGGTCGCCGGCGCGATATAATGTAGGCAGCAAGTTTGTTACCTTTGTTGCACCGAGACCGTCTGGCCGGAATGTCGGCGCCTGACAGACACCGCCCGTTACAGCACTTACAACTTGCGGTCGATGCTTTTCTGGCTATAATACGAAGGGCGGTCTGGGCATGAGACGCTGATCTCTGGACCTTGCCTTCCGGGAACCAAGGGGCGCATCAGCACAATCACCGTGGAGAGGAAGCATCTGCTATGAAGAAGGCAAATGTTTTATCTGTGTTAATGATGTTCGGCGTACTCTGTGGCTTGATCGCGGCCGTGCCGCAATCCAGCGCAGCGCAGGCTCAACAACAAGCATCACCGTTTAAGGATCGGGCGGAGTATGACGCCTATAACGCCGTCGAGCAAGCGAAAGATCCGGCTGCCCAAGTCGAGGCAGCGGAGAAGTATCTGGCTGCTTATCCGCAATCCAAGGTAGCCGAGCGGATCCTCACCCTGAAGCTCCAGGCCTATCAACAGTTAAATAAAGTGCCGGAGCTGCAGGAGACGGCGGAAAAGTTGTTGGAGGTGAATCCCAAGCAGGTTTACGCGCTCTTCCTCTTGAGCACTCTGTTTCCACAAACATTTAACCCCCAAGACCCTGCTGCGGACCAGAAGCTGAGCGCCGCCGCCGATCGTGCCAAAGCGGGCCTGGAACAGACTGCCACCCTGGAAAAGCCTGCCAATGTCCCTGACGCCGATTTTAAGAAGCAGAAGGACCAGCTCGACGCCGCCTTCCACCAGGCATTGGGTTTTGCATCGCTTCAGAAAAAGCAATACGAGCCTGCGCAGCAGGAGCTGAAGAAAGCCATTGAACTGAATCCGACCGATGCTGCCGGGTTCTACCGCCTCGGCATCGCTTATCTCACTCCAGAGCCGCGAAACTACGACCAGGGTATTTGGGCGCTCGCCCGCGCCGTTTCAATTACCGGTCCGACATCTCTCCCGGGGGAAATGCAGACTCAGGTGAAGGACTACCTCAACAAAGTTTATGAATCGCAGCACGGGTCGAAGGAAGGATTGGATGCTCTCCTGACCCAGGCCGCCACATCACCATTTCCGCCGCCCGATTTCCACATTCAAACTGCTGAAGAGATGGCACCGCCGGAGCCTGAGCCAACCCCTACTCCGGAAGCGAAGCGCGAACTGACGGTCAAGCCCGAGGAGTTGAGCTCTTATGACATTATTCAGAAGTACCTTCAGGCTGGCGGGCAAAAGGCTGATGACACCTGGGAGCTGTTGAAAGGCTCGCAATTGACGCTGCCGGGGAAGGTGGTTGGCGCCACTCCTGCCGCCAGGCCGAGGACGGTTCAGCTTGCTGTGGCTCCTGAGCTGCAAAACCAGGACGCGCGCTTCGACGTTGAGGTGACGCTGGCGGCGCCTTCCGCCAAGCCAATTGCCAAGGGTGAAACGAGAACGTTCGAAGGCACGGTCGATTCTTACCGTGCGAAGCCGTTCTTGCTCAAACTGGTGGATGCGAAAGAAGCAAGATAGCGGACCGCTTCTGCATGACTCTCCACATACGCGAGAGGGACGGCGCACAAAGGTCATTCCTCTCGCAGTTTAGTTTTTCGCAAGTTCCCAAACTGAAAAACACCCAGTTCCATTCTGAACCTCGGCGTTTTCTCCCGGGCTGATACCCCTGCTTTGTTAGCGTGCGAGGATGAGACCTACAGGTGGTGGGCTTGAACTGAGACGTTCATTTTTTCTTCGAATGTTTTGGCTTGGCGCTGCTTCGGTGGCTGCCGTTTTTGGACGCAAGGTTGTATTCCTCCATCTTGCGACCCAATGTGTTGCGGTGGATGCCCAGGGCTTTGGCCGATTGTAGCTGGTTACCGTGGTGGCCATCCAGCACTCGCTTGATGAATCGCTTTTCGAATTCAGCGACGGCGTCCTGGAAGAAGATTCCACCATCAACGAGCTCGGAGACCAGCTTCTCCATTTGATCTTTCACAGCAACACTCCTTGCAAGGCGTGAGAGTGTGCGCCTCGCGTGAACGGGAACCTCTCCTGGGGGGCGGGGAAGCGCTCGTGCTATTTAGTTCAACTGTTGTCCGGTGAGGAGCCGATAAATCTCCAGGTATTTCGTCGCGGTCTGCTCGACTACTGCAACGGGCAGCGTGGGAGCGGGCGGCTGCTTGTTCCAGCCGATAGTCTCCAGATAATCGCGAACGTACTGTTTGTCCAGAGAACTCTGCGGCCCTCCGGGATGGTACGTGTCCCGAGGCCAGAAACGCGACGAGTCCGGCGTGAGGACTTCGTCAATCAGCAGAACCCCTTGGTCATCCTGCCCAAATTCGAATTTTGTGTCTGCAAGTATGATGGCGTGTTCCTCGGCATGCGCCGCGGCGCGCTGATACAGCTTCATGCTGATGTCGCGTAGTTGCTGCGCCAGCCCAGAACCGATCTTGCTTGCCATCTCTTCAAACGAAATATTTTCGTCATGACCGCTCTCTGCCTTGGTCGCAGGCGTAAAAAGGGGTTCGCTCAAACGATCCGATTCGCGCAATCCTTTAGGCAAGGTCACTCCCACCGTACGTCCCTCGGATTGATACTCCTTCCATGAGGAGCCCGAGATATATCCGCGCACTACGCATTCAATAGGAATCGCCCTGACCGACTTCACCAGCATCGAGCGCCCCTTCAGTATGTCTGTAAACTGCGGAAACGGTTCCGGATACTGGGCTACATCGGAGCTGAGAAAGTGATTCCGGACGATATCCTTCAGAAAACCAAACCAGAAGATCGAAATCTGGGTCAGCACCTCGCCTTTGAACGGAATGCCGGACCCCAGCACAAAATCGAATGCCGAAATACGGTCAGTCGCGACCATCAGCAGTGCATCGCCAGCTTTGTACATGTCGCGGACTTTGCCGCGAAACAGCACACTGGCGCCCGGAAACTCTGTCTTCGTAACAATGGGATGAGTAGCTATGCTTGGCATTTTAGTGGGAATACTTTCTATGCTGGCGTCAGTCATTCTAAGCGACTCGCACCGATTGTCAATAGCAATCTTCAGAAGTTGATTTCCGCTTCGTTCAAACCAATATTCTAATGGATTTGTGGCTCTCTGTGGAGTTGCCGGAAAGATACCCGATCTTTTTTCGTACGCATCAGAAAGCCGATGTAATTTATCTTTTCGCCCGCGCTACTTGCCCCCTGTGTTTGCCCTCCCGCGTCACCATCCAGCCGAAACTCACCCGTCGTCCACAGCACACCAGGGGATATAATTGTTGTGGGCGGCGGGAATCTGATGACAAGACCTCTATATAAATCGGCGCGTCCAATCGCATTGGCTCTTTGCCTGCTGGTCGCCGCTGCATGGGGTGTTCGGCTCGAAGTACAACCGAAAACCTCGTTCGCGCAGCTCGTCAAAGAACTGTCCGAGCCGGGAGGATTTTTCGATACCGATAATCTCATTTCCAATGAGCAATCGTATCTGCACGTTATTCCGGCACTGGAGCAAGGCGGCGTTCGCGGTGGCGTTTACATCGGCGTAGGCCCGGACCAAAACTTTTCATACGTCGCACACATCCGGCCGAAGACCGCATTCATTGTGGATATTCGCCGGGATAATTTACTGCTCCAACTGCTGTTGAAGGCGCTGTTTAAATTATCTCGAAACCGCGCGGAGTATTTGGCATTACTGACCGGCAGACCGGTTCCCGACAATGTTAATGCGTGGCGCGATGCGTCGATTGAGCGGATTGTTGCCTACATAGACGAGACGAAAGCGGCGCCACTGCACGCGCTCGATCTCCGCCTGCACGACACCATAGCCACCTTCGGCGTTCCGTTGTCCTCCGAGGATATCGCCACCATCGACCGCTTTCACGCGACATTCGCGCGGGCGGGCCTCTCGCTGCGCTTCCAGACATTCGGTAGAACCGGGCAAATGTATTATCCGAACTACCGCGAACTCATCCTGGAGACCGACAGGCAGGGTCGCAAGCTCAGCTACCTCATTTCGGAAGACGACTTCCAGTTTGTCCGTTCGCTGGAAGCCGCCGACCAGATCGTGCCGGTTGTGGGAGACCTCGGCGGCACGCACGCCGTCGCGGCGATCGCGCAGTGGATGACTGAAAACAAGCAGCATCTTTCGGCTTTCTATGTGTCAAACGTGGAGAACTACCTGTTCCGGAACGGTGGCTTCGAGCGGTACATGCAGAACCTGGATCGGATTCCGCACAATAAACGGTCGGTAGTGATCAGATCGATTTTTGGTAGGGCTGCCGTGGGGGAGGCGGTGCCGGGATACTATAGCGCCTCCACCGTGCAGAATTTCGATGAACTGCTGGCGGCGTACGTTGCCGGCAGGTACAGAAGTTATTCCGATCTGTTGCGGAAACCGTAGCGATGCGCCTCCCGGCCCGTCTTCCAGGACAGGGTAGAGCTGTCGGCCACTACTCTGCGTCTGCTACAGCCGTCAGCAATGACTGTTTTTCGTCAGCGTTCACAAACGCCGCCTCAAATGAATTCCTGGCGAGCCGCTTCAGTTCGTCGTTGGTAAATCCGAAAACATCCCTGGCCAGCAGGTACTCGCGGTTCAAATCGGTTGCGAAGAGGGCAGGGTCGTCGGTGTGGAGCGACACCGCGAGGCCTCGATCAAAATACTGCCGCAATGGATGCTGCGCGATGTCAGTGACGCAACAAGTGCGGACGTTGCTGCTGAGGCAAATCTCAACAGGTATCTGGTGTTCTGCGAGATAATCTACCAGGCGCGGGTCCTGGATAGCCGTCAATCCATGTCCAATGCGATCAGCTCGCAGTGTCCTCAAGGCGCTCCAAATGGACTCGGGTCCTGCGGTCTCGCCTGCGTGGACGGTGATCCGCAAGCCCTCGCCATGCGCGAAAGCAAACACTTCACGAAACAGTTCAGCGGGTCCGTTGCGCTCATCTCCTCCAATACCAAAGGCGACGACGCCGCGATCGCGCAAGCGCGCAGCATGCCGCGCTACCTCCATCGCTTTTTCCGCTCCGAACTGGCGGACGGCATCGAATATCCATTGGGTGCGGATGCCGAAATCCTGCTGCGCACGCCGGCAGGCTTCCTGCACGCCTTCGAATGCGACCGCCGGTTCTTCGCGCTTCCAGAGAATCACGCCTACTGAAAGCGTGATCTCGGCATAACGCACGTTTTGCTGAGCCAGTTTGCGGAGCGCCTCGTATGCGACGGTCTCGTAGTCTTCGGGCTCCCGCAGGTGCTCACAGATGGTTTTGAAAGCTTGCAGGAAACTGCTGAAGCCGGAGGTGGAGTAGAGCTGCGAGATGGCATCTCTGCCGGCCGCGCCCAACTGCGAGCGGTGCCGCAGCGCCAGCTCCCAGAGCGTTTCCGGCTCCACAGTCCCTTCCAGATGGAGATGCAGCTCCGCCTTGGCAAGCCTGCCGATGAAGTCGTCCATGAAGCAGTGGGGAGTGACAAGTAAGAGAGGTAGCGCAGAGTTTGACAAAACCAAACTCTGCGCTCTCCTTGTCACTGTTCTTTTACCGTCTGCGTTGGCCCTTTTGAATCGTCTTTACCTTGCGCTTTTTGCTGCCGCGCGCGTAGGTGCGCTTGGCCTTGGGCGGCTGTTTCTTGCGTGCCGCGCGTTTCAGTTTCTTGCGTTCCTCGCGATCCTCAATTTTCGTTGTGTCCATATCCTAGAGTAGCCTCTGCTGATGGCGGGCAGTTTGCGCCCGGCCCTGATGATTAGTACTTGAAAGACCTTTCGAATAAGCACTCAGATGCCGGCGACCGTCATCTCCTCGATCTTCAGAGTGGGAGCGGCCATCGAGCCGCGGAACTCCAGATCGGTGCCTACCATGGAGATGCCTTGCAGCATGGCGAGCAAATTGCCGGCTACGGTGATCTCTTGTACGGGGTAAGCCAGCTCCCCGTTGACTATCCACATTCCGGTCGCGCCGTAGGAGAAGTCCCCGGTGACAACGTTAACGCCATATCCTATAAATTCAGTAGCATAGAATCCATTATTAACAGATTGGATTATGTTTTCCGGAGAGTGCTCTCCGGCCTGCAAAAAGAAGTTACTGGGACCGATTCCCGGATTGCCGGCCATACCCCGAGAGGCATTGCCCGTGGTTTCGAGATTCAGCTTCCGGGCCGTATAAGAGTTCAATATATAGCTCTTCAGCACTCCGTGATCGAGCACCACAGTGCGGCCGCTGCGAACTCCTTCGTCATCGAACGGCGAAGAACCCAAGCCGCCAACCATGGTTGCGTCGTCAACGATCGTCACCAGCTCAGAGGCAACTTTCTCTCCCATCTTGCCCGTCAAAAACGACGCGTTGCGGTAGATGGAATCGCCGTTCACGGCCTCAAAGATGCTGCTGAGCAAAGTTCTTGCGGCCCGCTGGTCGAAAACCACGGGGCATTGGCACGTGGAAACTTTTCGCGCTCCAAGCCGGCGCAGCGCTAATTCCGCGGCACGCCTGCCGACCTGCTCCGCGTCTTCGAGCTTCGAGAACTTGCGGGAGACAGTGTACCAGTAGTCGCGCTGCATCCCGGCTCCGCCCATTTCACCGGCAACAGCAATCGGCGTTACCGACAAAGAGCATGACGAGCGGCTGTATTCTCCCACGAAATTCTGCGAGGTAGCGAGGATCTTCCGGCCCTCGTACGCATCGAAGCTGGCGCCCTCGGAATTCTTGATGCGAGGATCCACTGCGAACGCAGCCTTTTCGGCCTTACGCGCTAGCTCGATCATTTGTGGCGTTTCGAGCTTCGTCACGTCTTCATCATAGAGGTCCAGATCACCGGGGAAGATGCCGATTCGTTTCGGGTCCGCCAAGCCGGAATAGGGGTCCTCCGAGGTGACGCGTGCAGCGGTCAGCGCGCTCGACACCAGCCTGTCCACGCCTGCCCGGGAAAAATCGGAAGTGTAGGAGCTGGCCGCGCGATGGTCGATGAACACTCTCAAGCCCAGTGCCTTGGAGCCGGCTTCCTTCACCTGTTCCACTTCGCCCATGCGCACGGTGGTGGAAAATTCGCTGCCCTCGCGAATCACGCAATCAGCGGCAGTAGCGCCGTGCTGCCGAGCATGCTCCACCACATCTACAGCAAGTTGTCGCAGTTCATCCATAAGGGGTGATTGTAATCTATTCCTGGCCGGTGCCGCCGACCGTAAGGCGGTCCACTTTGATGGTGGGAATTCCGACGCCGACAGGGACGCTTTGACCGTCTTTGCCGCAGGTACCGATACCCTCGTCCAGCTCCAGATCGTTGCCGACCATCGACACGTGCTTCAGCACCGTCGGTCCATCGCCGATCAGCGTGGCGTTGCGGACCGGGCGAGTCACTTTGCCGTCTTCGATGAGATATGCTTCCGAAGCCGAGAAAACGAACTTTCCGTTCGTGATATCCACTTGGCCGCCGCCGAAGTGCACTGCATACAGGCCGCGCCGCACCGACCGGATGATGTCCGCCGGGACCGAATTCCCGGCCAGCATATAGGTGTTCGTCATGCGAGGCATTGGAATATGCGCGTAGCTTTCGCGCCGGCCGTTGCCGGTCAGCGGAGCCTTGGTCAGGCGGGCGCTGAGCTTGTCCTGCATGTAGCCGCGCAGAATTCCGTTTTCGATCAGTACGGTTTTTGTTGTAGGTGTGCCTTCGTCGTCTACGTTTAGCGAGCCACGGCGCATGGGCATGGTGCCGTCATCCACTACTGTGCACAACTCGCTGGCTACCTTCTGACCGATGAGACCGCTGAAGGCCGAGGTCTTCTTGCGGTTGAAATCGGATTCCAGGCCATGGCCGATAGCCTCGTGCAACAAAATACCAGGCCATCCAGGTCCTAGGACCACTTCCATTTCGCCCGCCGGAGCGTCGGTGGCGGTCAACTGCACGATCGCTTGCCGGGCGGCTTCTTCTGCGAAGTGTTCCGGGGTTTTTTCTTCCAGGAAAAACTTGAGTTCCACGCGGCCGCCTCCGCCGCTGAACCCGCGCTGCACGGATTTGCCGTCTTGCGCCAGGCAGAACACGCTCAGTCGCGCTAGGGGCTGGAAGTCGCCCGAGACGCCGCCGTCCGACGTTACCGTCAGAATGTAGCGTACTTCGTCACCGTAGCCGACGCGCACCTGCGTCACACGGGCATCGTAAGCTCGTGCTGCCTTGTCAGCGCGCTGCACCAGGTCCAGCTTGGCGGCAAGGTCAACGTCTGTAGGGGCAATGACTACCGGATACAAATTGCGCGGAATCTCGCGCTCCGAGAGGCCGATGGTCGTCACGCGCGCCGGCCCGCTCGCAATGTGCGCAGCAATGCGAGCCGCTTTCAGCATCTTGTCGCTCGATAAATCGTCGGTATAAGCGTAACCTGTTCTTTCACCGGAGATTACGCGCACCCCGCAGCCGGCGGAAACGCCTTGCGAAATGCCCTTGATCAGAGACTCGTCCAAAGAAATTGACGAACTTGCTTGGTACTCGAAATACAGGTCCGCGTAATCGCTCCCTGCTGAGAGCGCCTCTGCTAGATAGCGTTCCAGATCGGTGTCAGTAACGCCGTATTTTTCTCCAAAAAACCGATGCGCTTTATGCATTCATTCGCCTGATGGTTGACCTATTTTAACGATAACACACAGCGATTCGGGGTCCAAATTAGCTTGGCGCGAGCGGGATCGCAGCGGTACTGGATGATCTTAGCTCATCCTGAGACAGCAATTTTGGATTGAGCATATAGTGCATCGTAGACGACAAATTCCCTCGCAAGGATCTCATGATCCGTCCAGCCAAGGGCGCTGAAGCCGTGCGCGATCCAGCGGAGGCCCTCTCCCGCCGGGTGCGGATTTGAGGGGTGCGAATCTGCTGCGCGGACGATTTCGGCCAAGAGCTTCAAAGCGGGATCAGTTAGTCCGTACTTCTTGAGAATCGAATCGAAAGAAACATCCTCGCCGTGGTGTCCGAGTTCGCAGCCAGGCACATCATAAACAATCCCATCACGAACTGCGGTCCAGTCTGTTTCTCTCGGCAGGAATAGAAACTCCGCGTTCGCATCAATGAAAGTACGAATTAGCCAAGGGCAGGCCACTCGATCAACCTTCACCTTCTCGCGCGTAATCCACCGCATATCGATTCCTCCTGAATTCCGAACGGCAGGATACTCCCAAACTCTATCACAGGACGGGCGGTAGCCTTGAGGGGTATGCGTTACTTAGAAGACCATAATAAGAATTAACGAGGGGAACAGCCGGAGGCACTCGCTTCCGTGTACTTCCGGCTGTTTGTCAGTTTCTGATGCGGATTGGGAGCGGGCCAACCATCACTTACGCGATTGCTGGCGCGGGTCGTCGGTCGGATTGACGTAAGTCAGGTCGAATGGTCCCGATCCGTAGATGTCGAAAATTGTTTCACCCTTGGCAACGGCGAAATGCTTTACCTGCTTCGGCATTAACCCGTATGATCCCTCAGGCATCTCGCGCGCCTGACGTTCGTCGAGCTTCTCACCTAGTCCGATCAGCAGATTCCCTTTGAGTACGATGAGATTCTCGTCTGTGGGGTGCCAATGCGGCGGCACTGTGTAACCATCCGGAAACTTTGCACGCATGTGGAAATGAGCACCAGCTTTGGACGGATCGCCGTTTAGAACGGCTACCTCTGCTCCGGGTGGAAGTGATGACGGCGCCGGGCCCCAGGTGATCTGATCGGGCGTGACATGTACATGGCTAGCTTGGGCGTTATCCTTTGTGCTCTTTTGTTGGTTTGCGCTTTGCGCAAAACACGAAGCAACAACCAAAAACGTGACAGTAAGGAAACTCAGACCATGTCTTCTCATTGACTCAACTCCTCCTTTTGCGAATAGAGTTGCCGAACGTTTTGGATTCTTGAGTATCCGCCAATGCCCACGCGCGACGCGATAGGCAGCCCGTATTTCTCCGGGCAGTTCACTACAGATTACAAGGTAAAAACGCGGAATACAACTAGGAATTGTCCACCGAGCGCCGACGCACGGTCGCGGTGAGAGAGCGGATCAGCGGCAAGAACTGAGAAATGGTGCGCCCGGGGTGACTCGAACACCCGACCTACTGCTTCGTAGGCAGCCGCTCTGTCCAACTGAGCTACGGGCGCATATTGATTGAAGCCTGAAAAATGAGTTTATCGGCTTTGGGTGGACTCGTCAACACAACGTAGGGACGGCATCCTGGGCCCCGTCTTCTTTACCGCAGGCAGGAGCTCGGTGCTACTCAGCAACCGAAATTGTCACCGGATTACTCTGAGCTCCATTTGCCGTCAAAACCAGCGTCTGCTCGCCCGTGGGAATGCCATCGGGCACCTGGAGATTTACCTGGTACAGCCCTACGAATCCAGGAGCAAGGCCGGAAAACGCGACTGGGGCATCAATGTCGGCGATAGTCACGGATGGGGTGATCCGTGTTATCGAAACCGGTGATGAGAGGGCCTGAGTGCCACTCGTGACGGTGGGCGTGACGGTCCCCAATCCCGTAGCATACAGCAGGACTGTTTCGCCGCTACGGGCGGGGTTGGAAGGATTGACCGGAGTCCCGTCGGCGTGAAGAATCGCGCCTCGCCCGGTACCATTCTGGCCTAGGGTGAAGATGCCGGGTGCGGCCGTCACGAGCGGGACCGTCACGGGCGTGCTCGAAATTCCATTCAGATTGACGACAAGGGGCGGGGAACTGGCGCCGCTCAATTCAAACGGAACCTGCGCGTTGATCTGAGTCGGCGAGACGAACAACAATGGAG
The DNA here is from genome assembly GCA_016191085.1 of Acidobacteriota bacterium. GTDB lineage: Bacteria > Acidobacteriota > Terriglobia > 2-12-FULL-54-10 > 2-12-FULL-54-10 > JACPPJ01. Next base: position 43,797 of record JACPPJ010000053.1, on the reverse strand, counting down.
CAGCGCGGTTGCCGATCATCACCGTTGCGCCGCCGAGCGATCGCGGTAACGGCAGGCTCACGGCAGATTCAGTCGTATTGGCCAGGTTGCTCCCGAAGATACTGATGATTGCGCCTGGGGCCACGTCTGGCGATCCGAAGCTGAAGCTGGCTGCGTTGATGACGCCGCCGGCATTCACGCTGGCCCTTGAGAGCGCACCCCAATAGGGAATCGTAACTTTCGCCAGCGAATTCTGGCCCGCAATGGTGAGAAAGCCTTCGATTGTACCGGTCGCAACCGACAGGCTGGCGGAAACGTTAATGGAACCATCCGCTCCGGGAGCAAGCGATAAAGTGGTAGGCGACGCGGTTATAGTTGCTCCGTTTGCCACCGTGGGCGTCACAGTTACGGTGAGGTTGTCGGCGATCTGCCCTACGTTCCTGATGTTGACGGTCACCGGGGCCACCGGACCTGTGCCCGTGAGGGACGAAAAGCTGATGGATACAGGCGTTACGAGCAGCGTACTGTTCAGTGCTGCGGCAACATTGACCAAACCATTGCCCTGCGCCAGCACGCTGGCGAAACTGCCTTGATGCGTTGTCATAACATTTCCCGCCGTGTTCACCAACGCTGATTTGATCTGCACGGGCGTCCAAGTGGGATTGGCTTGCTTGACAATGGCGGCGCTGCCAGCCACTAACGGCGAAGAGAAACTAGTGCCGCTGAAGATGGTAAAGCCACTGGCGTCGTATTGTTCCCCTAGTGGGAAATTACGTTGTGCCGCACTGTATATGGTCGCGCCCGGCGCGACGATATCCGGTTTGATGCTCAAATCCGTGCTGGGACCATTGGCGGAAAAGGCAGCCATGCGGTTGGGGTTGGTTGGTATGGCGCTCTGTTGCGCCTGAAGCGTAGCTTGTATGGATATGCCAGGAGCGGCCAGGAACGACGCGAGCGCCATTCCATCCAAATTGCCGATCATTACCGACGGAATGTTGGTGGAGCTGCCTACGTCCATCAGCACCGGCGGCTGGCCAGCTTGATTGTTGTAGATAACAACCGCAGCAGCACCGCCATTCGTCGCATTCAGCACCTTGTTTGCAAAAGTACAGCCGCCGCGGCGTATAAGCACTATTTTGCCGTTTAAGGAACCCCCGGAAAGAGAGGTGCAGGCAATTCCGTTGACATCAACAGAATTTACGTCCACCAGCGGTGCGGCGCCCACGTTAGCCGTCAACTTCGGTCCTGATCCGGGCAGAGCAGCGATGGTCTGAAGCGACGCCGGAACCGCTATGGTCGCGGTGATGAGCAGCGGATTCGCCAGAATGCGCCCGTTGTTCGATGCCCCTACGGTGATTACGACGGGAGATGTGCCGGGGCTGGTGACCGTTCCCGTACCCGGTCCTTCGTTGCCAGCCGCAACCACAACGACAACCCCCGCGGCGGCGGCCCTCGCCACCTGCTGCTCCAGGGGATCATCTCCTGGCAGTTCGTTACTGGAAGCGCCCAGGCTCAGGTTTATGACGTCCATCTTATCGTTGATGGCATCATCAATTGCTGCCATGATCGCCCCAAGCGAGGCGTCGTCGTTTTGTCCCGGTGTTCCGAACACTTTGTAGCTGCCCAGATATGCCTTCGGCGCAGCTCCCGCCACACTTGCTAACGGAGCCGTTACGCGGCGCCCGGCCGCTATGGCGGCTCCAAATGTACCGTGGCCGTCGCGGTCCTCCGCGTCACAGTTCTGATCAGGATTGCTCAGCAACGTGACGTAATTTCTGGCCACGATGACTTTTGAATTCGTAAAGGCCTGGTCCGAAGCGTTGCATTGGGGCGTGGGAGCGGTGTATTTCGGATAACCCATCGGAATCGTTAACGACGGGTCCTGAAACATAGGATGATTTATATCAATACCGGTGTCGATAATGCCAATCTTAATGCCGACTCCTGCGTTGGGTTCACCGCCGATGGCGCGGTTGGTCCATGCCTCCGGCAAATTCACGAGTGGTAGCGCGGCATCGAGAAGTTTGTGGTAGTTGATGGAGGGAATTACATTTTCTACACCCGGCTGACTCTTGACCGAGTCCACATCCTCCGGGCGCAGCGACACCACCAAGCCGTTATATGCGGTGTCCAGTTCCGTTTCAACCTTGGCCTGCTGCAGGGATTCTATTCTGCGCCTCAGCGCTTGACGCTTGGACGCAAGTTGCCGGCGGTACTGCGACGCACTGGCGCTTTGAAGCTGAGACTTAATGGATGTCCGTCCCTGGCGGCTCAGATGTCCGATGACGGGTTCATCCTGCAACTTCACTATATAGCGTTTGACATTTTGTGCTTGTAAACCTGAAGCGTTGACGCCGACATACAACACTAGCGCGAACAATAACCAGATCCAGCTTCTTTCTTTCATCTCGTTCTATAAACCCTTCCATTGCGTGCATCGTTGCGCAAAAAAACCTCGTCGGACGCCGAACGGAAGACAGGAGTTGCTGAACACGCGGAGCCCGGGCCGGACCGATTACTGACGCTATCTTAACATAAAGAAATCATTAAGAACTTGCGCGCGGAAGGCTCTAACTGAAGAGTTTCTTTAGAGACAACATGAACACGACTCCCACGAATACTACCAGAGCCATGCGAATGCCCGGCTCACTGTTCACTTCAGGAATCAGATCGCTTGCGGCAACGTAGAGGGTTACACCGGCGGAAATCGGGAGGGTGTAAGGGACTTCGGCGTGCAGTGGCATCATCACCAGCACACCGGCGAGGGTAGCCGCACCAAGAAGTCCTGCGGCCGTCAAGGCGTATTGGGCCCGTCTGCCGGATGCGAGCATGACGGAGCTGATCGCGAATCCTTCGGGCATTTTGTGGAGGAACACGGCTCCAAAGATGACCCAGCCGAGCCATGGCGAAACGAGAAACCCGGTCGCGATGGACATACCATCAACGAAGGAATGAGCCATCAGTCCAACCAGAATAACTTGGCCTCGATGCCAGTGCGCTACTTCTGTAGTGTGGATCTCCTCCCCGAAATGGAAGTGAGCACTGAGAGTGTGCTCGAAGAAGTGCATGAGGAGGTAACCGACGAGCAACCACAGGCCGGCTTGAGAGCCGATACGTTTGTGACTTTCCGGCAGCATTTCGAGCAGAGATGCTGCCAGCATAAATCCAGCGCCCAGAGCGACAAAGTATTTCAGATATTCCGGACGCGCGCGCCAGCGGACGACAACCAATCCGCCGCAGACGTTGGCAGCCGCGGCGACTAAGCCTAGTGCCAGCGCGATCCAATGGATTTGCATTTCGACGAGGCGGCCTTTCAGCGTCGTTTTAGAACATTTTCTGTATTGCTGTAGACCAAAAAAGATTCGTAAGGGCACGGCTTCAGCCGTGCCGCAACTGCGCAGACTAGCTGGGCCTTTAGGCCCTGAGGCGCAAGCCCCCAGCGGCTAAAGCCGTACCGTTTGATACTCTTTTCGGCATGACTCCAGTCATGCCGAAAACGCCACTAATCGGCACGTACCCCGCGCGTTTGTGGCACGACTGAAGCCGTGCCCTTACGAATCCTTCCCGGTCTACCGCAATAGTGAAAACGCTGTAGAAGAGAGTGGGCAGGTTTAGTTACCCACTATGGCGGATGTGAACGATTTCGCCATCGCGCACGACATAGTCTTTTCCCTCCAGCCGAAGCACGCCTTTCTGGCGCGCGGCTGCCAGGCTTCCGGCATCCAGCAGTTGATCCCATGGGACTACCTCGGCGCGGATGAAATGTTTGGCAAGATCGCTGTGAATCGCTGCGGCAGCCTGAACGGCCGTTGCTCCTTGAGGAACGGTCCAGGCGCGGCACTCCTCTTCGCCGACGGTGAAGAACACCATAAACCCGAGCAGTTCGTGCGTGGCGCGCAGCAGCCGGGTTCTGCCGGATTCGCGAAGTCCGTAGCTTTTCAGGAAATCGGCAGCATCTGCTTCCGGCATCATGGCGAGTTCGGCTTCAATCTTCGCCGACACGGCGGTTGTCAGCGTCTGCGGGCGGGGGGTTACATCTTGCACCCCCGCCTGCACTAAGGCGGCGTCAAGGTTGCTGACCTCTTCCTCACCGACGTTGAGCACAATCAGCATCGGCTTTGCCGAAAGAAACGTAAAGCCGCGCAATCGTTTCTTCTCCTCGTCCGTCCAAGAGGCCTGGCGGAGGGGCTTCTCTGATTCCAGCCACTGTTTCGCTTTTTCAAGCAGAACCTGTTCGCGTTCGAGCTCCGGGTTTTTTATTTTCTTGCGATCTTTCTCCAGGCGCTCCAGGCGGTTCTCAACGATGCCGAGGTCCGCCACCATCATGTCAAATTCCACGTCGGCTATGTCTCGCTTGGGATCAATGCTTCCCTTGATGTGGGGAACTGCCTCGTCTTTGAATACCCGCACCACGTACAGGAGTGCATCCATATTCCGCAGACTCGCTAGATACCCGGCCTCCTTGAGCGTGTCCTTGCTGATGGCGGCCACGTCAGCATACTCGACTCGCGCATAGATGGTTTTCTCGGGCGAAAAAAGCTTCGATAAGCGATCCAGGCGATCGTCCGGAACGGAAACCGTTCCGGTGTGCTGTTCTGCGTGGCCGTGCGATTCGGCTGGCGCTTTGCCCGTTAGAATCTGAAACAGCGATGTCTTACCGGTTTGAGGGAGTCCAATTATTCCGCAAGCCATGAATATTGGTGAAAAGCGATGAGTGACAAGTGACGAGCAAACTAACGCGAGGCGGTGGGCTCGTTCCTGGTCCCTTGTCCCTTGGCACTCGTCACTGTTACTAATATGCCCAGCGCACCAGTGCTGCGCCAACCGTGTACCCGGCTCCCGCCGCAGCGTAAAGCGCCAAACTGCCTTTCCTGAGTTTGCCTTGCCTGATAGCGTCCGCAGTGGCCAGGGGAATGGTGGCCGCCGTCGTGTTTCCGTAATGGTCAATATTGATCATCACCTTGTCGGGGTTCATTCCGAGGCGTTCGGCCGTCGCCTCAATAATGCGGCGGTTCGCCTGATGAGGAATGAAGACGTCCAGATCGGCGGCCGTAAGCGAATTTCGCTTCAGAATGGCTTCGCAGACGTCGTACATCTTCCGGACGGCGAATTTGAATACCTGTGGTCCGTCCTGGTGAACATAGTGCAGCTTGCTGCGCACCGTTTCGACGCTTGAGGGCAAGCGGCTGCCGCCAGCAGGCATTTGGAGATAAGGAGCGCCGCTGCCGTCAATCTCGTTCATAAAATCGAGTAATCCCATACTATCATCGGAATCCGACACGGGCTCGAGCACAACCGCTCCCGCCCCATCGCCGAAAATCACGCAGGTGGCCCGATCCTCGTAATTGATGATGCTGGACATGACGTCAGCGCCGACCACGAGCACGCGCTTGTGTGCGCCGCTCGCGATCAGTTGCGATCCGGCGGTTAACGCATAGATGAATCCCGAGCAGGCCGCCGACAGATCAAACCCCCAGGCGCCTCGCGCTCCGAGCTTGTCCTGCAGGAGACAAGCGGTTGAAGGAAAGAAAGTGTCCGGCGTGACTGTGGCGACGATGATGACTTCGATGTCTGTGGGAGAGAGTCCCCGTTGCGCTAAGGCACACTTGGCTGCTTCAACCGCCAAATCGGAGGTCGCCACGCCTTTGTCTACGATGTGCCGCTCGAGAATTCCAGTGCGCTCGCGTATCCAAGCGTCGGAGGTTTCCACCATCCTTTCGAGATCCGAGTTGGAAAGGATTCGGGGGGGAGTATAGCAGCCCAGTGCCGAAATCTTTGCGCGTATCAAATGCGTGTGCCTCTCTTCTTATATGCGGGCTATCGCAGAGTGCCGAGTCGTGAACACACGCGGCCGCCGCAGTCACGGATACATTACTGTATTTTCGTTTCATCGAAAAAGCAAGATTAGCGAGCGCTCGCGTCAGTTTGAATTTCGGCGCTTCTGATCCGTGAAATCCGGAAGGGCATGGCTTCAGCCATACCGAAACGGAATGTACGGACGCGGCTTTAGCCGCTGAGGCTTGCACCTCAGGCGCTGAAGCGCCTCGCTTGCTAATTGTACCGGCACGACTGAAGTCGTGCCCTTCCGTTTTCAAACTAACCCACTACCGAGCGCTCGCGTGGTACCTCAGAAACGGATGCCCTATAATTCCTTCGTGTTCTCAAATGCTCGAGTGGAAAGGTCAACCATGAAGGCAATTCAAGTTCAAAAGACCGGCGGGCCGGAAGCCCTCGTGCTGGTGGATATTCCCGCCCCGAAACCCAAACCAAACGAAGCGATCGTGAAAGTCTCCGCCTCCGGTATCAACTACATTGATATTTATTTTCGCGAGGGCCGTTATCCCTCGGCCTTGCCCTTCGTGAACGGGCAGGAAGCTGCCGGTGTCGTGACGGAAGTGGGCACTGAAGTCAACACCTGCAAACCCGGAGATCGCGTCGCTTATACGAGTGTATTAGGCAGCTACGCGGAATACGCTGCTATACCGGCGGACCGGCTGGTATCCGTCCCTCCGGATTTGACGGATCAGCAGGCGGCTGCCGCGATGCTCCAAGGACTGACGGTGCACTATCTACTGAAGAGCGCTTATCCCGTGAGGTCAGGAGAGACGGTGCTGGTTCACGCGGCCGCCGGCGGTGTAGGTCTGCTGCTGGTGCAGTGGGCGAAGAGTCTTGGCGTGCGCGTGATCGGTACGGTAGGTAATGAGCAGAAAGCCAAACTCGCCCGCGAGGCTGGCGCCGATGAAGTGATTGTTTACACGCAACGCGATTTTGAGGCGGAAACCAAGCGCCTCACGAATGGCAGAGGAGTTCACGTCATCTACGACGGCGTTGGCAAAGATACCTTCGAAAAAGGTCTCAACGTGTTGCAGCGCCGCGGGTACATGGTGTTGTTTGGCGCCGCCAGCGGGCCGGTGCCGCCGCTGGATCCGCTGAAGCTGACGCAGAAAGGCTCGCTGTTCCTGACCCGGCCGAGCCTGCCACATTACATCGCCACGCGCGAAGAACTTCTGTCGCGTAGTAATGAACTTTTCGGCATGATTTCTAGTGGCAGACTGAAGCTGCGCATCGAGCGCGTCTACCCGTTTGAAGAAGCGGCGCAGGCGCACCGCGATTTGGAAGGGCGGAAAACTACAGGAAAGCTTCTGCTGGCACCGTGAAGTGCGGCTGAAAATAGGTAAATACTTTGAGGCAGGCCAAGGGTTTGCACGCGCTGCTCGTTGACCCCTCGATTCCCTGCTGGTTATAATCGAACGGAAGTTGTTGTCATTCAACTCCTCGTGAGGTCTCTAGTGGCGCGGCATGTGACGGCTATTTATCCGGGAAGCTTTGATCCCATCACGTATGGTCACCTGGACCTGATCGAGCGCGGCAGTAAGATCTTCGATCACTTAATCGTATCCGTTCTCCTCAATCCAGATAAGCAGCCGCTGTTTAGCGTGCAAGAACGTGTGGAGATGTTGACCGAAGTCACGCAACAGTGGAGCAATGTCTCGGTGGACACGTTCGACGGACTGCTGGTGGATTACGCTGTTCGCAAGCAGGCGCATGTCATCTTACGGGGTATTCGAGCCATTTCCGACTACGAATATGAACTGCAGATGGCGCTCATGAACCGCAAGATGGACTCCAGCCTGGAGACCGTCTTCATGATGCCCGCCGTCGCCTACACTTTTCTTAGCTCTCGACTGGTACGCGAAGTTTGCCAGTTGGGAGGAAACGTCAAAGGGTTGGTTCCTCCGCAAGTCGAAGAGCGGCTGCGGGCCAAGGTGGAGTAAGCAAGTGGCACAAACATCTCCGATCGCAAAGACCGAGCTGACCCTCTCGCAGCGCGTTTCACGTATTTCTATCTCGTCCACGGCCGCTGTAGTGGCCGAGGCGGACAGACTGCGCGCGGAAGGTGTGGACATCGTGGATTTCGGCGTCGGCGAGCCGGATTTTCCCACGCCGGACAACGTCAAAGAGGCCGCCATTCGCGCCATCCGGGAGGACTTCAGCAAATACACCGCCATCCCCGGAACGACTGAATTGCGCAAAGCGATCGTGGAGCGCCACGCGGCCGATCTGGGAACCTCCTACAATGTGCCCGAAGTGATTGCAACCGCTGGAGGCAAGCAGGCCATCTACAACCTGGTTTGCAGCTTCATCAATGCTGGCGACGAGGTGATTCTGCCGGTCCCCTACTGGGTCACGTTTTACGATGTAATCAACTATGCGGGCGGCAAACCGGTCTTGCTGCGAACCAAGGAGGAACAGAACTTCGAGCTGACGGCCGAAATGGTGAAATCAGCGCTGACGCCGCGCACGCGCCTGGTCATCGTAAATTCACCATCCAATCCGAGCGGAGCAGTGGTTCCGCGGGAGGAGTTCGAGAGAATTCTGGAGGTCACAGCGTCACACGGCGCTCTGCTTATGTCAGATGAGTGCTACAGCCATCTGGTATACGAAGGTTCTCCGTACTCAATCGCATCGGAGCCCGGCGCAAAGGATCACGTTGTAATCATCGGGTCGCTGTCGAAGACATATGCTATGACTGGATGGCGCGTCGGCTACGCCTTGGGACCTGCACCGCTCGTCTCAGCCATGACGAAGCTGCAGAGCCACAGCACTTCCAATCCATCATCCATCGCACAAAAGGCTGCGGTCGAGGCTCTGCGTGGCCCACAGGACTCCGTACAGCATATGCTGCAGGAGTACCGCCGCCGGCGTGCATTCATTGTCGAGCGGCTTCGCGAAATACCGGGGATCAGTTGCACGATGCCGGGTGGTGCGTTCTACGCGTATCCGAACGTCTCGGCCTTCCTGGGCAACGGCGATCCGCAGCGCCGGGCGTTTCCGTCCACGAATGAGATGGCAAAGAACATCCTGTGCGAAGCAGCCGTTGCGGTCGTCCCCGGCGAAGCCTTTGGTACTGAACAACATTTCCGCATCTCCTACGCCACCTCGATGGAAAAGCTGGACGAAGGTGTCAAGCGCCTGAAACGCTTTTTCTCGGGACAGGCAAGTTGACCCATGCATCGTGCAACGAGCGCGAACCAATGCCTGCTACGGCCTGGTATCTACTAAAGATCGCGCCTTCTTTCCGCGAGCGCATTTGGGGTCGCGAGGACTTGTCCGGCATTTATCCCTCCTTGCCCGCCGCTTCGTCACGTATAGGTGAAGTCTGGCTTACGGCTGACGATAACGTCGTGGCTGATGGTCCGCTAGCCGGGAGGACTCTGGGTGAGCTTTGTCGTTCGTGCGGGCGGGATTTGATTGGACAAATAAGTATGCCGCCTTCCCCGGCCGCCGCTTTTCCTCTGCTTGTGAAATTCATCTTTACATCGGACAAGTTGAGCGTCCAGGTACACCCTTCAGATGATTACGCGGCCCGTGTGGAAGGATGCTCCGGCAAGACGGAGATGTGGCACGTCGTCAACGCCGAGCCCGGCGCGCGGCTGGCCGTCGGTTTTCGCAAAGATTTACCTCCGCCTCCGCGCGACGCGCTAGTGCGGGCGATTGAAACGGGCGAGATCGAGCAGATGCTGAACTGGACCGAGGTGCGCGCCGGGGACACGTTCTTCGTTCCGGCGGGCACCGTCCACGCCATCGGCGCAGGACTCGTTATTTGCGAGGTTCAGCAGAACTGCGATCTTACTTACCGCCTATACGATTACAACCGCAGAGGAGCGGATGGACGACCCAGAGAACTCCACATCGACAAAGCTCTGGACGTGATTCAATGGCGGACTTGCGGGGGGCGAACCAGCGCGCTGCAGTACGATGCTGCTGGGGCAAGAGAATGCCTCGCCGCGTGCCGTCATTTCGCAACTGAAAAAATGATCATCGACACACCCGTGCAGTTCGCGACAGACGGACGATTCCAGATTCTGATAGGAATTAAAGGCCAAGTGTCGTTGGAATCAAATGGCCATCGGACCAGTTTGTGCTCAGGTGAAGCGGCGATCATCCCCGCCCAGGCCGGCACGTTTACGATAAACCCCGTTTCCGGTTGCGTATTACTGCGAGCGTATCAACCACATCTGAGACAAGACATCCTTGGGCCGTTAGGAGCGCGAGGTTTTTCTCAACAGCAGCTAAGTGAGGTCTGCTTTGACGACCGCAGGCTTCGCACGATCGAAACTGTCGAATAATACAGAATGTCGAAACATCTCTACGCAGTGATACTGGCGGGCGGCCGCGGTACTCGTTTTTGGCCGCGCAGCCGCCGCAGAACACCCAAGCAATTGATGTCGTTCGGCAACGGGAGAACGCTGCTGCAACAAACCATAGACCGCCTGAGTCCTCTGATTTCACCGGGTAATGTTTGGGTTTTCACCAATCAACTGCTAGCGAAGGCAGTGAGCCGCCAGCTTCCCGAAGTCCCCAGTTCGCAGATCATCGCCGAGCCTGTTCAGCGCAATACCGCGCCGTGCGCCGGGCTGGCGGCCGAGTTGATCCTCGCCAGAGATCCGGAAGCAGTCCTGGGCGTGTTTCCGTCCGATCATGTTGTGCTAAAGCCCGCAGCTTTTCGCAATGTAGTGCGGCTCGCGGAACGGCAGGCGCGCCTGGGGAATATAGTTGTTTTGGGCATACGTCCGCGATGGCCTGAGACCGGCTATGGATACATGGAATTCTCGCGTATTCCGCAGATTAACCCGCCGCGCGCGCTTGCAGTGAAGCAATTTCGAGAAAAGCCAAACATGGCGGTGGCGGAACGCTACATACGCGCGAAGCGGTTTTTCTGGAACAGCGGGATGTTCTTTTGGAAAGCATCAGTGATTCGTGACGCTCTGCGTCAACATCTGCCGGAAACTTCCGCCGTTTTGTCCAGCATCGGCGAGTGTGCTTATAGGAAGAACGGCAAGGTCACACGGATTCTCAACGACCTGTACCCTTCGTGCCAGAACATTTCCGTGGATTACGCTGTGCTGGAGAAGGCATCGAACGTAGTTGGAATTCCCTGCGATATTGGCTGGAACGATTTGGGAAGCTGGCAAGCGGTGTATGACTTGCTCCCGCATGATCAAAACTCAAACGTGCTACGCTCTGAGACCCTGCTGCTTGACTCCGGTGGATTGTACGTAGACGTGCCCGGTAAGATGGTAGGCGCCGTTGGCGTGCAGAATCTTGTGATTGTCGAGACCAGCGACGCCCTGTTAATTGTTCCTCGGGAGCGCGCACAGGACGTAACCCGGCTGGTCAGCGAAATAGAGAAGGCCGGGCGCGAAGAATTGCTGTAGGACACGACATGGAAAGCGCGATCAGCACTCCTCACGCGATACAATTTGGCACCGACGGATGGCGCGGAGTCATCGCGCACGATTTTACCTTTGAGAATGTTCGGCTGGTCGCGCGCGCTGTCGCGCGATACATCATCGCTAAAGACGACGCGAGCCGCGGCATCATTGTCGGCTATGACTGCCGTTTCCTGAGCGACCGTTTTGCTCTCGCAGCCGCAGAGCAAATCGCGGCTGCTGGCATTCCCGTGACCCTGGCTGCCGCCTATACGCCGACGCCCGCGCTGTCGTTCGCCGTGCGCCAACAAAAGACGGCTGGAGCAGTTATGATCACTGCCAGTCACAATCCTTGGCAGTGGAACGGCCTGAAGGTGAAGGCCAGCTACGGCGGCTCGGCCGCGGCTGAGATCGTCAAGAGTATTGAGGCGGAAATTCCGAATGCGCTTAGCGTGACAGCAGAGCATGCTACCGCTGCTGTTTCCAAACAAGACCTGATCGAACCATATCTATCCCACCTTGCGGAGATCGCGAATCTGAAGAACATCGCGCGGAGCCGTTTGCTATTCATCATCGATCCCATGTATGGGGCCGCCCGGAACTGCCTAGCTCCGTTCTTCAAGAAACATAAAATTCGTTGCCACGAGATTCACGGCGAAGCGAACCCGCTTTTCGGCGGTTTCAATCCTGAACCCATTGAGCCGCACATCAGCGAGTTGCGACAGGCAGTCGAGGACCTAAAAGCCGATGCGGGATTCGCTACCGATGGCGACGCCGACCGCGTTGGGGCGGTGGACCGCAGCGGCAGTTTCATCGATTCGCATCAGATATTCTCGATTCTGCTGCGTTATCTGGTAGACGTTCGCGGCATGAGAGGGGGAATCGCCAAAACTTTCTCCACCACCAAGCTGGTTGATAAGCTCGCGGCGCATTATTCTCTACCGCTTTATGAGACACCCATCGGGTTTAAGTACATTTGCGATCACATGCTATCAAAAGACATCCTCATCGGCGGCGAGGAGATCGGCGGCATCGGTATCCCGGCGCTCGGCGGTCCCGAGCGGGATGGAGTGCTCAACTCAGTGTTGCTGGCGGAAGCCATGGCGCACTGCGGCAAGTCGCTGGCTGAGATTATTGCGCAAATCGAGGAGGAGTTCGGCCCGCACCGCTATGGCCGCATCGATCTGGAATTGCGGCCCGGGCAGAAGGAGCGCGCAATGGGAGCTGTGGCATCACACAGTCTGGACAAATTCGCTGCCCGGCCTATCGTTAGACGCGAAAACCTCGACGGGGTGAAGATGTATTTCCAGGACGGCGCATGGCTACTGCTGCGCCCTTCCGGAACCGAGCCGCTACTGCGCATCTACGCGGAGGCGGAGAAATCAACTACAGTGCAGGAATTACTATCGCAAACCGAGAATTTCGTCCGCGCCCTTTGAGCACTACAGGGTCGATCTAAATGTAAGCGACTGCCTCTACTTCTACCAGCAATCGCGGAAGACCTGCGAACGTACCTGGTTATATTCCGGATAGCGGCTCATGTCAGTAAGATACGCGGTCGGGGAGGCAGCAGTAGTGATGTTTCTCGTACCAGGGAGATTCCCCGCGCAACTGAGTCTTTTCTCTCAGCCGAAGATTACCGCCACACAAAGAGGATCCCGTTGCCTTGTGATGAGGCCGTAAGCACCTCGTATTTAGCGTTGGACATTGGACCACCTTCGCTTCGTCATGTGGTCTCTTTCGTGCTGATCTTCTTTAAAGTATTGTCCATGAATAGGAGGGATCAACTTGAAAATAAACCGGACTGTTTCGATCAGCTTTGTTGTCCTGGCAATTTTGTCCATATCCGCGCACTTGGTTCGTGCGGCGGACGATACTGCAGCATTGTACAAGACCAAATGTGCGTCGTGCCACGCTGCGGATGGCAGTGGTAACACCCCGGTCGGTAAGAACCTGAAAATCCCTGATCTGACATCGGCGGATGTGCAGAAGAAATCTGATCAGGTATTGGCGGACATCACTGAAAAGGGCAAGGGGAAAATGCCGCCGACCAAGGGCATAACATCGGAGCAAGCCAAACAGCTTGTGGCGCATATCCGCACGTTGAAGAAATAGCTGGCAATCCGCACGACAATAGCACGCAGGTGCTTCTCCCGCACCTGCTCATAATCAGCATCCACAACTTCAGGAACAAAGATTGGCTGCCCAGGAAACGTTGCTTGCAACGTCTTCTCGGCCAGTTGCCTCTGAGCCTCGGAATCCCCCGATGAAACAATGGCGCGCTAGGTCCCTGGGTGTATAATTTGGGCGGTTGGGGAGCAGGAATTCGAACAACCCCGCACTCAGTAGAGGAGGTATGGGAATGAAAATCAACCGCAGAGAGTTTTTACATACAGCAGCTGGTCTTGGCATCGCCAGTCTAGTACCCGGTTGTGGTGGTAATCAATCAGGGCAAACCAGCCAAACTGTTCAAACCAGTCAAATCGCCTCTTCCACTGTAATTCCGAGCAGATTAATCCCGCGTACCAACGAATCACTTCCTGTTGTTGGTTTTGGGTCAACCAAGGCCGTGCGCCGGATTCCCGACGTAGGGCCGGATGAGATGCGATCCGTCATTCAAGCCCTGCTGGACAACGGGGGAAAAGTGATTGACACCTCATTCCGGGTGGAAGAAATCGACCGTCCCTTTGGGCAAATTCTGCAAGACGAAAAATGGAGCGATAAATTATTTGTCGCCACAAAAATCAATGCCCCCGGGAAACAGGTAGGTATCCGGCAAATGCAACAGACAGAGCGTCTGTTCAACCGCAGGCCAGCCGATCTGATCCAGGTCGAAAGTATGATCGATGCCGATATCCATTTAGACAGTCTGCGCGAATGGAAGGCCAATGGTGGCACACGCTATATCGGTATTACGACAGCACACAGTAGCGATCAGGGGCGTATGGAGACATATATGAAGAATGTGCCTCTGGATTTTATTCAGGTAAATTATTCAATTCCAGAATTTGAGGCCGAGCAACGGGTATTACCTGCCGCAAAGGATTTGGGTATCGCCGTCCTAATTAACAGTCCATTTAATGGCGGCGAGTGGTTCACGCTTACCCGCGGCAAGAAATTGCCTGGCTGGGCGGCTGAAATTGAATGTACCAACTGGGCACAAATTGGCCTTAAGTATATCCTCGCAAATCAAGCAGTCACATGTGTACTGACTGAAACAACCAATCCTAAGCATCTGATTGAAAATATGCATTCCTCTTTTGGGAAGATGCCGGATGATGAATTACTACGCAGGATGAAATCAGACGTATTATCTATAATCTAGAATTGAGTAGCAATACACGGCCTGATTTATTTAGCATCAACTACAACAGCGTAACAGAAGAGGTTTGGGGGTGGGACCCAAGGGTTTCCGTCCAAACCGGAGAACAACCAGGATGTCGAAATATTGCAGAATGTTTGCGATAACGGCTGTGGGCTAGGCTGGTATGTCTGTCAACAAACGTGTGTGCAGGAGTTCGTGAAAAGAAGAATTGGCTGGGGCGCTAGGATTCGAACCTAGGTACCAAGCTCCAAAGGCTTGTGTCCTACCACTGGACGACGCCCCAATTGATTACGCGCGGCGAGAAGAAGCTTTGTTTACGACGGCTCCGGGCAGTTGGCCCTGACACTCCCGGCGCGAAACCGTGCGCGTGAGGAACACCTCGTGCCCCGCGCCACTCAAGCGTTGCGCTGCCTGCGCGGCTGCTTCCTTATCATCAAACATTCCGAATACTGCCGACCCGCTTCCCGACAAAGATGCTGGCGCGGCTCCGCAACTCAACAGCGCTTTCTTGATCTTACGAAGCTGCGGAACGATATCAAATACTACCCTCTCGAAGTCGTTTCCGAGCCGCTTCCATTCGGATTGATTGATGCTGCCGCAAAACAATTCTATGTTATGGTCCGCTCGATGGCTTGTCAATAATGGCACCCGCAGCCGCCGGTACGCTTCCGGAGTGCTGATCGAAACTCCAGGAAAGACCACCACGCACCATCGGCGTCGTTGTTCGGCGAGAGGGTAAATCTCCTCGCCGCGGCCCACGCCGAGCGCAGTTCCCCCATAGAGGAAGAACGGCACGTCGGAACCCAACCCTGCGGCTATCTGCAGCCTAGTCGCTGCCGGTATGGCTTTCCCAGACAGATGCAGCACTGCCCGGATGACCGCTGCCGCATTGCTGCTTGCGCCTCCTAGTCCGCTCCCGGGAGGGATTCGCTTACGCAGACTGATGAGCACCCGGCCCGTCAATCTGCATTCTTTCATCAGGGCTTCAGCGGCGCGAACGGCTAGGTTATCTCTGCCGGTGGGAACCGGGATGCCGGAGCATTCCAGGCGTACGCCTCGCGCACCTGATTCCACGGTCACTCTTACTTGATCCGCCAGTGAAATGCTTTGATATACGGTGCGGAGTTCGTGGAAACCATCACCGCGACGGCCAATCACTGCCAAGCCAAGATTGACCTTGGCGTACGCTTTCAGTGCAACGGATCTCATGCTCGGGTGAGTCAAGATAACGGGGCTATCGGTGGAATAGAGTGCGGCCATATTGGTGACCGGCACAACTAGCGCTGAAGTACTGCCGGCGATGCTGGCCCGCCGAAGTCGCTTATCGCGGGGCTGGCGCGGAAGCCAGCCTGGCGTTAGCATCCTTCAGTTTCTTCTGTACTCTATTGACCTCAGCTTGATCTACTTCGGTTTTTGGCAACTTGGCCCATTCATCAAGCGCGGCCTTCCATTTTGCCTGGGCATCCCGATAGCGGCCCTGGCTGAAGTAGACGTCGGCAAGATGATCCAGGATGGTCGGATCGGAGCTTAACCGCTGCACGGCTTTTTCCAGGTACTGCTGCGCCAGATCCAGGCGATTCTGCTTGTAATACGCCCAGCCGAGACTGTCCAAATAGGCGGCGCTATTTGGTTCCATCTCCAAGGCGCGTTGAATGTATTTGATTGCCTCATCGAGATTGACGCCCTGGTCCGCCCACATGTAACCCAGGTAATTCAGTGTCATGGCGTTATCTGGATCAATCTCCAGGGCTTTGCGGAACTCCTGCTCAGCGCGCTTGTAATCCTTTTGGCGCTCCCATATGGAGCCGTAGAGGAAATGGATATAATGCTGCTCCTGATCGCTTTCGGACGATTCTCCGGCCTTGGCCACGGCGTCGCGCGCCTGATCAAATTGCCTGTCCTGTTGGTAAACGCGAGCAATCGCCAGCCAGATCTCACGATCGTCGGCATTGTTTTTCAAAAGAGGCTTGAGCAGAGCTACCGCGGCGGATGACTGTCCGGCGCTGGCCAGCAGGGATGCGCGCGCCGTCACCAACTCGCGGCTGTCGGGATTCTCCTTGATGGCCCTTTCGGAGATCTCCAGCGCTTTGTCGAGCTGCTTCGTCTGATGATACGTATCGATTAGATGGAGCTGACCGCGAACCGCGTGTTCTTTGCCAAGCGTCAGCATCTGACGAAACGTATTTTCCGCGCTGGTGAAATCTCCTTGCTCGCGGTACAGGAATCCGAGCTTCTCCAGAAATATGGCGCGGTTTGCTTTCTCCTGTGGAGAGAACGGTCCGCCTTCGGACTTGGCACCTGCGTCCAGAATCTTCTGCACCTGCCCAATGGCCTCTGAGAGCTTGCCCTGAGCCTCATAGAGCAGCACTTGGTTGAACTGGACGTCCAGATTCTCCGGGGCGAGTTCGATCGCTTTCGCGAGGTTCTGTTGAGCCAAATCGTACTTCTGCTGCACGCGGTATGCCTGGCTCATGCGCAGGTACGATTCCACATCGCGCGGATTGGATTCCACCAAAGCCTGAAACTGCGCCAGCGCCTCCTCGTACTGCTTGCTGAGAAGCAGGTTCTGGCCCAGTCCTTTGCGGAAGGTCAAATTATCCGAATCGCGCTCCAACGCTTTGCGGTAGGCAGCCGCAGCATCTTTGTAGTTTTGGATCTGCTCGTATGCGTAAGCCAACGTGCTCCAAACCTGCGGGTCGGCTTTGTCATTGGCAACTTTCTTCAGCAAGTCAATCGCGCGTCTGTAATCCCCGAGGTCGGCATAAAGAAGCGCCAGGTTGGAATTCGCTTCTGCCGAATCCGGCTGCAGATCGATCGCTTTCTTCAATGTCGCTTCGGCTTTGGCCGTCTCACCCGCAGCGCGATACAACTGCGAAAGTATCAGATACGAGGAGATGTCCTGGGGATCGCGTGCCACAAGCTGCTCGAATTGCTTAATCGCGCGATCCTGGATGTCTTCAGGGGGCTGTTGGCCACGATCCGGAGTCAAAACTCGTAGATATAAACGTCCCAGAAGCTTGCGCGCGGCTACGTCTTCGGGGTGCCGTGCGACAGCGTCCTCCGCCTCTTGGATTGCATTGCGCCAGCGGCCGGTGGCGGCGTACAAATCCGCCAGCTCCATGCTGAGAAACGACGACGTGGGATCGTACTGTAGCGCCAGTTTAATTTCTTCTATTGCTTGTGCGAGCAGTTCCGGGCGGTTAAAGAGAGCACCGCGCTCCTGATAGAGATGGCCCAGAGAGTAATGGTAATACGCCTGCGCTTTATCCCGCGCCGCGTTCTGCTGCGAGGAAGAACCGCCGTTCTGCTGTCCTGCAGCTCCTCCGCCTTGCGCCAGTGCACACGCCCCGAGCAGACCCCACGTACAGGCTAATCGGCTTAGCCGTGAAAATTTCATCCAGGCTCCTCACTTGCGTTCCCCAAGATTTAGATCATCTTTGCTCTTGGACCAAAGCTTTTTGGGGAAAATGCTCCTGCTCGCAGTATAGCGCAATTCAGAGACGCGACGTAACAGGAACCGCCTTCCGCGGGAACAAGGACCTGTCAGAACGCAACCCGCCAGACGAACGGAATGGGACTGGCTGTCCTGCGCCGTTAATGCCTGAAATGCCGCACGCCCGTGAAGACCATGGCCAGCCCCAGGCGGTCGCATGCAGCGATCACCTCTGCATCGCGAATCGAGCCCCCCGGCTGAATGACGGCCACGGCGCCTGCCTTGGCTGCTTCTTCAACGCCATCGGGAAAGGGAAAGAAGGCGTCGGAAGCCATAACGGTCCCTTGCAGCGGCAGGAGGGCTTTGCTGGCTCCCAGCTTGACCGAATCCACACGGCTCATCTGCCCTGCGCCTACGCCGACCAACTGGCTGTCGCGTGCATAGACGATCGCGTTTGACTTCACGTGCTTCACGATTTTCCAGGCAAAGAGCAGGCTTTGGACTTGCTCCGGCGTGGGCTGTGTCTTCGTGACGGTCTTCAGGTCGGACGCTGCCAATTGATGGCGGTCCTGGTCTTGCGCCAGCATGCCCCCGCTCACCTGCTTCAACGCGAACTCGTGCTCCAAAGAAATGGAAGTGTCCACGGCAACCAGCCGCAGGTTCTTCTTTGTGGAAAGGCGTTCTAACGCTTCTTTAGAGAAGCCGGGAGCGACAATCGCCTCGACAAATAACTTGGCAACTTGCTCTGCCGTCTCGCCGTCCAGAGGTTTATTGAAGCCCAGCACGCCGCCGTATGCGGAGACCGGATCGGTCTCGTATGCCTTCAGATAGCTCTGAGCGAGGGTCGGCTGAACAGCGGCGCCGCAAGGATTGGTGTGTTTGATGATCGCAGTGGCTGGCTCGGAGAACTCCTGAACCAATTCCCAAGCAGCTTCCAGATCCACTAGGTTATTGAATGAGAGTTCCTTGCCTTGTAACTGCTTGGCGCCCGCAATTCCCGCGCCCTTGCCGTTCGCTGTGGCGTAAAGAGCGGCAGCCTGGTGCGGATTTTCTCCATACCGCAGGTCGCAAAGTTTTTCATACTTGAGTTCCAGGGGGGCTGGAAACTTCTCTCCCGCACCGTTCTTCCGGTTTCCGGCGTGATCCAGCGCGCCGAGAGTCGAAGCGATGGCGGAGTCGTAGCGAGCCGTGGTAGCAAACGCCTTCTGCGCCAATTCCCACAGCGTTTCAGAGCTGAGCGTTCCACCGCAGTGGCGCATCTCGTCGAGGATCTTAGGGTAGTCCTCCGGCGACGTGACCACCGCGACGTCCTGGAAATTCTTGGCCGCAGAGCGAATCATCGACGGTCCCCCGATATCGATGTTTTCGATCACGTCTTCAAAGCGTGCTCCGGGACGCGCGGCGACTTGCTCGAATTGATAGAGGTTCACCACCACCATGTCAATCAACCCGATGGACTGGCCCTCCAACGTTCGCATGTGCTCTAGATTGTCGCGGCGGGCCAGCAGCGCGCCATGGACGGCGGGGTGCAGCGTCTTGACTCGTCCGTCCAGCATCTCGGGCATTTTGGTCACTTCCGAAACATCTTTGACGGCGATTCCTGCCTCCCGCAACAGGCGCGCCGTGCCGCCGGTGGAGAGAATCTCAACTCCAAACTCACTTAAACCCCGCGCCAGATCCACGAGGCCTGCTTTATCTGTAACACTCATTAGCGCGCGCGAAATCTTCCTCAAGGAACTATTCTCCCTTTTTAATATTCGTAAGATGATGCGAACCCGGACGACTAGACGGCCTTGGCTTTCAGCTTTACTTGCCCGTCTTCCACTTCCACTACGTACTGTACCTGATCACATTTAAAATCACGTTTCAACTGCGCAGTTTTTTGCAGGACAAACTTCTTGAAGGCGTCTGCCGGAAGGTTGGCGAGGCTTTCCCCGCATTGCTTTTTTGCTTCTACGAGTGCCGCGAATAACTTGTCCACCTTATCGGCTTCGGCAACCGGATCACGCCATTCGACGCGAAACGACGCCGGTTTGGGTGCCATCTGGCGGAGTTCGGCAGCGGTCATGCGCGGTCCTTCTTCACGAGCTTTGACACGTTGCCTCCAAAGGTCGTTGAAGACGGCGTGACGCTGAGCAATAGCGTTGTAGCGAAATCGTTGGGCGAACGTAAGTTTGGGCGAATCGGAAAATTTCTTGATCAGGCTCTCCACGCGCCACTGGGTGTCGCTTGGCGGACGCTGAGAGCCGCCGTTGAAATATATATCGAATTCGATTTTCAGCCGCCGCAGGCTTTCTTCCAGTCGGGTCAGTTCTTCGTCAATCGTCATCCAGACTGCCTCTACAGACCCAGTATAGTATCGCTCACGCGGTAGAGGGTCAATGGGATAGGCGGCAGATGGGAGGTCGATCAGATTGTGGGCGCGGCCGACATAAGTGAAGAGTGAAAAAAAGTTGCGCGGGCGACCATTGCTAAGTGGTTAGCCGCCCGCTCTGGCGGCCCATAGTTTCTCTTACGCAGCTTGCGCGTCAGCGAAGACTGTTTTGACGCGCTGCCGCAGGCGGGAACGCGCCCGCGTCAGGCGGGACTTGACGGCCGAGACGGACAACCCGAGGATCTTCGCGGTTTCCTTTACAGAAAAATCTTCCGCGTTACGCAGCAAGAACGCGGCTCCTAACCTCGGGCTTAACGCGCGGGCTAGCAGTTCCTGCATTTCGAGCTCCGCACAACGTTTCTCCGGATTTTCGCTGGAATCCTTGACCTCACGGGGGAATTGCAGGCCGTGCACCTGCACTAGCTCATCGAGCGAAACTTGCCGCACGCGATCTACCCGCCGCTTGCGTACTTTCATAAGAGCTTCGTTTACGGCGATTCGCACCAGCCATGTGTAGAAGCGGGAACTGCCTTGGAACTGCTTGATATTGCAATAGGCTTTCAGCAGAGCCTCCTGCATGGAATCTTCGGCATCTTCATGGTTTCCTGTGATCTTCAATGCCAAACGATAGATATTCTTTTGGTATTGATTGACTAGGATGCTAAACGCGTGCTGATCTCCCAGCCGGGCCGCAGCTACGAGTTGAGCTTCGTCCGGAAGGTGCGTCGTCATGATGCTTTACCTCCGCTCTTAAAACATGCTCGACGTTTTTCCGATGTCCTGAAGATCCTGAATGTGCGAAGTGCCACTGGCCATCGTTCGGAAGGCGCTGTGAATTGCTGTTCCGTGTAAGCGCCTCGTACTGCTGTATTTCCAGCAAGCCTAGTACCACTGGGACTGTCAGATTAAAAACTGATGATTTGTAGTTGGATAGCCGGATGGAGAGCGAAAAACAGGTGGATATTGTCGAGAAATAATTTCATCGAGCGAGTATACCCTACCGCTTCAGGGCGCATTTCCGCATTGAACGCGGTATTAATTGCGCCTGAGACCCGTACTGGCGGCATCTAATACTGGGGATTTGGCGAGGTGGGGCCGCCACAGCCGAACTAGTGAGGACCAAACTGGTACCCCTCATGCGGAACCGAGATGCCATGGATACCCCTGGCGCATGGGAAACTATGTTCTGTTCAATCAGTTGCAGGACCAACTCCGTGGGTGGGTGGCGCAAGGAATCTCCCGGGTGAAAATGAAGGTCGGTCGCAATCCGGGCGAAGACCTCGAACGCGTCAGGCTTGCCCGCCAGGCGATTGGCCCCGCGGCAAGATTGTTCGTAGACGGTAATGGAGCATTCACCCGGAAACAGGCCCTGTGGTTTGCCGACCAATTTGCTGCGGAGGACGTAAGCTGGTTCGAAGAACCGGTACCGTCGAGGTCGCAGCGAAAGCCATCATATGGGCTACGACGCATCGCAGACGAGAGGTTTACGTTGGAGGTCCCACTGTCAGAGCGATTGTCGGAAACAAAGTAGCACCCGGCTTTTTAGATTGGTATTTGGCAAAGACAGGTTACGACTCTCCGCAGACGGACCAACCGGTGAACCCGGACCGGCCCAGCAACTTGTTTGAGCCCGTCGGCGGCGGCCATGGCGCACACGGCATATTCGACAGCCGCGCGCATGAGATGAGCATCGAACTATGGGAGACCACCCACCGCGGATGGCTGGCGGCCGCCGGAACCGCCGGCGTTTTGGGGTGGAAGCTTCTCAAGAACAAGCGCACGGAGTACGCGAAATCTCCTTCGGAAAGGAAAACCGGGACGTATGATTAAGAAGGTCAAAGACGGTTATCAGGTCTTGTCTGAAAAGGGGAAGAATCTCGGAGGGCCATACAAGACCAAAGAAGAGGCTGAAAAGCGCTTGCGGCAGGTTGAGTATTTCAAGCACAAGAAACCTTCGAGGTAAACACGGTTGCCCCGCCCCCACTGGGCGACTTGATGCACCCATCACGGTTTTGTGCCTCATCAAACCAACGTGTGCGCCCCGGAGGTTTGAATGAAGATTGCACAAGTGTCGCCGTTATATGAAAGCGTTCCGCCCAAGTCATACGGAGGGACAGAACGCGTTGTCTCATACCTGACGGAGGAGTTGGTAGCACAAGGACACGACGTAACTCTGTTCGCGAGCGGAGATTCGAAAACCAAAGCTCGCTTGATTTCTCCCTGCAAGCGTTCGCTGCGAACCGACCCGTCTTGTACAGATCCGATTGCTCATCACGTCCTGATGCTGGAACAGATCGCCAAATTGGATGGTGAGTTTGATATCGTTCACTACCACGTCGACTATCTCCACTATCATTGGTCGCGGCGCCAAAGGAGGCCTCACGTGACGACGTTGCATGGGCGGCTCGATCTGCCGCACCTGGTGCCGCTGTACCGGGAATTCCGGGAGGTGCCGGTAGTCTCGATCTCCAACGCGCAGCGCCGGCCGCTGCCATGGATCAACTGGCGGGGCACAGTCTACCACGGCTTGTCGGACGATCTTCATACATTCCGGGCACACCCGGACGATTATCTCGCGTTCGTGGGCCGCATCTCACCGGAGAAGGGGCTGGACCATGCGATCGAGATCGCCGGCCGGACCGGTATGAATTTGAAGATCGCCGCCAAGGTCGACCGCGCGGACCGCGAGTATTTTGAGCGATCCATCGAGCCTCTGCTGTGCCAACCGCACGTCGAATATCTTGGGGAAGCCAATCAGGATGAAAAGAACCTCTTAATGGGTGGCGCGGTGGCGCTGCTGGTGCCGATCAACTGGCCGGAACCGTTCGGCCTTGTTATGATTGAAGCGATGGCTTGCGGAGCCCCGGTTATCGCGTACAAGAGAGGTTCGGTGCCCGAGTTGATCGAAGAAGGCGTGACCGGTTTCATTGTACGCGATATGGAAGAGGCGATTCAGGCTGTCGAGAAGGCTTTCACGTTTGATCGCGCCCGCTGCCGCCGCCGGTTTCTGGAACGCTTTAGCGCTTCAAGAATGACACGCGACTACCTCAATATCTACGCCGAGATCACAGGAGCAGTGGTCGAAGACGCAAATATCACAGAGCGATATTCTGCATGGACGAGATTATCCGCCTAGACGAACAATTCTACATTTTAGCGTCCTCGGCCCTGCCCTATGGCGGTACTCGTGTGCTCAAGCACGGGAAAACCTTTGGTGTGTTCGACCGCAACGGCGACATAGAAGCCATGGGTTTGGGGGAGCAGGGGATCTTTTACCAGGGGACGCGATACTTGTCACGGCTGGTTCTGCGGGTCGGGCAGTCGCGACCCCTCTTCCTCAGCGCTGCAGTCAAGGACGACAATTCAGAATTGAGTGTTGACCTCTCGAACCAGGACGTGACGGAAGAGGATCAGATCGTCATTCCACGCGGCGCGCTTCATGTGGCGCGTTCCAAATTCCTTTGGCGCGGCGTTTGCTACGAAGAGTTCAAGGTATCCAATTACAGTTTGCACACGCTGGAACTGCCGCTGTCACTGCGATTCGAATCCGACTTCGCTGATATATTCGAGGTCCGCGGGACGCATCGCGACCGCCGGGGGAAGCGTCTGCAGAACGTGATCGAGGACGGCGGAGCAATCCTGTCGTATGAAGGTTTGGACGGCGTTCTGCGCCGGACCAGGATCGAGTGCACTCCGAAGCCGTTTCGAATATCCGCCTCGGAGGTGCAGTTTCGCGCCACGTTGCAGCCGCACGAGAAAACCAGCTTTTACGTCAGCGTCGCATGTGAAAACGAGGAGACGGCGCGGAATGGCTGGTCTTTCCACACTGCGAGCGCCGAGGTGAAGAGTGAACTGGCTCTGCTGCGAGCGCAGAGCTGTGAACTGTACAGCTCCAATGAGCAGTTCAACACGTGGGTGAACCGGTCTTTGTCCGACGTGGACATGATGATTGCCGGCAATCCCGAGAGGTGCTATCCCTATGCAGGCATTCCGTGGTTCAGCACTGTATTCGGCCGCGACGGCATCATTACAGCTCTTGAGTGCCTCTGGATTAACCCACAAATCGCACAGGGGGTACTGCAGTTCCTGGCGCAAACGCAAGCGACGGAATACCTTCCCGAAATGGATGCCGAACCTGGCAAGGTGGTTCACGAAATGCGCCGGGGAGAGATGGCGACGCTGGGAGAAGTGCCATTCGGACAATACTACGGCAGTGTTGACGCCACTCCTCTGTTTGTCATGCTCGCTGGCGCCTACTATGATCGCACAGCAGACCGGGCGCTGATCGAGTCCATCTGGCCTCACATTCAACTCGCCCTTGCCTGGATGGACGACTATGGCGACATGGATGACGACGGTTTCGTCGAATACTTCTGCCGCTCGGGTAAGGGGCTGGTACACCAAGGTTGGAAAGACTCCAAGGACTCCATCTTCCACGCTGATGGCACATTGGCGGAGGGCCCCATCGCGCTTTGCGAGGTGCAGGGTTACGTCTATGCTGCTAAGGTCGCGGCTTCAAAATTGGCAGCTATGTTGGGACATCACGAACATGCTCAGTCGCTGCAACGTGACGCTCTCGACCTCCAGGACCGATTCGAACGCGAATTCTGGTGCGAGGACATCGGCACGTACGCGCTAGCTCTGGACGGAGCCAAGCAACCCTGCCGCGTGCGAGCGTCGAACGCGGGCTACTGTCTGTTCACCGGCATAGCAGGCTACGAACACGCCCGGCGTGTTGCGGCGCAATTAATGAGCGACGATTTCTTTACAGGTTGGGGAATACGCACCGTGGCAAGAGGCGAAGCGCGCTACAACCCGATGTCGTACCATAACGGCTCCATTTGGCCGCATGACAACGCCATGATCGCGAGCGGACTGGCCCGTTACGGGTTTAAGGACAGCGCGGTAAGACTGCTCAGTGCCTTGCTGGATGTCAACGTCACGTTGGAGTCGCACCGCCTGCCGGAACTCTTCTGCGGGTTCCGCCGTCGTTCTGGTGAAGGCCCCACACTTTACCCCGTCGCGTGCTCTCCACAAGCCTGGGCGGCGGGCTGCGTATTCATGGTCCTGGAGGCTTGTCTCGGGATGACGATCAACGGCAACACGGGACAGGTTGCATTCCGCCAGCCTCGTCTGCCCGAATCCATTCAGCACCTCCGCATTCACAACTTGGCCATTAAAGATGCGCGTCTCGGGTTGTCGCTCGAACATCTGGGTGAAGACGTGAAGGTGCGCATTTCACACAAGCAGGGCCAAGTGGAAGTAGGTTTGCGTAGTCGCTGATTATCCGCAGTACATATGTGCTGTTCCGCTACCCAGTGGCGCGTATTCTGTCGCACCGCCTCTATTCTGGCTAAATTGGCTACAATACAAATGGACCATAGTCGGGTTGAAGGGGACGTCGCAGATTCCTCAGTCGATCTCAATCAGGAAACTCGCCAGGGCGGTCTGGCGTGAGAGCCAAGGCGATAACGTCCTGGGCTTGGCGGGCCAGATGTCATACTTCTTCTCGCTGGCCCTCTTCCCGTTTCTCATCTTTCTGGCGGCGCTCGCCGGCACTTTGCCTGTCACCGAATTGTGGATGAAAATCCTGCGCTGGATGATCGTCTCTCTGCCGCAGGAATCGCAGCAATTCATCCTGGTCACCGTCACCGGGCTCACGCGCGGTCACAAGGGGTTTCTCTCGCTGGGCATGCTGGGCACGATTTGGGCGGCCTCGGCCGGGATCATGAGTCTGATGAGTGCGCTCGACATTATCTATGAGGTGAAGGAAAGCCGCAGCTTTGTGCTGAGGCTTAGCATGGCGATTCTGATGGTTGTGGTACTGGCTTTCTTTCTGGTTATTTCGTTCGCGCTGCTCTCGTTCGGCGACTGGGCCGATTGGTGGCTGGCGCAGCGCATCGGGCCGGCACTGCTATGGCTGTGGCAAACAGGACGATGGATATTCTCGCTGGTCCTGCTGGCCATTGCCGTCGCATTCATCAACTTTGTGCTTCCCAACACAAGGCGGCACGTAATTTGGATCACTCCGGGTTCCGTGTTTGTTGGACTGGCATGGATCGGCGCTACCACAACTTTCAACCTTTACGTACGCTATATCGCTGCTTATGACAAAATGTACGGCGCGCTCGGTGCGTTCGTGATCCTGATGGTTTGGATCTATGTCATCAGCCTCATTACCCTCATCGGCGCGCAGATCAATGCCCAGATTTGGAATATGCACTCCGCCAGTTCCGCCGCACGCCCCGTTACGCTCGACTCTCCTGATGCCCCGGAAGCTACTCTAAAGAATGGGAACGGGTAGCCGTTTCCCAGGTTTCACAATTTTGTACCTGACGAGAGACTTGGGCCGCTTACTTGGGTTACGGCCATTCACGATGTGCGTTGACGTGATTCGCGGCGGACGACCTCGTAACACTCGCAGGCAGTGGATTACAATCCTTTCCTGTCTAGTATCGAGACGCCGGTTACAAGCCGCCGTCTGGGCCGTCTGAATCAGAAGCTGCCGCGAAAATGAAAGTAGCCGCTGTTGCAGTAAGGGCCGGCGCTTGAATTCGGCCTGCGCATCATAAGTGACTGCCAAGCAGGTTACTCGCCCGCCCTCGCTGCCCCCGCCATAAACCGTCTCAGCATCTAACCTGATGAAGGCGTTGACTGTGCGCGTGCCGATGCATTCCCGCATAGGGTCGGTCAAGCACACTACGAGCGACGACCGGCATGCTAAGATTGCCGCGTCGGCACGTACGAATGGGAAGTGGCATGAAACGGATTCGAAGCTTGTTTGTCGCGATCGTTTTCCTGATTTTGAGCCGCCCCGCATTGCAAACTTCAGCGCAACAGCCGGAAGGGCAGATTTCATATGAGGGGGAGAAGGTGGCGTTCGTGGACTTGGTCGGACGACCCGGCCTGGACGTGAGTGGCTTGCGCGGATTGGTCGAGCAGCAGGCAGGCGAGCCTTACTCCGGCGCCAAAATACAGGCCAGCATCACGAAACTGCAGAACACAGGCCAGTTCACTAAAGTCGAGGTGAAGGTGACGCCGCAGATGGAGGGTCTGGAGGTCGATCTGGTTCTGGAACCGGCTTATTACATCGGCATGATTGAGTTCTCGGGTCTGTCAAAAGCTTTTGACTACGGCCGTCTGTTGCAAGTGGTGAACTATCCCAGTCAGGAGCCCTACGATGAAAAGCAACTCCGCGATGGCGAGCAACGGCTGCTCGAATTCGTCCAAAGGAATGGGTACTTCCTTGCAACCGTTCGAAATCAAATCACTGTTGACGAGCACCACAAACTCGTCAACGTGACTTACTACGCTACGTTAAACGAGCGGGCCAGGTACGGCCAGATCGAGGTCAAAGGCCCGCCGCCTGCTGAAGCGGCACGGATCGCCGACTCTCTACGTTCCATTCGCGCAAGATTGAAAAGCGCATACCTGAAACCCGGAAAGAAATGGGATGCTGACCGGCTCACGAACGCGGTCAACTTTATCCGCGACTATGTCAGCCGGCACAACTTTTTGGCAGAGCAGGTACGCCTGGAGCCGATTCGCTACGAACGAGACACCAACAGGGCCGATGTAACGTTCTTTGTCAAGATCACTGATATGGCGGTGGTAAAGACCGAAGGGGCCAAGGTGTCGCAGCGCGTCTTGCGCCGGCTGATTCCCATTTACGAAGAGAATTCGCTCGATCAGGATTTGATCGAGGAGGGCGAACGCAATCTGGTTTCTCATTTCCAATCCAAAGGCTATTTCGATGTAAAGGTGACCACGCAAAAGCAAGAGATCGCGGAGGATCTCACAATTGTTTACGTCATCGACCGCGGGCACAAGCACCGCGTGAAAGAGGTGAACATTCGCGGCAACCAGCACTTTTCCGACCGCGAACTCGAGCCTTTGGTCCAGGTTGAAACGGGCAAACTATTCACCAGGGGGAAATTCAACAACGACTTGGTGCGGCGTAGTGTACAGGCGCTTACGAACTATTACCGTGATGCGGGCTTTGCCAGCGTAAACGTCAGACCGGACATCGCGGATCACCACCCCAACGTCTATGCCAACTTCTATATCACTGAGGGCCCACAAAGCATTGTGACGCAACTCGCGGTGGTGGTGAACGGAAAGCAGATCACCACTACGCTTTCCACGGGAGGGATGAACCTGGCTCCGGGCAAGCCGTTTTCGCAATGGTTACTGAACAAAGATCGCGATAATATCATTGCCACTTACCTCGATTTTGGATATCCCAACTCCCGGTTCCGATCCGAGGTCCGCCCTGATCCCGATCAGCAGCACGTCGCCGTAACATACACCATTGACGAGGGCGTCCAGACAGATATTTCCAACGTGGTTCTCCTGGGCCAGCAAAAGACGCGGCCGCAATTCATCAACACGCTGACGGAGGTGGACCCCGGGAAGCCGCTTAGCCGGACAAAGCTTCTGGAGTCGGAAAGCCGTCTTTATAACGCGGGAGTCTTCGATTGGGCCGATGTGGCGCCTCGACGTCTGATCACCGACCAGAGTGTAGAAGATGTTCTCATCAAGGTGCACGAAGCGAAGCGAAATACAATTACGTATGGTTTTGGCATCGAGGTCGCGCCCAAGACCGCCAACATTCCCAGCGGCACGGTTGCCTTGCCTGGTTTGCCGGCGATTGGTTTGCCGGACAAATTCGAAGTGACTCAGCAGCAGTTCACCAGCCCCCGTGGCTCGCTTGAATACACGCGCCGTAACATTCGGGGCAAGGGAGAAACAGCATCCCTTTCAGTCCTGGCGGCCAGGCTGGATCAACGCGCCTCGTTAACCTACGCAGATCCGCATTTTCGCGGTTTCAATTGGAGTTCGCTGCTGAGCATATCGGCGGAACGCACCAGCCAGAATCCCATGTACACCGCCCGGCTGAACGAATACTCGCTACAGCTTGAACGAGCACTTGACCGCCGCAAGACAAAAACGCTGCTGCTGCGCTACGGTTTCCGGAGAACATCCCTGACAGACTTGCTGATTCCTGAACTGGTGCTCCCTCAGGATCGCAATGTGCGGCTCTCCACCGTGTCGTCCTCTTACGTTCGCGATACCCGCGACAAGCCGCTCGACGCACACCGCGGCATGTACCAGGTATTCGACTTCGGTATTAGCCCGAAGGCGATCGGATCTAACACCAATTTCCTGCGCGCTCTCGGTCAGACGGCGTATTACAGGGAAGTGAAGCCATGGCTGGTCTGGGCCAACCAGGGCCGCGTAGGACTGGCAAAGTCATTTTCTGGGAGCGAGGTGCCGCTGAGCGAGAGATTTTTCTCTGGCGGCGGTACCAGCCTGCGCGGATTCCCCGTCAACGCGGCGGGGCCGCAGCGAACCGTCCCTATTTGCTCGAAATCGGGCGATCCCTCCACCTGTTCCAACATCTCCGTGCCGGTAGGCGGCAACATGCTGTTTATCGTCAATTCCGAGGCGCGCTTTCCGATACCGATCAAAAAAGATTTAGGCGGCGTCTTCTTCTACGATGGCGGCAACGTATACCCGAGGATCTCTTTCACAAATTTCTGGGGGGACTATACCAACACATTCGGTTTCGGGCTGCGCTACAACACGCCGGTGGGCCCGGTGCGGTTCGATATTGGCCGCAATCTCAACCCTGTCAAAGGCATCAAAGCCACTCAGTTTTTTGTGACATTAGGTCAGTCGTTCTGACCCGAAACTGAATCGAAAAAGGGTGCTCGCATGAGCAAAGCTATCAAGTGGTTTGCAGGCATTGTGATCGTTTTGATCGTCATCATTATTGCTTTGTACCTGGTGGTGAGGAGCGAGCGTTTTCACAATTACGTTCTGCGCAAGCTAACGGAAGCGGCGGAGGTTTCCACCGGCGGACGCGTTGAAATAGGGAACTATGCATTCCGCTTGTCGAACCTTTACGCCGATCTCTACGACATTACTATTCACGGCACGGAGCCCGACAACAGCAAGCCGTTGCTCGCCATCGATCATGTTGGTGTAGGTGTGAAGATCATCTCGGTGTGGCAGCGCGAGATCAACTTGAACGAGATCGTCTTGGACCGGCCAGTCATCCATTTGCTCGTGGACCAGGAAGGGCGTAGCAACATCCCGCAGCCTAAGAGGAAGAGTGAGTCGAAGACGGACGTATTCGACCTTGCCATCAATCATGTCGTGCTCAACAGGGGCGAGATTTACTACAACGACAATAAGTCGGAGTTGAATGCAGCGGTCCGCGATCTTGTAGCCCGGGTGGGGTTCGACAGATCAAGAACGGCCTACGATGGCACACTGAACTACCGCGACGGCATTGTTCAGGTGAACCATTACCGGCCTCTCAAGCACGATCTGGATGCGGCGCTCAGCACAACGCGTACAGGCGTCACATTGCAGCGTCTGCAGCTTTCGACGTCGGCATCGCGAATTTCTTTTCAGGGCAATCTGAATGATTACGTCAACCCGGACGTGCAGGGCACGTTCTACGCCACCGTCTCCACGCAAGACCTCGCCAGCATGATGAGTCCGAAGAGTATTCCCGCCGGGCAGATCAATACGGCCGGCTCATTGCGCTACCGTAGCGCGCCTGACGTTCCCTTTATGCAGGCTTTGTTTGTAGATGGGAAGCTAAGCAGCCCCCAACTGGTGGTGAAATCCGGCCAGGCGCGAGCTGACGTGCGTTCTTTGCAGGGTCACTTCCACCTGGAAGGTGGAGATTTGACCGTGGATGGCGTTCGCGCCAGCCTGCTGGGCGGCGGTGTGACCGCGACTGCCGTGATGCGCCACGTTGGCGCCGAGAATGCGCAGGCCGCGGTCCAGGCGGTTATCCGCGATATCTCTCTGGGTGCGGCAAGCGCAGCTGCGGGCACAAACCCTCTGCAACACGTGCCCGTCACAGGCCGGGTGAATGGCAATCTTCAAGCAGGCTGGCAGGGCAGTATGAAGGGTCTGCGGGTTCGTTCTGATCTGGCGGCGCAGGGCAGTGTGGCCGGCGCGGGAGCAGCCTCATCAGGAGTCGCTCCCATTCCGGTGAACGCAGTGGTTCACATGACCTACGATGGAGATCGTAAAGCCATCACAATCGCTGATTCACATATCAAAACGCCGCGCAGCAGTGTGCGTCTGAACGGAACCGCCAGTGGCCGCTCCAGCCTGAACGTAGAGGCCGATTCGGACGACCTCCACGAGATCGACGTGCTCGCGCTGGCATTTCGAACAGCCGCGCCTGCAAAGCCGCAGCGGGGACAAACGAAACCCACGTCTGCGCCGCAGTTGCTCGGACTCTACGGACAGGGTTCTGTTCGTGGACAACTCTCCGGCAAGGTAGACGCGCCGCGGTTCGCGGGGCAAGTGAATCTCACCAATCTGCAATACCAAACTGCGCGGGCGCGTGTGGTGCGTGCCGGCGTCGAACTCAGTCCCTCTGGAGTGGCGCTGCACAACGGCTTGATTGAAATGGAACCGGCGGCTCCGAACCAGGTTCCGGCCGCTCGGCAGGGCCAGCGGAACAGGAGCAATCCTGCGGCGCGGTTTCAATTCGACATATCAGCGGGTCTGCGGAACTGGAACTATACGGAATCTTCACCGTTAAATATTCGCGTCTCGTCTAATCAGTTTCCGGTCGAGGAGCTGCAGCAGCTTGCGGGAAAGCAGTATCCAATCGCGGGAACACTGAATATCAATGTGTCTTTGACCGGATCGCAGTTGCATCCTTCCGGTCGTGGCTCGGTGCGCCTCACGCGCGCCATGTTGTGGAACCAGCCCGTAGACAGCCTGACTGTTAACTTCCAGGGAACGGGTGATGCGATTGATTCCAACCTAAGCATCCAAACGCCGGCAGGCAACGCTGGGGGAAGTCTAGTCTACATCCCGAATCAAGGCTACCAACTTGATTTCAGCGCGCCGGCGATCCGGCTCAATCAGCTCCAGTATGTGCAGTCGAAGAATCTACCGGTCAGCGGCACTTTAACGGCCTCGGCGAGGGGCCGCGGCACGCTCCAGGACCCGCAGCTTGATCTCGCCGTTCAGATACCGCAGTTGCAGGTCGAAGACAAGGCTATCAATGCCTTCAAAACGCAGATCGCGGTGGCCAAGAAGCGAGCCAAGATCAGCATGAGCTCTAGCATTCCCGACGGGTACCTCGAAGCGTCCGGCGAAGTTCGACTGGAAGGCGACTACTACACGACGGCGAAGTTCGATACCCGAAGCCTGCCGCTCGGGTCACTGCTGCAAACGTATGCTCACGTTTCAAGCCCGATCCGCGGCGAGACCGAAATCCACGGCACGCTTTCCGGGCCGTTGAAGCGAACCGATCTGCTGCAAGCGCACGTGGAGCTCCCTACGCTGTCGCTAGGCTACCAATCGCTGGAAATTGCGAATGTGACACCCATTCGCCTGGATTATCGCAACGGCATAGTCGTGCTGCAGCCGGTACACTTCAAGGGGACCGAAACTGACCTGCGCATTGAGGGCGAGTTTCCGATCCGAGGTGGCGGGCCGATTAAGGCTTCCGCGCGAGGTAATGTTGACCTTCGGATCGTTCAGATGTTCCAGCCTGAGATGGGTAGCGCCGGACGGCTGAATGTTCAGATTGACGCCACCGGGGACCGCGCCCGTCCCAGGCTTCAAGGACAAATCCGGATCGCCGACGCACGTTTCCAGATTCCCGGCTCTCCCGTGGGCGTCGAAAAGCTAAACGGCGATGTAGCGGTTCGCAATAACAGGCTGGAGTTGATTAACGTCACCGGGCAAAGCGGCGGCGGAACCATAGCGCTCAGCGGAGCAGTCACTTACTCGCCAGCGGTGCAGTTCAATTTGGGACTGAAGGCCGACAATGTGCGTCTGCGCTATCCGCGCGGTATGCGGGCCATTCTTCAAAGCCAGGTGGCGATGACGGGTGGCTTGCAATCGGCGGCACTCAACGGGCTGGTCACTATCAATCGTATTTCCTTCACAAGGGAATTCGACTTGTCGCAGTTTGCCGGTCAGTTTACAGGCGATACTGCGCCTTCACCGGATGCTGGATTTACGGAGAAAATCAGACTGAACATCACTGTTCAAACAGCCCAAGCAGTGCAACTCGAAAGCGTCAAACTGAGCCTGCAAGGCGCCGCTAATCTTCGTGTGGCGGGAACTCTGAACCAGCCGGTGATGTTGGGCAGAGTGACGTTAAACAGCGGTGAGATATTCTTCATGAACAACCGTTACCGCATCCAGAATGGAGTCATTGATTTTGCGAACCCGGTGCGGACCGAGCCGGTGCTGAATGTGACAGCTTCGACAACAGTGAACCAGTACGATCTGTATCTAACCCTGGTGGGGCCGATAAACAGGCTGAGGACGAACTACAGCTCCGATCCGCCTCTGTCGCCCGTAGACGTCATCAACCTGCTGGCGTTCGGGAAAACCACCGCGCAGCAGGCGGCCGCAGCGAACACCCCGGCGGTGCTGGGAGCTGAATCGGTGCTGGCGCAGGGTCTCGCTGGCCAGGTGAGCAGCAAGGTGGAAAAACTCGCCGGTATCTCGCGCCTTTCCATCGATCCGGTAATCGGCGGTAATCAGCAGAACCCGGGCGCGCGCCTTGCGATTCAGCAGCGTGTGACGAAAAATCTTTTCTTCACCTTTGCAACAGACGTGACGTCCACGCAGAATGAAATTGTGCAGATAGAATATGAGTTCAAGAAAGGTTGGTCCGTAAGTGCGGTTCGCGATCAGAACGGGGGCTACGCGCTCGACGTACGGAAGCGGAAGACTTTTTAGCGGGGCCTGATGCCATCTGCTGTAGCGTCATGGCGTTCAACGCCGCGTATCCGGCCTGGTCGTTGTCGAAGTAGACAAATACCTGCTCGGCGCCGTTTTCAAGGCATTCCTTGCAGTAACGCAACCACTTACCAAGTTGCTCTCTGGAATACGACCCGCTGTATTTGTGCGGGTCAGGCCCATGCAGCCGCAGGTACGCGAAATTTGAGGTCAACATGCGAGGCGATTGCTGCCCGGCTAAATCCCACACGCAGAACGCAGCGTTGTGCTGCCGCAGAATACGATAGATTTCTTCATCAAACCAAGAATCATTGCGAAACTCGAATGCGTAGCGATATCCCTGCGGCACAGCTTCTAAGAACTCCTCGAGCCGGTCAGCGTTCCGCCCCCATTGCGGCGGCAGTTGAAATAGGATCGCGCCTATTTTGGGCTCCAGGGCCGAGACGCTCGCGAAAAAGCGCTCGACCGAAGGCTTCGGGTCTTTCAGCTTTTTATTGTGGGTAATGAACCGGCTGGCCTTCACGCCAAAAACGAAGTCTTTGGGTGTGGCGTCACGCCAGCTTGCGAAGGTTTCTCTAGCCGGCAGCTTGTAGAACGAGTTGTTGATCTCGATGCTGGAGAAACGCTGCACGCAATAAGCGAGCATCTGATCCGCCCGCATCTGCTCGGGATAGAACGGTCCACGCCAATGCGCGTAATGCCATCCCGACGTTCCCACTCGAAGACGTTGTTCCACAGTTCTGCACCTGCCATGAAAGCCTAGACATTACAAGAGGTCGAGCGGTGAACGGCTCTCCCGCCGACCTTGAGCCATCGTGCATTGGCGGGGAGCCTTATCCGGCCGCCATCGTAGGAGCTTGGTTCCATGCCGGAAACGTCCGCCTGTGAAATGATCGTACTGCACCTCGACTACTATTTTGGGCGCGAGGGGCTGCCACTCCGCCGAACGCTTCGTGCTCCAGCGGCTCGGTCCTCCGGGAGATTGGCCGGTAAAGCCAGGCGGCTGGATGAGAGCTTCCAGCTTGCGCGTCACCTCAGCACGATGCGCGGCGTGAATGGAAGACGTGAATCCCACGTGGTTCAGTAGTCCCTTGTCGTCGTAGAGTCCAAGCAACAGAGAGCCAACCATCTTGCCCTTCGATGCGTAACGAAAGCCTCCCACCACGCAGTCCGCCGTGCGAAGCTTTTTAATCTTCTGCATGGCGCCGCTTCGCTCGCCTGCTTCATAGGGCGCGTCCTGACGTTTCGCAATGATGCCATCAAGTCCAACTGCCATGCGGAACCACTCGCGCGCGCGGGTGAAGTCCTTGGTGGCAGGCGAAAGCCGCATGCGGGAGTCTTTTGAAAAGTAAGCTCGTGCAAATGCCTCCAAGCGTTCCCTGCGCTCCTCCAGCGGAAGCCCGGCCAGCGTTTTGCCGTTCTCGTCAACCAGCATGTCGAAGGCGACGAACATTGCCGGGGTCTCCGCCGCAAGCTTGCGGATTCGGCTTTCCGCCGGATGAATGCGCATCAGCAGATCGTCGAACGAAAGTTCCCCATTGACAGGAACAACGATTTCGCCGTCCAAGACGAACTTCTTCGGTTTGAGTGCCGAGAACGCGCTCACCAGCTCGGGAAAATAGCGGCTCAGCGGTTGGCCTGCCTTCGACTGCAATTCCACATGAGAGCCGTCACGAAAGACCAGGCATCGAAAGCCGTCCCACTTTGGCTCGTATTGCCACGCTGGGCCTTGAGGCAGTTCCAGGGCTGACAGCGCGTCCATCGGCGGGTATGGTGATTTCAGTGGAAGAGTCATGTTGCCGCCTTTAATGCCGCGGCGTAATTCTCAAGCCGCACGCGACCTCTCTTCTGCAGCAGAGGCTTCCACAAGTCTCCCACCTTCCGCACCCGAGCCGGAACATTATCCAAGCGGAAATCTTCAATCTTGAACCCATTTGCAACCTCTTCCCAGCGCACCGGTGTTGAGACAGAGGCGCGCGGCTGGGGCCGCACTGAATAAACAGAAGCCAGCGTCCGCCCCCAAGCGTTCTGGTTATAATCCACCAGCACATGTTGCTTGGGACGATTCGCAACGCGATATTCGGCGGTGATGAGATTCGGATGCCGGTGCGCGAGCGCCCGGGCAAGCTGCTTCGCAAACGTCCAAACCTCTTTCTGTAACGGGCCACGCACAATAGGTACGTAGACGTGTATGCCGCGCGAGCCGGTTGTTTTCGGATAGCAGGGCATTTCGAGTTCCTGCAGAGCATCCCGGACCACCAGCGCCGTTTGCAGCACGTCCACTATACCCGCGCCGGGTGTGGGGTCCAGATCAAGATGCAAGTAATCCGGCCGGTCCACATCGTCACATCGGGCGTACCACGGGTTCAGGTCAATGCAACCCAAATTGACGATCCAGAGCAGCGACAGCAGATCCTTCACAACGGGAAAATCAATAATGCTTCCCGATCCGTGCTTGATCGCGCAGACCTGAATCTGTTCGGGACGGGGTTTCGGCGCGCGCTTCATGAAGAAGAATTCGCCGCTCGCGCCATTGGGGTACCGCTTCATCACCATGGCGCGGTTCACCAGATGCGGCAGAAGCACCGGAGATATATCAACGTAATACTGAATCAAATCCCGTTTCGTGATGCCGAGTTCCGGCCAGAATAGCTTATGGAGGTTGGTGAGGCGGACTTTCCCTTCCGGGAGGGCGACTTCGACTTCGCTCTGATCTCTTGGTATTTCCAGTTTCAAGGCAGACCCACCTGGATTGGGTCAAGCGGCGGCGGCACTGCGCGGCTTCGATTCCAACTGGTGGCCGGCGTCGCGCCACGCGTTGAATCCTCCCTTTAGCGCATACGTATGCTGATATCCCTCTTTGGCTAATTCCTCCGCCACACGGGCGCTGGATCCTTCATTCGGTCAGGTACAGTACGTGATGATGGTCCTACCCTTCGGTATCTCCTTCAGGTGCTGAATCACCTGGTCCGCAGGGACGCGAATAGCCCCCGGAATTTTTTCATCCGATCCCGCCCAAGCCTGCGGATTGCGGCTGTCCAGGAACACCATTGGCTGATTGTTATCTTTGAGCCTCTTAATTTCTTCGATGGAGATCCGCGGAATTTCCATGTGTCTACTCCTTGGAGCAATCTCGCGCGACGTTTTCTCGAAACTTAAACGGGATCTGTCCCGGCGTTCTCCTGAGTATTGTTGTGATCATCCGTGAGATCAAATACAACTCGGCTGCGGCGGTGATGCAAAAACATCTCTCTTCGGCGCTGTTCCGAGTAGCGCCGAAAGCCGAGCACCATCAGGAGCGTGACGGCCATACTCAGCAGAACTAGCATGGATGCTTGTAGATGCATCGCAGCGACCTCGGAGGATTAGATTCAGCGAACCATCGCTGCGGGTTCTTGTTTGTAGTTCGTACGGCGCGGCTTTTCAGGCTTGCGAAGGTTCCTCTTCAGGACCAAATGGCGACCGCAATGGGCCGGGAGGAGGGTCAATCGGGTCGGGCGGCTTTGGCGGGATGCGCTGCGGCTCGTCTATCGGTGGGGGCTCAACAGGCCCGGGCGAGGGCGGTTCCTTCGGCGGGCTTGGCGGCTGTGGCATTCGCCAAGGCTGCTCGTCCGGATCGCCAGGGCGCGGTGCGGCATCCTGCATATTTCACTCCTGCATATTCGATGATGCAGCGGAGCGATTTGGCAGCCGAGTCTGCTACCGCATCATCTCGAGCAATTTGCTGCGGACGTACAATGCCTGTTTGGCGTCGGGCGTTGCGGCAAATATGGTATCGTCCCCCGCGAGGGTGCCGATGATTTGCGGCCAGCCTTGGCGGTCGAGCGCCGCGGCGACTGTCTGAGCGTTGCCCGGAGCTGTTTTGACGATCACTAGGTTGCAGGCGGTCTTCACATCGCGAACGAATTCTTCCAGCGTCCACTGAAGCGTGCCGACCTCGCTCGAACGCGGCGTATCCGCCTGCGGCTCGTGGTAGCCGCCGGGGCCTTTCAACAGACCTAAGTCGTGAATGTCGCGTGATAGAGTCACCTGCGTGACGTCTATGCCGACCTTCTTTAAGGCTGCCGCCAGATCTTCCTGTGTGCGGATGGTTTGATTGCGGATCAAGTTGAGGATCTGTCCCTGGCGATATGTTTTTTTCACAGGCGCTTTAATTGGTTGCACCGCGCCGCGCAACTTTTCAGTAAGGGCACGGCTTCAGCCGTGCCGCAAAACGTATTGGAGATGCTTCGGCTTTAGCCGCTGAGGGAGAAAGCCACCTCAGGGGCTAAAGCCCAATAGTTTTCTGCTTTTCAGCACGGCTGAAGCCGCGCCCTTACGGTATTCAACGCTCTGCAGAACACGAATGACGGATTACAGGTTCTCGTAATTGGGACCGCCACCGCCTTCCGGCGGCACCCACGTTATTATCTGGTACGGGTCCATGATATCGCAGGTTTTGCAATGAACACAGTTGGAGGGATTCAAATGGATCTGTTTGCTGCCATCCTTTGCCTCCACCATCTCGTAAACTGCGGCGGGACAGAAGTGCTGGCAGGGGTTGCCGTACTCCACAGTGCAGCGCTGATTGCAGATATTGGTATCGTGGATCAAAAGATGGCACGGCTGATCTTCCGCGTGTTTGGTGGCGGAGTGATAGACATCCGTCAGCTTATCAAACGTCAGCTTGCCATCCGGCGCGAGCCGCTCGCGCGCGGTCCGGCTGGTCCCGTTCAGCCTGTGCAGATGCTCGTGCCCGGCGCGATTGGGATAACGTTCATAGAGCCCGCGCCCGCCCGTCACCATCTGTAGTGCGACGTGGATGCCTCCAGCGAGCATGCCGTGCTCAAAAGCCTGATGATAGTTCCGAACTTTCCATAGCTCATGCTTGGCCCAGCTTTGGTCGACCCGCTGTACGTACCCGGAGAGCTTTGCTTCGGAGAAGTCGTCATCGCGCAGAGCCTCGAAGACCGTTTCCGCCGCCAGCATGCCGCTCTTGATCGCGAGGTGAATTCCCTTCAGCCGTTGCGAATTCAGGAACCCGGCGCTGTCGCCGACGATGAGGGCGCCATCTGTGACCAACTTGGGCATGGCGTACCATCCGCCTTCGGGTATGGTCTTAGCGCCGTACTTCAGCATCTTGCCGCCTTCCAGAATGCGTCGGAAGAACGGATGAGTCTTGTAGCGTTGAAAGGCTTCGTGTGGGTCGTATCCGGGATCGCTGTAATCGAGTCCCGAGACAAGCCCGATGGAGATTCTGCCCTCCGGCATGGCATACAGCCAGCCGCCGCCGTACTGATTTGCCGTGAGCGGCCAGCCGGCCGTGTGGATCACCGTGCCCGGCTCAATGCGCCCTGCGGGAATTTCCCACAATTCTTTGACACCTATCGCATAGACCTGCGGGTTGCGTCCCGCGTTGAGCCTCTTATCCGCAATGAGTTGCTTGGCAAGTGAGCCGTGTGTTCCTTCGGCCAGGACCGTGACCTTGGCTTGCAGGTCATATCCGGGCTCGAAGTTGCTCTTGGGCTTGCCTTCGCGATCCAAACCTTTGTCGTCTGTTCGCACGCCGGAAACGCGGCCGTCTTCGTAAAGGATTTCTTTTCCAGCGAATCCTGTGAAGACGCTCAGTCCGGTGGCCTCGACTTGTTCTCCGAGCCAGCGTCCCAGCCGGTTGATGGAAACTACGTAGTTGCCGTGATTGTGAAAGAACGGCGGTGTCACCGGCAGTTTCCACTCGCTGGTCTCGGTGAGGAAATACACGCCGTCCTGTGTGACAGGCGTAAAGAACGACGGCAGCTTGCCGGATTGATCGAACCCAGGCAGCAGCTCCTTGAGGGATCGCGGATCGAGCACCGCTCCCGATAGCAGGTGCGCGCCGATCTCGCGGCCCTTTTCGAGCAGGTAGATTTCTTCCGTTGATAGCTTGCGGCCTTGGCGCGTACCGGAGTCAACCTCCGAATTGTGCTTTTCGATGAGCTGGGCCAAGTGCAGAGCGGTAGCCATACCCGCAGGGCCAGCCCCCACGATCAGCACGTCCATTTCCAGGGATTCTCGTTGGGTCATATCGCTCACTAGAACAGAATTTCCCGCCGTAAAGCCGCAGAAAACTCCGTATGTCACTATTTTACGCCACGGTGTGGCAGGTAGCGAGAGGCAGGTGCAATTGATGTGCCGATTTATGCCGGGGATGCAGTCACCCGGAGTATATGCCATCAGCGTAGCTGGCCGGCATAATACGCGGGCATACATCCTTGGAGTAGTAAAATCATTTTTGCCATACATAGATGTAGCTGTGAGCTCGCAGAAAAACCGTCTCGGATAACGTTCGAGGAAAACTCCGGGCTTACAGCTGTTATTCCGATGGATTATGTGAACGATCTTGTGCAACAACACCGGAACAAGCTCAAATAATTTCTAGAGAATACGGGCTGTGCAAACGGATTTAGCTATATGCCATGCAACACAATCAAGCGAGAGTTTCCCTCCCATTGACGAGCAACACATCCTTGCGGCACAATCCGTTTTAACGCAAGTGTGTTAGTACCGCGCACGGGCACGTAGCTCAACTGGCAGAGCAGGGGACTCTTAATCCTCAGGTTGCAGGTTCGACTCCTGCCGTGCTCACCATAACTTAGCGGTTTTGGCTCCGCTGACTGTACCCAAAATTGTAACCACCCCAGGAAGATTCCTGGATCATTGCATCCTACCCGCCTGATTCCCTCCGACCACAGCGCATCCAACTTCGGATCTGCCCTCTCCTAATGATGCGACGGCCGCTTGCTTTGCATGCATGCGGATGTGGCTGAGCTTCAGGGTGCTGACCTTGCCCAGCACGCCACCCACCTGGTGCCCGTCAAGATTTTTGCTCCTGGGCGGCAGAAAAAGTCGCTGACATGGCGATACGCCGGCGGCTACACCAACAGCGGCCTGCGGGCGCACAAGCACCACAACCGTGAGACGGTCGGAGAACCAGCCGCGGGCCGGTCAGCCGATGCGCTACTGGTTGCCCTGTTCGGCGGGGCAGGATATCGCACCTACCAAGTGAGTAAGAAGAAAGTCGGCTCCGAAATAGAACCCCAGAATCCGCTGTGGCGCGATGAACTCTTTGCCGGGGCGATGGACCTACCGCCGACGCGTTGGGCTGAGTTGGTTTCACACTATACCAGCATCAGCATAGGCGCGGCGCACGATGAGCTCTATGGGCAGATCGTCAGAGAAATGCGGCCTGGCGATGATAGATCCGCTGGGCCGCTGATCGTGCGCTGGACGGACGAGCGGTCAATCGTATCGAGGCAATTGATTACGGTCGGGAAGAGGAAACAACTTTTTATCCGACGCGCTGGCGAATCAGAAAGGAACAGTTGAGGCCGACAGGCCCAGCCGTGATCGTTCTCCCAGGGCAAGAGCCGTACTGCCTTTTCGTGACCACTCCCGATGAGTCAGCAATACCTGAACTCACATTCAAGTGGTTCTAACTGAAGACAACGTGCGCCCACGGCAAAACACTCACAAACAAGACCGCGCGGCGGATCATCGGCCGATCTCGAGTTTGCGAAACGGTGCAACAGTGCAACTTCAGCGGCTCGGAAACTTGGTGGCACTGGCCCTTGCTTTGGCGGGCTTGGTAAAACCACAACCTGATGGTAGCAGGATGATCATACTCGCGCAGGCGAAATGGGCCGAGACCCTCTGCGCTGAACGGCACGCAGTCGCCAACGGGACGCGCTGGGCAGAGCAAGATGGCGTTCTCAAACTGGCGCACGACTACTCAAGAGAACGCCGGTCTGCTAGGCGGTTCTTCGTCATCGGAGCGGGAATTAGGGGAGCGGGAATCAATCCTTACGACTGAGCAAATCTACCACGAGAGTCTTGAGAGTCTTGAATGAGTTAAGAATGAGGTCGAAGCAACAAGTGGCTTCGACCGCGCCGCCGGAAAGTCAAAAACTTTGTTCAAACGGAGGGAAAAGAGTGAAAGGGAAACGCGAGAAGCGAAGAACTCAAAACGGGAATGGATTCAGCCGTGAAGTTATTGGCCGAGGCTGAGCGGGCCGAGGCCGCGCTCAGCGCCGCCAAAAAGGAACTGGAGCAAGCCGAGAAAGACCTCCGCTCTGGGATGGAGAAATGGCAGACCCAATGCGCACTCAACGGCGAGAGCGCCAAACCCAAAGGCGTTGAGAAGTTGGAAAAAAGAGTCCCGGAACTCCATGCTCGCGTCAGTGGCTTAAAAACCCATCCGCAGCCCCTGTACCACGAAGCCAGGGCGCTGCGAACAGAGCTTGATAGTGCCCGCGGGGAATTCAATAAACAGCAAGCCGCAGCCTGGCACGACCGGCTCGAAGCAGCCGAGCGGCAGGTCCGCAATGTTATCGCTGCCGGCTTGGCGCTGGAGGAAGCGATTGGAGTAAATTTCCTCGAACAAAAAGAGCGCGTTCGCGCCGGTGCACCAGCACAAGTTGATAGCGCGATCGCCGAGCCGCTCCGCCTGTCGAAAGAGCTTGAGCGGCGCGTATCCCGGGCACGCGCGTGGCGGAAAGAGCAGTGGGACAAGGAGCGGGCCGCCGACCCGAGCGGCGTCCTCGCCGAGACCGTGAGGGCGGTGATAGGAGAGCGGCAACCGGATGAGGATCGGGCTTCGCCGCTCCGGCGGTGACTCATCGCGTCGTCACCGGGCAATCGGTGGTGGCTTTATGAGGGTTTTTGACATAGCGGCTGGCGCACCGTGGGCCATCCGGGAACAGAACCTGAAAATCATCCTGGATATTGCGCAGCGCGCCAAAACTCCAGATATGGAAGCTGTCGCATTGAAGAAGACCGAGCGCGGCGATGGGACTGTACTGGAATTGCGCGGCAGTGTGGCGGTGTTGAATATCATTGGGCCGATCTTCCGGTATGACAACCTGATTGCCCAACTTGTCGGTGGAATCAGCGTTCAAACGCTCGCGCGCGGCCTGGGTGTGGCCCTTGAGCATCCGAAAATAAAATCCATCCTGCTGAACATTGATTCTCCTGGCGATGAACTCGCGGGCATCTCTAACTTGTCCAAGACGATCATCCAAGCGCGGAGCCACAAGCCGGTCTGGGCTTACGTCGGAAATATAGCAGCCTCCGGCGCGTATTGGCTGGCGTCGGCCGCGCAGAAAATTGTGGTAGCCGATACCAGCGCACTTGGCTCCATTGGAGTGATTGCGACCATTAGGGATGACGTTGCAGTCCAGGGCGGCGCAAAAACCTACCGCTTCATTTCCTCTGTGTCGCCATTCAAACGCCCCGACCTCGAAACCGACGAAGGGCGCGGCACCATGCAGGAGATGGTGGACGATCTGGGCCATGTGTTTGTTAATGCCGTGGCGCGGAACCGAGGCACCACCACAGAAAATGTGATTGCGGATTTTGGGCGCGGCTTCTTGCGCACCGCCAAAAAGGCCGTCGTCGTAGGCATGGCCGACAAGATTGGAACTTTCGAGGGTGCGCTGGCAAGTTTACAGCGCACCGCCCAGCAATGGCGGACGCCAGCGGCAGCGGCAAGCG
The DNA here is from genome assembly GCA_016191085.1 of Acidobacteriota bacterium. Taxonomy (GTDB): domain Bacteria; phylum Acidobacteriota; class Terriglobia; order 2-12-FULL-54-10; family 2-12-FULL-54-10; genus JACPPJ01. The sequence continues at coordinate 223 of JACPPJ010000053.1, read as the reverse complement.
CAAAAACCAACGCGCGGGCGCCTGATCTAGCGGCGCTCGTGTTGCGAGCCGCCGAGCGAATCGCCAAAGAAGCCCAACTTATCCCGAAATCAGAAATTAGAGAGCACTGTTCTGTCCTAATCGGTTAGATTGAAGTTGCTTAGACATCATCTGCGGAGGAACAGAACAGTGCATCGAGAACTTACCGCGATGGGGGGGAAAGAAAGTCGTTTTGCGACAGACG
>JACPPJ010000052.1 GCA_016191085.1 Acidobacteriota bacterium | reverse complement strand
GACCCGGTGAGACCGGCTTCATAGCAGGCCCGCAGATGTTCGGCGGGACCGAGCTTGTGGATGAGACGCCGTACCGCTTCCTCACGGTTGGCAATAGTGCCGAGGGACCGAACTTCGCCGCCAGGTTCAGCGACTGCGACAGCAATCGTTTCTGCATGGGCATCCAGACCAACAAATCGTACTTTATTCATGACCGGCTCCTTTCGCATGTGGCTCTGTGCTTTGTCTCTTGCGACTCGCAGCATAACCCACGCTTTGCTAACAGGAGCCGGTTTTTCTATGTGGTCTGAAATGGTGAGCCGGGCGGGACTCGAACCCGCGACCCTCTGCTTAAAAGGCAGATGCTCTGCCAACTGAGCTACCGGCCCAAATAACTGACTCCAAACATCATACCAGGCGCGCCGTTTTTGTCGAATCGCCTACTTTGGTGGAATCTTTAGGGAGCACGTTTGAAACTCGCTCTGGACTGGCCAATGAGATAGCGTCCATCGCTGTGCGCTTGGCCGCCATTCTGATGTGGTTGTACCGTTCGAGCATTGCTCGGCTCATGTGACCCGCCAGAGCCAGCATGGTGGACTCAGGGACGCCCGCCTCTGCCATCTTCGTAAGCGTCGTATGCCTCAGATCATGGAACCGGCATTTCAGCGGCTCGGGTTCCTTTTCCCTTTTCTCCCGTGTCCTGACTCGGCGATTGCGCTTCCCGTATTCTGATGGCTTGTCGCTCAGGATAACGCCAGCCTCTTTCCTGACGGATTCCCCGGCCGTCTTGATGGCCGTCGCGGGCTGAGTCGGGTCGGTAGGCTGTGCGCGGTTCGACCGAGGGAACACGTACCAATCAGGCTGTAGCGGGCCGAATCTCTTGGCGTACCACGATGCGTGCATGGACAGCGTAGCGTACAGGTCCTGATTCATCGGAATTTCGCGCCCCGTGCCAGCGGATGTTTTCGCCTTGCCAACCGTTATAACGCGCTTCTCCAGGTCAATCTGCTTCCATTGGAGCTTCCGTATCTCATCATGCCGCATCGCGGTGAGAAGCGCAATTCGGATGAACGGATGGATTAGCGGCGAGTTATTCTTCATGGCGGCTGCGAGGATCGCCCGTTCTTCTTCCATGGACAATGCCCGCCCGATGCTGGTTGGTTCCTCCAGTTTCTTCACCTTCGGCCAGAGTTCGCGCCATGTCTTGCCGATCGCACGGGAGAGGCAGAGCAGTTCCATGTTTACGGTTCGGTTTCCGGCGCCTTCCTCTATCCGTTCCTGCATGTAGCGGGTGACACGCGCCTCGGTCAAGTCTGGTAGCAGTAGGTTGCCCATGAGCCGCGTAACGTGCGCCGTCCGATCCTTCACCCATTGAACCGACTTCGGCCGGTGATTGACTTCATAGTTTGCCTTGTATGCTTTCACCAGTTCGGATACGGACTGCACGCGCCGACTGGCCTCTTGCGTAGGCAGACCGGCATAGGCGCGTTCGAGTTCCCGGCGCTTATTGGTCTCGGCATCCCGGGCGACGGTCTTACGAGTCGTTTCGGTTGACTCACGGATGCGCTTTCCCGCAAAGATGAAGTCATACCACCAGACGCTTGAGCGCACCAATTTACCGGTCTTTGTACTTCGGCCTGTAGACTGCCATATCCTGCGCTCCTATTTTCCGACGCCGGGTTGCTGTAGTTCTGTCAGGAGATGTGGATAAACTTTGAACGCCCAATGGTGGACCGGAATCCCAATTCCAAGCAATCCATACGTAGCCAAATCGTGACGGGCTTCCTCTTCAGAACCAGAAGTGTACGTCTCGTCCGCACCCTTTTGGAAAAAGTGCAGCAGTTCATGCAATACCGTGACGCAAAATTCTTCGAAGACATCTCTGCTGCGGGTATGATCGAACATGTTGGCATTCAGAATGATAATGTTCGCGGACCTAGACGTATACCCTGCTCCGATATCCCAATTTCTCGTAATCAAGAAACCTCCAGCGTGCATGGCAGTCCGGATCTCCGCCCTATACCCTGCAACCGTCAGTCGTTCGTCAACAAACCTAAATGATTTGAGTATTTGGCTCTCCTCTACCCCGGTGGGCAGTCGCACATTTACGGTGCGTAACAGGCCATCAATACCCTTAATTCGCAGGCTGCTGGGCGGGTTCGCAAACGACCTCAGTTTATTTGGTACTGGTGGAATTTTCGATTCATCCATGCGCTACGCTCCTACCCCGCCGACCGATTCAGTGAAGGCCGAAGCCGCCGCATTCGGCCCTGTCTTGGCGTTGTAACAAGCGGTGCCGCGCCTTCGCTGAACTCCTCCGTGGGGCGCGACTTACCATAAACTGCAGCTTATCCTCCGACATGAACGCTGTGAGTGGCCCTGGTTCGATCATGCCGTCGGTAAGTATGAATATCCCTTCTGCTTCATGGGCGACAGTGCCAAGGCAAACTTCAATGATGGCTATATCAGCGTCTAGCAGTGACCGCGCACGGTAGTGCTCCTCACCTGCCGGCAATTGAAGCCTCAAATTCCTCGCATCCGACAATTGTTTCTGCTGGTAGAGAACTGCGTGAGGAGATATTGCGTGACCCATTTCGGTTAGGCGCCGCCCATGAGCCGCTCGAAACGTTCCAGTGGGGTTTCGCTATGATTGATTGACGGCGATTTCTTCGGTGGTAATCTACGAGAAGCCATCACAACCGAGAGGGTTTTTTGCTGCTTAGGCATTTAGCACCGCCTTTTGCGCTCCAGATTGCCGCGCCAATTTCCGATGGGCGTCAGCTTCCAACACCAGATCGTTTGCGGCATTTGATAAGGCCTCAAATACCGGGCGAATGCGCCGGCGGGCCTCTTCGATTTCGTCAGACTGGTCGTGATCGCTATCTAGGAACGGCTGGCCGTAGTCAGCGCCGAGCCTGACGTTAAGGCGATAAAGCTCTCCAGATATTTTGTGAAGCATCGTGGCGTAACGGTCAAGGGTTTTGGATGCGGCGCACAATACACGAGCTCGCTTCTCGTGGAATTCCGTGATGCTTTTCTCGGCGGCCAGGCGCTTGTTGGCGGGGGTATTTGAAATTGACTTCTTGCGCAGTGCTTGCATGGGTTCCTCCAATGAATTACACCGAAGGAGGGTTGGAAATGGATTTTGCAGGTTACGGCGGGTAAAATGCTAAAAGCCATTGCGCCTCCTCGTAGGTGCTTTGGTTAGGGTGCCTCGTCAGTTTACCGCTGGCGGGGCGCCCGCTGACTTGCACCATACGCCCCCGGTTGCTACCCTGTCAGAACATTCTTTTCCTGGAACATTCTTTCCTGGACCTTATACATTTTCTTCACCATACATTTTCTTCACTTGACAAACAGCAACCCATGCTGTAACTTTGCAGCATGAAATGCCCACACTGCGGTAAGAAAATTAGTGATAGCATTGTTGCCGCCGAAGCTGGCAGGCTCGGCGGCCGCAAAACAGCCAAGCGCGGCCCGGAATACTTTCGGGAGATCGCAGCCAAACGCAAATCGTTTAAGGGCGGTAGGCCCAGGAAAAACGTGGCTGGGGAGGCTAATCGTGGATGATTGGATCAAGCCGCTTGCAGAGAAAGAGCGTATAAGGGTCGCTGCGATAAAATCTTTTCGTGCCGCAGTTCCAGCTTTTATGAAACTATTGCTAACCACCATTCAGGCTGACCTATCTCAATTTGAGCAAGAATTCCCGAGGGAAGAAGTTAAGGCTTTCTTCCTGCATGGGTATTCGGAGTCCATCTCCGTAACGCGATCATTCGCCCATTCCAATTCGTCTGCCTCCATAGGAACAAGCCCAGAGCGGAGGGTAATTCAGTGTTCTTATGAGCACTGCCCAAATTCCCAAAAGTGGGAAATGCCGCTTGAGCTATCTGATCTTGGCATCCATTTCCCTGGCCGTTCCATCGAACCTACCGTGGCTGAACTCTCTCGGAATATTCTGAAACCGATCCTGTTTCCTGATCTGTAATTCTCTGGTGCATAGCTTCCCGAATGGATAGTTGCGCCTTTACTAAATCAAGAATTGCCAACGCTTCCCCCGTAGAGAACTTTTTGACAATCGCAACAATGTCCTGAGCCGTCGCTTTGTGTGCGGTATGTTCCAGTATGTCCATGTTTCACCTCATGGCCCCGCCCGAAGTAGTGCCAGTGACATCGCCTGGGCGAGCCGGTAGTATAGAAAGTGTGGTGTTTCACCGAAGCTCTTGTAGAGCCTCAGCACGGATTCGCAGGTCCCGGACCCGTGACAGTGTTGCTCGTATCGGCGCCGCCTACCGCAACCAGCCCGCGGCGGGCCAATTCCGCGATCGCGTGCTCGACGGAATGTTCCGCGACGTGCATCTCGCCAGCGACACCCCCCGTACTGGCCGCTGGTCCAAGCCCTGCCGCTGCACGGTGCGCACCGTAGAGCAAGCGACAATACACCTCTCGATGCCATTCCGGGAGCGCCTGGAGTTCTGCTGCGGTCGCTCTGAATGAAACCGTCAGCCCGTTAGCTGACGAGCTCTCCAGGGCCAAAGGTGCTGGCGGCGAGTTCCCGGCGCCCCGCGCTGGCCTGGTGACCAGATACGACAGCATTTGAAACAAGCCGCGAATTTTTTGTAATAACATCGACTGCCTCCCCACGGAGCAAGGCTGTAGTTGCCGCCCCGTCAATTTTTATTGTCGCTTGCAGGACTGTCGGCGTCCCGTTCGAGGGGCGCCCCGCGCTGATGCGGTCAATAGTGGTGGTCATGCCGCCAAACGCAGGGCCGGATTGCATAGATAGCACACCCCCAGACTGCGCCATGGAAATCACCGGGCTCATCGGGGTCAGCCCGCCGGCATTGTGACCTCTGGTCATGCCGTAGAGATAGATGAGATCGCGGATCTGCGGCGAGCGGATGGCCGTGTCGAGGTTGCCGCCGAATTGCTTGGCCATCTCCACGATCTGCTGCAACACGCCTTTGTGCTCAATCGTGATGCCGTAGGCCGCTTTGATTTTCTCTTTGGCTTTGTCCTCGGCGGATTTACCGAACATTCCGATGAGGCCCTTGATCCCGCCCGCAGCGGTTCCCGCAAGAGCGCCGATGCCGGCGCCGATGGGTCCGCCCAGCATCATGCCGATACTGGCGCCCGTAAGGAATCCGCCCGCCATGTTGAGGCCGAGCCCCTTGGCTCCGCGCGCCCCGGAGGTAAGCATCAATAACCCAGCCAGCCCCGCCGCCGGCGAGGTCAATCCTCCGGCGATTGAGCCGCCCATCCCACCGCCAAATGCCGCTGCTCCAGCGCCAATCCCCATGAGCGACTTCAGGCCCGGCAAGATGCCGCCGGCCAGCCCGCCTGCTCCAGCCCCGCCGGTCGGGAATGTCGGGGCGGTCCCGCCGGGACCGGCCACGCCGAAGCCGCCTATTGCCGGCAGTGCCGCACCCATGGCGGTTGCGGGGCTGAACCCGCCGCCAGTCGCGCCTCCGGTGATGGCCTGCCGCATGGCCGCCATAAAGGGCGTCAGGAACTGCGCAATCACGGTCGAGAAGGTATCTTTAATGGCCGTCAGGATGGTGGTCTTGAAGAGATCCCCGATGGTTTCCCATGCCGATTTCGATTTAGTCACCAGGGCATCGAATACACCGCCGGCCTGCGACTTTAGTGAATTGAACACCTCCATGTAGCGATCCTGCGCTTCGCGAGTGAGCTTCTCGAGTTGCCCGCGCTCATATTCTGCGATCACAATCCGCTGCTGGGTGTCTGCCGCTTCCGATTCGCGCCGGCTATGCGCGGCGGCAGCCAACATCGCCTGTAGGGCAGCTTGTTCCTCTAAGTATGGTGAGGTTTTTTTGATGGCCTCAACCATCGCATCCCCCTCAACCTTTGCCAGCGCGGCAATCTGTCGAAGGTAGGGCGAGGTCCGCTTGATCGATTCCACAAGCCGGTCATTCATTCGATCATAGGCATCTGCCCATTTTTCGAATTGCCTTGCTGCTTCCTCACCCGCAATGACGATATTATCTGTCAGCGCGCCTCGGAGTTTCGGGCCGGTCTCGCGGATAGCCGATGGGGTGGAATCCCATATTTTTTTGACCGCATTGATAGACGACTCGAAATTCAGGACCATCTCCGAGCCGCCCGCCCGCAGCGTGGCAATGGCTTTTTTGAAATCGAGCGAGACCATTTGGAGGTTGGCCTGTAATCCTGTGGCCATACCTAAAAGCAACTGGCGCATGACCCCGACTGCGACAGTTCCGAACGTGGCGATTTCGCGGAACAAAAACCGGAACGATTCAGCAACCTGGTTGACACCTTCTGATTCTTTGACGAATCGCAATACACCGTCTGTCAGGCGATTCATCTCCGGCAACAGCGCAGCGGCTAACTTAAAACTGACACCTTCGACGGCGCCCTTAAGCCGAGTGAGGCTATCGTTGAATTGCTCCGCAGCACGGAAGGTCTGCTCAGTGATCACTCGCCCGAGCTCGCCCGCTTCCGCGCGCGTAGCTCGCAGCGCATCCCCGCCTTGATTCAACAGCGGAATCATCTCTTTGCCGGAACGCCCAAGCAGTGCCATCGCTAACGCGGTCTTAGTAGCGCCATCTGGCATGGCCTGGAATCGGTCGGCTAGGCTCTCCAGAACTGCGTTCACATCGCGCAGCGTACCATTAGAATTTTGGAACTCGACACGCAGAGCTGCGAACACATCTCTCTGCGTCTTGGAACCGCGCGCGGCCTCCAACATGTTTTTGGACAGAATTCCCACTCCCGTGCTCAACTGTCCGATTGCAATCCCGGAAAGCTCCGCGATGTGGCGCAGCTCCGAATACTCTTGAATCCCCATCCCGATTTTTTGGGCCGCTTTGCCCATCTCGTCGGCCTGGCGGATTGCGCCGAACGTGAAACTTTCGAAAGCGGCAACCGCGCGTTTCATCGTGTCATAAATTGCGTTGCCGGCCAGCACACCTTTTGCCATGCCCATCACCCAGGCCGTCAAACCCCTGCGCGGCTTTTTTGGTCGAGTCGCCGGCGTCCGCCCGAGTCGCCCGATAGTCTGATCCATCGACTTCGCCGAAACCTCAGCGTTGCCGGTATTGAGGTCTACGACAAGCTCCAACCGATTACTTTCACCTGCCATGTATGGGCACCACCAATCTATTTTTTATTTGCACTAACATTCGTCGGCCAGCCTCCAAAACGGCGCCCCGATTCGCTGGGGAGAATACTAGCCACGGTTCGCGGCGCTGATTCACCGCCGCCTTAAGCCGCTCTTTTGCCGATGTAAGCCGCGCAATCACCTCGCCGGTCAGAAACGGTGCGAACTTGTAAGTTCCCCAGCATTTTTCCGGTGAACCATAAATCACGCTTGTTGCCCTTGCCGTGCTTGCTTTTTTGAATCGCGTACCGCTTCGCCAGCGACTTCGCGGGCATGCCGGTCGGACCCAGGCCCGCTCGCAAGCGGCGCTTAAGGTCGGTCAATCCGGCCACGCCGACCTTCAGCATGTCGAGCTGGCGGAAAGTCAGATGGTCAATCCAAGAAGTGGGCCGCCTGGCCAGTGGAAAGGAGTAACCACCGGCGGGCGGCCCGTGCACGGGATTAGCGAGGGTCACGACTCCCCATCCCGATCTCAAAATCTGAAAGTTCAGACAGTTCCCTGCTGACGAAATTTGAAATTATTTCTTCGCACCGAACCGGGGAGGTCTCGCTGGCTAGGCGGTCACAGAGTTCCGGTCCGAGCCGGAGCAGGCTGTCGCTAAGCTCGAGCATGTTGGTGGCCCACAACCTGTCCTCGCCCTCAAGAATTGGAAGTTTGGCCGCTCGAAACTTGGTGTCCAGATCCCGCAACCCAGCCTTCACGCGGTTGCTCTTTCCGGCGAGGCGCCCAACCTTGCTGGCAATCACCGGCGCCATCCGGGCCGTGCGCTTCCCGCCCCGCCCCAGATATAGGTTTTCCCGGCGAGCCTTATCGGCCTCAACTAAATCAATCAATCCGCCATGTGTCGGAATTAACTTGGATCGCACTTGGCGATTGACGGTCGAACGATTCAGGCCGCGAAGGCGAGCATAGCTTGCCTGGGTTATCAGGCTGTCATCGTGTTGCTTGTTGCGCCCGTTGCCCAACTTTTACCCCCTGCCGCTAGCCAATTTGTGTACCTATCCCACCCGCAGGCTGAATGGTGAGCGGAAGGACCCGCCAATACTCAGAACCCTCGGTCTTTGACGAAACCGGTCCATATCTCCCGGCGCTCGCGATTGGAAAACGCGGGGCCCTCGATCTTGTTTTCGGAGTGGCGCTTTGTCCAATTCCGCCGCGCCTGAAATCTTGCGCCGGCGGCAGACAAGGCGGTTCTCACGTCTTCGGCCGCCGTTGTCAGCCCCTGTGGCGTTGTTCCGTGGACAACGATCACGGAGCACCGTTGCTCCCGGTCGAGCCATGCGTGTTGAATCCCCCCGCGATCCTTGAACTGCCGGGCGACCCGCTCCGCTGCCCGTGAACTTTGCTGGTCCGTCATTACGAAAGTCTTGTCAATGATCATCAGATTGCCGTCACGCCCCCCGCCGGGCGCAGCGTGAAAACTGTAAGTTGCCCCGCCCCGGGATTTGATACCTGCGACGATGATGGCGAGCCGATCAATCGTCTGCTGGCCCTTCGGCCCGATGTCCTGCCGCTGAGATTGCGAGACCAAAAGCAACTTGTTGACCTGTTCAGTGCTCTTCTCCAGCTCGCCGCGTAAAGTTTCCAGGCTCGCCCCGCAGCTCGATCTTGCGGTCTTCGGATTGGTAAAGTTGCGCCCGTAATTTGCTGATAGTTTCGTCGGTCGCATCGCGCTCGCGGATGGCCGCAGTGATTGATGCCGTGAGCAGGTCGCGCGCGGACAGTACGGCATTCGCCTGTTCAATTAGCGTTAGCTCCCTTTTTCTCCCTTGCGTAGTTGAGTTTTTAGCGTTTCGGCTGCGTGGCGCCAGCCCGTCCCAGCGCCAGTCCTACCGTGAAATCATCCGTGGCCCCGCCGCCTCTTTCCCACCGCGCTCCGCCCGCTGAATCTCGGCCTTCAACCGTTTGCCCTTGGCGGCGCAGCCTTGCAACTTCTGGCTCAGTCGCCCGGGGGCTCGATCCGCTTCCGCAGGCTGCCGCGATGGTCTTGAACAGCTTCGAGCTTAGCGGGGGGCGCGCCCGTTTTCGGCTGTACCTCACAAACATTTGCAGCTTCGTGCCGGCGTACTGTTCTGGCAGCATCATGCGGAAATCAAAAACCAGCCGTTCCCCAAATCCGCCAAACACCACACGCCGCACATCTTCACAGAGGACCTCAGCTTCGGAGATCGGGAGAAGTGGCGGAAAGTCTACTTGGCAGAGCACCCCTTCGTCGCCAATCGCTACCGGAATTACCACCTCACCGGCTACTTCCACTGGCGGACCTGCCCCCTCTTAGCTTGGCGCCCATCGTGTTCGTCTCCTAGGTGGAAAGAGTCCGGGGCAAATTCCGCTTGGAACGGGTGAATTCACTCAGTTCGCGCGTCTTATTCAGCGTAGTGCGATATTCCGCTTATCAAATCCGCACTCAAATAGTCCTGTTTCGTCACGTTGCGTTTGCCAGGTGATGCCGACTTGGAGTAACACAGCTTTGGCAGATAGCGTGCCTAATCAAATTGTCTGACAACGATTGCGCAATGCGAGCGAGGTAAGTTCTTGATGGCGCAGCAGGCTTTTCAACCGCGGCTTATTTTTTGGGAGTTAACAAGGGGCTGCAATCTGCGATGCATCCATTGCCGGGCATCGGCCACGCAGTTGTCCTCTCCTGACGATTTAAGCAACCAGGAATCCCTTAAAATTATTGACCAACTGGCTGGGTATGCGCCGTTCATTCTCGTCTTAAGCGGCGGCGAGCCGCTGTTTCGAAAGGATGCGTTTCAGTTAGCGCGGCACGCCTCGGAGAAAGGAATCAAAGTGGCCCTCGCCACCAACGGTACGCTTGTCGATGACGACATTGCGGACCAAGTGGTGAAGGTGGGCATCCGGCGTGTCGCTATTAGTCTGGACGGCCCCGATGCGCCCACGCATGACGCATTCCGAGGTATTCCGGGCGCATTTGACAAGGCCATCGAGGGGCTTCTCCGCCTAAAGCAGCGCGGTATCTCCGTGCAGATCAACACCAGCGTGGCGAAGCACAATGCGGCCAAGCTGCCACAGACACTGGAGCTTGCGTTGCGTTTGGGCGTGGACGCGTTCCATCTGTTCTTATTAGTCCCGGTGGGTTGCGGGGTTCAGATAGCTGAAAAGCAGATGGTGGAAGCGGAAGAATATGAAGCCATTCTGAACTGGTTATACGATCGCACACTGGATACCCGACTCGAGCTGAAGGCGACGTGTGCTCCGCATTTCTTCAGAGTTGTGCGACAACGGCGCGCCGAGTCCAAGCGAAAGGGCGAGGAGATTCCCGAGCTCGCTGCGCATGGACACGGCGGGCACGGATCTCACGCTATGAATGCCATGACGCGCGGGTGCCTCGCCGGAACGGGTGTTTGCTTCATCTCGCATCAGGGCGGTGTCTTCCCCTGCGGCTACCTTCCAGTCGAAGCTGGCAACCTGCGACGGCAGAGCTTTTCGGAGATCTGGGAGAATTCCGAACTATTCGCGTCGTTGCGCGACATCGGAAACTTAAAGGGAAAGTGCGGAGTCTGCGAGTTCCGGAATATTTGTGAGGGCTGCAGGGCGAGAGCGTTTGGATACAGCGGGGACTATCTGGCCGAAGAGCCCTTCTGCTTGTATACGCCACGCGCCTACGAAATGACGCGCGCACTATAGCACTGTAGGCTAGCACGCGCGAGACTTGGCAGCAACATCACAGCGTTTGCGCGGTTACGCTGCGGCGGCCTATGCGTTTAGCGAACCCACATCTGAAGGAGTATCATCGGGCTCCGTGGCCGAATCATTTTTCTTCTGGCGGGACTCTTTTGCTAATTCGAATTTCTTGATCCGGTATCGCAGTGTATCTCTACTGATGCCCAACAATCGTGCAGCCTGCGTCTGATTGCCGCCGGCTTGTTTCAAGGCGAGTTCAATCAACTCCCTCTCGATGCCCTCCAAGGATGTTCCCTGCTCGGGGATCTCTAGCGGAGGCAGGAAACGTCCATTTGCCGCTGGCCGCCACGGCTTCCAAATCAGAGTCGGGGCGCTGGACATATAATCCCTCCTATAGTCTTCACGCACAGCACGTATTGAATGGCCGGGTTTACCGAACCGCCGGCTCACCATTGACTGCCGGATTGGAACTGGCAGCCTCATATTTTGAAGCGCATTTAGCTTGAACGGTTTGCGCCTGGAAATGCCCGTCTGCCTGATAGCGCCCATCGGCGACGGCTTGTGCCTGGTCGCGGAGCGTGTCCGGGAGCGGTTCTGTTCCTACATAGGTGACAGGCAAAGTCTGTCCGTCTTGCTCAAGCTGGAACTCCACTCGCGTTCCGATACGGCGAATCGAGCCAGGGACTACATCACCCGCGACGCGGTACCGGCGGTCGAACTGCGCCGGGCTGCTCTTGAGTTCAACGACGGTCACGTAATACGTCTTGCTCTCTTGTATGCCGCCGTAAGCGAGCCAGGCAAGCACGCCCAGAATGAGCCCGATTCCTAGGACGAATTTAAGTTGGATTTTATTGGACCGCATGCTACGCGTATTTATCTCCCTACTGACCTGCTGGCTGCGCTGTTTGGAGCATCAATATACCTCACACGTTGACTCGGGAAGCGCAAATGCACTCCCAAGTTTAGGTTGTAAGATGCAAGTCGTGAGCCATGCGAGGCGGACGAGTAACAACTGTAAGTACTTGATTTTTTTGCTTCCTCGCGGCTGCACTGCGTCGGTAGACGGCGGAATTTGGGTGAATTCCCCAAAACGGCTGTGTTATTTGCCTCAAATTTGCAGGTCGGTGTACGTCGTCTACGTTCGATAACTTACGGGTTTGTGAGGGCATTCTCTACTTGGTACGAAACTTGCGCTATTAACCCTGGGTGCGGTATTCGCACCTGCGCGTAAGTGGCGAGCTACAAGGGAACGGGTGGTGGTGGATGCTTCAGCACTTCGTGGGTCTTTCTGTACCGCCGGTACTCGAGTGTATGCAGATCAAGAGCATTCTTTGCCCAGTGGATTTCTCGGAATTTTCACTGACCGCGTTCACTTACGCGACCTGCATCGCACGGCGCCTGCGCTGCCGACTCATCGTGCAGCATACCGTAGAGGTTCCAGCTTCTGTATACATTGGAAGCTCCGACCCTAATTCCGGTTGTCAAGCCTTAGATGCGCGGCTGACACGCGCAGGCATCGAGATGCGCAGGCTGGCCGCCGTAGCTCGCCTGCACGTTGATGAAATTCGTATGCTGGTCAACGAGGGCGACATTCGCGGTCGTCTGCTACAAACAATCCGCGACGAACATGTGGACCTAGTGATCATGGGCGGGTACGAGCGCGGCTTGAATTCTCTTGCTTGGCGCTCGCTGACAGCACACGTCATACACGATTCCAACTGTCCCGTCCTGGTCGTCTCTCGGCCACAACGAAACTTCGTAACTCCGGATGAGTTGCAACCACTGCACCTGGAGACCATCCTCGTGGCGACGGATTTCTCGCGGAACTCAGATTGTGCGCTGGCCGAAGCGTTGCTCTGGGCTCTGAAGTGCTCCGCCAGAATCGTTTTGTTCCATGTGAACGAATCAGGATCGCCGCAGAGATCTCTCGAGCGTGAAAAACGCTTCCAGGAACAATTAGCGCGTGTCTGCGAGCAGCCACGGTACAACGGTTCTGCCTATCGGGGTAAGTCGACCGGAATCGTCACGGAAGTAAAGCATGGCGATGCCAGGGCGGAAATCTTGCAAGCGGCGGACGAACTTGGCGCCGACTTGATTGTCATTGGCAACAGTGGTGCTGGTAAGACTCAACGTCCATGGGGCTCCACGCTTTCCGGCATTGTGCGGGACGGGCGTTTTCCGGTTCTGGCTGTTCCCGGGAAACTGGCTCGCAGTGAGGGTTCATGCCACTAACTGGCAAAACCGGGTTATTGCAGAAGCCTCATCGGTGGGCCTGCGCGCTGGCGCTGGTTCTGTTTGCGTTTCAGTTGATCCGCTTCTATGTCGTTATTCCTGTCGACAATCAGTTGTGTATGCCCGCGCACGACGAACATGGCCTCACCAGCGGTGAACACAACCACTCCCACTCCCATCACCATGAGGCAACGACACAGCCAGATACGGAAGAAAACTACTTCCAGCATTGCAAAGACGAGCTGACGGCCCTTACTTCCATACAGTTATTCGGCGCTCTCGTGCATGAGTGGCGCGTGGTCGAGCATCCACGTTGGATTCACTTCAGCTTGCGTGCGCCATTTGGTATTGACGCTCCCATCCCTCCTCCGTTCGAACCTCCAAGAACCTCCCTGTAAGCCCTACTTCGAAAAAGAACAGCGTTTCAGGCCGGGCGCCGACTCTAGTGAAGGCGTGTGTCACGGGAGGTTTGTCCATGAAGGGATGTTATTCATCATCACTCCGTTCCGCGTGTGGTTGCGGTCGGGCCTTTGACCAGTGGCATTATGTACGATCTCTCATTCGTAACCGAACCATCACAATCGCGGTAATAGCACTGCTCGTGTCCGGCGCGTGGTATGCGCAAGCACACGAGCCGGAGCCAAGAAAGCCTGCTGCAGCGAAGTCGGTCCAGCAGCCTGCTGCTACTCCGAAAACCGCGGCAGAAGCACCTCCAGCCGCCACCCATAATCATGGTGAGATGGATCATGCTGCAATGGGTCATGGCGGCACGGACGCTGAATACAGTCATTCCGAACAGAGCGAATCAGCGCCACACGCTCATCCGGAGGAAGCCGCGGCTCCTCACGCGCACCACGATACGGCGGCGGAAGGAGAAGCAGGGCACGTGCACTCCGGCGGCGCTGCGGGCGAGCAGCAGCACGCCGAGCATCCCCACGAAGGTGGAACTCCATCGCCTGGGTTGGTTAAGTGGCTTTTCATTGCGACATTCGTGATCGCGGCGGGACTGATCGTTTACATGCGGCGATGCTTGAGCAAAGCTGTTCCACCGGTGTCTCCGAAGACCAATTTGCTGGATGCGCCGGTGATCGGGAAGATTCTCCGCTCGCGCTACTTTAATTGGGTTCTTATTGCGCCTACATTGGTGATCTTCACATTTATTGTGGTCACAGGTTTTTTGGGAGAGCAAAACACCAGCAATCCCGCGGTGTTGCTTACGTGGATCTTGTGGTGGCCTGCCGTGATCTTCACGTTCTTTATCCTCGGCCGAATCTGGTGTGCCATCTGTCCCTTTGCCTATTTAGGCGATGTGGCTCAGAAGATCTTCTCGCTGAAACGAAAGGTTCCTGTCGTATTCCGGAATATGTGGTGGCGTCTGGGATTATTTCTGGCGCTGACTTGGGCTACTACGCTGTGGGCACTAGACCGCTGGCCGACCGGGACGGCTTGGCTGGCGCTGGCGGAGACGCTAGGCGCGATCCTGCTCGCGTTTATCTTTGAAAAGCGCGCTTTCTGTAGATTTCTGTGCCCTGTGGGGGGAGTGTTTGGACTTTACTCCATGACTGCGCCCGTTCGGCTGAGCGCGAAAGATCAAATGGTTTGCTATAACAGTTGTCCTCAGAAGAACTGCTACGCCTCCTGCGCCTGGTTCCTGTATCCCGCTACGGTAGATCGCAATACCGAATGCTCCCTGTGCCTGGACTGTGTGCGCGCCTGCCCTCATGACAACCTCAAGCTGGAAACGCAACCGTTTGGCGGCGACCTCATGCGAGATCCGCCGAAACGCAAATCGCTGGACGAGGCATTGGCAATCGCAATGGTAATGGGCGTGGCGCTGCTGCAAACCGCCGTCATGCTGAATTGGTGGCAGGATTGGCAAACCAGGATAGGGAACTTCTTGCACCTCGAGCCCGGTCGTTTGCTCTACACACTCCTGTACATTGCCTTGGGAATGATTGCCCCGGTTCTGCTCGTTCTCCTGATTGTTTGGTTCACCAGACCCTCTCGTGGCGGGTTCTCTCAGGCGTTGCGAACCTACGCTTATTCGTTTGTGCCGCTCGCCCTGGCTTTGCACGCGGCACACAACTTCCACCATTTGTTTGGCGAGGGAAGTGCGATGTGGAGCGGCTTGAAAGCGTACATCGCAAAGTACGCGGGCTGGGCGGTTGACGTCAGCCAGGAGGTGGCCACCGGCCCCAGTCCCAACACACTCTTTCTGATGCAATGGGTGGCCCTGCTGGGGGGCTTGTATCTGGCTTGGCGCGTCGGAATCGCGCTGGTGAAGAGAACGGTCCTCGCGCCGCAGAATGCGTTTCGCACGGCGCTCCCCATCGTGCTGTTCGCCACCGCATTTACGGTGCTGAACCTAGTGGCCTTGTCTTCCGCTATGAGTCATCGGCACTAGCGGCCGAGGGCGGAACAGGCCTGTGGTGGAGTGGACGGTCAGATATGTCGAAGCGAACACACTGCCGCTCGCGGCTCTATTAGAACGCGCGCTCGAAGCGCAGCGTGAATGCGTGCGAGCTGTAATCCATGGCGCGGAACAGATCCTCGTAATAATACGAGCGCTGCCACGAGAACACCACGCGGCCTAGATTCTTCGTGTTGAAACCGATCTCCGCAGACCATGCCGGCCATGTCAGCGGACCGTACATGCTGCTCTCGCGCGTAATAGTTCCCAACCCGGTCGAGCGTACGAACTGCCCAGTAAAGCCGAGGGTCAACGCATCGACGGGATTCAGATTCACGCCTGCGGTAAAGATGCGGTCTACAGTCTGATCTGTCGATAGCAAGCCGGTGAGCGGTGGAGTGCCTCGCAGAAAGCGGATGGAATTTTCAGAGGAGAAATTGAGGTAACTAAAGCCTCCCTGGAAGCCAACCCGAGCGAGTGGTTGAAACCACAGGTTTGTGGAGTTCGAGCGGGTGTGCGCCTCGAACGAGAGATCCTCGGTGCTCAAGTTCCGGAACATGAAAGTATTGTCAATACCCCATTTGTCGCTCGGGCTGAACCGTGCGCGGATCTTCGAGCCCACGGAGCTTTCCGGAGTGATGCGAACGTACGGGTCCACGTTGACACGGCTCTCGAAGTCGCCTCGCAGAGAAAATTTCCTGCTGGGCGTCCAGGCGGCGTTGATGAGCGGCGTGTAGGTCCACGTCCGGCGCGTTCCCGGAGCCGTTTCGCCGTCCACCATGCGCACAATATCTCGCTTGACAAAGCGCAGACCGCCTCTAAACGTGAGTGTCCGGCTAGGGAAGACGGCCAGCACGCTATCGACAATATGAACTCCGAAATCCCAGCGCAGCGTATCATCGGAGAGGGCCATGGGCAGCGGAAGATCGCTTCGCAGCGCCTGAATGGATTGAGTGCCTCGCTCGGCGTAACTCTGATAGCGGTAATCCGACATCAATTCGACGGGCTTGAAGATGGTCCAGGTAAATCCTGCATCGGCGGTTTGGACGTTCAGCTTGGTTGTTCCGGTTCCGATATACCTCAGCAGAGATGCTCCCTGGGAAAGGGAGCCGTCCAGGCTGGCAGGTCCGCTGGCGCGGAGGTGTACAAATCCTCCCCGAAGCTGAAGGTGCCCGTTGACCTCATGTTCAATGAACACTGAAGTGGTCGGGATATTAAACGCCGCCAGAGTATCCCATCGTTCCACGATCACGTTTTGCACAGGAGTTAGCGGTCCTCTGACCACCACTGGCTGGCCGCCAAAAGTTTGCAGGTTGGCTGGATTATTGAACGTGCGATAGTTCTGTTCAACGTGAATGTGAGTAGTTCCCAGTTGATAATCCAGCCCTCCGCCGTACATATTTGCCTGTTCACGCAGCGGTATGGCCCAGGGAATGGAATCAAACCGCCCCAGTGCTTGCCACACGTCCTGCCCAAGCGGAATGTAGAAAAATGGACTGCCGGAGAGGTCTGTACCGAGCCGTTCACTTCTGTTGTAGAAGAATCGTAGACTCAAGGTCTTTGTAGGTGTATAGCGCAGGTCGGCGTCAGCGAAGCGCCTGCGGGCGTGCCAGGCGCGGTTGTTCGTGAAATCCGTTTGTGGCAGGTCGTAGAAATATTGGGTGGAGCGATAGCCAGTTCGCAGCTCGTATTGGTCGGCTTTGCGAATGACTGCCCGGATAGTCGGGAACGGATCACCTCCCAGGCCTTGGGTTGTTACCCACATGCGGTCGAACCAGCCTGTACCGCCTTCGGTGGGTTGCAACGAGAAGTCGGCGCTAAATACCCGAAAGCCCTCCTGAAGGTTCAGCAACTGGTTATATTTGGCGTGGTTGCCTTCCAGATTTAAGAACCGGTAACCAAAAGAGCCAGAGCCGGACAAGGTGTAGTCTCCCAGCGTGAGCGGAGCGGGAGTGCCACCGGCTGGGGTTTCGCTCGCGCCACTGACAGGTCCACCCTGGGCAGATTCCGCCGACTCTTGCGCAACAACACAAGGAACAGCCGGCAGCAGGAGCAGCAGCACCGCAACGAACAGCAACATTCTGGGGGTGGCTATGTGATGGGCTGGCATTGATCTCCTTCCCTAGCGCAAAAACTGTGGCTGGTAATTCGAGCCATGAATTTCAATGTGGCAGCGCGTGCACTCTCCTGCGGTTTGGAAACCGCCCCGGGGGTGCGGCACATTCACGGCCTGCGGCGAGACGTGGCACTCCAGGCACAGTTGCCTGTCCTGGCGACGGATCAGCAGGTTGCGATTGATCGAGCCGTGCGGGGTGTGACACGCCAGGCAGCCCTCGACGCGAACTGGCGCGTGCTCATATACGAATGGCCCGCGCTTCTCCACGTGGCAGGAATAGCAGACGTGCTCAGTAAACGTGCCTTTGAGTTCCTTTTGCATCAGAGTGCCGTGGGGATTGTGACAATCCGTGCACTTCACAAGGCCCTCGTTGACGCGATGGCGCACGGGCAACTGAAAGTCTGCTTGACGTTCCTGGTGGCACGAGTAGCACAGTGTCGGCTCGGTTTGCCGCAGGAGGCGATTATTCAGCCAGTCTCTTTCGGCGGAAATTCTGCGAACGTTGAAAGCCGTCTGCAACGGCAATCCCGGCTTGGCAGTCTCCTTCTGGGGCAGCAAGTGAGGGTCGTGGCAATCAATGCATGTGACGCCCGCGCCGAGGTGGCGGGAACGGTGGAAAAGGCTCTGCTTCTCGTCTTTTTCCTTCCCGCCCAGCAGCCGCTTCTCCTGATGGCAGGTGAGGCATCGTATAGCGTTCTCTTGCGGCGTGTGCCGGGCGAAGCTGTAGATGAGTGTTGCGAAATCCGGATTGCCCTCCGACAGGGCATCCACGTGTGCTTTTCCCGGGCCGTGGCAAGCTTCGCATCCTCGCTGCTCAACCGGATATTTTTCCGTCAGCAGCACGGCCATGGGCGTCTTCTGCAACTGCTGTGCTTGATCGCTATGACAACCGCTGCATACCTCAGGGCCTACGTAATCGTCGAGGTTGACCTGAGGCGCTTTGGCGCTCCTGGCTGCCTTAGCCGCCGCGGGCGACGCGCTGCAGACGAATGAGGCCGCTGTCATCAGCAATGCCATACCCAGAGCAGCGCTCCCAATCCGCTTCAGAATTTTCCCCATGCTCACCTCCAGCCCGGATTCTACAGTAACAATTCAGTATTTCCCAATCGGTGCTCAACTGACCAAACTACACAGGGATTCGGCACTTCACGCTGGCAATTTCCTTACATCTCTCCGGTATTGCGGCCCATCGAAATGCATGCGGCGGGAGGGCAGTCGAACCGGCGCAGCTAGCGCATAGCCAAACCTTGCAGCAATCTGGGTTCCAGGAGCGCGTTATTGCCCGCTCTTCTCGCTGTGTGGTGCTTTTGCAACACCCCAATAAACTCGCACCCTATTAGAGCTATGTTTTGTCGCCATCATTTCCGACGCTTACCTAGATTGGCAAGTGATGTCATCAATAGTGCCGCGGATTTTCGATATCGTGATGCTGGGCGAAATAGCTCAGTTTTGAGCTTATTTACGCTGAACTTGCCATAATAAACAGGAAGGGACTGCGGCCACTCCACAATCGGAATGGCCGCAGTTCTTGGAGGGCAGCTTCTATCATCGCGCGTGGACTTTGCTGACCGCGAAATCGGCTCCTTCCCCGTGGCACACGGCACAGGATTCGCCGAACGGGGCTGTCATCAGGTACGCGTGCGCCGCAGCCGGCTCGCTGTCGTGGCAACCCAGACAGGCCGAGGCCGCCGGTCCCAGCGGAGAATAAAACTCCCGCGGAGCCACTGCATTGGCCATGCCCGAGGGCAGCGGCAGCATGTAGGAGTTGCCCACATGGCACTTGGAACAGTCGCGCCGATCGCCTGGAAAGTGTACTTCCTCATTGGGGCTAAAGATCCCATTGGTTCGATAAATTGTGAACTCGCGATTCAAGTCATGGCCGGTATGCCAGCGGTGGATCAAGAACCGGAAGTTGATGGATGTCGGAACGGTACCCTCAGGTACGCTTCGACCAGCGGCGCGAGCGCCTTCCGGATTATCCACGGCGGCTGGATTGTGGCACAGGATACAGTATTGCGTATTGGTTCGCGTACCGCCGTGCATCACCAGTTTCTTGTGGCATACGTTGCACTTGGTCTGAACGTCCACTACCTGTCGCCGGAGTTGAACCGCGCTTCCGTCCACCGAAAAATAGTGTACAGGATTCAGAGCGATGCTCTCCGTCGCGGAGAAACTCTGCCCCAACAGTGGGCCAGGAATGGCTACGCCTGAGCGGCGGGCCTCCGCCCCGACGGCGTAGCTCCCTTTGGCATTCGCCGGCAGACCATTGGTCCTGAAGGTGTACGTATAACCACTGGGAGTAGCCGTTGCCGTCCGCGCATCTTCGGAGACATGCCAGGTATAGTCGCTGGTTGGCCCCGCGAGTCGCAACGCCAGGGTCGAAAGGCCCGAGAGAGGGGCTATCGTTTTCCCGGCGTTGTCGGTCACCGTGAAGGAAACCGTGGGCTTGTCACCCGGCTTGGTGTTGGTTATTTCCAGAATTTTGACATTGAGTCCGGGCAACTGCTTGGAGAAAGCCGGGATGGTGTGGACTCCGGCCACTGAAAGGTCAAATTCGATTCCAGTGTCGGCAGGATGGCAAATGCTGCACTTGCTGTCATCCACCTGGACCCCGCCGGGGTGGTGTTCCCCTGTGGCAAAATTCACGTCATCGTGGCAGGAACCGCAAGCCACCCGCGAAGGATTGTTCTTCCAATTATCCGACTGGGCGCCTCCCTGGTGGCAAGTGGTGCAGTTGCGGACATCCTGCGGCCAATGGATTTCGGAAAAGTCCAGAACGCTCTGGTTGAAGCCGATAATCTGGTATGGCGTGCCAGCCACTACGCTGGGCAAGTTCGCGCCGCGATGAATCTTGTGGATCATGACTTTGAAATCCACGGTGTTACTCGTGTCTGGGTCAGTGGATTGCGGCTGATGGCAGGTGACGCATAGCCGGGTATCCCGGCGCACGCCTCCATGCAGTCCGAGAGGATTGTGACACTGATTGCAAGCCTCCGTGCGGACCACGTCCCGCACCTGAGTCACCGGATTGCCGCTGGGAACAAAATCCAGGATGGCATTGGCGACGAAGGCGTTCGTATCGAAACCGAACTCCGTCAAAGTGCGCCGCGAGAAGATTCCGACGCGATGGGTGGCATCCACCTCAAAATCGGCGGGCAGCTTTAATCCCATCGTGTACCGGTAGACCCCATCGCCCAAGCTCGTAAAAGTGCCGCCGGAATCGGTGGTGGCCTGAGTCGCTGAGACACCCGTGATGGGACTGGTCTGTATGCGGGTGTTGTAGTTGGTGAATTGCGTGTCTCCGGGTTTGATGCGCGCAATTACAAAACTGGCGGAAACCGCGCCGGGCGTTTGAATCCCCAGCCGGTCCAGACCCTGGTCGGCATCATCGGCGATTCGGAATGTCACCTGGACACTGGGCGGTGCAAACTCCACCTTTTGGATCGTCAATTTCAGGCCCGGCCGGATCCAGGATAATTGCGCGTCCGTCAGGTAGTAGGCTTTGTCAGATGGTTGATAGGTGGGTTTGGGCCCGTCACCAGCTATCGTGAGGCCGACACCCAACAACAATAAACCTAAAAATGCAATAACCACTTTGCGGCCCTTCATGGAACCTCCGTCTACTTCACTCGGTTGTGGATAGGAGAACAGCGACTGACCGCAACACAACGACTCTATACAACGGCGGACGACGAGCATGTCAACGGGCGGACGTACGCGAATAAACCATCTCCCATTCCGCCGGCAAGGGAGCAATCGCCGGTCCAGAGGATTCCGGCCCAAACCGCTTGGTACAGCAGGTGACGATGCCAGTGGATATCTGCTACAGCAAATGACGTTTAACTGGGGAATGAGTGGCGCGGATGGGGAAGCATCTGGCGCGAACCTCATGATGCGTAGCTCGTTTGAGCCTGCGATGTTGTGGGTGTATTTCCACAACGGTTGTGCTGTTTCCCCCTTGCGGACCGGGACGGTCCACAATCAAGTTGAAGGTGTTGCGATTGCGGCTCGGTCCGCGGCGTCTTGCACACAAAAAAGCGGCCAGCAATGCTGGCCGCGGCGTTCAAAGTACACTCTACAACAATCAATGGGCGTGGACTTTGCTGACAGCGAAATCGGCTCCTTCAGCATGGCAGACCGCGCAAGACTCGCCGAATGGCGCCGTCATCAGGTAGGCGTGCGCCGCAGTTGCTTGCCCGTCATGGCAGCCCAAGCAGGCAGAGGCAGCCGGTGTGAGCGGCGTGTAGAAGAATCGCGGCATAACGGTATTGGCCAGACCCTCCGGCAATGGCAATTGATAGGAATTACCTACATGGCACGTGGAGCAGTTGCGCCGGTCGCCGGGGAAAAGTTTTTTATTGTAATTGCGCGGTGTCCCGCCGCGCCAGATCGTAAAGTCGTTCTCCAGTTCATGCCCCGTGTGGATGCGGTGAACCATGTGGCGGAACTGGATCGCCTCCAGCGGGTACTGATCTGCTGGCCGACGGCCGTCTATATCATTCGCCGTGGCGTTATGGCACATCACGCAGAATTCGACGTCCAACCGCCTGAACCCTGCGAGATGCGCGACAAGGTTTTTGTGGCACTCATTGCACTTGTTGCGATCCACCACCTGACGGCGCGGAACGGGCTTTGCTCCACCAATGCCAAAGTAGAAAACGGGGTTACGGGGAGCCTCCATCACGGTGAAGCTCTGCCCCAGCAGCGAGCCAGGAATCGTTACCTGCCGCCACGCGTCCAGTGCGATGGCGAACGTACCGCTGGCATCAGCGGGAATTGCCGCATTGAAAGTGTAGGTATATCCTGTGGGCCCCGCCTCGGCTTTAGGCACACGTTCTCGCACATGAAACCTATAGTCGGAGGTGGGTCCCGCTAGCGAAAACCGCATGTAGCCCAGCGTGTTGGGATCCACGGGATTTCCCTTGCCGTCGGCAACTGTAAAAGTCACCATCGGCTTATCGCCTGGATTCGTGTTTCTCACTTCCAAAATTTCGTATTTGAGACCTGCCAACTGCTTGGAAGACTCAGTGATGGTGTGTGCTCCGGCGACTGATAAATCGAACTCTAAGCCGGTATCGGCGGGATGGCAGATGCTGCACTTGCTGTCGTCCACCTGAACACCGCCGGGATGATTCGTTCCAGTGGCAAAGTCCACATCATCGTGACAGGACCCGCATGCAACACGCGAAGGATTGGTCTTGTACTTGTCGGCTTGCGAAGCGCCCTGATGGCAGGTGGTGCAGTTCCGGACGTCCTGCGGCCAGTGAAGCGTTGACCAATCGTAAACGTACTGCGTGCCGCCTGACACGCGGATGATCCGATACGGCGTGCCTGCCTTTACAGACGGCAGGTCCGCGCCGCGATGAATTTTGTGGATCATAACTTTGAAGTCCACGGTGTTACCGGTATCGGCGTCAGTCGTCTGTGGCTGGTGGCAGAGAATGCATAACCCGACCTGTTGCCGCGAACCGGAATGGTGGGCTCCTAACGGATCGTGGCACTGGTTGCAGGCCCCAGTGGAAACGATCTCACGGACCTGCGTAACAGCGCTGCCGTTTGGAACGAAAGTCAGCAGGGCGTTATCAATGAAGTCTTTGAGTCCGAACTCGCTCAGGTCCCTCTCTGCGGATATCGCCACGGTGTGTGTCGCATTCACCTCAAAATTAGCGGGAAGCTTGGTGCCGAATGTGTACTTGTAGGTCCCGTTGCCCAAGGAGGTATAGGTTCCGTTAGCATCTGCCGCAGCCACAGTGGTGCTGTTCCCTGTGATCGGGCTGCTCTGAATGGTTGTGCGGTAGTTAGTGTACTGTGTATCGCCAGGCTTGATCCGTGCGATATAAAAGCTCAACGCAACCGCGCCCGGCGTCTCGATGCCGAGCCGATCCAGCGGCTGGCCTTGGTCATCAATGATGCGGAACGTTGCGATAACGTTAGGCGGCTCAAACTCTACTTTTTGCAAATCGATCTTGAGACCGGGTCTTACGAATGAGGCTTGGGCCTCGGTGAGGTAGTATGCCTTATCGGACGGTTTATAGATTGGAGTGATTCCGTCCCCTGCTATGGTTAGGCCCGCGCCCAACAGCAGCAATCCCGCGAACGCGCAAAACAGCCTCCGGCCGTTCATATAGCGACCTCCCTGTGCCTGCTTGTGAAATTGAGAACGGCGACACTGACAGGCTGCCTGCTACGGGGGTAGCAGGGTAGGTGCGGGGCACCCCGTTACACAGTGCGCGGCTCTTTACCCATCCCGGCAGCGAGTGAAGCAATTGCGGTTCCAGACAGCCGCACCGGAGCTTGCGCTATTTCACCCGCTCTGGTTCATTTGCATACGCCAAAATGGGGGCACATTAGGCACTGCGGTCGAAAACGCCGCACTATTCCGGTTTTATGACTTTCACGGCTTTGGGAAAATTGACGCAATCCTGCGGCTATTCACGCCACACAGAGAAAATACTTTGGTCAGCAGAACCGGCCGTGGCGCCAATCGGACGGTAAAATTGCAGCCACTGGACTCGCAAATGCTACGCGCGGTGTACAATCGCAGGCGCGCTTGGTAGAGAGCGCCGCAGAAAAACACGTCGAGGGGCATTCATGTTTGAATCCGCAGAAGTAGGCCACAGTATTTCAGATCGTGAATATGACCTCGCAGTGCCGAAATTACGTGAGGCGTTATTAAACTCGCAGTTCAATCTTCTCTCTAACAAAACCTTTCCGGTCGTCATCGTCATCGGGGGCGTAGATGGGGCGGGGAAGGGCGAGACCGTAAACATTCTCAATGAATGGATGGACCCACGCCACATCATTACGCACGCCTTCGGTGAAATGTCGGATGAGGAGCAGGAACGCCCCCGCATGTGGCGATACTGGCGGGCGCTGCCTCCCAAGGGACATATTGGGATCCTGTTCGGCGCTTGGCATACTGACCCGATTGTGCAATGCGTCTTGGGGAAGATCGGCAAGAGACAGATGGAACTCGCCATGGATCAGATCGTCGCTTTCGAGCGCATGCTGGTGGACGAAGGCGCTTTGATTCTGAAGTTCTGGTTCCACCTGTCGCGTAAAGCGCAACGAAAACGTCTGAAGGCCTTGGAGGCCAATCCCAAGACACGCTGGCGCGTCACGGAGACTGATTGGCAGCGTTTCAAACTCTATGACAAGTTCCGGAAAATATCGGAGATGGCGCTACGGCAAACCAGCACGGGATTCGCGCCCTGGATCGTGGTCGAAGGAACGGAACCCAATTATCGCTACCTGACTGTTGGCCAGACGCTGCTCGACGCAATGCAGCAGCGCCTGAGTGGTAAACGGCCGGCGGTGAGCCGCGCCGCGCCGCTGCCGGAACCTGCTGTGGACCAGCGCACGGTCTTTTCAAACCTGGACTACAGCCAATCCTTGACGCGGAAGAATTACAGCTCCCAGCTCGAAAAGCATCAGGGGCACTTGAACCTGCTGACGCGCGATAAGAAGTTTCGCCAGAGGTCGTTAATTGTTGTTTTCGAAGGCCTGGATGCCGGCGGGAAAGGCGGAAGCATCCGCCGTATCACCGCAGCGCTGGACGCGCGCCATTATCAGGTGATACCGATCGCTGCCCCTACTGAAGAGGAGCGGGCGCAGCCGTACTTGTGGCGATTTTGGCGGCATCTTCCACGCCAGGGGCGGGTCACCATTTTTGACCGTTCCTGGTATGGCCGTGTGCTGGTCGAGCGCGTAGAAAAATTCTGCTCCGAAGACGATTGGATGCGGGCTTATCACGAGATCAATGATTTTGAGGAACAGCTCAGTGACGCTGGAGCGATCGTCATTAAGTTCTGGTTGACGATCACCAAGGCAGAACAGTTGAAGCGGTTTCGGGAGCGCGAAAACACTCCGTTCAAGAACTTCAAAATCACTCCCGAGGATTGGCGGAACCGCAAAAAATGGGATGACTACCAGTGCGCTGCTTGTGATATGATCGAGCGGACCAGTACCGACGCGGCGCCATGGCTGGTTATCCCCGCAAATGACAAGTACTTCGCTCGGATTCAGATTCTGAAAACGTTGTGTGATCGAACCGAAGCGGTGCTATGACGGCGGAGATTTTCAGCGCCTTAATAGCGGCAAATGACGCAGGGTGCGTGAAAATCCATAATGCGCCCGCGTCATTCCCGCTTAATGCGACGGAGGAGACGCATTACTTCTCAGCAGCTTATAGCCATTCACTGGTTGGCAGTGCGATTGCTAGCCCATAGCCGAGGCTGTCCGGAAGAGAGATTTCCAGTCCCGCCACTGGAATCGGTGACCCCGCCTTAAGACGCCGATCTTCCGGACAGCATACTCTTTTATCACCCCTTGAAAACTCAGTTGCGAGCCGACGCTTCGGTTTTGTCACCGTTGGTCAGTCCCAGCGTCCAGAATACGCAATTTCGTAGCTGAATTACTGCGCTATCTCACCCATAAATTGGAGTGATCTACCGCAATTGGTCCCGATGGTTAGCAATCAAGTGTCGTGATATCAGCTACATGGCGGTGGCAACGCATGTGCCGTTATAGCGCACTTAGATCCGGGGACGTGGGGGGTGGGCTAAACGATGCGTGTTCCGAAAGTTGACCGGGCTTCTGAAAAAGAAGCTGTCACTCAGACACTGACAGCCTTGAATCGCCGCTTGGAGGGAATTCGCCGGGAGCACCTAGCCAGAAACCGGTCCAATCTGCGCGAGTTCAGCATAGAACAGTTGCAGGAAGTGGAGCGGCTCACCGCTGCGATCACCGCCAAGATATTCGTTGAAGTAGCCTCTGAATTGGAGCACTCGGCCGCTGCCGGACGCGGAAGAGAGACATCGCAGGCTGTCTCTCTGATGCTGGGCTTGGCGTCGAATGAGTAATTCAGGAATTCCGTCGCAGCAGGTTCCGAACTTTCTCTACCAGGTGTGCGGCGTCATAGATCGGCTTTTCCATATAGTCGTCGGCGCCGGAAGCGGCCATCAGACGCTCGCGGTCACCGGCCATGGCGTGAGCGGTGGCCAGCAAGATGGGAAGCCTGCTGGGTGCGTGCTCTCGCAACAGGTGCGCCAGTTCCACGCCATCAATGGTATGGCCCTCCCATTCCGTTCCGCTCAACGAAACGTCCAGTATTGCAAGGTCCACACGGCCCGCCTCGACGTAGGCTAACATTTCGGTAACATCTTCCGTCACCACACAGGTGAAACCACCGGCCCGCTCCAGCGCCAGAGAGTAAAACTTAGCCACCAATGGATGATCTTCAACGATGAGAATGCAGCGCGGAGTATCGGCTGGCGGGGGCATCGCTAGGCCTGGATGACCTCCTCTTGCTGTCGAACGGCCAAAGGCACTGTCATCCAGACCAGGGTTCCCCTGCCGTACTTGCCGCTCTCCAGGCCGATGGAGCCGCCCATCATCTCGATGAGTCTCCTGGAAATCGCCAAACCCAATCCTGTGCCGCCCAAACGCCGGGAATGCGACGGGTCGGCCTGAACAAATTTCTGAAAAACTACTTCGCGTTTTTCGGGAGGAATGCCGATGCCGGTATCTTCTATTTCCAAGCGAATGCACGGCATGTGGAGCATATCCGAACTGGCGATAGCTTCATCCGGATAAGAGGCGCGAAGCCTCACCGTGCCTTCATTAGTGAATTTCACTGCATTGGTCAATACGTTGAGCAGCACTTGGCGCAACCGCACCTCATCGGCGTGAACGGCAGGCAACGGTAAATCGGCGGTTTCGTCGACCACTGTGATACGTTTTTCCGCGGCTTGGATGGCAATGAGCGGCAAAGTGGAATCCAACACGTCGCGCAATCCGACGTGTTCTACATGCAAAACCATTTTGCCTGCTTCGATGCGGCCGATATCCAAGATGTCATTCACCAACCCCAGCAGATGTTGAGCGGAGGCAAAAACATCTTTGAGCAACTGCCGCTCCTCCTCGGGACTGGCGCAGAGGCCGTCAAGAATCAACTTGCTGAATCCGAGGACCGAGTTCAGCGGCGTCCTGAGCTCGTGCGAAATGTGCGCCAGAAATTCGTCTTTGGTATGGCTGGCGCCCGCTAGTTCACGATTGGCGCGTTCCATCTGCTCATTCAACGAGCGGAGATTTTGCACCGTCGCATGCATATAGGACTCGCACATCAGGTTGAGATCGAGATCCAAAATCTTGCCAAGCACCCGGCTCATCTCCATCCGTTCGTCCGTCGCAGGAAACTCCTGCACAAGGCACTCGTTTAAGTACGCGCGTACGATACCCATGGCGCTAATCATGTACTTTTGTTCCAGGCCGATGCGAACGTGGCGGTACCCAATTTGGAATCTCTCTTGCGCGTAGCCTTCGTCATAGATGCCGCGGAACAATCCCGCGGCCCAAAGCTGCAATGTGTGCTTGAGGCGCTGGATTTGCGCTTCGCTGCCGGTGAAAACGCGGAACGCGTTCGGGTGAAAGGGAATTTGAGAATAGAACCTTTCCGACATTTCTGGGAAATACTTAACCAGCCGGGGTCCCAGCGAACGCAGCACGGCGGCATCTTCCTCGGTGAAACCGAGGTAGCGTTTCATTTCCTCAATAAAACTTTCCACGTCTCCTCGCCAGTACACTGAAGCAGATATCATAGTATATTATCACGTTGACAGCGGGGCGTTTCCGTTTGAGCGTTAGGATACATCCCGAGGAGCGATGCCCTAGGTGCGCATTAACTGGCGGTTAAAAGCGATTTTGCCCGTCGCTGGAGTTCTTTTAGGAGGAGTGTTCATCTTTATTTGGGTGACCCTTTCTCTGCAAGGTCCTGAGCGGCAGAAAGTAATTCTGGTGGCGGCCGGCGGCGCTGTGGCGATATGCGGTGTGACGCTAGTTATGCTCGCCGTTCTTTTCCAGAGGCCACTCGAGGAGTTGCATCAGAAGATCGCGCAGCTCCGTGACGGCGATTTAAACGTCACCGCCAGCTTTGCCGGGCGGAATGACGAGATCGGCGATCTTGGCCGGAATTTCAACGAGATGGTGCGCCAACTGCGCGAAAGCCGCGAAAAATTACATGAGGCGCACCGTACCCAAATGTCCCGCGCGGAGCACTTGGCCACGTTGGGAGAATTGGCCGCCGGGCTGGCCCACGAAATACGCAATCCGCTGGCTGGCATCGCTGGCGTGATCGAAGTAATCGGGCGCGACCTGCCCGAGAACAGCCCGGCGCGCGAGGTCTGGAAAGAAGTTCAGCAGGAAATGCGGCACATCCAGCGAATCCTTAATGACCTGCTGGACTACGCGCGTCCACGCTTACCGGATATTCGTCCCGCGGATCTGAACACCACAGCGGAGCACGCCGTCAAACTGGCCCGCCAGCAGGTGCTCTCCCGTCCCATTGAAATCGATCTGATTACCGCGCCGGATCTTCCGCCCGTTGAGCACGACTCGGGACAGATGCAACAAGTTCTGCTCAACCTCCTGCTGAACGCTATTCAGGCAATCGAGTCATCGGGCCGGATCGATCTGCAACTGCAAAGTCGTGATAATTGCGCCGTGGTCACGGTCACCGATACGGGGCGGGGAATCGATCCGGGCCAACTGCCGAACATATTCCGGCCGTTCTTCACAACGAAAGGGAAAGGGACGGGTTTGGGTCTGTCGCTGGCGCAACGAATTGTACAGGCCCACAACGGCCGCATCGAAGTAGCCAGCACGCGAGGTACAGGCACGCGTTTCAGTGTCTGGCTTCCCCTCCGAAAACCAGAGCCGGTTGCAGCCTACTCGAAGTAGGGTAGAAGCTAAGGTAAAATAGAATACAGATGCTAGACGAGAAGGTTTTGATCGTTGACGATGAAAAACTGGTGCGCTGGTCGCTGGTCCAGAAGTGTCAGGAGTGGGGTTATCAGGCGCTGGAAGCTGAGGACGGCACCAGTGCGTTGCGCATTGCACACCGCGATACCCCGGATTTGATTCTGCTCGATGTTCACCTCCCCGACATTGACGGCGTTGAGGTCCTTAAACGGCTGAAAGAATCAGGCAATGCCCGCGCCGTGATTATGATGACGGCTGACCCGCAACTGGATGACGTGAAAGCTGCCATTAAACTCGGCGCTTACGACTTTGTTGGTAAGCCGCTGAATTTTGACGAGCTGATAGTCACGATTCAAAATGCGCTCGAAGCGACTCGACTGCGAACGGAAGTCGAATCGCTGCGTGGCGAAGTCCGTCGCCGCACTGGCTACAGAGATGTGATCGGCATCTCGAAAAAGATGACCGACCTCATGAATTTCGTGCGCAAGGTCGCCGCCAGCGAGGCCACCACAATTCTCATACAAGGCGAAAGTGGTACTGGTAAGGACCTGATCGCCAAAGCCATCCACTATCAGAGCACCAGGCAGGATAAACCGTTCGTCGCGATCAACTGTTCAGCAATTCCCGAACAACTGATGGAAGCTGAACTATTCGGTCACGAACGAGGCGCCTTCACGGATGCAAAGGCGATGAAGAAAGGTTTATTCGAGGTAGCTCACGGCGGCACGCTGTTTTTGGATGAAATCGGGGAACTCTCGCTGCTGTTGCAAGCCAAACTGCTGCGCGTGCTGGAGGATCAAGTAATCCGGCGCGTGGGAGGTGTCCGCGACATGCAAGTGGAGGTGCGCGTGACAGCGGCTTCCAATCGCGATCTGGAGCGCGCGGTCCGCGAAGGGCACTTCCGCCAGGATCTCTATTATCGGCTGGCAATCATCTCCATCTTTATTCCGCCGCTGCGGGAACGCAAGGAAGACATTCTTCCTCTAGCGGATTTTTTCATAGACCACTACAACAAGAAATTCCGCAAATCCATCCGCGGTCTTACGGAGGAGACGCGGCGGCTGATCCTTAACTACGATTGGCCAGGAAACGTTCGCGAGCTGAAGAACGCCATTGAGCGTGCGATGATCCTCGAAGAAGAGCCCGTCCTGCGCCCTGTTTATCTGCCGTTCTCGGTTTCAAATTCAGCGCCAGCCGGTGTGACGGCTTTTGAGCAAACCTCTGCACCGGCTGCTGGGAACCGGCCGCTTCCAAATGGCAGGTGGCTCCCGCCACTCTCTGTACCAGAGGGTGGTACGTCGCTCGAAGAGGTCGAGCGTGCGCTGTTGGAGTTGGCCTTACAGAAAGCCGGCGACAATCAGACCCATGCAGCCCGCCTGCTCGACATCAGCCGCGACGCCCTGCGATACAAGATGAAAAAGTTCGGCCTGATACACGCCGAAGAGGAAGAAGTCAGCGCCCGCCCGGAACCCTCTGTATAGCGAACTCACCACTCATCACTGTTTGTTTCCCTGAGTTTCCTCAATCACATTCACGATGATCGGCAAGTAGCGGTCCAATACGCAACGGCCTTCCTCCCTGGAGGCGCAGAAATCTTCTATCTGCTCAGTGCACTTCGCGCAGATATCGTCCCGGATGGCGTTAACGTAGTCCTCCATGCGGGTGCTCTTGACACGGGCTATACTCACGGCGACCTGAGGGAGCTTTTCGAATAACGTACAGGTTGTCTCGCACGCGCCGCCCTCCAGCCGATCTATACAGACGCCGCAAATCCGTTCCCGCAACGCCTCCTCGAGCTTTGAAACAGTTCGGAATTGCCCCACCATACTCATAACATCACCTCTGTAGGGAGGTGTGCAATTCATAGGCCAGGGCGAAATGACCCAATGAATGGGAGCGCAGGTGCCTCGTCCGCACCCAGCAAAACGGGCAAGATGCCGACGCTCCCAAGGGGTTCTTAGTCAGCCGCAGCGGCGGGGGCGTGCTTCTCGTTTCGCACCGAGAACCGCGTTTCCAGGCTGTTGAGCTTTTCCACCACACCGGTATACTCCAGTTCGGACATGGGCAGCATTGCGGCTCCGGAGAAGCCTTGCTCGCGCATCTCCAGAATTTTTCGTGACACTTTGTCTCGAACGTGATTCCAGAACGGATGTGCGAAGCAATCGGCGGCTTCCGTCAGCTTGGCATTATGGACGCAGAACGCGGCGCAACTGACTAGCGGCGGGCCGTCAAAGTAAGACGTGGGGGAATTTACTGAGACCGGCATCAGCGGCGCGGTATGACTGCCGCGCATGCAGCCTGCGACAAAGTGCCCGATGCTGTACGGCCCCAATATCTCGCCGGTTGCCGGAAAAATTCCTTGCGAGCGAACCAGCATGACGGGATCATCTTTCCCCGTGTAAGTTCCCGCGATGTTGTGCAGACGGCTGGTGCTGACAGAGGCCGCTTGCTCGCCGGTGGCCCGCGAGAATATCCCCTCGATGACAAACCTCTGATTGTCCCGCAACAGTGCAGCTATATCGTAGATATCTTCCGGCGCATTCAACTCGATGACACGATCGCCTTCCGTGTGTTCCACGTCCATGATGACGAATCGGAATCCCTTGCTCATTTTCGGACTCAAGACCAATCCGGGGCAATGCATTACGTCCGCGAAAGCAAGATACAGCGGCAGATTGTATGCGCCCGGATCAGTCTTGTCAGCGGCAAAAAACAGGAACGGCTCGTTGGGCCGTTCGTCGATCTCCAACTCGGCGACGGCCGGTCCCATGCCACGCACGTTTCCGCTGAAAGCATCTTTCAGCAGATCCTGACCGGCGCCATACAACCCTTGCTGCTTCGCAATCGCGGTGCCCGCTACAAAGGCATCCCAAGCTAAACGATGTATGTCTTCGTTGCCTACGCCTCGTGTGTGCGTCATCAAAATGGCGATGTCATCGCCGGTGTGACTTATGTAGGTATCCATTACCAGTTTGCGGCCTTGCTGTGCCACAAACTCCTTCACTCCTGCCAGCAACTCTTGAGAGGGACAAATATGGCCTCCGACACTGCCGATATCCGCTTTGATTACGGACAGCGTAGTTTTCATTCTCGACCTCCTTTTCTAGCTATAGGAGCGATATTGTCTGTGTGATCGTTAACAAGAGGGACATGATGAAAATGCCTGCGCCAATTCGCGCATGCTGGGTGTATTGCCCCAAGTTCTGGGGGTGCAAACCAAAGAGACAGCGCCCCAAATGGATGTCATCGGGGCACTATGAGTCAGGCAATCGCAAAATTTAGCAATGTCACATGAGCAATTCCTGCGCCAGTCCATAGCTTGGGCGGAAGTGAAAGCGAGCGGATGCTGCACATCGTATCCGTTCGAAACCAGGCTGAATTGCGGAAAATGGCCGGGAAAGTGCAAAGCTTCATTTCTGCTTTGCCTGGATGGACCCTGGCGGGAGCTTTACGAGCGCAACTTTGAGGGGATAGCAAGCGGTGATCTATGGACCATGGAGAACATAACGGCAACGGAAAACAACAATCGTGGCGTATCCCAACTGTGAACCGGCACAAGGATTTTGCGGTGTCCGGCCACATGGTATTTCCGCGCGACAAGACTGCGAATAGCGAATGCGTCGTCGCTCCGCGCAAGGAGCCGCCATCGGCAGCCAAGCGCCTGGTCGGCAAAGACGGCAAGCTGCTGGGGTTCCCGGTGTTTCACGACAACAGGACCGTAGAGGAATATGAAGGTCTCATGCCGGCGCCGGAGATCCTAACGTTGGTTGAAGTGGCACGGCGTGAAATTGAAGGGTTGGATTACGCCGCAGTCATGAATCAGTTGGCCGATCTCGGTCCGGATGGCCGGCTGCTGCTTTACAAACGTGACGGCAAGCTGCTGAGATACGAGCTCTTTGAGGATCCCAGAATCTGCAAGGATATTCCGCGCGGCGCTGTTATTCACAACCTCGAACAGAAGCCTGCCGACGTGAGCGGGTGGAGAGTTCACGAATTCGTTATTGACCCCAAGGGCTGCCTGGGCGAAGTCTGTACCCGATGCTCGCGTGTGTGTCCGGAGAACGCGATTCACCTGCGCGGCGTCGGTGCAGACAGCTTCTGTGAAATCGATCCCACGGCTTGCAAGGGGTGCTTCATCTGTTGGGTAGAATGCGCACGTAAGGCCGCCGACTGCATTTTAATCGATGGTAAAGTGTTCGACTCCGAGCTGCGCGCAGCGCATTTCGGGGAGTGAGTGGGATCAGGTGCCTGCGCCGATTTTGAAACGGCGCTAACGGGAGATTGATAAATGCGACTTTCAATGGCCGGTAATACAGCAGCCGCATGGGGCTTTCGGCTGTCACGAGTGCAATGCTATCCGTACTACCCCATCACGCCGTCTACCACCTGTTCGGAACAGATTGCAGCCTGGGTGGGCAACGGCGACATGGATGGCGTGGTGATCAATGTTGAGTCCGAGCATAGTGCGGCCTCGGCAGTGATCGCAGCCGCCAAGAGCGTGCGCGCTGCGACCGCAACATCTTCCAAAGGTCTGCTCTACATGGTGGAGGTGTTGGAGAACGGCAGCGGCTCGTCGCTTCCATTCACGATATTCGTCGGCAATCGCGCCACCGGTGCTCCGATCAACATCTGGGGAGACAATCAGGATGCCTATGCAGTGCGGGACAGCGGCTTGATTCAAATCTTCGCAGCCAATGCGCAAGAAGCCCTGGACGCCGTGATTCAGTCGTATCGCATCGGAGAGGACCTGACGGTGCGGCAACCGGTGCTGGTAAACCTGCGTGGCTTTACCGGCACGCATACTTATGAGCCGGTCGATGTGCCATCAGCCGCTGATGTGGATTCTTTCCTGCCTTCATACTTACCCCTTGAACCGTTGTTCTCGCCCGATCAGCCTGTCACTTACAACGCCATGCTGGCGGCTTACTATTACAGGCGGCACAAACGCAATCAAACTGCAGCGCTGCGCAACGCGTCGTGCGTAACAGAGAACGTCGGCCGCCAGTTCGGGGAAAAATTTGGCCGCTCGTACGGCAAGTTTGACTGGATCGGCGATGCTGATGCGGATTTGGTCGTGGCACTGGTCGGCGAAAGCTTCGGCGCTGCGGAAACGATCGTGTCGCACCTACAGGGACGCAAGGGTGTAGGAAAAATTGCCGTGCTGCGAGTGCGCCTGTTCAATCCGTTCCCGGCGCAGGAGATCGCCACGCGCATTTACAAAGCCAATACCAAAGCTGTAGTGGTACTCGATGAAGGATTGCCGCACGGGGATGTCTTTCCTCCCTTGGCGCTGCGCATGGCTGCCGCTTTGCAGGCGCATCTGGGAACTCAAACCCCGCGCTTGGCCAGCGTCATCGGCGGGCTGGGTGGAAGCGATATCCGCCCCGATCACTTCCAGACGCTGTTCAACCTGGCCGCCAATATTGCCGACGGCCGTCCGTATCGCCGCGAGCCATATTGGTTGGACATTGACGAAGATCCCATTCTGCTCACCGACGAGAAGAAAGTGGATCAGAAGCTTTGGAAGCGCTACGGAGATGTCTGGAAGGCGCAGCCAATTCTCGACGCGTATCACAAGCCTCTGCCCAGCACCAATTACGAAGTGCGCATCTATGGACGCGCTGGACAAGGCGCAATCACTTCCGCAGTGTTTTTCACCGGAGCGGGAGTGGAACAGAATTTATGGGTGGTGACCAAACCCACATTCGGCTCGGAACGCCGCGGCGCTGTGGTTCACACCGACACGCTGATCGAGCAGGGTGCCAGCAACAAGACCAGAGCCTTCACAGCACGCCAGGACCTGGTCTGCATCTACGACGACACGATTCTGACTTCGCCCACTCACGCGCCGACCCGAGACTTGAAGCCGGACGGGACGGTTCTCGTCAACTCCAGCCGATATTCTCCGGCGCGCATCCGGCAGTTGCTCGGTCTCGGACCCAAAGCATCCGTATTTATAGTTCCCGCCAGCCGCATTGCGCACGAACTGCAACTGGGCTCGTTCTTCAACATGGTCATGCTTGGCGCGATGCATTGCGTCTGCCCGTTAGTGGATTTCGGCGCGGCCATGACCTATTACGAGAAGAACGCTCCCCGGCCGAAAGAAGCCAATCTGGAAGCTATCCGACGCGGATACCAGGAGACTACCGACAAGGAATTACCGGCGGTTGAGCTGCCCGCAGTGGACGCTCGCGCGGAGGAGTATTTCCGGTGGAGGCCGGAGGAGGAATCGCTCGAAGAGGAGATGCTTCGCTCTCTGGAGACCCTGCGAGGCTAAGATCCGGGATTCGGAAATCGAGACTCGGGAATCGGGAACGCGGGAACCGGTAATTGCCGGTTTGCGAACTCCGAGTCACGAGTCCCGAATCCTGATTTGAAAGGAGTGTCAGCGGTGTTTCAAGTTCTTTTCAACAGTGAAATCGGCACAAGCCCGCACAGCTCTCTGCTGTCGGAACCGGTGATTGATCCCGGGGAATACGGATATATTCCAACATCGGGGTTGACCTCCGGCCATCAAGGCTGTACCGGCTGCGGGATGGTGTCGGCCACAAATCAAGTGTTGCGCGCCTTGAAGCTGACCGGGCGCTACGTGGCGGCCTCTATCGGCACCGGTTGCAACGAGGTCATCACAACGCAGAACACCTCTTGTTGGGGCAAGGTATCCGTAGATCACAACAACTTCCCCAATACAGCTTCCACACTGAGCGGCAACCGGGCCGCTTACGAGGCGCTAGTGCAAGCTGGGCTGTTGCCTCCCGGATCTGTCGTAAACGTTGGAATCGCCGGTGATGGCGGTTCGTATGACATCGGGCTACAGGCGCTGCTGGCGTGGATCGCGCGCGCTGAGGATGGAGTATACGTTTGCCTGAATAATGAAGCCTACATGAATACGGGCATCCAAAGCTCGGGCGCGACTCCGTTCGGAGCCAAGACCTCCACCACGCCATACGGAAAGAAAGCCAACGGAAATCCTCGCACGCCGCAGCATTTGCCCGATCTGGCGTTAGCAGCGGGAGCGCCTTACGTCGCAGTCGCCAGCCCGGTCCATCACCGCGACCTAGCGATCAAGGTACAGAAAGCGGCGATGATCCCGGGGCCCTGCCTCGTGGAGTGCTATTCCGTTTGCCCTCCGGGATGGAACACCGAAACGGATTATTTCTTTGAGATCACCAGGCTGGCGCTCGAAACGCGGCTGCTCATCCTGTACGAAGCCGAGTTGCATCGCAAGGAAGGCTATGCCATCTACACTCTGAATTACCTGCCGGATCGCTTCCGTCCTATAGAGGAATACCTGGAAACACAAGGCCGGTTCAAGAACCTACTCCGCAATCCGGAAATGGTGAAAGTTGTGCAGCGTTACGTAGATCGGCGATGGGCATTCTGGGCCGATTTGCTGGAGCACAATGGAGTGGGCGAGAAAGTGATCGTGCGGCTGGATTCTGTTCCAGATGCAGTTGGACTGCCTGTGTAGGGTTTGGGTAGCCACGGCGAGCGCTTTTCCTCGCCGTGGGTAGTACTACGTGTGTGTAAGGCGCGACTTCAGTCGTGCCGAAACCAGTGCACGACGTACCGGGCTTTAGCCCCTGAGGTGCTGATCGGAACCTCATAAGCGGCTGAAGCCGCTGTCTTATAACCGCTTGTTCGGCACGGTTGAAACCGTGCCCTTACGGCCGATCAAGACGGGTCATAAGCGCGTGCTGACGGAGAGGATTACTGATGGAGAAAAGAACCAAGAATGAGTTGACCCTCCGGATTGCGGGTGAATCCGGCGAAGGCGTGATTACTGTTGCGGAATCCATTTGCAAAGTAGCGGCGAGAATGGGATTGCACTTGGCCACCTTCCGCACGTTTCCAGCGGAGATCAAAGGCGGCGCCTGCATGATGCAATTCCGCGCCAGCCAGAAACCCATCTCGCATCACAACGACCTTGCCGACGTGCTCGTTGCATTCAACGAGGATGCCATCACAAACAATTTCGCCGATCTCCGCGACGGCGGAACACTGATGTACGAGTCCGGCATCGAAACGCCTATACCGCAGCGAAAGGGAGTGAAATACGTCGCGATACCGTTCCGCAAAATTGCCGTCGAGATCGTCGGTAACCCGGGCAGCAAGAACATCGTGGCCCTGGGTATCCTCTCGCACCTTTTCACGCTGCCCCAAGATCAGATTTTGAAGCTGCTGGAGGAAAGATTCCGGCGTCGTGGGCAAGCCGTGCTTGAAAACAACTTGAAGGGTTTGCACGCCGGTATTGAGTATGCCCAGAACAATCTCTCCAACGTCAACGTGCCGATTCTGGAGCCTACCAGTCAACCCAGCAAGCTACTGATGACGGGCAATGAGGCCGCCGCGATCGGATCGTTAGCTGCCGAGGTGGATTGCTATTTCGGGTATCCCATTACCCCTTCCTCGGAGATCATGGAATACCTTGCGAAGAATCTTCCGCGCGTCGGCGGCAAGTTCCTCCAAACCGAGGACGAAATATCGGCGATTGCGGGCGTCTGCGGCGCAGCGTGGGCAGGTATGCGCGCCATGACCGCGACATCAGGTCCGGGCGTATCGCTGATGTCGGAAATTCTGGGACTGCTATCCATGACCGAGCTCCCGGCCGTCATCGTCAATTCACAGCGAGGCGGACCTAGCACCGGATTACCAACCAAAACGGAACAGTCAGACCTGCTACAGGCAATCTATGGCTCGCACGGAGACACGCCCAAAATCGTGCTGGCTCCCACTACCGTGCGCGAGTGCCTGGAAATAGTGGTTCTGGCGTTCAACCTCGCGGAAAAATATCAAATGCCGGCGATCGTTCTGCTCGATCAGACGCTCTCCAGCCGCCTTGAGACGGTGGACGCCGACGTTCTAGCAGGACTCAAAGTGATGCGGACTCTGCCGCAGCCCGATACCCTTGCGGCGGAGAAATATCAGCGGTTCCAGCTCACGGACAGCGGTGTCTCGCCGCGAGTGTTTCCCGGAACGCCCGGAGGGTTCGAGTACATCTCCACCGGTCTCGAGCACAACCAGCGCGGCGACCCCGGATACGACGAGCAGATTCATACCATCATGTCGGCCAAGCGGCATAAAAAAATAGCTGCGCTGGCGCAGGACCCGTGGATCTCCGGACTGGCCTCGACGTTTGGATCAAAAGAAGCGGAGATCGGAATTATAACGTGGGGCTCGACCGCCGGTCCCGTGCGTGAGGCGGTACAGAAAGCCAACGAATTGGGAATCCCGGTGAAAGCTCTGGTGCCAAAGGTTCTGAACCCTCTGGTGAATAGTGAACTGAAACCATTTTTGTCTTCCGTTCGCTGGCTGCTGGTTCCGGAGATGAACTTCACCGGACAGCTTGCCACGTTACTGCGTTCCACTTATCGCGTGCCAACGGCGCGTCTGAACGCGGTCAAGGGAGTTCCGTTCCGTTCGCAGGAGATCCTCGAAAAGATTGAGGAGATCGCAGCAAGCGTCAGCCACAAATCGGCAGCGGCTTCCCAAAACGGCGAAGGCGCCGTGCTGGAAAGCGTGGGATCCGAGCAGGCCAGGTGAGCGATCCGGCCGCGCGGCCGGCTGTTTAAACATCATCGCGTGGGAGATGCTAGGGAATATG
The DNA here is from genome assembly GCA_016191085.1 of Acidobacteriota bacterium. GTDB lineage: Bacteria > Acidobacteriota > Terriglobia > 2-12-FULL-54-10 > 2-12-FULL-54-10 > JACPPJ01. The sequence goes on along the minus strand of JACPPJ010000052.1, from coordinate 1,740 downwards.
GAAAGCGATGTTCAGCAAGGAACGTTTCAATGCTATTTGGGCAACCTGGATCCGGTGTGGTGCCCCGGCTGCGGTGACTTCTCGGTCTTAGGCGCCTTTATCGAGGCAGCGCGAAAGCTCGGATTGCCTACGCACAAGTTGGCGCTGGTCTCGGGAATCGGCTGCTCCAGCCGTTTCCCATTTTTCGTCAAAGCGTATGGCTTCCACGGAGTACATGGCCGGGCATTGCCGATTGCTCAAGGTTTAAAGCTGGCCAACCCAGAGTTGACAGTGGTGGTCCCCGGAGGCGATGGAGACGGTCTTGCCATCGGCGGCGGACACCTTCCGCATGTCGCGCGAAACAATCCGGACATTACCTATATTCTGTTTAATAACTCGATATATGGCCTGACGAAGGGCCAGGCATCGCCTACGTCGGCGCGTCATTTATCTACAAAGACCACTCCTTATGGCCTGATGACGGATGCCGTGAACCCGTCTTTTCTGGCGTTGACCTATGGCGCCACATTCGTGGCGCGTGGCGCAGCGGTAAAGCGGGAACATCTGAGCAATTTGATTATGCAGGGCATCCAGCATCCAGGATTCTCATTCATTGAAGTGATTACGAGTTGCTCTTCCTTCAACACTAAGCATGTTTCCATCACGAAGGTGTTGCAGCGGATGGCGTACCTGGACAACCCGGCCGAAGATAACATGGAAGCTATGCGGCTGGCGGCAGATCCTCAGACAATCTACCTGGGAGTTTTCAGGAAAGTGGAACGTCCAACCCTCAGCGACAACACCGAGCGCACGCGAACGGTCGCGCAGAAGTCCGGCACCGCGACAGTTGAGACGCTGCTCCGGCAGTTTGCCTGAGGCTGAAGAGCCGAGGTTCACGACAGAGGCCACAGAGATCACACGTTTATTGTTCATTCTGTTGTCCTCTGTGGCCTCTGCGCTTTTGTAGCAGAAGAATTAGAGAAGTAGGAGGAGCCATGGCAAATCCGACCCAAACGGCCACAGAAATGGAAGTCAGCGGCAAGGATGTGGAAGAAGTTCTTCGCATCATGGACGTGATGGAGCGGACCTGGAGCGAAAAGAACCTGCCAGAATTATTCAGCCATTATTGGCAGAACGACGGCTTTGTCCTGTTCACATCCAAGGGCGCCTATTACGGATGGGCCGCAGGCAAGGCAATGCTGGAGAAATATTTCGCTGAACTGGAAGAAGTCCATTTGGAGTTTGGGCCGCGCAAGGTGCGCTGCTTTGGGGAGGTCGCCACCGTGGTATACGAGTGGCGCACGGACGGCAGGTCCAAAAAAGACGGTAATCGTCTGTTGCGCGAAGGTTACGGTACAGACGTTTTCCTGCGAGACAAAGGCAAATGGAAGCTGTACCATAACCATGTTTCGCTGGCACGTGCTGGTACGAATAAAATGCAGCCGGAGCCGTGGTAGAGTCCTCGTGTAGCCAGCGTCCCTCCAGCCTAAAGAGCCGCCGATGACGGCGACGTTGCGCCATACCATAGCGTCAGTATTCGCACTCATTTTGCCGCTACGCCGCTTTTTGCCGAAATTCCCACCGCACAACAAACGTGCCGTGATTCCTTTCAAGCCCGACTTCGTAAGTTGCAATGATGGTTTAGACCTTCCGCGCGGGTTGCAGCGCGGCGTTTTATCCTGTGGCTTGGGGTTGCCATTGCAACTTGCGCGAAGTTGGAATTTCATATGCCAAGATTCTGTCGTGCAGGGAATTGCGCGT
>JACPPJ010000051.1 GCA_016191085.1 Acidobacteriota bacterium | reverse complement strand
CTTCAGCCATGCCGAAACGGAATGTACCGACGCGGCTTTAGCCGCTGAGGTTTGCACCTCAGGCGCTGAAGCGCCTCGCTTTGCTAATTGTACCGGCACGACTGAAGTCGTGCCCTTCCGTTTTCAAACTGACCCACTACCAGGCCCTGCACGTTGACACTTTTGTGTATATATAGATAGTATCGTTAGTGCCGTATTATAAAGTGATCGCCCAAACGTTATTCTCACGGTAACATTCCAAGGAGAAACCATGGCGCAAGCATCCGGTGTTCAGAATGCAATTCGAGAGTTGGAGGAAGAGCAGAAGCGGATTGAGCAAGTCATTACTATGCTGAAGAATATCCACGGGCAACGTCTGTCAGCGCCGCCCGCTTCATCGGCGCCGTCCGCAGCTAATGGGAGACGTCGCCGCAGGAGGTTATCTGCCGACGCACGCCGTCGTATATCGGAGGCTGCAAAGAAGCGTTGGGCGGCACTGAGAGGTGTTAAACAATCCACAAAGAAGTAGCGGATCAGGTTTGCTGATCCTCGGTCAGATAGCGTGGCACGCACCTTAATCGGGTGATCACGATATCATCGGATTGACCTTATACGGGTTGATCCCCAACTCCGCTATCGCCTGGGCTACTTTCTCGCGCGAGACCGCTCCGGACCTGGAAAGCTGGTAAAGAGCGGCAAGAACAATAGCCTCTGCGTCGACCTCGAAAAAGCGTCGCAGATGCTCACGGTTGTCGCTGCGGCCGAATCCATCCGTTCCCAGTGAAAGCAGCCGCCCAGGAAGCCACGGGGCAATCAGGTCCGGAACTAATTTCATATAATCGGTGGCAGCAACGATCGGGCCTTCGGTTTCGTCGAGCACGGTAGATAGATAAGGCCGCTGCGGCGAGTCCAGCGGATGCAAGCGATTCCAGCGGTCTACATTCAATGCGTCACGGCGCAGTTGATTGTAGCTAGTAACACTCCATACATCGGCAGCGACGGAGTACCTTTGTCCCAGGATTTCACTGGCCCGAAGAGCTTCGCGCAAAATCGTGCCGCTTCCAAACAGTTGCACCACTGGCTGGCCGGAGTTGCGCTCCGCTGATTTGATGCGGTAGATACCTTTGAGAATCCCCTCAGTAACTTCTTCGGGAATAGGCGGCATGGCATAGTTCTCGTTATATAAGGTGATGTAATAGAAAAGGTCTTCCTGGTTCTCATACATGCGCCTGATACCATCGAGAACAATGACGGCAGTCTCGTAAGCAAATGCCGGGTCGTAGGCAGCAATAGTAGGCACAGTGCTCGCGAGCACGTGACTATGGCCGTCCTGATGCTGCAATCCTTCGCCCATGAGCGTCGTCCGTCCTGCTGTGCCGCCCATCAGAAATCCCTTGCCCCGCATATCTGCAAATGACCAGATCAAGTCTCCAATTCGCTGGAATCCGAACATTGAATAGAAGCTGAAGAACGGAATCGTATTTACGCCGTGAGTAGCATAAGCAGTGCCTGCGGCTATGCACGATGCCATGGAGCCCGCTTCGGTGATTCCCTCTTCCAAAATCTGCCCATTCTGCGCCTCGCGGTAATACAGAAACACATCGGCATCTACAGGTTCGTAGAGTTGACCTTGGCTGGCGTAAATTCCAAATTGCCGGAACATGGATTCCATACCGAACGTGCGGGCTTCGTCGGGAATGATGGGTACCACCAATTTCCCGATCTCTTTGTGCCGCATGAGAAGTGTCAAAAGACGCACGAACGCCATGGTCGTCGAGACTTCCCGTCCACCAGAACCCTCCAGGAATTCCGGGAACTCTTCGATGCGGGGCGCGCGCAACGGAGCAGCGGTCACTTTTCGTTCTGGAATGAACCCGCCCAACGCCTTTCTGCGCTCGAGCAGATACTGCATCTCATCGCTTTCATCCGGCGGGCGGTAGAACGGAGCCTGTTCGATTACTTCCTCCGGGATAGGCACGGCGAAACGGGCGCGGAATCTTCGCAATTCTTCTTCATTCAATTTCTTCTGCTGATGTGTGACGTTCCGGCCTTCGCCCGCCTCGCCCAAACCATAACCTTTTACAGTTTTCGCCAGAATGACCGTAGGCGAACCACGATGTTCCACCGCCTCTTTATATGCCGCGTAAACCTTTTCAGGGTCGTGCCCGCCGCGGCGCATCTTTTGTATCTGCTCATCGCTCAGATGTTCTACCATTTTCAGCAGCTCTGGGTATTTCCCGAAGAAATGCTGCCGCGTCCATGAGCCCGGCCGGACGGCATAATTCTGGTATTCGCCGTCCACGGCCTCTTCCATTCGCTTGATCAGGAGACCGCTAGTGTCTTTCTCCAGCAAAGGGTCCCAGTCGTCACCCCAGATGACTTTGATGACATGCCAGCCTGCGCCGCGAAACGCGGATTCAAGCTCCTGGATGATCTTGCCGTTGCCGCGTACGGGGCCGTCCAGGCGCTGCAGGTTGCAGTTAATCACGAAAATCAGATTGTCCAGATTCTCCCGCGAAGCAAGCGTCAGAGCGCCCAACGTTTCCGGCTCATCCGTTTCGCCGTCGCCTAAAAACGCCCAGACCTTCCGATCACCGCAATCATGAAGTCCCCGGTTTTTCAGATAACGATTGAACCGAGCTTGATAAATCGCCGTAATGGGTGAAAGTCCCATTGAGACACTGGGGAATTGCCAGAAATTCGGCATCAGCCACGGGTGCGGATACGAAGCAAGGCCGCGCTTGTCTCGTAACTCGCGGCGAAATCTTTTCAGATCGCCGGCATCCAGTCTGCCTTCGAGATACGCGCGCGCGTAAACACCCGGCGCAGCATGGCCTTGAAAGTAGACGATGTCGCCACACTGACCTTCAGTTCTGGCATGAAAGAAATGATTGAAGCCGACCTCCAGCAGCGTCGCGAGTGAAGCAAAGGTGGAAATGTGGCCGCCGATGCCCGGATCTTCACGGTTCGCCCGCACGACCATAGCTAAAGCATTCCAGCGGACGAGAGTCTTGATACGTCTTTCGATCTTGCGATTGCCAGGGTACTCCGGCTGCTGATCGCGGGGAATGGTGTTGACGTAAGGTGTGGTCAGCGCGAACTGTAAGGATACTCCGTGGCGGTGCGCGCGATGCAATAACTCACGCAACAAAAACTTGGTGCGCTGCGGTCCTTCGCGCGCCAGAATTTCATCAATTGACTCCAGCCACTCGTTGGTTTCTTGCGGGTCGGTGTCTGGAATGTAATCGGCGACTCTTTCCTCTGCCCCCGGTGATGGGTCTTCGAATTGCTCCGCGAGATCTTCTTGCATGGTAGGCCCGCCTCGCAAATGAAATCGAGATTGTCTTAAACAAAGTATGCGCCCAAAGAAATTACCAGGCAAGCGATCGTGTCGCGGGACCTCCGAGCGAAACTCAGCAGCAACTTGGTTCAATACCGTGCGCTCCGGTCGCGTCTTGACGGCCGCGCGAGCCAAGTGTTAGGTTACTGTTCCGTTCTTCTTTTGGAGGATTTCTTGTCCGTTCTCTCCTCTGAACCTGCCGCATTGAGAAAAACGGCCCTGAACGAACTACATCGCAAGATGGGCGCTCACATGGTTCCGTTCGGCGGCTGGGATATGCCGCTGGAATATACCGGCATCGTGGCCGAGCACATGGCGGTGCGCACCCGCGCGGGCCTTTTCGACGTTAGCCACATGGGCGAGATTGAAATTGCGGGCAAGCAGGCTCTGGCGCTTCTGCAAAAGGTTACCTGCAATGACGTCTCGCGATTGCAGGTCAATCAGGCGCAGTACTCCGGGTTGATGAACGATCGCGGCAGCTTTGTGGATGACCTGCTCGTTCACAAATTCTCGGACGAGCACTATTTCCTGTGCGTCAACGCGGCGCGGCGCGAAGCCGATTTCGATTGGATCACTCAGCAGAACGACCCCGGCGCCACAGTCCGGAACACCAGCGATGACTACACGCAGCTTGCACTGCAGGGGCCTAAAGCGAAAACCATACTGCAACGCTTGACCTCGGTGGACCTGAGCGGCGTCCGGTATTACTGGTTCGCCAGGGGCAAAGTTTCCGGCGCGGAGAGCATCATCGCACACACCGGATACACCGGCGAAGACGGTTTCGAGATTTACGTTCCGGTCGCCGATTCCGAACGCATTTGGAATGAAGTGCTGGAGGCCGGCAAAGATGACGGCCTGATTCCGTGTGGTCTCGGCGCCCGCAACACTTTGCGACTCGAAGCGGGTATGATGCTATATGGGCATGACATAAACGCGGAAACCACTCCCCTCGAAGCCAACTTGCAGTGGATTTGCAAGCTCGACAAAGGCCCTTTTCTAGGGAGAGATGTTTTGCTCCGCCAAGCTCAGGAAGGAATTTCGAAGAAGCTCGTTGGTTTTCAGATGACGGACCGCGCCATTGCACGCGACGATGCTCCCGTCTGGAGCAACGATCGGCAAGTGGGAAAGGTTACTAGCGGCTCCTATGTTCCATACCTGAAGCGGGCTATCGGCTTGGCGTATGTTCCCACTGAACTTGCCAAATCAGGTGAACGCGTCCAGATCGAAATCCGCGGGAACAAAGCAGCCGCCGAGATTGTGCCCACACCCTTTTACCGGAGACCGAAGTCCTGAACCACGCACCTGAACTAGCGCACAAGGAGCCAGCATGTACCCCGCCAATTTCCGCTATTCCAAAGAGCACGAGTGGGTTAATGTTGATGGTAACGTAGCCACGGTCGGAATCACCGAACATGCACAAAAGCAGCTTGGCGACATCGTTTTCATCGAACTTCCCGGATTGGGCGCGAAGCTGGAAGCTGGCAAAGAGTGTGGCACGGTCGAATCGGTCAAGGCGGTGTCGGAGATTTATTCGCCGGTCTCCGGCGAAGTGACGGAGGTAAACACGGCGCTCAACGAGACTCCCGAGTGGATCAACCAGGACCCGCACGGTAAAGCGTGGATGTTTAAGGTAGCTCTGAGCGCGCCGCTGTGGGACGAACTGCTCTCGGCAGAGCAGTATGAAGCCTATTTACGCGAGGAAGAGGGCCATTGATATAGCCAATAGCGAATAGTGAGTGACGGCTATTCAATATTTTCTAACAGGCTATTAAGAATACGTGATGATGTCATTCTGAAGCCCGGCGTTCGCTGCCGGGCTGAAGAATCTGCTTTGGTTTCCAAATCTGGAAGTCAAGAGCAGGTTCCTCGCTGCGCTCGGAATGACATCATCAGATTGCTTTTTAAACAGGCTTCTAAGCTATTTTATGAGATACATTCCCAAATCTCCCGAAGAACGGGAGACAATGCTGCGAGCCGTCGGCTGCGATTCCATTGACCAGCTATTCGAGAGCATCCCTTCGGCGCTACGCTTGGGACGCGAACTGCGGCTGGATCGTGGACGTTCCGAACCTGAAATACTCCGTTACTTCGAGGAGCGCGCGGCAGAGAACGCGGGCGACTTTGCATGCTTCGTCGGTGCTGGAGCCTACGACCACTTCCGCCCGTCCGTAGTCGACGCGATGATCTCGCGTAGCGAGTTCTACACGGCCTACACTCCGTATCAACCGGAGATCAGCCAGGGAACATTGCAGGCCATATTCGAGTTTCAGACGCTGATGTGCCAGCTCACCGGCATGGACGTCGCCAACGCGTCACTCTATGACGGCTCGACTGCGCTGCCGGAAGCAGTGATGATGGCGGTACGCGCCAACGGCCGCCGGCGCGTTTTGCTGGCTCGCTCCATACATCCCGAATACCGTCAGGTACTGAACACGTATCTGCAGCACCAGAACATTGCCCTTGATGAAATACCATGGGGGAATAGCGGCCAGGCTGATCACGCTGAATTGCAGGCTCGGGTGGGATCGGACGTTTCCGCAGTAGTGCTGCAGTCTCCCAACTTCTTCGGCGTCGTAGAAGACGTCGCTGCCGCTACGAAGATAGCGCATGCGGCTGGAGCCTTGCTGGTTGTGATGATCACCGAGCCGGTCTCGCTCGGTATTCTCCACCCTCCCGCGGAGGCCGACATCGTCGCCGGAGAAGGCCAGAGTCTAGGCGTTCCGCTCAGCTTCGGAGGGCCTTACGTTGGCTTCGTCGCGACGCGCGAGAAGTACATTCGCAGTATGCCGGGACGGCTGGTCGGCCAGACGACCGATTCACGAGGCGAGCGTAGCTTCTGCCTCACGCTCGCAACTCGCGAGCAGCACATCCGCCGCGAAAAGGCTACGTCGAACATCTGCACGAACCAGGCGCTCTGCGCCTTAATGGTTACGGTATATCTGTCGGTGTACGGGAAAAAAGGTTTTCGCGAGCTGGCGCTGCAAAATGTCGCAAAAACACAATATGCGCAGAAAAAGTTTCTCAAAGCCGGCGCATCACTCCGTTTCAGCGGCCCGCATTTCAACGAGTTCATCGTGCGCGGCGAAGGATCGCGCGGTCTTGATGCGAAGCTTCGGCAGGAGCGCATCATAGGCGGCTTGGACCTTGGGCGGTTTTACCCGGAACTCGAAGGCGATCGGCTTTTCTGTTTTACAGAAACGGCTTCGCGCGAAAAGATAGACAAGCTGGTCGAAGTTTACGCGGCCCATGAATTAACGGTTCACGCCGCGCAGCAGCAAAGATCCTAAGCACTATGGCAGATCACATCAAGAAGGCCCGGCCTCACGTAAACCAGAATGAAGATTTGATCTTCGAACGCAGTTCGGCCGGCAAATGCGCGTACCAACTGCCGCCGCTCGACGTGCCGCCCGCGGACACAGGGGCCTTGGGCGGATTCACTCGTGATGAAATCCCGGGCTTTCCCGAAGTGAGCGAGATGGAGATTGTGCGCCACTTCACGCGCCTGTCTACATGGAATTACGGCGTGGATACCGGCGCGTATCTGCTCGGCTCCTGCACCATGAAGTACAACCCCAAGATCAATGAGTTGGTGGCCCGGCTCAAGGGAATCGCAAACGTTCATCCATACCAGCCTCAGGAAGCATCTCAGGGATGTTTGAAGGTGCTCAAGCTGCTCTCGGAATCGCTGCTGGAGATCACCGGCATGGATGCGATCACGCTGCAACCGGCGGCGGGCGCTCACGGCGAGATGACGGCGCTTCTGATGGTGCACGCCTATCTCGCCTCTCAAGGGAACCCTCGACACAAAGTGCTCATACCTGATTCGGCGCACGGCACTAATGCTGCGTCGGCGGCCATGGCGGGATACAAAACTCTGAATCTGCCGTCGAACAGCGAAGGCATGGTGGACCTCGCAACCCTGGAGCGCCTGATGGACGATGATGTGGCAGCGCTGATGCTCACCAACCCGAATACGCTGGGAATCTTCGAAGAACGCATCGCGGAGATTGCCCGAATCGTTCACGCGCGAGGCGGGTTGGTGTACATGGACGGCGCTAATATGAACGCGCTGGTGGGAGTCAGCCGGCCCGGCGATTTCGGCGTTGATGTTCTGCATCTCAATCTGCACAAGACCTTCTCCACTCCTCACGGCGGCGGCGGGCCGGGCGCAGGTCCTGTCGCGGTAAGGAAACAACTAGAGCCGTTTCTCCCCATACCAACGCTCATCGAGAAACCGGACGGATCACTGGCGCTCGATTATGATCGGCCAGCCTCAATCGGCCGCGTGCGCGCATTCTACGGCAACTTCGGCGTTCTGGTGCGCGCCCTCGCTTACATCCTGGCAAACGGCGCGGAAGGGCTGCGCGAGAGCACGGAAGAGGCTGTGCTGAATTCCGTCTATGTACGCAAGAACCTCGAGGACAGCTACGAACTCCCCTACAAGCGGCCCGCCCTGCACGAATGCGTCTTCAGCGATAAACGGCAGGCGCAGCACGGCGTGCATACTGGCGACATTGCCAAGCGTCTTATTGATTACGGCTTCCATCCTTACACCGTGAGCTTCCCGCTGATCGTTCCGGGCGCGCTGATGATTGAGCCGACGGAAAGCGAAAGTAAGCAGGAACTCGATCTGCTGATAGATGCGCTGCGTTCTATCGCACGCGAAGCGGAGCAGGAGCCCGAGACAGTGCTTCACGCCCCACACACCACCCGCATCGCCCGCGTGGACGAAGTCCAGGCCGCTCGCCGCCCCATCTTGCGCTGGAAACCCGAGCCCCGCACGTAATCCATACAACAATGTCGTTTGAGTATCCGTAAGGGGACGAATTTAACCTTGCCGGACCACGGCTGCCGCAATCCGGCTTCAACCGCTGAGCGGCCAATCACCTCAGTGACTAAGCCGTCGGTTCCGAGTTCTTCCGCGCCGGAGCATCGAACCGGTGGCGCTGTTTTCGGCAGTGCTTGCAGGCTAGACTCATAGGGAATTCGTGCGGTTTCGCTCTGTCTCGCCTCTATCGCGGAATTAACCACTCGATCTGTTCTGGCTTAAATAGCTCCAGGCGTTCGGCGGCGCTTGGGGGTCTCAACAACGGCAACAACGATTTCAGCTTGCCCGCGCTCTCTACATCGAGAGCGAGAACATATACATCCGCCCTGTCCGCGTCGGAGTAATTGCAATAGCGCACATGCTCGCGAAACGTGATGAGGAGCCCATCCCAGAAGCTCTGGCGCGCGAACAATGCTTTTCTGCTGGCGGAGTCGCGCGACAGTTCCAACATTTCATAACCTCGCCGGAAGCGCACAGTTCTGGCGTGTTCAGGATCGAACGGCCGCGACGGCTCGGCATGAGGAAACGTCGCGAGCAGATCTGCCAAGTCCTGCTCTGTCGCTTCGAGCGAGTCCCACCTATATCGGAAATCTCCCGCGATAATGCTGCCGGCGCGCAGTATTTGCCGGATTCGCGCCGTGTCCCTGCCTACCACTGGAAGCAGGAACTGCATTATCTCTGTCATGCTGAGCTCGCGTTGCCCCACGCGAGACACACTGATGTACGCGGCGGCTTCAGGAAGCACTTTGACGCGAATCCTTGCGGGCAGCATAGCAATAGAGGTAACAGGGATTAGGGAACAGGACAAACCCGCGGCACTAACAACGTGCCGTGGCTACTTGTCAGGCTCCAGTACGACCCGCACGTGGCGCCTGCTTATTTTTAACAGCAATTCTTGCGGGCGGCTGGTGTCCAGGTGCAGGATCAGTTCTTTGCAACGCTCGCCGTTCACGGAAACCGCTCCCTCCTTCACCTTGCGCGCCGCTTCGCTAACGGAAGCGGCGAGACCAGCGGTTGCAAGCAAGCGGTCGAGCTTCACAGATTGATGGGCGCCGTCTGTTTTTGCAGCAACGCCAGCAACAGGTATGGACCGGGTTTCAACTTCCTGTGGCTGCTCGTGCCGCTGCACTACGCGATGGAACTCTTCCTCCGCCTGGCGCGCCTGCTGCGGTGAGTGGAAATCAGCGACAACCCTGCGGGCGAGATCCATTTTGATGCTCATCGGATTCACCGCGCCGCTCGACGCTTTCTGACGCATGGCGGAGATTTCCGCCAATGTCAGATCCGTAAGCAGCTCCCAATAGCGATACATCAGGTCATCGGAGATAGACATGATTTTGCCGTACATCTCCGACGGTGGTTCGGTGAGCCCGATCGCGTTCCCAAGCGACTTGCTCATCTTCTGTACGCCGTCCGTGCCCTCCAGGATGGGCATCGTGAGTACCACCTGCGAGCTCTGGCCGTACTCGCGCTGCAGCTCGCGGCCGACCAGAAGGTTAAATTTCTGGTCCGTTCCTCCCATCTCCACGTCGGCTTTCAAGATCACCGAGTCGTAACCTTGAAACAGGGGATACAACAGCTCATGCGTGTAAATCGGCAATCCCTTTTTATAGCGATTGGAGAAGTCATCGCGCTCGAGAATGCGCGCTACGCTGTACCGCGAGCAAAGCCGCACCACGTCTTCGCTGCTCAATGCGGAGAGCCACTTGCTGTTGAAGGCAACCTCCGTCTTCTCGGCATCAAGAATCTTGAAGACCTGCGCCTTATATGTTTCGGCGTTGGCGGCCACTTCCTCACGTGAAAGCGGCGGTCGTGTGACAGTGCGGCCCGTCGGGTCGCCGATCAACCCAGTGAAATCTCCGATCAGAAATATCACTGTGTGGCCGAGGTCCTGAAAGTGTTTCAGCTTTCGCAATAAAACCGTGTGGCCTAAATGAAGGTGAGGAGCGGTCGGATCAAATCCGGCTTTGACGCGCAGCGGCGCCTTCGTTTGCTGCGCATGCAGCAGTTTCTGCCGCAACTCCTCTTCTCTGATGATCTCCACCGCGCCTTTGCGCAGGTACTCCATGTGGGTGTCGAGTTCGGCGTCGGTAGAAGTGGGAGAGGCGTCTTCTAGTTCCATTTAAGGGATTATAGCAGGGTGGTGGGTGATGGGTGTTGAGTGTCGGGAATTGGGTTGTTCCCTAACACCGAGCACCTAGCACCCATCACCTATTGTATCGACGCGGTGTTCTGCTTGGGACGCGCCTGGTAAATCGAGAAGCATGGACTCTCACGGAGAGTTTTGTAGCGATTTGGATCGGAGCCCATGCTCTCCCAAAACTCGCGGTCATATTTTTCGGCCAGGGCTTGGTTGCCGGATTGGCGCGCAAGCTGGCTCAACATGCGCAACCCATCCTGATGCATCATCTCACGTTCAATGGCGGGGTAGATCTCTGTGTCGTCCTTGTACCATTGCAATGCTTCTTGCAGAAGCGAGGCCGCGTCGCTTCTGTTCAGTTGAATACCGGCCATACCCATGTTGATCAGCGTTCTTCCGTAGACGCGGTATTCGCCGTGTTTACGGGCGACTTCGAGCGCCAGGTGCAGCGTCTCCCATGCATCGGCGAATCGCCGCTCGCGGATGTAGGCATTGCCAATATTCATCAGAGCGTTCGCTTCCCAGGTGCCGCGGCCGATTTTGCGGAAGATGGCAAGCGCTTCCTGCGAATATGACAGTGATCTTTCCGGATCACCCCTCCAGACGTAAGTATTCCCCAGGTTCAGGCGAACCAGACCTTTGTACAAGTCGCCAGGCGCTCGCTCCGCAGATCGCGAGGCTTCATTGTAAGCTTTGATGGCTTCTTCCGGTCTGCCGAGGCGAATGAGCGCTGAGCCGATGTTGATTTTGGCAGACGCCATCAATCGATAGTCGCCGACCTGCTGCGCCAGCGCAAACGCGCTATTGAGACGCTGTAACGCCTCCTGGTAGAGCTTCTGCGAGCCATCCCAGTCCGCAGTTTCGCCGCAAGCGTTTTCACCCTGGTTCGTGAGATGCGCGCCTTCCACGCGCAGCCGGCGTGCCTCAAAACGCTTGTAGAGATTCTCATCGCCTCCCAACTTCTTATACAGGTCGAAGAGCTTTTGGTAGCTGCGGTTCTTAGCTCCCAGTTCTCCGTAGCCAGGACCGAAGCGGATGCTCACTGCTCCGAAGCGGCCGATGATGTCGAATTCTCTATCTGTTTCGCGTACGACTTCTTCCAGCCGGTCCTTAATCGCTCCCATGTTCGCGCTGAGCAGCCGTTCTGCGTCGGCTGTTTCGCCTTTGTCCAATTGCCAGACGAGAATGCGAGCTAGCGCTGGGTCGCCCTCGAGCGACAGAGGCATGGGACGCGCCTGCGCACAAAGGCCGGGGGGGGGCGTACATGAAAGCGCTAGTGTGAGGACAGAAAAGATAATCGCGGTTTTCTGACGATCGGTGAAAGAAATACGGTTTTCTGTGATCATAAGAAGCACCCGCTCCCTCGCGGTCGCGGCTCTGATTCGCGTTTCAATGGACCCACGGACCTTTGCGCTGCTCCTCGCGGTCGCGCTTGTTAACGTATACCTTGAATGCGCGCTGCAAGCGGGCGCGACGCCACCGGTAGTAGCGGTTGTTCAAATCGAAGAGCAGCGGCTTCCCGCGCAAGTAGGCGAATCCGAACGCCATTCCGCCCAAGTGCGCCATATGACTGACGGCGCTGCCGGGCAGAGTCAGTTGTGACATGAATTCGATGCCCGCCATGATCATCACGAAATACTTTGCTTTTATTGGGATCAAAAAATACAGGAAGATCATGCGATCCGGGAACATCATGCCGTAGGCCAGTAGAATACCGTAGATTGCGCCGGAAGCTCCCATCACCGGTGACGAAGCAAGCACGATCGCGGTCAGCCCCGCCCCTATGCCACATACAAAGTAATACATGAAAAACCGACGGGTACCCCAGGTCCGCTCCAAATCGCTGCCGAACATCCAGAGCGCAAACATATTGAACAGGATATGAAACAGCGTTGGGAACGGCTGGTGGAGGAACATGTACGTGACAAGCTGCCAAACGTAAAAGTCGTGTGTCACGGAATAAGGATTCAGAACCAGCCACGCGAAAGGTCGTCCGAATCCGAGCGGAATCAACAGGCTGGCCAACACGTATACAGCGATATTGGCGATCAGCAACTGTTTCACGCCGGGAGTCAACCCAGGACCAAAGCTCAGACCGAACGTGCTGCGATTCGTACGATATACCATGATGGTTGACCAGAGCAGGAAACTGCGCCGCTATTGGGCAGAATAGACGGTTTGGGCGGGAATGTCCAGGAGAGGGCGCCTGCCGACCGTACTTACGAGAGTTCCCATTGATCGAGGTGGCATATGCATGGCCCGCTCAATCGCCTCTACAATCACTTTCACGCCGTGTTTGGGTCTCAGAGTGATTGTCGGAGACGGCACGACGACGTGCCCGAGCGCCAGCTTGAGCCGGAAGCGTTGCGATGGTGACGAACAAGGCGTTCGTCGTCGCTACCCGGACGTGTTTCGGCGAGCACGGATTAAAATCGGTAGCCTAGCTCGATATATCCGAAGCGCGCGTTCTTGCCGTTGGGGTAAATGCTTTTCGTCAGCGTGTCTCCTTGTGCGGCGGCGAAGTAGCCCGTGATGGTGACGTACGCGTTTACGTTCACGTCCGCGCTAACATCGAACATGGTCGCGAGGTCCCGATGCCCGTTGCTGGTGCGGCCGGTGTACCCGAAAGTCCACGGCTGAAACGCGCCGCCTCCGGAATACCACAGGTCATTGCGATCGGCGAGCTGCAGCGAGTGAATGTCGGTGCGAATCGAGAGCTTGGCGTGCGGGCGCAGGATCAGCTCGCCGAACAGGTCTTTGTTGTTCATCATATTGAAGAACGGAAACCGCGCGTAGAGCCGCGGCGTCGGCAGGATCTGAAAAAAGGTGTTGTGCTCTTTGTCTCCGGGTTTGCCGTCGCCGCTGCCGTAATTGTATCCGGCGCGAATCCACGGCTTCAGCACTTTGATGTTCGGTTGATACCCGGCCTCCAGCGCGACGGCTCCGGCACGGTGGTCGAGCGATCCCCACCTTCCGCCCTGCCACACGCCCCAGAAAAGCAGGTCGAACTTGCCCGGCTTGGCGTTGAAGTTATGAATATAGTTAGCTCCAAGCGTGGTCACGCGAATGTTGCCGCGATCGGCCTGCCGCAGCGTGGTAGCGCGGTTGTCGGTCTTGAGGACATCGCGCCAATCGCTGTATTGGAGAGCGAACACGCGCCACTCGCCTGCGCTGCTCTTCAATGTCACGGGACCGGTGAGCGCGGCAGAGAACAAGCCAATGTCCAGCCCGCCCCAACCATCCACTTGAAAGACGCCGCGCGTGGGACGGGCGGCGACCGCGGTGAAGTTCAGCTTGGCCACGTTGTACACGTAGTTCACTCCGTCCAGGCTGCGGCCGACGTGAGTGAACCCGAAGTTGCCGACGAGGCGTTGCGAAATGCGATCGCGCTTCAGCGCGGCGAGCGAGGCGTCTTTGGGGGTGGTCTCACTGCCGTCCAGAAACTCGAAGCGGCCCAGGCGCACGGAGTGAGCTTCTTTGCCGCCCAGCCCCTTGAATCGCAGGTAGCCCTGTTTCACGAACGCCATGGTAGTGTGTTGCGAGCGGTCATTGGCGACGAAGTAAGTCGCGCCCAACCCGAGCTGGCCCTGCGCGCCGGGAGCGACTGCATTGCCGGGCAGCCCGAGCAGCACGGGCGCGGCGATCTCCGCCTGCCAATCGAACTTCGTCGTCTGCTGGCCGATGCTCAACCGCAGCAGCGAACCGGAAAATGCGTATTTGTTCTCGGCGGCGCCGTCTTTGAACCAGTCCCAGGCTTCGACTCGCGTGCGGATATTTCCGGTCACCGTTAGCGAACCGAGCTTGATCGGTTTCGGCGCCTGTGCATCGAGTGATACGGCGCTGAACGTGATGAAGAGCATTACCAGCGTAATACCCGTTGTACTTTTTTTCCCGAGCATCATTCCCCCCTCGGAGTCTTCGGACGGCGCCTCAACGCGGCACCGGTGGCGGTGAAACGTCCGCTAGAGTCGTGTTCTGCAGAAAACGCAGCCAGCTATCGCGCACTCCCCGCCATGATGCATGCGCTGCACAACGCGTCTCTTCTGAGCACCCCGTGTTGCGGTCCAGCAGGCAGGTACCGCGCACCGCATCCATTTCAAACAATTCCACAACATCAAGGATTTTGACGTCTCCGGGTTGCCGAACCAGCGCGTATCCTCCCGTGATCCCGCGAACCGCTTTTACGAGCCCGGCGTTTCGCAACACAATCATGATCTTGGAAAGATAGTTGTTGGGCACCCCGGCCCTGTGCGCCAGTTCATGCCCCAGCACCTTTTGTCCATCCGATTGGGCCAGACACGTTAATGCCCGCAGTGCGTATTCCGAAGTGACGCTGAGCATAGTTCACCTGAGGATGAACAAGTGCAAATTCAGCACCCAAAGTTATGTGGTGTGTGTTCTAATACTTACGCCAAAAACAGCATCGGACATATCGCAATCTTGCGGGTTTTCCCGCCACACGCAGTGGGATAGGACGCAAAAAGCACGTGTGAAACAGGCCGTTTTGGGGTATTCTAGTAATTGGACTTACTAACTCCAGTTTCGGCGAATCCGCTTCCGCGGAAAGGCCTCACGACACTCGCTTCAGATTGAGGGCAATCGATTGGATGTTCAGAATATCTGGTGAAAACGACGGCCAAGGTGTAGCGGCTTTATTATTTCGGCGTGCTTTCGAGGTTGAGGCGCGAGTTCCTTGCATGGTGGGGCACTCGGGGCGGGTATCCCAGTACTCGGTGGCGCTGGCCGAACGCATCGGGTTCTCCGATGTGGATCAGCAGGCGCTCCGTTTTGCCGGAATCGTGCATGACATCGGGAAAGTCGGCGTGCCAGTCGAGGTTCTACTTCGGAGCGGGCCTCTTTCCTGGGAAGAGCGGCAGCTAATCGAGAGTCACCCGAAGTTGAGCGAACAAATTTGCAGAGCGGTCGCGGGATTTGAAAGAGCGCTGCCGATAATTCGGCATCACCACGAAAGGTTGGACGGGTCGGGGTACCCGGACGGTCTGCGCGGCACGCAGATTCCGGTAGGTGCATTAGTCCTGCAAACTGCCGATATGTTCGATGCGGTTTCCGAAGCGAGGCCCTACCGCGACGCCCTGTCGCCCGAAGACGCCTTCCACATCCTGCGCCAGGAAGCCCGCAAAGGCTGGCGGGACGCCTCACTCATTGAAGAGTTCTACCAAATCATCTACGTATCCGGCCTGTATACACCCTCAGATTCACTTGCTCCAGAATCCCCGACGTCAGTCTGAAATTGGTTTTGGTGGTCCAATGTACTTGCCGTGCCAACTTGGATGAACTGAGTCGTTTGCCCCGACAGAAAAATGCAGTTGAATGGTTTCAGAGATATTCTTATAGACAAGCGTTCGTCTCAGGAACCACTCACCGCTCGGCGGGTTACGATCATCCCCTGGATGGCCTACTCTGGATATTCTCTCAGTGTCTTCATCCGGCACTCCGAAGCGGGCGAGAACATCAGAAACAGTGTTGATACCTTTTATTAGGTGTGTGATCCGGTTCAATTCTGCGTCTGTGGCGTGCGCAAATAGTGATGACCGTTTCGACTCAGGCACCCTGCCCCCGCAGAAGAAGCAATAGTAAATGATCATGATCCCGCCGGCCTTAGTGACGACATGGTACTCATTTAAGTGTGGATCGAAACGGATTGGATGCTCTGGTTCCTTCGAGGCTCTTTCTAGTACGCCGCAGTCGCAAATCTCTCTTCTTGGTGGTGCCATGATGATCGTTCCTCAGTGTTGCGGTTAATAATGACTACCAGTCAGACTGACCCACTACCTATACGGCTTCTGATTTCTTGTAAACCCAGACTCATTGAACGGCGAGATTCGAAAGCTTCGAGTTGGTCCCGCCCATTGAAATTACCACGGGCTGCAATCCCGGGGCTACTTCGTCGGGAACTGTCACGTTCAGTTGATAGAGTGCAGGGAAGCCCGGGGCCAAGCCGCTGTAGCTCACCGTCGCCTGCACTCCGCCAATCGTTACAGTTGGAACAGTTGTTGTTACGGCCAGTGGGCTGAACGGCGCCGGCTCGCCGGTTGCAGGCTGGTTGGTCACCGGTCCAAGGCCGTTTGCAAAAAGTTGGACGACACGTCCCCGAACGGCGGGATTGCTGCTGCCGATGAGATTATTAGATTCGTCCAAAGCCGCGATGATCCGGTTGCCCTCCGTATCAGTCGATTCGAAGAACGATGGCGCGGCGAGCGCCAGCGGGAGTGTGTACACATTCGACCGCGAGAAATCTATCGTGACCTTCACCTGGACCGAGCTTTGCCCTTGCAGCTCCCAGGGAACCTGCACATTCACCTGTCCAGGACTGACGAAGAGCAGCCTGCCCGGAAGGCTCAAGCCAGGCGCATCGAAACTGACGCTCACGAAGTCAATCGCCAGCGGAAGCGGCAAGCTGCGAACTTGGTCGCGAGTGTCGCTCAGGCCCGCGCCGAAAAGGCTGATGTAGGATCCGGGCGCAGCGGGCTTACCCGGCTCGAAGCTCGCGCCATCCACGATGCCGCCTTCCGCTATGGCAGGCTTCGGGCGTGCGAATCCGCTGAACGTAATGGTTAATCCGCCAACCGCCGCAATGAATGACTGCAATCCTGGGTCCGGACCTAATACCGGGACCGCTGCTGCGATTCCGTTCTTGTCCGTGCTCTGATCGGCTTCAGCGATGGTTCCGCCGCCGCGTCGCACCAGAAAGCTGACCGGCGCACCCGCTATCGGCAGACCTACGCTGTCAACCAATTTGAAAGCGAGGGCGCCCTCAGGTGTCTCCTCATTGACGGTGCCGTCGAAAAATTCGCCGAGCAGCGGAATCAAATTGGCAGGCGTGCCAGTCCGCGCGAAGTATGCAATCGGAACGTGCAGCGCGACGGTGCCGCCGCGAAACGTGATATTACCGTCATAACTGCCCGGCGTCGGCGTGCTCCCGGCGAGCGTCACCGTGACGGTCCCCGACGCGCCCGGGTTCAGAGCCAGCGTTTGCGGGGCGGTTGTGATGGTGGTAGCCATGTTTGGGATGGTCTCAGCCACAGAAATCGTCAGGTTCACGGCGCTCGCGCCGCTGTTGGTGATCTGGATTTGCTTGTTGATCGGCAGCGCGGTTGGAGATGTGATGACGCCGAAAGATAACGTAGCTGGCTGCGCAGTCACCGTTGCCGCGACCGCGCCGTTGGCGTCGAGCTTACCTCCACCGACCTCATTTACGCGGCCCGGAGCGCCCGTCTCGGTGATCACGTCGGGGGTCGCCGTATTCACCAGCGCCGATTTGATCTGCGCCGCGCTGAATCGCGGATTCTTCTGTTTGACGAGCGCCGCCGCGCCCGCAACCAGAGGAGTCGAGAAACTGGTCCCATCAGCCACCGTGAACCCGTCGGGGCTATACATTGCGCCGAGAGGATCGTATTTCTGCGCGGCCATGTACATAGCCGTTCCCACCGCGACCAGGTCCGGCTTGATCAGCGCGTCGCTCGTCGAAGGTCCCAGCGAAGAGAACGGCGCAAGCTGATTTGCGTCCGATACGGTCTGCTCTGCGAGCCCAGGGTCGAGCGTGGCGGCGTGATCGGGATTCGCGTTGCTAAAGTTCTTGAGCGCCTCGCCATCAGATTGTGAGATCAGAACCGTCGGAATGGAGGCGCCGCTGAGCCCTCCGGGGCCGAACAGCGGTCCCGCTTCGTTGTTGTATATGATGACGCCAACGGCGCCCGCGTTCTGGGCGTTTGCCACTTTCTGTGCGAAGCTGCAGTTGCCGCGCGCGATCAGACCAATGACGCCGTCAAGCGCGCCTGAAGGAAGCGCGGAGCACGCGAACCCGTCATTTTCGAGCAGCGCGACATCGCGCAGAGGCGCGGTGACTGGCGCGTTCGGCAGCGGGCCGTCTCCAAAGCGCGCCGGAATCTGGCGCAGACCGGGCGGCGCATCGTTGCCGGGTACGCGTACACTGTGCACAAACGTGTGCGAGTTGGTGCTGGCACCGGCGGCGATCGCGGAGGGGGCGTTGGCAGGCGAATCAATCGTGTTGCGCGTTGGTATGTTGCGAACGCCGGACTCGGCCGCATTGCCCGCCGCCGACACGACCACCATCCCGTTCTTGGACGCGTTCTCCACCGCCACGGCCACTATGTCGCAAGGTACGTCCGCCGGATTGCCGCATGCGTCGCCGCTATCGAGAGGCCCGGTCAGCGCAGGCGCGCCGAGAGCGAGTGAAGCCACGTCCATGCCATCCTTCAGAGCGTCTTCCAGCGCCTTGACGATGACATCGTCCGAGCTGAAGCCATTTAGCCCGGGCGAACCGAATATCTTGTAATTCCCCAGATAAGCTTTGGGTGCGATGCCGGTGATCGCGGCCGCCGGCCCTGCCGCTGTCACACCGGCGGCGATGCTGCCGGTCGCCGTGCCATGTCCGATGCGGTCGCGCGGGGAGTAATCGTCGGGACGCGAGTCCGCCGCGGGATTTGGGGCGCTCCCGGCCGCGAGCTGCGCCACATAGCTTCGCGCCACAATGACTTTGTTGTTAGTGAAGGCGCAATCCTGCGGCTGGCAAATGGGGAATCCAGCAGGCATGGGGAGCGAGCTGTCTTTGAATGCGGGATGAGTCTGGTCAATTCCGGTGTCCAGAATCGCGATCTTGGTTCCCAGACCAGCGTTCTGCGCTCCCCCCAATGTGTTCCACGCCGCCGGGCCGTTGACGAGCGGGACAGCGCGGTTGAGCTTGCGTTTGTATCGTTTCGACGGGATCACTGCCTTGACTCCCGGCAAGCTGCGCAGTTCCGGCACGCGGTCCGG
Organism: Acidobacteriota bacterium; assembly: GCA_016191085.1. Classification (GTDB taxonomy): domain Bacteria; phylum Acidobacteriota; class Terriglobia; order 2-12-FULL-54-10; family 2-12-FULL-54-10; genus JACPPJ01. Next base: position 14,384 of record JACPPJ010000051.1, on the reverse strand, counting down.
CGCGGCCTGCAGGTACAGAGCGTTGACGAGGTAGTCGCTCGACCCCACTACCCGAATGTGGCGTGATTCCAGTTCGCGGCGAAGCGTCTGCTGCGCGCGTTGGATCTTCAGCCGGTGTTGTTCCGCCTCAGGCGATTTGGCCTGCGTGCGGTAGCCGATGTATTCCGAGACGGGCGGATCATTAAGGATCAATATGTACCGGACCGAGGCCGGAGCCGCGAACAGGGAGCAGGCGGTTACGATGCAGAATAGAACAACGACGCTGAACCCTCGACGAAGAGTTCCGGTGTTGAGTGTATACAATTGCTGGCACCTCCCCTCGATTGGGCAGCGACCGGCTGGTAGCCAGGCGAGCAATTCTTCTCGCCGTGGGTTTGTAGTTCATGTACTCAACCAAGCCCACGATGAAAAAGCATTCGTCGTAGCTACCTCTTAGCTGCGAGGTTTATAGCGAGGACGTTAGATTTGAGGCTGGAGCTGGAGCCGATGCGCCCTGCGGCTCGTCGTGGCGTCTCAAGATAGGTCTTTGGTCGCGGCGGTCAGGGATTTTCATCTCCTGCGGCGCCATATCCCCAAGATTATCCGGTACGGAAGCGGGCTTATTCAGGTCCAGGGTCAACTGCGTGCCTGCGGGAATGATCGTGCTGCTGTGATTGCGTCCGGCGATCTTGCGGCCAATAATGACGGCAGCTACGCCGGCCGCGGCGCCTATACCCATGCCCTTCAGCGAACCCGTAGTCATTGCTCCGATTCCCGCGCCGGTCAGCCCGATCTCACCGGCCTGCTTGACCGTTTCTCCCGTGCTGCCGCCCTTACGCTCGATGGTGCCTTCTTTCTGCTGCGCTATTAACTTCCGGTGCTCAATCTCGCCGACCGAGGCGTTGAAATCAACTTTGCGGCCATCCGGCAGGATGAGATGCCGAGGGCTCAGGACGATCGCCTTCTTGCTGCCGCGGACTTCGCCTTCCACGCGGCTCCCCGCGGGGACTACTTGATGGTCGTTGGCAAAAACGGGGAATGCTACGGAGGCAGAGAATTGCTGCTGCTTCTTGCTGGTCGGGTCGACTTCCCGATCCAGCCGCACGATTAATTTCGTGCCGCTTGGAAGCACTTCAGCCCGCATCGGCAAGGCCGAGAGCAAAAACGAGACAATGAAAGCTAGCGCGACGGCTCTGATCATGTTTACTCCTCTACCAGAATGCCACGAATCACTATGAGAAAAGGGACTGCGAGCGAGATTGGCTCGTCATCAAACGAATGGGGCAGCCGCACCCAAATGATGACCTGATAATTAGAACCCGGGAAGCCGGCAAAAGTTGCCAAGGAGCAGTGACAAAACTCGTTTATCACTCGGCACTCGTCACTGTTTTTACAATCTTTTGGCAAATGGCCGTTGTGGCGGCAGAGGTGTTCCGAGTATGCTCTTGTTAAGAGCAGGTCTTGTCTAAATCGAGCTGAGGCGGCAAAGGCAGGCACTTCATGGCGGACACGGCGCGAATTGCGGGTGTAGCGAGCGCCTTCCCCAGGCACTATTACCCCCAGCAATTTCTCACAAACGAACTGAAACGGCTCTGGAACGGCAAACTGGAGAACCCCAAGTTGCTGGACCGGCTGCATGCACACGCGGGGGTTGAGGGCAGACACCTGGCGCTGCCCGCCGAAGCATATGAGCACCTCGCGACGTGGGGGCAGGCCAATCAAGCGTGGATTGACTGCGCCCAAGAGCTCGGGCAGAAAGCGATCTGCTCGGCACTTTCCCGCGCAGGCATGGCGGCGCCGGAACTTGACGCGCTGTTCTTTGTATCTGTTACCGGAATCTCGAGCCCATCAATCGACGCGAAATTGATCAACCGTATGGGTCTGAACCGTAACCTGAAGCGCGTTCCCATATTCGGTCTGGGCTGCGTAGCCGGTGCGGCGGGGATTGCGCGCGCCTATGATTACGTGCGGGCATACCCGGAGCAGTCCGCGTGTTTGCTGGCGATTGAACTTTGCTCCCTCACGTTCCGGCAGGACGACTGCTCCACCGCCAATCTGATCTCCTCGGGCCTGTTTGGCGACGGAGCTGCGGCCGTCATTGTGCGCGGCGCGCAGACGGAAAGTCCAAATGGCAGTAATCGTCCTCGCATTCTTGCCACACGCTCGGTGTTCTATCCCGGCTCCGAGCACGTGATGGGATGGGACATCTCCGAAAAGGGCTTTCGGGTTGTGTTGTCGCCCGAAGTTCCGAGCATGGTAGAGCGGCATCTGGCGGCGGACGTAGACGTCTTCCTGGCCGACGCGGGTCTGGTGAGAAGCGACATCGGCGCGTGGGTATTGCATCCGGGCGGACCGAAAGTATTGCAGGCAACACAGGCTGCGCTGGAGCTTGCGCCGGAGGCGCTCCACCATTCGTGGGAGTCGCTGCGAAAAGTAGGCAATCTCTCTTCAGCCTCCGTTTTGCTGGTTCTGGAGCGGTTTATGCAGCAGCCGCCCGCGCCCGGAACGTACGGGTTGCTGGCGGCGATGGGGCCGGGGTTCTGCTCAGAGTTGGTGCTGCTGCAGTGGTAATGAATGGAAGGGCATGGCTTCAGAGGGTGTGTGAAAACGTCAGGTTTGCGGAAGGGCACGACTTCAGTCGTGCCGTAAGTCGCGTCATATCAATTCGGCTTTAGCCGCTGAGGTCAACTGTTGCAAGGTTGTCACACACACTCTTCAGCCATGCCGCTGACATAAGGCAAGACAAGCGTTCAGCGCCTGAGTGGCTGAACCCACGGCGCTAGTTTGGACTATTCGGCACGGTTGAAAACCGTGCCCTGACACTGAGTCTGTGATTGAGGCATGGCATGCCAGCATCCGGTTCGCTCTCGACGGATGTGTTTATCGTTGGCGGAGGGCCGGCGGGACTGGCCGCGGCTATCGCGGCACGGCGCAAGGGCCTCCGGGTAGCCGTCGCGGATTGCGCCGCGCCACCCGTCGATAAATCCTGTGGCGAAGGCTTGCTGCCGGACGCTGTCGCCTGTCTCGGCCGCCTGGGTGTGACCATGAGAGAAGCGGTCGCCTACCCGTTCGCCGGCATCCGCTTCGTGGACGGCGACAGCATCGTCGAAGCGGTCTTTCCCTACGCTTTTGGCCTGGGGATTCGCAGGACCGTGTTGCATCGGACTTTGTTGAGATGCGCCGCCGAGGCGCAGGTTGAGACGTTCTGGGGATCCGCAGTTGAGCGGGATGCTTCAGGGCAACTAACACTGGCCGGCCGTGAGGTTGACGCTCGATGGATCATCGGGGCTGACGGGCACAATTCACGGGTGCGCCGCTGGGCGGGTCTTGATGCCAATGACACGCGCGTTCGCTTCGGTTTCCGGCGGCACTTCCAACTGCAACCCTGGAGCGATTGCGTTGAGGTCTACTGGGGACCGTCGTGTCAGATTGTGGTAACGCCTGTCTCCGCAACGGAAGTGTCCCTGGCGCTATTGTCGTCCGATGCAAAAATGCGCCTCCCGGAAGCGCTTCTCCTGTTCCCTGACCTTCATGCACGCGTCCGTTACGCGGCCGCAACGACCAGCGAACGCGGAGCTATCACCGCCATGCTCCCACTCGAGAGCGTTTGCTGCGATCCGTTCGCGCTGGTGGGCGATGCTTCCGGTTCCGTAGACGCCATTACAGGCGAAGGGCTGTGCCTGGCGTTCCAGCAGGCAGAGAAGCTTGCTGAAGCACTGGCAGCAAACGATCTGAGGCTTTATGATGCGGCGCATCGGGCCATCATGCGGCGCCCCAGAATTATGTCTCGCCTGATGCTCTCGATGGATAGCCGCGACGCGCTGCGGCACTGGGTCATGCGCCGGTTTGAAGCCCGCCCGCAACTGTTCTCTATATTTCTCGCCGCACACCTTGGCGTGTTCCCTCGGAGCCACAAACGCGAGTTGGACATAGAGGCAAGCTCCACCCTTCCAAACCCAAACTCCGAAGCGACAATTCCAAATCGGAAACTCGAAGAAGAGCCAGTTGAAAGAAGAAGGTCCACCCTCAGTCCGGATGATGTCATGCTGAGCGAAGCGAAGCATCTGCTCTGATTTTGCGATGATGCGAATGAAGCCAATTAGGGGTCGTGGGTCAGTTTGAAAAACGGAAGGGCACGACAGTCGTGCCGGTGCGACTGTCATTAAGCGCGGCGCTTTAGCGCCTGAGGTGCGAACCTCAGCGGCTAAAGCCGCGTCGGTGCATTCCGTTTCGGCATGGCTGAAGCCATGCCCTTCTGGATTTCACGGATCAGAAGAGCCGAAATTCAAACTGCCCAGCACCCAATTAGGTGTCTTGTTGACAATTTTTGGCTTTGAAAATCAAGGCAAAAATGCCAAACTCATAGCTGCCGGTTCGCCTCGGTAACTCTCCCCCTCGTCTTGATCGAAAGGAATCTCCATGAACACGCGGACTATGCTCTCAAGTGCAGCTCTAGTTCTGGTTGGATTTTGTGCAGCGGCTGGTCTGAACTTCCTCTCGATCGGCACCACAGTGCACGGCGCGGCGTCGGATGCAGCGCAACCCGCGCTGAGGACCGTCGCGCGTGACGCCACGCTGAAGGGCGACGGTACCGCTGCTCTGCCGCTCGGAATCGCCAACGGCGCGGTCACAGCACCGAAGCTCAGTACCGCTGCCGTACCATCGATTGGCCAGGTGCTCGGCTTCAACGGCGCGAATCTGGCTTGGCAGAACGCGCCGGTGGGTGGAGTGAGGGTGGCAGATAGCAAGGGACAGATCGTGGGGCCCTTTACACCTAACGCAGCGATCATGCGAATATCGAATCTTGTTTTCCAAATTGGTGTAGACGAGTCAGGTTTTCGAGCAGTTGTGAGTACACCGGCCTATCATGTTTCGTCGGATTGCTCGGGACCAAGATACTATGCCGACTCGTTCACCCCAAATCTGATTCGTAACAGCGTCACAATCGGGACACAATTAGTGTACGGCGCTTCTCCTCTTCAGCAGATTACGTTCAGTTCCGTCGAGCACCTCACAGCACCAATTGTTTCCAACCTCCAAGGAAGCTGCGATAAGGTGTTGTATACGTCGAGCGCTGGTGTGTTAACTACTTTTGACCTCACGACCCTCGGCCTTACCCCACCCTTCCATCTGGAGTTTTAACGCCAAATCACACTCGGTTGCCACAGCCACACCGCCAACCTATAATCTAATCAGAACTCCAGGGCAGAACAGGACTCTGTGGCGCCACCGATTCCCATCTTCATCTCGGCTGGTGAGGCCTCCGGCGATTTGTATGGCGCTCTGCTGGTCGAAGCGCTCTCGGAGCGAATCGAGGGTCTGCGCTTCTTCGGCTGCGGCGGCGACAAGATGCGGGCAGCCGGTTGCGAAACGGTCGTTGACGCTCACGAGATCACCATGGTGGGGCTGGTGGAAGTAATTCCCGGCCTGCCGCGGGTCGCGAGAGCCTTCCGGCGGTTGGTTGACACTTTCTCAACGCGGCGTCCCGCGCTGGCTGTACTTATTGACTTCCCCGATTTCAACCTCCGCCTTGCGAAACGGCTGAAGCGGGCGGGCGTTGAGGTGGTCTACTTTATCGCGCCGCAGGTTTGGGCATGGCGACGTGGAAGGTTGAAAACGCTGCGCCGGTATGTGGACCGCCTGCTCTGCATCTTTCCGTTCGAGCAGGAGTTTTTCAGCAAGGCCGGGGTGCGCGCGGAGTTTGTGGGACATCCATTGATCGGGCGTGTTGCGCCGGAGATGTCCGAAGCGCGATTCCGGCAGGTGCTAGGGCTTCCTCAGTTGCCGCTGATCGCGCTGTTGCCGGGGAGCCGCCGCAAAGAGATTTTGCTGAATCTGCCGCCGATGATCGAGACGGCGCGCGTCATCATGCGCAGCAACGGGCCGGAGTCGAGCGCCGGGTTCGTCATCCCGGCCGCGTCACCGGAGGCGGCAGAGACGATCCGGCAAATGTTACAGGGCCAGCCCGACCGATTCTGGGTAGTCGAGAATCGCACCTACGACGCGGTGGGGCATTCATCGGCCGCAATAGTCGCCAGTGGCACTGCGACGATAGTAACTGCGCTGCTTGGAACGCCGATGGTGGTGGTTTACCGCGTCACAGCCGCGAGCTGGTTCTTGGGCCGCAGGCTCGTGCGCGTTCCGTTTTATAGTATGGTGAACTTAGTAGCAGGAGATCGGATCGTGCCGGAGTTCATTCAGGGCCACTTTCAGCCGGAAGTGGTCGCGAAAGAGGTGTTGAACCTGTTACGGAACCAATCGGCTCGAGAGCAGATGCAAAAGGGGCTTCGCCAGGTGGTCGAGAAGCTGCGCGCTCCGGCGACTTCCGACCCGGCATCATGGCTGGGCTCACCGGAACATCACACGCCTGATGCCTATAGAAGTGTTGACGCGATTGCGCGCTCAGTTGCGGTAACGGAATCGGTGCTGCGGACACGATTTTCCTTGCAAACAAACGTTTAGGTAACGAATTTCATTCCATTGGCATCGAATAAAATGGTGACCTTCACAAAACGAAATCGGGAATCGGGAATCGGGAATCGGGAATCCGGTACGCAAACCCCCGAATGCCGACAGAATCCCGAATTTCGGCACTATCTCAGTTTGAAAAATCGGAAGGGCACGACAGTCGTGCCGATACAACATGCGCAAACGGGCGCTTTAGCGCCTGAGGTGCGGACCTCAGCGGCTAAACAGGCTGCTGAAAAACGCTCCGACGATGTCATTCCGAGCGCAGCGAGGAATCTGCTTTTCTCTAGCCGTATTGAAAACAAAAGCAGATCCTTCAGCCCGGCAGAAAGCGCCGGTCTTCAGGATGACATCCACAGGCATTTTTCAGCAGCATGTAAAGGCGCGTTGAGTGTTACCGATTACGGCACGGCTCAAGCCGTGCCCTTCCAGCACTCCGATTCGCGAGTTGCCACAAAGAAAATTCAGACTGAGACACTTCCCGAATGCCGAATCCTGAATCCCGAATCCCGCGCGTCTCTAATGCGCGGTCCACAACCCACGACCCAAAAGGCGTTTGTCGTGGCTACCCTGTCGGCTCTCCTCGCGATATGCATTCTTTATCCGCTGGCCAGCCGTGCGCAGTACAGCGAAAAGGACGATGCGCCCCGGCCTCAGCTTACGGCCGAGGATTTCAGCGCTGAGAAGGAGCGCACCGACCCAGTCGCCATTCGCAGCATCACCTTAGACGCCGAGCTGGTGCCCAACAGCCATCAACTCAAGGCCAGAGCCAAGATTCAGTTTCAGGCATTGCGCGACACCGGCAACGCCCAATTTGAGCTCAACGACAATCTTTTCCCCACCAAGATTTCAGCCGAGGACGGCAGGCAGCTAACGGCGCAGCGCACTCCTGGAAGGTTGGCGGTCCAGGTCGGCCTTGGGAAGACGCTCCCTAAGGGGCAGAGTTCAAACATCATCTTCGAGTACGCCGGCAACCTGGCGGATGCCGAGCATAGTCCGGTCGAGGGTGTTCAACTCGCATACATCGGCGATGAAGGGTCGTACCTGCTCTATCCTGGCCGCTGGTTTCCTGTCACCGGGTATTCGTTAGACCGGTACACGGGCGAGCTGCACATTACGGTTCCTAACGGGTTGACTGTCGTTTCCGGCGGAACGGCTCAGGCGCCCACCAGCGTAGGAGGCAAAACAACTTTCAACTTCAGGTTCGATAAACCAGGATTCCCCGGCAGCATCGCCGTCGTCTCACAACAACCTCACGTAGTGAACGCCGAAGGCCTGACGATGAAGGTCTACTTCTCTCCCGCTCACCAGGACATGGCGCAGGCCTACGGAGAGGGCGCGGCGCGCATGGTGACCTTTTACTCCGACAAATTCGGCCCACCTGCAGTGGCGAACCTTTCGATCGTTGAGATCGACGATCGTTCTCTCGGCGGATACGCCGGACCGGAAGTGGTGTTCCTGGCGCGGCGCGCCGTCTCCAACCCGCCTAATATTCAACTGATGGCGCAGGAGGTTGCGCAACAGTGGTGGCGTGGGCTGGTTAGCCCCTCTACGAATGCTGACCTCTGGATCGATCATGGCTTGGCAACATTTTCGGCCGCGCTCTACATGGAGAGCGAACGCGGCGAAGGCGCATTGGTAGACCGTGTTCACCAGTTGTCGATCGATGCACTGACCCACGACAACATTCCCGTACGCGCTGCCGGACGGCTGCCGGATTTTTCGCCGCAGTTCCATTCCGTGATGTACTCCAAGGCTGCCGTCGTACTGCACATGCTGCGCTGGGTGATCGGCGATGACGCTTTCTTCCGCACAGTGAAAACTTTCGCCGACCAGTTCGCTTTCAAGTCAGCCTCGACGGAGGAGTTCGAGAAGCTGGCGGAGCAATCGAGCTCGGCCAAGCTCGGGCCGTTCTTCATTCAGTGGATGGAATCCACGGGCGCTTCCGATTTCAAGGCGGAGTACGTCGTCTACCGCGTCAATGATGGCTACCGCGTCGCGGGCAAGATCCATCAGGACATGGATACGTTTAGCATGCCGGTGGAGGTGAAGGTTGAGACCGACGGCGAGCCTGTCATAGAGCGCGTGCAGGTCACGGGTCGCGACTCAGAGTTCAGCGTGAGCACCAAGGGGCGGCCGAAGAAAGTTGAGATCGATCCCAATAACCGCGTGCTGAAATACAACGACGCCATCCGAGTGCAGGTGGCGGTGGCGCGCGGTGAACAGCAGGTGCAGGCGCGCGATTACCAGGGAGCTTTGGAGGATTACCAGAAAGCGCTGGACGTGAATCGCATGAGTTCCCTGGCGCACTATCGAGTGGGCGAGGCCTTCTTTCAATTGCGGAATTATCAGTCCGCCGCGAACGCATTCCGCGAAGCTCTCAATGGCGACCTGGTTCCTAAGTGGACCGAGGTCTGGAGCCACATCAACCTTGGCAAGATCTTTGACGTGACCGGCCAGCGCGACCGGGCGGTCAATGAATATCAGCAAGCGCTGCGTACGAAGGACGACACTCAGGGCGCGCTGCAGCAGGCCAATCAATATCTGCAGAAACCCTACGAGCGCGTCAGCCGCGAGATCGAAGCCGCGGAGGCGGAGCCCGATCCCGCCAACGCACCACCGAGCGTCTCTACCGATCAACCTACAAACGCACCAGCGGACAAACCGCAACCCGAGCAGCCCGGTCCCGAGGATCGGCCTCGGCTGCGTAGACATTGAGAGCGGATTGCATCCCGGCGGTTGCATGGTCAGCTTCTAGAGCATTTCTCCTGATGGTGTATATTATGGTGAGGCGATTCGGTTGCGACAAACAAGGCGATGGCGAAGGCGTACTCGGACGATTTGCGTCGGAAGATCTTGGGGGCGTATGACCGGAGATTAGGAAGTCTGCGGGAGTTGGCAGAACGGTTTTGCGTGAGCTATGCCTATGCGCGGAAGATATCCTGGCAGCGTCGGCGAACGGGACAGATGGAGCGGGTGGAGCAACGGCATGGACCGCCGAGCGGGGCGACGCCCGAGGTAGCAGCGCGGTTGCGCAGGCTGCTGCGGGAGCAGCCGGATCGGACGCTGGCCGAGTTGCAGCAGGGGCTATGGGAAGCCGAGAGGATTCATTTCAGCACGCAGCATCTGTGGCGACTGTTGCGGCGAATGGGCTTGCCGCTTAAAAAAAGTCACTCCACGCCCAGGAACAAGAGACGCCGGAAAACCGGCAGCGCCGGGAGGCGTGGCGGGAGCAGATAAAACAGATTGATCCGGAGAAGTTGGTATTTGTGGATGAGAGTGGAGCGACCACGGAGATGACCCGTCGTTACGGTCGCGCCCCCCGCGGGGAGCGGGTGCGGGAAGCCACGCCCGCCGGTCACTGGAGCACGCTGACCTTGCTGGGGGCGATGAACAGGGAGGGGTTGGTGGCGAGCATGACCGTCGAGGCGCCCACCGACGGAGAGGTCATGGGCGCCTATGTGGAGCAGGTCTTGTGCCCCCGCCTTAAACCCGGTCAGGTCGTCGTGATGGACAACCTGGGAGCGCATAAAGTGCAGCGAGTGCGAGAACTCATCGAGGCCACCGGAGCACAGTTACTATACCTGCCGCCGTACTCGCCCGACTTCAACCCCATCGAACAGTGCTGCAGCAAATTGAAACAGAGACTCCGTGACCTGAAGGCCCGAACGGTGGATTCCCTGGAGCAAGCTATCTCCGAGGCCATTCAAACCATCACTCCCCAAGACGCCTCCGCTTGGTTTCGCCATTGCGGCTATGATCTACAGTAACAGGAGAAATGCTCTAGCTGTTAACTTCTCCCTTTCCAAGTTCTGTTCAGGAGCACGCGATGAACTCCTTATATGCCCTTCCAATTTTGCTGATGTTGTCTGCGGCGGCCGTTGCCCAGGACCCTCAAAACAAGCCCGCAATTCAGGCCGTATCATCTGCAAAATCCGCTGCGCTTCCCAGCGACATTTATCCCGATTCTATGGCGCGTCTGCCTGTAGTCAAGCGTGAAGAACTGAGTGATTTGGGAAAGAAGCTCTACGACAACATCGTAGGGGGTCAGGCGCGCTCGATCGCCGGACTGCAAGGACCGCTGGGGCTCTGGTTATACAGCCCTCGTTACGCGGAACACGCGCTGCCGCTGAACTATTATTTGCGTTACGAGACCAGTCTGGGTCGCCCGCTTACGGAGCTCGCCATACTCGTTACGGCGCGCGAGCTGGACAACCAATTTGAATGGACGTCGCACGAGCCGGTGGCCATAAAGGAGGGTCTGAGTCCCGCGGCTATTAATATCGTGAAACATCGCAAGAGTATCAGCGGCCTTTCAGAAAAAGAGGCGCTGATCATCACGTTTGGCCGCGAGTTATTCGGGAAGCGCAAAGTCAGCTCGACGACCTTCGCGCACGCGCTGAAGGTATTCGGTAAACAAGGAGTCATGGACCTGACCGGGCTCATGGGCGACTATTCCGCGGTAGCAGCGGCGCTTAACGCGTTCGACGTTCAATTGCGGGCCGGTCAGAAGCCGCTGCTGCCGCTGCCGTGAGATTTGCACGGTTGAATTTTGCGGTTTGCGGGTGGTAGTATGCAGGTAGTCCAAGCGCCATCCTGCAAAAGATCGGGAGGAGTTCCGATGGAAAACAACGACGGTTCGAAGTTCTTCTATTTTCTTGCTGGCATGGGCATCGGAGCCCTGGTGGGAGTATTATTCGCTCCGCAATCGGGAGATGAAACCCGCGACATAATCGCAGGCAAAGCCGAACAGAGCCGCGAATACCTGCTGCGCAAGAGCCGCGAACTTCGCGAACAGGCTACAGAGTACGTCGATAAGGGAAAGGATCTGCTGGCGGAGCAGCGGCAGCATCTGGCAGCCGCCGTGGAAGCGGGCAAGCAGGCGTACCGCTCCGAAGCGCAGCCGCCGAACTTGTAAACCGCCTCGTGAAATTGGCTGGGGTGAGAGGCTCGGGGCGCTGATCGTGCTCTGTGGAGCGCAGGTCCGCGTGGGAAGGGGAAAACCATGGAGTCCGGAAGCGTATTGGCTGTGCTCGTGGGCGTTATCGCTGCGGTGATGATCCTTCAATCCATCGCCATTCTGATCTTCGTTGTGAGCTTCCGCAAGTCCATGGACCGCATCGAAACATCCGTAACTCAAGCCGTTCGCGATGCTCAGCCGGTGCTGCAGTCCGCTCGTGAGTTGATTACCGAAGGCAGAGAGCAGGTGAACGCCATTTCCGCCAAGGTGAACTCCATTTCGACGGACGTGCTGGAGATAAGCAGCGTGGTTAAAGGTCAGGTGCATCGGGTGGACGGACTGCTGACAGAAGCTTCCGAGCGCGCTCGCATGCAGCTAGTCCGAGTGGACGAGTTGATATCCGATACCGTCATGGGCGTCCAGGATACCGGCCAGATGGTGCGTCGCGCGGTGCTCGCTCCTGTACGCGAGATCACCGCGATCCTCAGCGGGGTCCGCACCGCCGTCGATGTCTTGTTCCGCCGAGACAAGCGCGGCCTCGACCACGCACCGCAGGACGAGGAGCTCTTTATATAACTAAACAGCCGATAGCCAATCGCGGTCGGGCTATATTGGCTGATGCGATTGGCTATGCTGGCTAATGGCTTCCAGTGACTGCGCCATCCTGTTCGCCAAATCTCCAATCCCGGGCCGAGTAAAATCCCGCCTGGTCACTCATATCAGTCCCGAGCAGGCCTGCCGTCTGCACTGCGCTTGCACCAATGACACGCTCGAGTTACTGGAGAACGCGGTTCCGGCTGCGTCCAAATGGCTGTTGCTATCCGAGCAGCCGCATACAGCGCTCGAATCGACTGGCATCGCATTGCCTGCCGGATTCCGTGTGCGACTTTCGTCTTTTGCGCGTGGTTGTGAAAGACCGTAGAATAGGCCGTCTAGCGGGGGCACTGGGTTTGATGTGGCCCAGTGTGTCGGACGTCCCATTTCTGAAAGGGGGTGTCGAGTGGCAAGACTTTTTCACCCAGTTGACGCAATGGGAACTCTCTATACGTCAGACGGGCTGCGACTTGCTTACCCAACTTCGGATTTCCTTCTCGAAACCGCGGCTCTGGAAGAGCCACGCCCCGGCGTCAGAAGCGAAATCGTTACGGAGGCGCGATATCTCGTCGTTTGGGTTCAATATATTGCTGAAATAGGGTTTCTCATTAGCGTATTGCTGGCAAAGTCAGCCCTGGTTGCTTTCGCATTCGCCTTTATTCTGTGGTTTTTGGAAGAAGCACGATACCGCCTCCTTGGCCCGTACATTCCATACAACGGTCTATACTTTTCCAAAGCCTGGGCTTGGCTACGATACGTCGCATTTCCCCTCATGGCCCTGCAAATGTGGCCGCAGAGCAAAGGTTTTGCCATCTTAATCGCTGCTTTTTCAGTGTACCCAGTGTTCTCCATCGTAACGCTGGTCTTCACATTCGCTGTTTCCCTTACGCTCCTAAAGTTGCTATACCTGCGGTTCGGAGAAAAGTGGTACATGTCTCCAGGACCAGCCATCATATTGCGTTGCACGATTGAGAGGTGGAAAAGGCAGGTGGAATCTCAGAAGGCAGGATGAGTCCCAAGGCAACGACCGCGAACCCCATGCCAGGGGAGTCCATGTCAACGGGAGTGGCGATCCTTGAATGTCCGAAGTGCGGGCGTAAGAATCGCATTTCAAGACCTTCTGGTGGAGCCTACCGCTGTGGCTCTTGTAAGGAAAACCTTTGGGTTTCAGGCCAAGCGCCGCTGGATTTCTCTCCCACCGGGAATCCTGACATGACCCAAAACATTGATTGCGAATATGTTGATATGAAAGAAGAAACCGTTGACGTTGGCGCAACAACCTCAATCCGCCGAAAAGCTGGTTCTCTTCTTTGCAGTATCACACCGAGAATTTCTCCCAGGTTTGTGGTTTTTGTTCTTTCATTAGCCTCCTTTTTTGGCACTACTGTTTCAGGGCGATTCTTATGGGGCACGATTTTCTACTTCGTTACCGGAATCTTATGGTTTGCTCATGTGATGACCTTGCCTGCATTGTACGGCCCCTTGGATTAACAGAGCGTTGTTTGCCTTGGCGCTGTACTCCCTCGCTTGGCCCTTACCTGCTTCCTATTCCGCGAGAGAGAAGTTGAGACGCCTCATTTCTCCAGAACGCTTTCGTGTCAATGTGAGATCATCCCTCAGAGGAAACAAAGAACTTGACAGAGCGTTTCGCCGCTGGAAGGACGCTCTGAAATACGCACGCGAAAAGGCGGTCCAAATGGGAGAGCAAGCTACCATACAGGATACAGGGAGAGGCGAATGGCGTAAGAGTCGGTATGGGGATGGTGATCCGTGGACGTACCCTCTCTATTTCGTAGAGCCTTCCGGAAAGGTTTCAAGGTTGCGATGGTAGCAGTTCAGAAAGTTCAGGGACAAGCGGGGAGATTACCTTGGCTTACGGTTTCTCGCGCATTGGCGAGTGCTTCGATAATCTTTCTATTGCTGGCTGTCATTGGGCAATGGCCCTACGGCTTTTACACTCTTCTTCGCTTTTTGGTCTGTGGAAGTGCGGCGTATCGTGCCCTCGAAGCTCACAAGCGGCAAATGACCGCGTGGGTCTGGCTGATGGGCATCACGGCGGTTTTATTCAATCCGATCATTCCCATTTACTTAACCCGCTCTATTTGGAGACCGATAGATTTTCTGGCTGCGGTGCTCTTTGGCGTTTCGGTGATCGTGGCGGTGAAAGAAAAGTCAGCGCCAGTGTCAAAGGGCGGGTCAATGTAAATGAGGTTTACTCTCCCGGCAAATTCCGGCAGCAGGCTGGGCAGAACGTATTTCTTGTCACCCCCAATGAGGCGGTTGCGCCGCCTGCTACGGGAGCAGCCGGACCGGACGCTTCAGGAATTGCAAGGGGGTTATGGGAAGCCGAAGGGGTACAGTTCAGCATGCAGCATCTGTGGCG
>JACPPJ010000050.1 GCA_016191085.1 Acidobacteriota bacterium | reverse complement strand
TTACCCCCACAAAAACCGAATACTTCTTGTGTGCGTCACATCCAATAAACTGTTCCATGCGCTGCAGCACCTCCTATGCCTGATTGCGGTCTTGCCAGTCTATGGCAAGACCGCTCGCAGCAGCGCTCTCATAGCATCAAAACGGAAACCGCACGCCCCGGACGTGGCTCTGGTGCTCCTCTTATTCGTGGCGCCTATCTCCTCCCATAGAAACCTGACAAACCCGACATTCTTCTGTACTACATTGATCTTATTAGTCCAGCTACTATCTATTTACTGTCGGGTTGCTGAAAAACCCGACAGTAAACCCGACAAAATGAACGCATCGGTGATGGAAACGGGCTCCGCATCTTAGGTTCTCACAGTGCCCGAAGTTGCGCTGAGGAGCTTTAAGGCAGTCATGCCCAGCGTTTCAATGCGACCTCCTTTTTCTTGCATGCGGAATGGTATTTTCCGAGTGCGCCGTCATTCGGGACAGACCGACACCTGAGTCCCAAGCAGGGTGTTGTTTGAACGACATCGACACCATTACGACAATGAAGTAACCGATTTCTTTTCGCCACATGCTGCTGGAAAGAGTGCCATTTTTCTCACCGCCGTTGGTGTTCCCAACAAGCGTGCCTTTCAGGTGGTATAAAGAGGCTTCTCTGAAATCTGTCCCGTTTCCGCAGCGTGTGGGCGCTTAGTCGCGGTGTAAGATTATGGCATGAAAGATTCCCCACCCTGTCATATCCGGCAGACTCTCCTGTCGCGAAAACCGCGGGAATACAGCCTGGAAGTCGCGGCACTCTCTGTTTTGATAGTCCTGGTAATTTCCGTGGTGGCTTGGCGGAATGGAGCGGCTCTCCTGCCGATCCTTGCTGCCACTTCACAGGGCGTGCTGCAGGAGCACGATTACTGGCGGTTGGGTACGGCCATCGCGGTACACGCTGACTTGGTGCACTTTCTATCCAACGCTATCTTTCTCGTCCTGTTCCCGTATCTGCTGTTCGGATACTTCGGCTTCTGGGTATTCCCGGTTCTGGCCGTGGTCATGAGCGGATTGACCAATTACCTTTCCCTGCTCACTTATGCTCCGGCGGTCGCATTGGTGGGGGCGTCCGGATTGGTTTACTGGATGACGGGATTCTGGTTGAGCATGTACCTGTTGGTGAACCGGAACATGGCTTTCGGGACACGTGTCATGCGGGTGGTCGTAGTGGCCTTGGTGGTTCTGGTTCCGACAACATTTCAGGAGAAGGTTAGCTACCGCACCCACGCAATCGGTTTCGGGCTAGGAGTAGGTTCCGCCTTTGCCTACTTCCACCGCCATCAGGAATCCATCCGGGCAGCAGAGGTTGTGGAGCTGGAAAATTCGGAACTGTAGGAAGAACCATTCGGCGATCGCGAGAAGTTCTCTGCGCCCTGAAATCTGACCGCGCGCGTGCGATGTGCGCGAACCGAAACTGCCTATGCAAGACGGTGATTTCAATCAGGCCATGACCGGTAGGCCGATCAGAATCTATGGCGGTTTCAAGTAGGACCGAGTACTTCGTGTGCTAGAAATTTTGCCAGGTAGCGGAATTTCCTTGGAAGGCGCATACTCCCGGAATGGATCAATCGGTGGTTAAGTTCTCCGTGTTCTTCCACAAAGGGACCGACCGACATGAGACAACTTCTGTCTGGGCGCTGGTACGAGACGAGGCCACCACAGAAAAGGAAGCCACGATTCTCACCTTTCAGCTAACAGCCCAGCAGCGGAAAAGGGGGTATCGCTACAGCGTACGCCCAATAACACGCTCTGGAGGCGGTGATCAAACCTGGTCCACGTTCGAAATTGTTCGAGACTTTCCCGATCGCGCGTAGCTTTCGAGATGTTCCCTCTGCGTAGAGCAACGCCGTTTCAACGAATGCGAAACGAAGCGCGGGAAATAGAAAAGGAATAAAAATGCCGGATGGTTACGAGGAGCAGATAGCGCTTGCACTCCAGAATATTTTGAATGAGTGTCGGCAGATCAACCATCATTTGGATGAATTGGTTAAACTTCAGAAGAGTGAACAATCCCACGCTGCCGGACCACAGCGAGAACCGCAATGGATGCCGCCCCGCCACATGGAACAGGACAATCAAATGGCGTTCGACCGCTATGCCAAGCCGGGCAAGCGACAACACCCCGGAGGCTATCGGGGTTCACGCCACGCGAAGCCCCGTCGTGACAATCTATCCCGACAAGACAGAGCTGAGCCAGGCCAGTCGATGCCAAGGCAAGGGAGTAGAACGGGAATGCGGCCGCAAGGGCGTGGCAGAAAGGGCTGAGCGGCGGTCGAGAAATACAATGGAGTCGCAGCTAATGAACACTGGCCCCTCTCCTGAGCGGGCGGTCCTTTTCACGATGAGAAAGGGGTCGTATAGCAGGTGCTTGGATTGTGGAGGGCGCATCCCATGGAACGATCAGTTGCCGGATCTCTTATCAACAAAGGCAAGAGCAGACTGACAGGGGATCTGTCGGGCGTTCACCCCGCTCGTGGAACTTTGACTTTGCTGAGTTCATTACTCAGAGCCTCTGTCGGCAATCTGCCCGAGCAAACCAAACTATAGCGACTACCTAGAATCCGCCGAGGTAGTAAGATTTGCGCGAAAGGCGCATACTGCCGGAATGATTCAATCGCCGTTCAAGTTTTGCGTGTTCTTTCACAAGGGGCGGGAGGATATAGGGCAAATTGTGCCTTGTGGTGCGTGGCACGACGCCAGGCGTTCGGCAGAGAAGGAAGCCGCCATGCTCCAATTTCAGCTAACACACGAGCAGCGGGAGAAGGGGTATCGCTATAGTGTGCGCCCCATCGCGCAGAGTTATCGGCCACTCTGGAGGCCGGTGATCAAAGCTGTATGAACTGGAATTCAGTTTATTGCATCTTGCCCGAATCGCCGATTAGGAGATGCAATCCGGACGATGAATTCTCGGTGAAGGCGTGTGCATAGCGTTTAGAAAACGATTGGTAAGGCCGGCTGGCTGAACGTAAATCTCTTGACTATCACTGGCTCTGGAGAAGAACACAAGGAGCAATAAATGCGAAGCGTTCTGACGGATAACGTAATAGGTGGCGCTGCTCACGCCGCCAGCGCTTGCGAGAGCACCTGGTCTGTGGTGACGAGGCGCGCGCCCGCCCGTTCCCATGCGTCCAGCGCGGCTTGGCTGCTCTCAGCATTGATGCCTTGAATTGCATCCGTAACCACTGACACGCGGCGGCGCAGGTCCAGCAAGCCTTCGACGGCTGCTTTGACGCAGTAGTCCGTGGCCACGCCAAAAACCACATATTGACCGGCATCTATCCTGCCGATCAGATCTGTGGCGTTTACATTTGTGAATAGGTTGAAGGTCTGCTTCTCGATGATCCATTGCTGTGCTCTCACGAATTCTTCCTCAAAACCCAATTTCCTTGGCTCGTTGGGGATGGTCCCGTGCTTTGGCAGCAGTGTCTCGGGAATTTTACGCTGGCCGGTAGTGCCCCGGACACAATGCGGAGGAAACTGCAGGAACTCGGCGTCGTCGGGTGCATGAGCGTCTGCACTGGATATGACAGGGATGTTGTGTTCCATTGCGAACCTCATCAGTCGGGCCCATTGGGGGATTAGTTTCTCCGCGCCCGGAACATGCAGCCTGCCACCGGGCAACACGAAGTCTGCCTGCGTATCCACGTCAACGAAAACCAATTTGTTTTGGGATGAAGCCATTGCACATCTCCACGATCTAAGTGTTTTATCGCCGTTCGGGCGTGCTTGAGGGCAGCGGCACGTAACGTGATCGCACCTTCTGCAACAAATCCAGCAGGGCCGCCGATTTCTCAACGCGGTAGGTAGCCGCGCCGCCCAGCGCCTGCACGTCCTCAGGCAAACGAGCCAGCGCCGCGGCGGCGCGGTCCCGAATGTCCTGCAGTGTGGGACTTGGACCTAACCGCTTGCCGTTCTCCATCACCGGTTCGAGCAGAGGTTCGCTATTGGGGAAGTTCTCATCAGCTAGTCCCAGCATGTCGTGAGTGTACTCGCCGTTAGGATTTGAAAAGCGGAAAACCTGCTTGCGCCCGGGATAACTGATCTTGGACTCGCTGAATTTGGCGGTAGGGCGCAGTACACCGTGTTCGGCGATTTCGACCATCTTGTACACTCCGTTGAGAGACGGAGCGTCGCGGGAGGTGACCAGGTCGGTGCCCACTCCGAACAGGTCAATCGGCGCATTCTGGTCCAACAATGCTCCGATGCGGTACTCGTTCAAATCTCCGCTGGCCACGATTACAGCGTCGGGACGTCCGCCGGCATCCAGGATTTTGCGAACTTCCCGGCTGCTCTCCAGCAGATCGCCGCTGTCCAGGCGCACTCCGCGAAACGGCAGCCCGAGCGCAAGAGCTTTGCGAGCGCCTTCGATGGAATCGTACGTATCAATGAGCAGCAACGCCCTTTGTCCGTAAATTTTTGCGAATTCACGGAGGGCGTCTTCCTCGGTCTCAAACGACATCGTCCAGGAGTGCGCGGAGGTGCCGAAGATCGGCACGCCCAATGCGAAACCCGCCAGCACGTTCGAAGTTCCCATGCATCCCGCGATGTAGCTGGCGCGCGCGGCCAGCAGTCCCGCGCGAGGGCCGTGAGCGCGCCGGGTCCCAAACTCCACCACGCCTTTGCCGGCAGCGGCCCGCACTATCCTTGCCGCTTTGGTCGCTACGCTCGTCTGATACGTCAGCATCGCCAGCAGATACGTTTCGGCGATCTGTGCCTCGGCGATCGGAGCGGTGACGCGCAGCACAGGCTCTTCGGCGAAAACTGGTGTTCCCTCCGGAATCGCCCAAACGGAGCCGCTGAAGCGCAACCCGGCGAGGTAATCGAAGAACGCCGGATTCACTCCTTCGAAAGTAGGATGCTCCTTGAGGTAGTCAATCTCTTCGCCGGTGTATCCGAACTCCTCGAAGTACTGCATGACCTGCTCGAGCCCTGCGGCCAGCAGGAAAGAGCGGGATGCCGGCAGAGACCGGACGCTCAACTCGAACGTGGCGTATTCGCGGTACTTGCCGGTTTGAAAGTAAGCCGCCGCCATGGTGAGTTCATAAAGGTCCGTCTGCAATCCGGGATGATCTTGACCGTGAAGAAGCATTCTGTCGCGCTCCGTTCGTGGTGAACCTCAGCAGTGAAGCCGCAGTCCAACTCCTCTACGGCACACCGAAGGCATGCCCATATTAGCCGCTCTCTGCCAGCATAGTTCTAAATTCAATTCTATCGGTCGGTTCACGAGGGGGTCAAGGCAGCGAAGGCAGATATCAGGCTAATGGGCGATAATGGTAATGCGCTCCTGTGACGGCGGTGAGAGGACGGCGAAGAGGCCCGATGGTCTTCAAAAAACCTTCGCTATGACAATCGACTTCAATCAAGTACCTATGGGCTTTGACGGAGGTTTCCGATGCGAAAAATCCGCACTATTATACTTTTGCTGGTGATGTTGTTTCTTTACGCAACGGCAGCTAGCGCTGATTTCCAGACGGGAATGGACGCTTACGAGAAGGGGGATTTTGCCACCGCTTTGCAGGAGTGGCGGCCGCTGGCGGAAAAAGGCGATCCCAAGGCCCAATACTATTTGGGCCAGATGTATGCCCACGGCCGGGGAGTTCCTCAGGACCTCAGAGAAGCAATGGAGCGGTACCGCGCGGCGGCGAAACAAGGGTTGGCCGAAGCACAATCAGACTTAGGTCACATGTACGACGCAGGACAGGGAGTCCCGCAAGATCCTAAACAAGCGTTTAACTGGTATCTCATGGCCGCACGGCAAGGGAATGCGATTGCCCAGGCCAACTTGGGAGTCATGTACTACCAAGGCCGTGGAGTTAAGAAGAATGATAAGGAAGCAGCCAAGTGGTACCGTCTGGCGGCAGAACAGGGGGATGCAGAAGCTCAGGTCAACTTGGGCACGATGTATCACAAAGGCGAGGGCGTTTCGAAGGACGACAAACAAGCAGCGAATTGGTACAGAAAGGCGGCCGAGCAGGGTCTGGCACGCGGGCAAGTCCGGTTGGCCGCTGCCTATGGCGACGGCGCAGGCATTCCCCAGGATAATGTCCAGGCTTACATGTGGGCTACGTTGGCGGTCGCCCAAAACGACCAAAATGCAAAAGAGTTATTACCATTGATCGCTGAGCGACTTACACCGGAACAGATCGCCGAGGCAGAAAACCTGGCGAAAGAGTGGACGCCAAAGAAGCAGGGCCGAATCCCCTAAATCGAACCTCAGCAACACCGGGTTGTAATCAACAGTCGCTGCTTCTCGCCACGGCGAACGTATTTTCTCGCCGTGGCTACTCGAGGATTCACCTGCCCGGCGCTCATTTTCTACTAAATGGATATCAAAGAACACATTGCTATCGCCTCGACAGCGCTGAGGGGCTGGTTCGTGGCACAGGCTTACGATGCGGTGGCGGTCGGTGCATTATGGTTGATCGGACTTTTACTGATTCAGGTGCCGCTCGCCCCGTTATGGGCTGTACTTGGCGCCATTCTGCAATTCATTCCATATATAGGAACTTTGTTGGCGTTGGGGGGTCCTGCGGTCGCCGGAGCAATCAGCGGGGGGCTGGAACGACTGATTTATGTACTGATCCTGTACGCCGTAATCTCTATCGCGGATGCGTTTGTGTTACAGCCGTACATGGTCAAACGAATGGTTCGCGTTCCGGTCTGGGTTTCGATATTGACGCCTCTGGTGCTGGGTACGGTCCTGAGTTTCTGGGGAGTGCTGTTATCAATTCCGCTGCTGGCAGTGATCTACACCTACAGAGCGCGTTACCGCAGAAACTCCGGTTGATGGCTGATCCTCGTCTGTTGGGAGCCCCAGGAATCGCTTCGCACCGCTTGCCCTGAGCCAGGTGACATAATTTGAAGAGGCCGTGCTGTCCTGCTCCGACTTCGATGATATTCTTGTGAGCGGCGGCAGCAAGGCAGCATGGTAGTTTACTTGAAAGTGAGATTTATGGACGCTCTCAATAAGCTCTTTGAGACGCATTTCCATTCGCCGGCCGCGCGGGTACAGCCACTACAGGGCCAGCTCGGCGGGTCGGGCCGTAATATCTTCCGGCTTGCCAACGAGCAATTCAGCGCGATTGGCGTTCTATATGGCATACGCGAAGAGAACGTCGCTTTCCTCGAATTCTCGAGGCATTTTCGCCGGCATGGATTGCCGGTGCCGGAGATCTATGCTGAAGACGTAAGCAAAGGCGCATACCTCGAAGAGGACCTGGGGGACACGACGCTTTTTGAGGCTCTCTCGAACAATCGTGTCGGCGTGAACATTGCTCCGCAGGTCGTGGAAGCCTATCGCAAAGTCGTGGCTTTGCTGCCACGCTTTCAGATCGAAGCCGGCCGCAACTTGAACTATAAAGTGTGCTACCCGCGGGTCAGCTTCGACCGCCAGTCTATCGCCTGGGATTTAAATTACTTCAAATATTACTTTCTCAAGCTCGCCGGCATCGCTTTCAACGAACAAGCCCTCGAACACGATTTCGCGCGTCTGACAAAGTTCCTGCTAAGCGCTGAACGCGACTACTTTCTCTATCGTGATTTCCAGTCGCGCAACGTTATGTTGCGCGACGGCTGCCCATTTTTCTTGGATTACCAAGGCGGCCGCAAAGGGGCGCTGCAATACGATATCGCCTCGCTTTTATACGATGCCAAGGCCGACCTGCCACCCGCGCTCCGTCAGGAACTACTCGATGACTATCTCGAAAGGCTTGCCGATTTCATCAAAATTGAGCGCGAAGTCTTCATGCGGCACTACTATGCCTACGTTTACATCCGCATCATGCAGGCGTTGGGCGCTTATGGATTTCGCGGCTTCTACGAGCGTAAGGTTCATTTCCTGCAAAGCGTGCCGTACGCGCTGAAGAACCTGCGCTGGCTCCTTCACAACGTTGAGACGCCGGTCGCGCTGCCGACGCTTACGTGCGCGTTCCAGAGCATGCTGTCGTCCGAGAAACTGCAGAACCTATGCGCCGAAGCAGATGGTGAAGCAACTGGTTTAGTGGTGCGAATTTTCAGCTTCTCGTTTCACCGTCGCCCGCCGGACGACGACACCGGGAATGGCGGCGGATTCGTTTTCGACTGCCGCAGCTTACCAAACCCAGGGCGCGAAGAGCGTTTCCAGCCGTTTACGGGCAGGGACGCGCTAGTGATTGATTATTTGAACCAGCAAGAGAGTGTGCATCAGTTTCTCGCTAGCGCCCTGTCGCTGGTGGAAGCGGCTATCAACAATTATCATCGCCGCGGCTTCAAGAACCTGATGGTCTCCTTCGGTTGCACCGGGGGCCGGCATCGCTCCGTCTATCTCGCCGAGCAAGTAGCGCAACGGCTGCGCGGTAGGAACGGTGTGGAGGTAGTAATGCAGCATCTTGAATCGGAGAACTGGGGCAAATGAAAGCCATGATTTTGGCCGCAGGTCTTGGCACGCGTCTGCGTCCACTCACGGATCAACGCCCCAAGGCACTGGTGGAAGTCGCTGGCCGAACCCTGCTTGAAATCACTCTCGCTCGCTTGCGCGCCTTTGGGGTTCGCGAGGTGATCATCAACGTACATCACTTCGCCGACATGATTTCCGAATATCTGAAAGCCCACGACGACTTCGGCATGCGCATCGCCCTCTCGCGCGAGGAGGTTTTGCTGGACACGGGCGGCGGGCTGAAAAAGGCTGCCCATTTTTTCCTTGAAGATTCCAATGGTCAAGAACCATTCATTCTGCACAATGTCGATGTCATCAGCACAATTGATCTTCGCCGCATGGCGCGATTTCATGTCGAAAATCAGGCTCTCGCCACTTTGGCGGTGAAAGATCGAGAGACAGATCGATACCTGCTCTTCAACGAGCGGCTGCAACTATGCGGCCGCCGATCCGGGCGCAGCAATGAATGCGTCCAACCTTCGCAGCAGGTGGAGGCGCTGGCCTTTTCCGGAATCCATATTATTTCCCCTCGTCTGCTCGCGATGATGACGGAAGAAGGCGCTTTCTCTATCATCACCTCTTACCTGCGTCTCGCTGCTCAGGGAGAAACAATTCTTGCTTTTCGGGCCGATGAGTATTATTGGCGTGATCTAGGCAGGGTGGCGGATCTGCGGCAGGCCGCGCTAGATTTAAATTCTGTCGCGGCTGAGCCCGGGCTTGCGCCGCATCCGAGTTGACGATAGTCGCAAAGGTCGAAACTTCGGCGTAACCCGTTGTAGTTCAACTAGCCCCTCGATGCGGGTACCTTATGTTGCGGGACGGTAGTTTCTCTGCGGAGACGCTGGCGGCATCCACCAGGGACGGGAGCCCCGAGACGTCACGGATGTTTGCCTCGTTGCCGGAGGTGTCCACTCTCCGTAACATCGCAACCAACCTGGCGGCGTGCTTAACGCCTCTTCCCAAGCCGCCCGTTGAATGGGCTTTTGCGCCGATGCTCCGGAGCGCTTACCTGAAGCGCCACAGTCCGGGGCGGTCGCTGCTGACATCAGCGCTATTGCATGTTGGAGTAATTGCCTGCTTACTGCGTCTGCCATCACTTCCGGGCCCCGCTCCGCGCCGGCACGACGATAACTCCAAACGCGAGCACGCTGTGATCTGGTACAACAGGGAAGAACTGCTTCCGCTGGTGTCGCCGCCCAAAACGGTAGCCCCCGCAGAGCGACGTCAAACCACCCGCGCGCCGATGAAGGGCGAGACGGCCGAAGCGCGCCAGACCATCATCTCCCGGCCGCCCAACCCGGACAATCAGCGTCAAACCATCGTGCAGCCGGAAGTGCCGGAACTGAAAATACCGTCGCACGTCGAATTGCCGAACATAGTGCA
Source organism: Acidobacteriota bacterium (assembly GCA_016191085.1). Taxonomy (GTDB): domain Bacteria; phylum Acidobacteriota; class Terriglobia; order 2-12-FULL-54-10; family 2-12-FULL-54-10; genus JACPPJ01. Next base: position 16,472 of record JACPPJ010000050.1, on the reverse strand, counting down.
GTGGACAGCGGTGCTGGTCCCTCCACGCCCGATTACCTCCGAGGCGCCCCGGGTGCTGTCCCAAATCCAAATGCCACGGCTGCCCGCGCCGGTGGTCGCGCCGCCAACCGTCCCAGTGCCGCCACCCCCGGAATTGCGCATGCAAGCACATGCCGAGACTCTCTCGATCATGCAGCCAAACGGAGTGGCCATGCCTCCGCGCCCGATAGCCTCGGAAGCAATGCGGCCATTAGCGCGCATTGACGTGCCTCGCCTCCCCGTTCCCGCTGTTGCACCACCACTACCGGAGCCGCCCTCGCTGGCAGAGCCAAGCCGCAATATGGCGTCCCTCGGCGTGCCGAAGGCCATGCTGCCGGGCGCTGCCAAGCCTCCTCCTATGCCTGAGGCACCGGCGGTGCGAGAACCGACTCGCAATATCGCTGGAGTTGGCGTCCCGAAAGCAATGTTGCCCGGAGTTGCCAGACCCCCCATGCCCGCGCCGCCGGCACTGAATCCGAGTTCGAGTGCCGCAAGCGGCGGACTCCATAACTTGATCGCAGTCGGCGTTGCGCCCGCACCTCCTCCGCCGGAGCAAATCAGCATTCCGCAAGGCAACCGGGCGGGCGAGTTTGCGGTCCTTGCAGGAAACGGAAAGGCGGGTCAGGAGGGTTCCACTGGAGTAGAGAACGGCGCTGCAGAAGGATTAACCGAACTCGCCGACCGTGACCTTGGCGGCATTCGCGTACCCCACCTTGCGATCACTGGGCCAGACACGGCGCCAAGGTTGACGGACACACCAGGCGCGATTGTCGCTCCGCCGACTGTGCCGCGCCCTTCTGCTCCGAATCCAACCCCGCGACCTGGCGACGAAGAGTTGGCCAGGCTGATCGCGAAGGCCACCCGGCCGTCATTGCTTCCAAGCCGTTCCCGCGAACTGGACCCGGAGGTGCAGGTCTTCGGCGCGCGACGGGTTTACACGGTTTCGATCAACATGCCGAACCTCACCAGTGGATCGGGCAGTTGGGTGCTTCGTTTCGCGGAGTTGAATGGGTCCTTAAGCGGCAGCAAAGATGACAACATCTCCACCCCGGTCGCGGTCCGCAAAGTCGATCCGCGCTATGTGCCATCGGCAGTCAGGGACCGTGTCCAAGGCACCGTCACTCTCGGGGCGTATATAATGCGCGACGGCACGGTGACGCATATTCGCGTCCTCACGGGTCTCGACCCCCGCCTCGATTCCAGCGCCGCGGCGGCGCTGGCAGATTGGCAGTTCGTCCCGGCTCGCAAGAACGGCGTTCCCGTGGATCTGGAGATCGTGGTGCAGATCCCGTTTCGCCTGCCGTCGTTGTAACGGCTCCTAGAGCATTTTCATCTTTGCTATATAGCGATGAGATGCCATAAGGGCATCCCGGCTAGCCGGGATGCCGAAACCAGGCTTCCCCTCAGGGGTTTAAACCCCTGAGGGCCGCGCTAGTAAACGGCACGACTAAAGTCGTGCCCTTACAATCCCGCTCACTATACATCTATTATGAAAATGTCCTAGAAGATGCGGAAACGGATGGTCAGGAACTTCTTCGGATTGTGGCGGAAGTCGGCGAGCAGGCCGCGAACTTCCAGGCTGGTGGAGTTCAGATTGTCATACAGCGCGGGATCGTGAATCAGCCGTCCAATGCTGCCTTTGCTGTTCTGGATGCTTGAGATGACGTTGTTGAGATTGTCTATGGCCGTGTTCAGTTTCCTGTACATTTCCTCGTCCCGCGCCAGCTTACCCAGTGTTCCACGCCCCTGATTGATGTTATCCACCAGGACTGTTCCGCGTGAGACGAGGTCATTGGCCTTGTTGTACAACGAGGGGTCATTAATCAATTTAGCAACCGTGCCCTTACCATTCTGGAGCTGATCAGTCATGGTCTGCAACTTGAGGAGCGTTTGATCCAGGTGGCGGTATAACTCGTCTGAAGAAAGCAGCAGGCCCAGGCTGCCCTGGTTGTTGGTAAGCTGATTGGCGAACTTCTGGACTTCATTGACGGTCACATCAATGCGTTGATAGAGGCTGTCATCCATGAGCAGCCGTCCAACGGTTCCCTCACCGCTCTCGATTTTCCCTACGACGGTGTTGAGACGTGAAGTGAGCACATTCAAGTTGTCAAGCAAGTCCCGGCTGCCGCCCACGAGTTCGCTGAACTCGGCAGTGGCGTGGAACGGTATGGTGGCGCCCTCCACGATCTCCGGGGATGTGGGAGTACCCTTGGAGATATTGATATACCGCTCGCCCAACAAACCTTCAGCCGCCAAAAACGCTTCCGAATCCGTTTTTATCTCAGGACGATAATCACGCGCCACTTCCATGACGATCTCCACAGCCTGAGCTGGTTCGGGACTGCCGGAGATACGGACCCCTTTCACGCTGCCAACATCAATACCGGCCAGACGCACCGGCGCGCCGCTCTTCAAGCCGCCGGCATCGGGAGCGAGGGTTCGGACAGTAATCTTTCTTGAGAAAAAGCCGCCGGTCTGGCCGCTCACCAGGAAGATTGCAATCGTGAGCAGAATCAGGCTCGCTATTGTCAGCAAGCCCACTCGAAGTTGCGACCAGACCAATTGCTTCTGTTGCGGCATGGTTCCTCCCAGTCACGATTCCGAATTCCGCATTTAACAAATAGTGTAGCAGCAACGGCGCGGCCAAAGATTACGCCAGAAATCTGCGCACGTAGGGGTCACGCTGGGTCTGCATCTCTTCAAGTGTTCCCTGGAACTGCACGTTCCCGTCGCGCAGCACCAGGAAGGTGGTATTCGTGTCGCGGCGCGAGCCGTTTTGCACCGCCGGCAACAGCTTCTCCTGGCGTGGGTCATAATACGTCAGGGCCATTATGTAAGCGTCTCGAATGCGGTGCGTTACCAGCAGCGAACTGACGGCACTCACGTCTCGCTGTTTCACGATGAGTGTCATGATGCGCGCAGAAGTGATCGGATCCAGGCCCGCGGTGGGCGAGTCATACAGCATCAACTGCGGTTGCCCTACTACGGCGCGTGCGATGGCCACGCGCCGGCGCATGCCGCCGGAAAGCTCTGACGGCATCAGATCGAATGTCTGCTCCATCTCCACGAACCGCAGCGCCTCGCGTACGCGCCGCTCGGCTTCTTCCGGCGGCACGTTTGTGAGACGTTCAAAGACGGTCCCCACGTTTTCCCCGACCGTGACCGAGTCGAACAGGGCGCTTTCCTGAAAAACCATCCCGATTTTCTGCCGGACCGCGAACATCTGTTCTTCGGTCATCCCGGTGATCTCCTCGCCCAAGACCGTGATGCGTCCCGCATCCGGCTTTAGCAGCCCCATCGTGAGCTTCAGCAAAACAGATTTGCCGGAGCCGGTTACGCCCAGGATGATCTTGTTCTCGCCGCGCTCCAGCCGGAACGACACCTCGCTGAGAACAATATTCTTTTCAAAACTCAGCGAGACGCGATCGAACTCCACGGCAACGCCAGGTGCTTCCGCGGCGCGTTGCTGTTCCTCGGCCATCTATCCTCCAAAGGCCAGAATGAGCTTCGTCATCAGGAAGTCCGTTGCGAGGATCAGCACGGAAGCGGTGACCACCGCTTGCGTGGTGGAGCGGCCCACGCCCTGTGTTCCTCCGCGGGTGGTCAAACCGTAATAGCAACCCACCAGAGCCACGATGAAGGCGAATACAAACGGCTTACTGAGGCCCTCCATCAGGTCCACCGAATCCAGCGAGTGATACGCATTCGACCAGTATTGCGAGGGCGAAAGATGCACGATGAAAAACGACACCACAAAGCCGCCGAACAACCCAACGAAATCCGAGATCACCGTCAGTAATGGCAGCATAATCACAGTGGCAACCAGGCGAGGCGTGACCAGCTTCTTGTTCGGATCAATACCAAGCGCGCGCATGGCGTCCACCTGTTCGCTGACCATCATTGAGCCCAGCTCCGAAGCGATGCCGGAGCTGTTGCGCCCCACCATCATCAGAGACGTCAGTACCGGCCCCAACTCGCGCACGAGTGACAGCGCAACTACTTGTCCCGTGAGCGATGTCTCGCCAAAAGTGCTGAGAGTCTTGGAGGTCTGCAGCGCCAGGACAGCGCCGGTAAAGAACCCTGTGAGGACGACAATCGGCAGCGAGCCGAAGCCGATGAAGTCCATTTGCATAATGATGTCAGAGAGATAATGAGGGGAGCGGAAAATGTTCTGAAAAGCGCGGCCGCTGAGTAAAGCGAAGTTCTGGACAGCCAATACTCTCCGTTTAACAAAATCCTCCAGGAAACTCAACGGGAACCACGCCTCCCACCGCAGGGTCGCAGGATGCCAATTGTACTCAACAGCCGGACCGCATATCGTTGCATGTTTAGATTTGAATTATGCGCACGGTGCTAGACGGGGTTTCGGAGACCTCCGGCGCCAGGCGCAAACCGTCGACGCGCCACGAGCCGTTTTCACGTATGAGAACGTATCGCACCGGGTAACTGTGTCCCAGATCGTCGTGGAATGTTCCCCACAGCGTGGCGGTTTCGCCCCACACGGAGCGTCCCCAGAACTCCACTCTCTGCGCTTTGATGAGGCGCTCTTGTCGCTCGACCCAGCCCCGGAATGCCGCCAGGCTCACACCTGCTCGATACGAGCGGGAGAACAATGCGTACGCTTCTTCGACTTTACCGCCGCGCAGGTCTTCTATTTGCGCCTGAACCACCGCCACTGCGCCCTGCGAACGCACCCAGAAGAGCGCCATGAGAAATAGAAGTGAGCCGGCAGCGACCATCAGGCCGATGCCCAGAGCCTGGACCGTGCGGCGCAGGCGGCGTGTAATACCTGATCTTTTCCTCGACCGCGCTGCTGGCGCTGAAGCGGAAACGAAGGTCTCAGTTATCCGTTGATAACCCGATACGTCGTGTGAATCCACGTTTACCGCCTACTGCGACGCGGGCTCCAGTGAACGACAGGGCTGCAAGCCCGCGTCAGTAATTTTACTTGTTCTTCCACACCGGCTTGCGTTTCTCAACCTGAGCCCGCAAGCCCTCTTTGGCGTCGTCCAGATACATCAACTGGTTCAGATAAATATTAGATGACCGCTTAATGGCTTCAGGGAGCGGCAAGCCGATGGTGTCGTACAGCACCTTCTTAGCCATCTCCAGGACGGGCGCGCTCTGAGCGGTGATCTTGGCCAGAATCTTCTCGACCTCCTCGTCGAGTGAAGCCTCGGGCACCACGCGGTTGACCAACCCGAGCCGCTGCGCCTCTTCAGCCCCAAGCGGATCACCGGTCAGTATCATCTCCAACGCGCGCTTATGTCCAATGATCAGCGGCAAAATGATAGCGGCCAACGGAGGAAAGACCCCCAGCTTGATCTCGGGCTGCATGAAGCGAGCCTTTGGCGTAGCAATGATGAGGTCCCCAAGAGCGGCCAGCTCGCAGCCGCCGCCAATGGCTTGGCCGTTTACAACCGTCACCACAGGCTTGGAGATCTCCAGAATGTTCCGAAACACGTTCTGAAACGCATCCAGCATCTGGAACGCGCGGTCGGGCCGCGAATCCTCCAGGGCAATGCCGGCCGAAAAGGCCTTGCACTCGAGCGATGCTTTCATCAGGATAACGCGCACGTCAGTATCGTCGTGCAGACCTTCGATAGCTCGCGCCATCTCCTCCATCATATCAATGGTGAGGACATTGTACGGAGGGCGGTTGAGCGTGAGCCGCGCCACACCGGAGACGACGTTCAGTTGAATGTACTTGTAAGCGGTTTGTGTGGTGATGCCGGGTTCCGCTTCCCGGACGGTTTCGTCCATGCAGACCTCTGAACCTAAGTAGCCAGAAAGAAATCAGAGCCCAGAATAACGAAAGACACCACCATCGCATGACCAGCGTAGCAGCACCCGTATTCGTTGTAGATTCAGATCGTTCTGACCTCGGACTCCTTACTTCCGACTAACAAACCTAAAGCGTTTCGATTGCCATCGCCATACCAAGGCCCCCGCTTACGCAGAGCGTGGCGAGTCCCCGGCTCAGGCCGCGGTTGCGCAAGGCATGCAGCAGCGTTACAACGATCCGTGTTCCGCTGCATCCTATGGGATGCCCTAAAGCGATAGCGCCTCCATTCACGTTGAGCCTGTCGTGATCGAAGTGCAGTTCGCGGTCACAAGCCAGCACCTGCGCGGCAAACGCTTCGTTGATCTCCACCAGATCGAAGTCGCTAATCTGCGAGCTGAGTTTCGTCAGCAGCTTGCGCGTGGCGGGCACCGGGCCGATGCCCATGATCGAAGGGTCAACGCCGGCTGTAGAGTATCCGAGAATCCGCGCCAGCGGCTTCAACCCCCACTCCTTCACTTTGTGCTCTGACACCAGTACCGTCGCCGCTGCGCCATCCGTGATTCCGGAAGAATTCCCCGCCGTCACCGTACCGTCTTTTTCGAACACCGGCGGCAGCTTCGCCATGCTCTCGATGGTGGCTCCGAAGCGGATGTGCTCATCGAGGTCGAAGTTTTGCGTGCCCTTCTTGGTCTTCACTTCCACCGGAACCAACTCGCTGCGGAAGCGGCCTTCCTTGGTAGCAGCCTCGGCGCGCAACTGGGTGCTTTGGGCGTAGCAGTCCTGCTCTTCACGCGGGATTTTGTAGAGCTTGCCGAGCTTGTCGGCGGTGGCGCCCATCAGCATTTTCGAGAGCGGATCTTGAAAGCCGTCGCGGTACATGGCGTCGATCAGCTCCTGGTGTCCCATGCGAATGCCCCAGCGGGCGCCCTCGACGAGATAGGGCACGCGGCTCATGGACTCGGTGCCGCCCGCCAGAATGCAATCGGCGTTACCCAGCAGGATCTCCTGATAAGCGAGCGCGATGGCTTTCATGCCGCTGGCGCACGCTTTGTTGATAGTGTAAGCGGGCGAGGTTTCAGGTACGCCCGAACGATAGCTGATCTGACGGCCCGGATTTGGACCGCCCCCTGCCTGACGAGCGTTGCCGAAGATCGCTTCTTCAACACGATCGGGAGTAATGCCGGCCCGCTCAATAGCGGCTTTCGCGGCGATGACGCCCAGATCCGCCGCAGTCATTCCCGCCAGCGTGCCACCGAATTTTCCAATAGGAGTCCGTACAGCCGATGCGATATAAACCGATTCCACGAACACACCTCCCCGTCATTAAATCACATACTAACAGAGGAAACAGGGAAGAGGGAATAGAGCCGCGACATGGAGAGAGCGTCATTTAGCTTGCGCCTAATCGGGGCCGCCCTTCGACGCTTTCCGAAACCAAAAGAGTCAATCTGACCCGTGATATCAATGCAGCGAATCCGATCACGCCGAGATCGGTGCTTCAGTGTACCACGACTCGCAGCCCAGTCGGGGGAGCCGGAAGGATGAAGTTGAGCTCGACCTTGCGTGGTTCTCTGCCTTCTAAGCGCGAGAGGTTGTTTTCAAGAGTAATAAAGTCATCTTTCGTTAACTCATACTGAGCTTTTAGCTCACGAAGTCTATTGTATAGAAGTGGATCACGGGATTCGGAGTATTTACTTTCTTCTCGTACATACTCATTAGAGAGTTCGATAACCTTGCTAAGAAGATTAGCAACCTGCTGATGTAGTTTGCCGGTCTTAACTATCTTCTCGAGTTCGTGCTTTCTGGCCTCAAGTTCAATCTCCGCTTCTGCTCGACCAGCAAGAGGTGCCTTCGAGATTCTGTCCGCAGCCTTTGTGTACTCACTGAAGAGCTGGGAACCCTTAACAAAAAAGTCTCTTTCTTGTCTTAGAATCTGCTCCTGCTTCCTGGCCTGTGAATTTGCCTCAGCTAATTGGTGGGTGTTGTTGGCGATTTGCGTCTGCCAAGTCGCGTTGATCGCGCCAGGAGGGAAAAAACGCAACTAAAAAAAACGCCATCAAAAGCGATACGTAGACTCTCCAAGAGAATGTCTTACGGCGCCACCGCTCGAAAACTATGAGGAAAGCCGTCACTACGCCACCCGTTACGAGAGCCTGCCAGTGGTTAAGAACGGCTAACACAAATTGCCCAATAGCTCTCATGCAGCTATATTATAGTTTCATCTCTCTTCCCTTCAAACCGGTATCCCTAGCGTATTCCGTGCCGACCGTCGGATGTACCACGGGAATTTGCATGCAAGGGCTTCGCCACAACCCCACCCTACTTCCTCTCCGTCCCCTGCTGTTGCTGCTCGCCTGTGGGTGGATGGCCTTCAGGCATGGCGCCTGGCTGTTCGCCCGCGGGTGGATGGCCTGGCGGCATAGCGCCTGATCCATCCCCGGGCCCGCCCTCGGGCATGGCATGCGGTGCTGATCCTGCCGAGGGAGTCTCTACCTTCCACGTGCTGCCCTCTTTGCGCAGCTTGTAATGGAAGTCCATGGTGGCATTCGCGTCGCTGCGGCTGCGGAAGAGAACGTCGGCGTCAGCGTTGTCGCCTTTGACATCGACCTTTTTCACCTCCATCACCATATCCGAGCTGTTTAAGCCGGAGCGGCCAGCCAAATGCTGCTCAATCGCCTGCTTGATGGCAGCGTCGTCGTTGGATTTGGAGCAGCCGAACTGTAGTATTACGATGCCGGCCATCAACAGCCATACTCGCCAGTGTTTCATCTGCGCCTCCGCAGCGGTTCGATTTCGGCAATACTCTTACTTAGATGCACCCGTTAAGACAGCGCTCTTCGCGCCAGAGCCGTATTGGGCGCAGAACTTTTGATACGTCTCCACATCCTGCTTGCTTCCCAAGATGATGGGAACTTTGTCATGCAGAGTTGCGGCCTGAACGTCCAGCGCCCGCTGTGTTCCGCTGATTGCGGCGCCGCCAGCCTGCTCCATTATGAACGACATGGGGGCGACTTCATAGAGTAGGCGCAGCTTGGACTTCGGTTTCTGCGGGTTGGAGAAGTCGGCTGGATACAGAAAGATTCCGCCATAAAGCAGCGTCCGGTGGAAGTCGGCGACCAGCGATCCGATGTAGCGCAGAGAGTAAGGGCGTCCGGTAGCCGGGTCCTTTTGCTTCAGATACTCGACATACTTCCTGGTCGGCTCGTCCCATCCTTCCGCGTTGCCCTCATTAATGCTGTAATACTTGCCTTTGGCCGGTGTAGTCATCCACTCGTGCGTCAACACGAACTCTCCAATGCCGGGGTCCAGCGTAAATCCGAAAACACCCTGGCCGGTGGTATACACAATCATCGTGCTGGAGCCATATAGAAAGTAGCCCGCCGCAACCTGCTCCGATCCTTTTCGCAGACAGTCCTCCAGCGTGCCGTCACCGGAGGCGGAGATACGCCGATGCACTGAAAAGATGGTGCCGATGCTCACATTGGCTTCAATGTTGGAGGAGCCGTCGAGCGGATCATAAAGCAGAACATATTTCCCCTTGGGATACTTCTTGGGAATGGGGATCAAATCGGGGCTTTCCTCCGACACCATCACACAAAGATGGCCGCCGTGGTCCATGGCCCTATAAATCGTATCTTGCGCGATGCGATCGAGCCGCCGCACCAGGTCGCCTGTGACATTTGCCTCGCCGGTGTCGCCGAAAATGTCGGCCAGCCCGCCACGATTAACCTGTTGGGAAATGACTTTGGCCGCGATGGTCAGGTCCCACAGCAGACCGGTCAGATCGCCGGTGGCCTGCTCATGAATGCGCTCCTCCTCCAGAATATGACGCTGAACTGTTCTCATGGATTTCGGCATGGCACCTCCTGCATTCGTAAGTATTTCTCACGCCAAGACTCTTCACTCTACAACTCCTGAGACATTGGCACAAGATTCGACGAGGAGTTTCCGCCCGTGACACGCATCACGTTGGGCGGTGATCGGCATCACTGCTGTTGTTGCTGTCCCTGAGTAATGTGAGATCAGGCACGACTTGCGAAAAGCGTGGGCAAACAGTCCTCGTCAGTCGGTTCCAAGCCGGGCCAAATGTTGTATCAGTGGAATGGGAGATGATTGGAGGGCAAAATGAAATGCAAGCTTGCCGTGATGCTAATGTGCGTAGCGGTCCTCCTTGAATCTTCCCAGCGAGGTGAAAGCGAGCGACTACGACAAAAAGACGACGGTGACGTTCAATCAGCCGGTTGAGATCCCGGGCGTGGGCGCTCAAGTGTTGCCGGCCGGTACTTATGTATTCCGGCTGGTGGACTCTCTATCCAACCGCGACATTGTGCAGATCCTGAATGCGGAAGAAACGCGCGTGTACGCGACGATTCTGGCCATACCGAATTACAGATTGAAGCCGACCAGCAAGACGGTGCTCACGTTCAAGGAACGCTCGGCTGGATCTCCGGAAGCTCTCCGGGCCTGGTTCTATCCGGGAAATACTTGGGGGCAAGAGTTCGTGTATCCGAAGGCCCGCGCAGCCGAGATCGCGAAAGAGGTACAGGAGCCTGTCTTGGAGATGCCGACAGAACTCGCCAAAGAGATAACTGTGCCGGTGTCGCCAAAGGATGAGACTCCCGAACCACTTAAAGAAGCTCCGATCAAGGCGATTCAGCCTTCGGGTGAAGAAGTGGAGATAGCGCAAGTGATCCCGCCCCCAACGTTGCCCCAGACCGCGACGTTGATACCAACTATCGCGTTCCTTGGATTGCTTTCGCTGGGAGCCGGGTTGGCGCTTGTCTTGAAAGAGAAGCGGTGACCCGCTCGCAAAGGTCTGCTGTACGCCGGCCGTGACCTCAGTTCAGAAAATACGGGTGGCGGCCGGCTTTTTTGTCAAACGGAGGGAGCAATGCGAGTCTGCTGGCATGGCTCGCTTGTTCTTCTGTTCGTCTTATCAACCCCAGCTAATGGGGCGGGCGCTGCTGCGCGCCGCCAGGCCGATCAATACACCATCAGCGTTGACGTGGATTTGGCGGTTCTGCACGCGACCGTCGAGAACCGCAGAGGTGAGATTGTTTCTGGACTCAACAGACAGAATTTTCGTGTGTTCGAAGACGGCGTACTCCAGGAGATCCGGTCTTTCGGTCGATAAGATTATCCCTGTCGCGGTCGGTCTTCTGATTGATAACAGCGGCAGCATGAGGACCTAAGAGAACCGAGGTGATCACAGCGGCCCTGGAGTTTATCCGGTGCCCTTTACGAGCAGCGTGCCGAAACTGGAACAGGCGCTGTCCCGTATGATAGGCGACGGTCAAACAGCGTTGTACGACGCCATCGCAGCGGGATTCGATCACCTGAAGCAAGCCCGTCCGGACAAGAAGGTTCTCATTGTGATCTCCGATGGCGGCGACAATGCCAGCAAACATACCCTGGCGGATATAATGGCAGCGGCAACGCGGTCGGACATAATTATTTACACCATCGGGTTGTTTGACGAGAACGATCCAGATAAAAACCCCGGCATGCTAAAGCGGTTGGCCAAAGCCACAGGCGGCGAAGTCTTCTTGCCGGAGTCGGTCGGCGATGTTGTCCCGATCTGCCGGAAAATTGCAACCTACCTCCGCAATCAATACGCGCTCACGTATGAGACCAGCAATCGGAAACACAATGGGGCTTACCGGAAGCTCGAAGTGAAAGCGGAGGCGCCCGGACAAGGGCGTTTGTCCGTCCGCGTTCGCCCTGGGTATTACGCAGCGCTGGACGGAACTTCTAAGCAGCAAAGGTAAACAGTCATGGTGGTGCGAATTAGACGGACCACGACGAAGCCGCGTAACCCATTCTTCCGCTGGACCCGGTACGCACTCTTGCTGATTGGGATCACAGCCTTCAGCTATGTGGGATACGCGATGCTGGATGCGATCCTATTTCAACATTATCAGCAGCGGCAGTTCGACTCCACCCTCGCAGACCTCAGAGCTTCGCAACCTAAGCCGTCACGCGGCGGCGGAGTGCATCTGATGCCGCGCGCAGGTTCACCGTTCGGCCGGCTCGAAATAACCGCGATTGGGTTGAAAGTGATGGTACTCGAAGGAGCCGACGACTTGACGCTCCGCAGGGCGGCCGGGCACATTCCCGGCACTGCGTTTCCAGCGCAACAGGGAAACGTTGGCATCGCCGGCCATCGCGACGGGTACTTCAGAGGACTAGAAAAGATTCAGCGAAACGATGTCATTGAACTGACGACCTTGGAAGGCTACTACCGCTACCGTGTGGATTTCACACAGGTGGTACACCCAGAAGACGTGCAAGTACTCGCTGATTCCGACAGTCCGGTACTGACTCTGGTTACATGCTTCCCGTTCCAATATGTGGGTTCCGCGCCCAAGAGATTCATCGTGCGTGCACACCAAAGCTTAGAGTAATTCGGCACTCCTGACGCAACGCGCAAAGCGTGAAAACCATTTGGCGTTAAAACATTGGGAGGTCCGGAAAGCGTGATTGAGAGCTGGAAACAAAACCGGGCGAACTTTCGTTCGCCCGGTTTCAAGAGCCGAGTTGTAAGTGGGCCTATGCTTTTCTGCTGCTGGAGATCAGTGCTTTCAGTTCTGCCTGCTCGGGATTCAGCAGTTCCTTGATGCGTTCCCTGTTGACGCCCGCCACGATGATGTCGCCGATCTCGGTGTGCGCATCGTCGTAGATCCTCATACCTTGCATACCTTTGGTTTGTTTTGCGTTATCGTCGGTCGGATTGACGTAGTGCACCGAGTCGCTCTTGTAGCGATGAATCAAGAACAGGTGAATCAACGTCATCAGGCGCTTCTTGCGGAAAGCCTCGCTGAACGTATTTTGGTCTCTGATAGAGAGAATGTTCTTGCCCCGCAAGTCCTGAATGGACGCGAACACCACATTGCAGATCTTGGTATCCGATTCATCCAGGATGTTGAGCTCCAACAAGTCGGATCCAGCTACATGAGGACGCAACTGCACGCGCAGTGAGTTTTGTATATTGTGATGTTTCGACCAAAGCTCGATCCAGCTCTCCAGCAATCTGGGCGGAACCTCGGTCTGGACCAGGTGCTGGAATTGCGTAGAGCCTTTGCCCATGGCTTTGGTGGTGGCGGTGCGGCCCGATGTTGCCATTAGCGCGGCGTCCACGCGCGGTCCGCCAACCAGCGTCTGGGGTGTTTTGTAAGGTGAATCGATCAGCCGCAGTTTGCGTTGCAGACGAGCCAGCGCCAGCATTCCATCTTCGAGCAGAGCATTGGCGAACTCTTCCGAAGCCAGCCCGTCTATCTGATGACCGCCATACGTAATAAACGTGAAGACGAAGCCGAGTTTCCCCAGTTCCTTTGGAAAAGCGGCCATTTCATCCTCGGTCATGCCGGTCGTGTCCCAGTTGAACGAAGGGGATAAATTGTAGGCCAGCATTTTATCGGGGTAGACGGCATGAATAGCTTGGGCAAAAGCTTTTGCGTCGTGCAGATCGGCAGTGGCGGTCTCCATCCACAACAGATCGGCGAATGGCGCAACGGCGAGTGTCTTGGCGATGGCGTACTCCATCCCGCCCTGCACCTGGTAATAACCTTCGGGAGTTCTCGACAGCTCGCAATCCCATGAAGGTTCGACGCCCATCCAGCGCGCTTTCTTGCGTGCCTCGTCTAATGAGGCGGTCTTGGCGAATGCGCGCCACGCTTCGATAGACATGGGGTGCTGCCTGCCCTCCTCAATCTGAAACTCCATCAGGTCTACTACTGCCTCGCCGTACGTCTTCAATCCCGATTTGACTTCCCACGTCTCGACGACTCTTGAGGCAACTCGATCGAGTGGCTTCGTGATGCCGCGCTCTTTTTGCAGAGCGACTGTGCTGATGTTCTCGTCAATGAAACCGAGCAGCCCGACCTGCTCGAACCAGTCGAACGCTTCCTGGTATTCGGCATCGGAGATCTTATACAGCAGGTGACCATTTACATCCTTGATCCCCTTGTCATGGAACCGTCTCAGAATGGCCATATAGCAAGTCTTGTATGCCGGAATGTCCGTGTTGGTCGCGCCGAGGATGAACGGATGATCGCGCTCGTCGCCGCGTCCGTCGAGGAGCGTCGCGGCTTCGGCGTCCGTGCGGGCAACAATGATGCCGGGCACTTTCATCACGTCGAGCTGGAATCGCGCGGCGTTTAATCTCTTGATTTGCTCATCCACCGGGACAAGAACTTTGCCGCCCTGATGGCCGCATTTCTTCGTGCCTGGTTTCTGGTCCTCAATGTGGTAGCCCGAGACACCAACCTCGACGAACCTGCGGATCAAGTTCCTGACGTGCGGGTCGCCGCCGTGGCCCGTGTCGGCGTCGGCAATGATCCACGGACGATAATCGTACTTCCGTGTGGACTGCCGCTCCTTCTCCGTCATCCTCAGTCTCAAAAACTGCTGGTTTTTATCCGCGGTAAGCAAGGCGCGGATGATGGTAGCGGCTTCATCGGGCACTTGGCTCAGTGGATAGCTCGCCAGATCGGGACCGGGATCTTCCGTTATCGAGCCCTTTGCGGAGGTGGCCCAACCACCAAGGTAGATGCCTTCAATGCCGGCGCGTTTGATCATCACCGCCTGGCCCGGAGAGTAGGGCCCGAACGTTGTGATCTGTTCGCCCCTGGCGAACAACTCCCGCAAGCGGTTGTAAAACTCTTCAGAAGCCTTCTTCGCTATTGCATATTCCGTCTCGATAGTCCCACGCTGCTGCACCACCTGCGCAGTCGAGTAGAGCCTTGTAATGCCGTTGAAGCGAGGCTGCGCGAACCAATTCTTCGTCTCCTGCACTTCGGCATCAAACGATGCGATCTCGTTGTCGGTTACAGACCCGTTCTTCTTGGCGGCGATAGATTCGACCCGCGCCGCATTGATCGTTTCCACTTTTTGTGTAGCCATGTGACCTTCTACCTTTGGTTCGATTTGGAACGCGTTTTAGTCCAGGTGCTCGTAAGCGAGCAGCGTAAGGAACGGGAGGAATTCCTCACTGGTGAGGAGTTGTTCGAAAATCTTGGCGGCCAGCTCATATCTGCCAGCGGCGTATTGTGCCGCGCCGACCGTTGTCTTAATCTTGTCCATTTCCTCTTTCAGCAGCGCCAGCGCGAGTCCAACCGTAACAGTCCGGCCATCGTCCATGCGCGCCGAGTGACGAATCCACTGCCACACCTGTGCACGGGAGATCTCCGACGTAGCGGCATCTTCCATCAGGTTGTAGAGGGGAACGCAGCCCGAGCCCCGCAGCCATGCTTCCAAGTACTGTACGCCGACGCTTAGATTAGTCCGCAGGCCGGCCTCGGTAATGGTGCCCTGAGGAACCTGCAACAGGTCGGCGTCAGAGACCTTGACGTCCTCGCGCAAACGCGAGACCTGGTTGGGAGCGGGCATCTTCTCGTCAAAGACTTTCTTCGCGACAGGCACCAGCCCCGGATGCGCCACCCATGTCCCGTCGTGACCGTCACCGGCTTCGCGCTCTTTGTCGGCAATAACTTTGCCAATGGCTGCGTCGTTTGCAGCGGGGTTGTTCTTGATCGGAATCTGAGCGGCCATGCCGCCAATCGCGTGCGCTTTACGCCGGTGGCAGGTTTGAATAGAAAGCAACGAATAGCTGCGCAGGAAGTGCGTTGTCATGGTGACCTGCGCGCGGTCGGGCATGACAAATTGCGGATGTTTGCTGAATTTCTTGATCATGCTGAAGATGTAGTCCCAGCGCCCGCAGTTCAAGCCCGCGCAGTGGTCGCGCAGCTCGTAAAGAATCTCGTCCATCTCGAACGCTGCCAATATGGTTTCGATCAAAACCGTGGCCCGGATGCTGCCTTGAGGAACCCCGAGTTCCTGCTGCGCGATGACGAAAACATCGTTCCAGAGGCGCGCTTCCAGATGGCTCTCCAACTTCGGCAAGTAGAAGTACGGGCCAGTTCCTTTCGCCAGCAGATTCTTGGCGTTGTGATAGAAGTACAGCCCGAAATCGAACAGGCTGGCGGAGACCGGCTGGCCGTCAACGAGCATGTGTTTCTCAACGAGGTGCCAACCGCGCGGCCGGACCAGCAGCGTAGCCACTTCGTTCTTCAGCGCGTACGAAGCGCCCTCCGGGCTTACGTAGGTGATGATCCCGTTGACTGCATCGCGCACGTTGATTTGGCCCTGAATGGTGGCGGCCCACACCGGCGAGTGAGCATCTTCAAAATCCGCCATGTAGACGCTCGCTCCGGAGTTCAGCGCATTGATCACCATTTTGCGGTCGACGGGACCAGTGATCTCGACACGCCTGTCCTGCAAATCGCGCGGCACGGGCGCGACGGTCCACTCCGCCTTGCGAATCGCTTCCGTCTCAGGCAGGAAATCCGGCATCTTGCCGGCATCGATTTCCGCTTGGCGCTCAACTCGCCTTTGCAGCAGTTGTTCTCTTGTCGCGCTGAAGCGGCGCGACAACTTGGCCACGAACCGCAGCGCATCGGGTGTAAGGATTTCGGCGAAGGATTCGGTCACTGGACCCAGGATGCTAATGCCTTCCGCCTGCAGTGCGCGGTTCAGGTCCGGCCCTGGATCTTGCAGCGCCTGGCCGACAGCGGCGCTAGACGTAGTGCTGGCGCTCCTCAGAACTGGCTCCATATTTCCCCCGTTACGAGTTCAACTAATAATTGATCCGCCACTTAAAGTGCATTATGCC
>JACPPJ010000049.1 GCA_016191085.1 Acidobacteriota bacterium | reverse complement strand
CCCGCTCCTACTGCCAAACCAATCAGGGTGTTTCCCCCGCGACTTCGCCCGCGTTCACGGGAGCTGACGCGGAAGACATCGGCCTGCTGGATCGTTACGTGATCCTTGCCCACCCGAAATGTGAGGGCGTCGTCAGAAACCGCGATGAAGGTCCCGTTCTGTGATTTGAGCTTCTGATCGACCACCTGGATCTTTTCCCCGGCCCGCAATGTCCTCAGGTTGTCCCAGGACTGTTCCTGGTTCTGGCTTGATTGTTGTGGCCCTTGTGCTCCGGCAATGGATGCCAGTAACACGACGCTTAACGTGATTTGCAACAAATGACGCATGATCTCCTCCTGTGAATTGAATTGAAGTTGAATCATCTTGGTTCTCCTTCCCGAGCCGTCAACGGCCCCAGACCACGCCGATGCGGTAGCCCAGGAAATGCACGGGAGCGCTGGGAAAGAAAGTGCCGTTTGGATATGCTTTGGGTGAGAAGTGGTCTCGAACTTCGAGACGGAGGCCAAGGTTCTCGCGGAACCAGTAGTCCACGCCCCCTCCAAAGTTCACCATGTGCATGTTCGGCATGGTGCTGTTTGCGGCGTAGGAATAACCGGCAACAACGAAGGGGACGATTTTTCGGGACGATTGGTCACTGAGAAAATGGTAGGAACCGCCGAAAGACGTTAACGTCGTGCGGGCCTCGGTATTGGCCGGATGAAACAGCGCGCCTGTTTCAACATTCAGGCCCAGACCCTTGTAAAACATCAGCCCGCCGCCGGCGCCGGCGTGAACAGTCGTTTTCTTCCACCCGGAAGAGTCCCGGCCCGGCGCCAGAAATACGTAGCCGAGCCGCCGAGGAGCTTCGAATTCCTGTGCCTGCCCTAGGGGCGAAATCATCCAAAGACTGATTGCGATCAAAGCCAAGTGACGCATGGTTTCCTCCTGTCGCTTGAAGTTGGCTTCTTGAACACTGCCGGTACCGGCGGGCAAGAACGCCTGTCCTATTCCCAGCCGCAGCGCTGGCATTTCCAGGGCTGCAGCCAGGCGAGTTTTTTCAGAATTGCTTTGCACCACGGACAAGTTCTGACGATCATGATGTCCTCCTCTCGGATTCGAGGCGTGAAACCGGCTGGCGACCCATCCATCTCGACTCAAGTTGCTCTGCGTTGCCATCGATTCGTCCTCCAAGTCGCGGTACGCTGGCCATAGTGCGGCAGGTCAGAGAGGGCCTCAATGCACTGCCGGTAAATCCTGTCTCGACTGGTCCTGAATTCTTCGCGGAACCGTGCACGCTCCAGGATGCCGGGCTTCTATCGGTGCGCAGAGTGGTAAAGGGTCACAGGATCCTGGGCCATCGCCCCGGCGACGGCTCCGATGATTGCGCCTGCTCCCAGAAACCATACGGCGCCATCGCCGGCTTCGGAATGAAGTCCACCGGCTAGAGCAGCGGCTCCTGTGCCCATACCGAGGAACGTGTTCTTAATGCGTCTGCCCGCGGGAGTTTTCGTTCTTTGGACCCGGACAACGTCCTGGCGACGGATGGTTACATCGCGGAGTTTCACGACACCCACCTCAATCGCGACGGAATCCGGAGTGAGCAAGAGCAGCCTTCCATGTAAGAAGTCCACCTTTTGGTCCTTTCCGATAAAATCCACACCAATGTCTTCGCCGGGTTTTACGCGCTTCAGGTTGTCCCAGGACTGTAACTTCGACTGCTTGGGCTGGCTGGCAGCGCTTGCTCCCGCAGTGGTCGCGAGCATCAGGACGCTGGCAGTGATTAACAGAATGCGTTTCATAGTGATTCTCCTTTGGCTCATCCAGGCCTTGGCGTTTCGGTTCAACTTGCTTTGCGTTGCCATGATTCGTCCTCCGGTTCGCGGTACGCTGGCCATCGTGCGGCAGGTCATAGAGGGCCTCAATGCACGGTGGGTAAATCTCGTCTGAATTGGCCGGTAAATTGTTTCTGAACAGGTAAGTCTCTGATGTGGCTACACTTGATTGCTTCTAAACTATTTCTGAACTGCGAGGCAGGAAGGACCTGAAGGGCTACGGGGAGGCTAACAGACAAGTGGTCAGATGGGGTTCAGATGTCGCGCCGTCTTCCGAGGTGATGTATAATCGCGCCGACTTTATCTTGGCACTCACAGGCACTCACAGCTTCTGATGGCTCAACACGAGCAACCCTCCCGTGTCCATTTTGATGTTTTCGATCTCGACCTGCGCACGCGAGAGCTGCGCAAGGATGGGCGGCCGGTCAGACTTCAGGACCAACCCGCCAAGTTGTTGGTACTATTGGCAAGCCGCGCCGGGGAGTTGGTGACTCGCTCAGAGATTGAGAAAGCTCTGTGGGGAGAAGACGAGTTTGTGGAGTTCGAGCATGGCATCAACACGGCCATGCGGAAGATTCGAGAAGCCCTGGGCGATGATCTTGAAAAACCCCGATTTATCGAAACCTTACCCCGCAAGGGATACCGCTTCATCGCGTCCGTCGAAACCCAATCGCCGTCAGGCCCCGCTAATGGCCCGCAAGTTGGATCTGGCTCTCCTGGGCGCAGTTTTCGGGAAAAAATTCCTGGCAAAGCAAGTTCAACCGCGGCCGCTCTCTCAGTTGATCAGTCACAGCGAGTGCCTGAACCGAATACCAGCCTGATTGAATCGCCGGATTCGGCTGCGATCGCCAGTTCGAATCCGTCCTCGTCCGGCATTAGTGACTTGAACCCGAGCACTACCGCGACACAGTCGGGGTTGCCATTCGCTCCATCAGCAGCGCCCGAATTTGCTTTGCCATGGTCGGTGGCGAGGACGTTATTTCTGACGATCCAAGTAGGTTATTTGGTGATGTACGCCGCGACGCTTTACAAGGCGGAAGCTGCTGACGATGTATTGGCGATTGTACTCGCTGGACGGCATGCGCTGTCACTGCCGGCCGTGCTGGTGTTGGCAATGTGTGGCATCGCGGTTCGCATGTATCTGATTACATCCGTCGGCCTCAATCATCCCGAGGCGGGCCAGAAATACCGGCGGCTGTTTCCCATCGTCTTCATCTTCGATACGATCTGGGCTGCATCACCGTTGTTGTTGATCCGGAAGCTCGGCCTGGGGTTGGCTCTCGGCTCGATCGCAGCGCTCGCCTACCTGCCGTTTGCACAACGTACGCTGATGCAAAGCATTTATCCGCTGGTAGCGCCGGCGTCCCGCCAGCCCAAGGCGCTGTCCTAAGGACGGCTACTGGGCGGGTTGAGAATCAGTTCATACATCGGGCGCCATTTCGGCGGCTCTCCAGGCCAGCGATACGCTGGCGCTACGCGACGCTGGACACGCATATAAGGAGCCCGGCATTGAGTTCCTCACCGCAGCTATTACGAGCGCCCTTCCTAGCGGTCTACTTGCTTGCCATGCAGGGGGCCTTCGCTGCACAGCTTCGTCCCGCGACCGTCCAGACATGGGACGAGTACATCCGGCTGACTGAGAAGCGTGTAGCGGCGGAGCTGAGCGCCAGCCCGAAGTTTCTGGCCACCGATTTCTTAAGCATCGGTGAAGCGCGCCCAGCCCGCGCTCTTCTCAAGAGCGGGAAAGTCTTCATCCGTAGGCTGGAAACGCGGGATGAGAACAGGCGAGAGGTCCCGGTGGATCGGGGCATGATCCACCATTGGGTCGGTGTCATCTTCGTCCCGCACATGACACTCGATTTCCTCATTCGCTGGGTTCAGGATTACGATCACCACGCGCGGTACTTCAACGAGGTTGAAAAATCGAAGCTGATCTCACGAGATGGGAATACGTTTAAGATTTACCTCCGGCTGCGGCGGAAGAAAGTCGTTACTGTCATTTATAACTCCGATCACACAGCCATTTATCGCACGCACGATCGCCACCATGTTTCGAGCCGGAGCTTTGCAACCCGTATCGCTGAGGTTGACGATCCCGGCTCGCCCGCCGAAAAGGAAAAACCCGTAGGCAACGACAGAGGATTCCTCTGGCGGCTGAATAGTTATTGGCGTTTTGTGGAACAGGACGGCGGCGTGATGGTGGAATGCGAGTCCGTCAGCCTCAGCCGCTCTATACCTGCCGGCCTTGGTTGGATGATCCGAGACTTCGTAGAATCCATTCCGCGCGAATCACTGGAAAATACACTGACTGCCATACGGGATGGCAGCCAGCAAGCTCGTGGTCCGGAAATCGAGGCTCGGTAATTAGCCTGATTTGGGATTTGGTTGTTGGACGGATTGTACGCGGACCCGAGGAGTGTCAGGCAATTCGGAAACCCACTAGAGCGAGTGGCAAGCGAGGCCACTCTGCCCCGCCTGCCCCAATGTTTACGGTTAGGCGCCGATCGTTAACTGGTCATCAACCGAAAACACTCCCGATACCGACTTGGCCTTGATCACCGCAGTGGTTTTGTCCATCTGGTTGGCTACCACTCCGGTTAACGTGACGTGACCGTTCTTCACAATGATGTGGATCGGAGGAACGGCTTGCAGCGCATAACGATCCAGCGGTGCATCGCCGTAGATGGCGCGGTATGTCGCCAGGCGAATACGGTCATCGGTGGGCGAGACTGGCAAAACCTCAATCTGGTTGTTTACAGTTTCGACGCCTTCGATGCTCTTTACCGCCGATTCGGCATCGGACTTCAGGGTGGGACGCGTAACCTGCCCCATCAAGGTGATTGTGTTCCCTTCCACTTTGTAGGCGAGGTTGTCAAACACGCCATAGTAGGGGAGCATCACCAGTTCATGGCGTACTTCACGCTGCAGTCGCTCCTGACCTTTGGCGCTCGGCGGACGCTGTGTGGCCGGCTTGTCCGTCATCGCTTGCTGCGACCAGATAGTGCCGGGAGTGAGCACAACAAGCCCTGCAACTAGCGCTAATAGTGAGGTCTTCTGAGACTTCAACATAGTTCCTCCTTCACGAGAGGGGACATACTTTTAATTACCTTTCCCGCTACTCATGGGATGCGGGAATGCGGCATGAGGGTTGCGTAAGAGTGGGACTGCGGCGGAAGTACCCTGAAGTTCAAATTAGGTGGGATATGTTAATACGCGCGAGGACCATGATTCGGCGGCGTTTCGCCTCGCCCCGAGGCGCCCAGGAAGGAGACGCCCAACATAAAGAATCCGAGAGCCCAACCGCCTAATACATCACTCGGCCAGTGGACTCCGAGATACACGCGGCTATAGCCGATCAGCGCGGGTAACACCGCCAGAGCAACCGAGCACAGTTCCCTCGCACTTGCAGCAACCCATCCGCGATTCCGCATAACAGTGGAACCGGCGAGTAAAATCCAGAGGAAATAGAATACGAACAGCGACTGGGCGGCGTGTCCGCTGGGGAATGATGCGCCTCCTGCCGTGGCCAGGAATGGCACAGATGGGCGCGCTTTGCCGACTAGCCATCTCACCAGTTCGACAGTCAAGCTCGTCAACAACCAGCCGGCCACCAGCCACAAAGCAGTGTCATAGCGCCGTCGGATTGCTAACATAACAGCGAAGATTACGACCACTGTTGCGAGGAATACGTTGGAGCCAACGTCGGTCACGGCGACCCAGAACTGTAGCCAGTCCGCATGAGCGCCCCGGTAGATCTCCAGCAGCAGGCCGAGGTCGAGATTTGCAGTTACGAACAGCAGCGTTAATACGAACAGCAGAAGCGAAGCGCCAAAGAGGAATCTCTGCGGCAGCAGTGCAGGGCGGCCGGCAGTTGCGGAAGGAGCGGGTGCGGAGGGGGTCATCGTAGCTGCACTCAGTTTCTGCGGGCCGGCGGCTGCATCTGTCCTCCAAGTGCGCTGGTCATCTGACGCGCGGCCTCCTTGGCTTTCTCGGCAATCCTAGGTAAACGATCTTCAGTGAGATGCTGCACCGGTCCAGTAAGGCTCAGGGCCGCCGCTACCGCTCCGCTGCGGTCAAAGATCGGCGCTGCCACGCACCGCACCCCGGCGGTGTTTTCCTCATCGTCAATGGCGTATCCGTTCTCGCGAATCTTCTTCAGCTCCTGCCGCAACTTGGGCAAAGTGGTGATGGTGTGCGGAGTGAAGCGTGTCAGCTCCATGCTATCCAGCAACGGATCGGCGATCTGCGGGGCCAGATAGGCCAGCAATGTTTTCCCCGAGCTGCTGGAGTGCAGCGGCATTCGCCTGCCAACCCAGGTGTCGATTTGTATGAACCCAGGCGACGGCACGCGCTCCACATACACCACACCGTTGCCGTCGAGCACGCCCAGATGCCCGGTGATCTGCGTTTCCTCCACGACGCGGCGGAGGATCGGCAGCGCCACTTCGCGCGCCTGAATCCCATGCAGACCCAGGCTCCCCAGCGCCAGCATCTTCATGCTGAGCCGGTAGCCGCCGTCCGACTCGCGCCGCAAATATCCCCGCGAATGGAGCGTGTGCAGAAGATAACTTGCCGAGCTCTTGGGTATCTTCAGCTTGCGGCTGATCTCGGAGGTGCTCCATCTCCTCTGCTGTCCTGACAGCAACTCCAGAATTTGCAACCCGCGGAACAAAGCGTTCACCCGCGGCGCGTTCGTCTGATTCATAGCATCAGGTTAGTGAATGCACACGGCCGGGTCAAGCAAACACGGCAATTCCGAGTTTAGTTCGCACTCGCGCAGCATCCAATAGAGCGTTAAGTTGGTTCGGGGTAAGAACTTCTCGTTTCGAGGGGCTCTATGAGAAAAGGTAACGCGGTTGCTCGCGGCGTAGGGCGGGACTGCGGCTTCAGGCTAACGGCTCACTGCGGATTCGCGATCCGGCAGCGGCCCACGCAGCCAATTGCGCACCCGCTCTCGGGCCTTTGCGGGCCAGGTCGGGTCCATACATGGCCGCTCCAACAGCACGAAAAAGATCGTGCTTACAACCAGAATGGCGGGGATCGCAAGCGAGGCGTCAATTGCAAATCGCGCCGTGAAGCTGGAACCAAGCGGGATTTTTTTTGCAATGCGCTCGGTGAGCGAGATGACGCTCAGGTGCAGGAGGTAAATGGAGTAGCACATTCCCCCAATCATGGTGATCAGCGGCCGGCGAAAGACCCAGTTGGAAACTCTGCCGCGAAATACGCCGATGTAAGTGATGAGAATTCCAGGTGCAATCAATATGTCGAAGCGGCCGGAAAGCGTAATCATCACGAGGAACGCCCATCCCAGCAGCGAAGCGACGTCCCACCCTAACGATCGGGGCGGATTTTCTTTCCAATCGAGCAAATAGAGGTCAGCGAGGAAGAAGCCCGCGATAAAAAACTCAGCCGACCACGGAAACCCGATCGCGCCCTCGGCGAGGTTAGGCGGAATGAAAGTCCGCAGCCACGGGATCGCCATCATGGCGGCGAGAAAGATGGTCCGTCGCACCACGAGATTACGAATCGAGAATGCGATCGCCAGCGCCGGCGCCAGCAGGTAAAACTGCACTTCAACTTCAAGTGACCACGCAACAAGGTTGACCGGGCTCGATGCGCCGTAGATGAGATTGTGCTGGTAGAACAGACTGGCAATCAGATTAGGCCAGCGCGATAGCCCCGTTGCCATGCCGAGCGCCACGAAGCCTCCGACAAAGAGCAGCAGCATCGAAACGATGTAAGGAGGCTCGAGCCGCGTGAGGCGCCGGAGATAGTAGGATCGCAATGACGGCTTAGCCGCAAGCCCGAGTCTTGCCTTTGCGAAGGGCAAGCTGAGAAGAAAGCCGCTCAGCACAAAAAACAGTTGTACACCGTACGTCCCCATGCCAAGCAGATGCGGCACCCATGATTCGGCCGGCAAAATTGCCGCGCCGTTCATGTGTTTGAGCAGAGTATGCATGCGCACGTGCGATAGGACCACCGCGGTGATAGCAACGAAGCGGAGACCGTCCACCTCGGCGATGAACCGGCGCCCGCGAGTGATAATGCGGCGTGGAATTGTGGCGCTCACGGCCTGGTGCATGGTGAAGCCGAGGATTTCATGATTCGTCGGGTTAGTATAAACCCGCTATGGCGATTGGCTTGGCGAGTGTGCAACTACTGACGACACCGATCCAGCGACGCTAGCGTCTTTGCTAGTGTCCTGATTTCCGTAGCCGCCCAGGCGTTTACGCCTGGGTTGGCAGAAAGCCACGCACGCGCGGACCTACTAAATTAGGTCGCGAACTTCTGGATCAGGATACTACTCCAGTCTTTCCGGTTCCAGGCGGATTTGCTTCTCGCCCGCGTTCTTCTTCTGCCAATACTGTTTGAGCCAGGCCTCCCAGCTCTTGCCTGCGGCGGTGTCGCGGCCTGTGAACGAGAGGCCGGCAATGCTGGCGTAAGGAATAGACAACTTCTCGGTGCGGTCTTTCGGGATTACGCGCACAACCGAATCGGCTAGTGTAGCACCGGGTCGGCGGTCGAATATAAAGCCCTCGACCATGCTGCCGTCCTTCAACTTGATCGTTACGTCCCCGCGATAATTGAAAGCCTTTTCGAGAGCGACTCGCGTTTCCTCCTCCGTGGCCATCTCGGGAATCCATCCTTGCAGGTTCTCGCGCTCGGTGCCGGGGGCTACTTCCAATTCGTCAGGATTCACAGTGGGGATGTTGCGGGATTCCGATCCACTCATGACCGGGCTTCCTCGAAGGGCTGCGCGGCTTGGATCTGTACGAGTGATTCGTAGGAGTGCACGGGTTTGACGGGCTCGTTCAGGAGAGCGAGAGCGGCTTCATCGGGATATCGCGAGAACACGGTGGCGCGTACGGTAGCCAGAAAACCGCGCCAGGAAGAGAAGGTATCGTTTACTGCGGAGGCTTCATACCCGCTGTGCACCATGCAATTGGCGCATTTGGGATTGCCGGACTCCGTCCCGTAATTGTCCCACTCAGTTGATTCGATCAACTCCTGGAACGTGTCCGCGTATCCGTCCTGAAGCAAATAGCACGGCTTCTGCCATCCGAAGATGTTGTAAGTCGGCATGCCCCAAGGCGTGCAGGCGTAGTGCCGCTTGCCCATGAGGAACTCCAGGAATAGCGGAGACATGTTGAATCGCCATTGCGGTTTGCGATTCGACAGGATGGCGTTGAACAACCGGCGCGTGCGCGCCCTGCCAAGGAAGTGTTGTTGATCAGGCGCCTTCTCGTAGGAGTAACCCGGAGAGACCGTCATGCCCTCCACCCCCAATTCGGTCATCTCGTCGAAGAACGCGCGCACGCTCTTGGAATTGGTGCCATCAAAAAGCGTGGTGTTGGTCGTCACGCGGAAGCCGCGCTTGAGAGCTTCCCGGATGCCTTCAAGGGCCTCGTCGTATCCGCCCTCGCGACAAACGGAAAGATCGTGGTACTCTCGTTGCCCATCCATGTGAACGTTGAAGGTCAGATACTTGCTGGGAGTGAACAGGTGGATGCGCTCCTTCAGCAGCAGCGCGTTGGTACAAAGATAAACGTACTTCCTTCGCGCAATGAGGCCTTCGACAATCTTGTGGATTTGCGTGTGCATCAGCGGCTCACCGCCCGGAACTGCTACGATCGGAGTGCCGCATTCGTCCACAGCGTGGAGGCATTCTTCGGGAGAAAGCTCACGCTTTAGGATATGGGTGGGATACTGAATCTTGCCGCAACCGGCGCAGGCCAGATTGCATTGGAAGAGCGGTTCCAGCATCATGACCAATGGATAACGCTTGCGCCCCGCCAGCTTCTGCCTAAGGACGTAAGTCGCTACCGTCCACATCTGTGATATCGGAACAGCCATTCAGGGTTTATGCCTCCGGAAATAGCGCCTGCCCGCCGCTCCACAAATTCTAGTATAAAACGCCATGGCACGCGATACGAGGCAAGCGGCGCAGCTCCGCTCGGCCGTTCTTACATCATTTCGCGCACCGGCCCAGGTTTAGGCCGGCGCCGAAGTCACGGCATCTTCGAGTCAAACACCACTTTGTCTTTCATGGCCAAGCCTCAAAGCCGATTATAGTTCACGAGCGTTGGCACGTTTTCGATTCAAGGCGGTACCAACCCAGGAACCGTCGCCCCCCACCTCAATCCCATACGCCCTGGCCAGCAGGATCACTGGATGGAGAGCCTTTTCCCCCGTCCCTTGCTCGATTTGAATCGCTGAGAGCGGGCAATCCGTGGAGCAGCAAGAGTCGTCCTGCTTCATGAAATTGAAGAGCGGCTTGCCGATCTTCATCGACTCCTCAAAATACTCCTTCTTCACGCTCCAACTTCCGTCATGTCCGCTGCAGCATTGTAAGCGATTCACGGAAGTTCCGGGAATCAGTTTCAAGATTTCCGCGGCAGGAAAACCGATCTTTTGCGCCATCAAATGACAGGGCTGATGGTAGCGCACGTTTCCCACCCGTCCAGTGAAATTCAAGTCCAGCTTCCCGGTGTCGTTCAGCTTTACCAGGTACTCGGAAAGATCGTACGTGTTCTTCGATACGAGTGCGGAGTCCTCCCCGGAAAGGTAGCTGGGGTAATCGTGCTTGAGCATGTAGCTGCAACTCGCGCTCGGAGCGACAATTTTATAGCCTTGCCGCACGGCGTTGCTCAACATGGCTACGTTCGCCTTCACGTTTTCCATGAAGTTATCGAGCATGCACGCGTCAATGAAGGGCAGCCCGCAGCATTTCTGCCTGAGAGGAACAAAGCATTCAATCCCGTTCCGCTCCAGCACTGCTACAGCCGCTTTACCGATATCGGGTTCGTTGTAATTGACTGTGCAGGTGTAGAAGAGCAGCACTTTTTCGTCCTGCTTTTTCGGCGGCGCAGGCTTTCGTGAATGCTTCCGATGCCATTCGTCAAAGGTCTGCGAATGGAACGTCGGCAGCATGCGGTCGCGATGGATGCCCAGGTACTTCTCCATCAGTTCGCGAATCAATCCATTGCGATTGGCCCAATTGACGATCGGCGCGGCGTAACTCGACAACCTGCCGACCAGGTCCACGTGCGCGAACACCTTATCGCGGAATTTAATGCCTTCCTTTTTCTTGCGCACCAGATTGTAGCGGATCAGCGTGCGCGGGAAGTCAATGTCGAGCGCGTGTGGTGGAGTATACGGGCAGATCGGATCGCAAATCTTGCACTGCCAGCACAGGTCTACGGTGTCGTTGATCTGCTTTTCAGTGAGATTATCGACTTCTCCGAAAACACCGGCCACATCGTCGGTGACCTCGAAAAGCTTGACGAACGAGGGACACAGCGTATAGCACACGCGGCAGCCATGACACACGTCAAAAACGCGCACCATCTCCTTGTGAAGCGCTTCAGGATCCCAAAACTCCGCGGACTTCAAATCGAAGTTCATTGCTGTCTTTTCCTGAGCCGTCTCAAGCTGGCGCGCTGAGAGCCGCCTGTGATTTTTCGAGACTCTTTAAATCCTCTACGTTCAGACCCTGCGCTTCGCGATCTATCTGGCGGAGCAGCGCGGTGAGAACGCGCCCGGGACCTACCTCAACGAATGTCGTTACGCCGAGCGAGCGCAGCCGCCGGATGGAGTCCTCCCACAACACGGGCGCGGGGATCTGATCTATGAGACCGCGCCGTGCGGCGTCGCCGGTTCGGATCTCCTCCGCCCGCACGTTATTGATCAGCGGCATCGCCAATTCGGCAAAAGCCGTCGCCTGAAGTTCGGGTGTAAGCCGCTGCTGCGCAGGTAGCATCAGCGCACAATGGAACGGTGCGCTTACTTTCAACAGTACTGCCTTTTTTGCGCCCGCTAAAGTAGCGGCCTCCACCACGCGCTGAACCGCGCACGCGGTCCCGGCTACGACTATCTGGCCAGGTGAATTGAAATTCGCCGGCGACACCATCTCGCCATCGGCGCAGGAGGCGCAAAGATCTTGGACTTTCTCGCGGCTGATTCCCAACAGCGCGGCCATGGCGCCCATGCCCGCGGGCACGGCTTCCTGCATGTATTGTCCGCGATGCCTCACAATGCGCAACGCATCGGCGAACGTCAGCGATCCGGCCGCCACCAGAGCGCTGTATTCTCCGAGGCTGTGGCCCGCCACATACGAGGGAGTTATTCCTTTCTCGCTCAGCACGCGGTATGCGGCAACCGAGCAGGCGAGAATTGCGGGCTGCGTGTTCGCGGTAAGCTGCAACTCCTCCGCAGGACCGTTGAAGCACAATGACGAGATCGGAAATCCGAGCACGGTATCGGCTTCCTCGAACGTCTGCCGCGCAACGGGAAAATGTTCGGCAAGCTCGCGGCCCATGCCGGGTTCTTGGGAACCCTGGCCGGGAAAGATGAATGCTATTGGCAAGTGCTCACTCATCGGAATGCTCCGTGAAAGCTTCTGCTGGGAGATGACCCTGCTCTTTGGTTGCTAAACCGCTCAGTTCCGAATCGATCTTTTCGTCAATATGACGGGCGGCGAATTCCGCGGTGAGGCGAATGGCGTTCTTGATGGCGTGGACATTCGAGCTTCCGTGACAGATGGTGCAGATGCCCTTCACACCGAGCAATGGCGCGCCGCCGGTTTCGGCGTAATCCATTTGCTTTGAAATCTCCGCGAGCGCCTGGCGAGAAAGTGCATAGCCCACTTTGGATGCGATGGTGCTCGAAAGCGCCTCCTGCATGAGATGCTTGATCGTGTCGGCCAACCCCTCGCTGATCTTTAGTGCGACATTGCCCGTGAATCCATCGCAGACGATGACATCTACTTTGCCATTGTACAGGTCGCGGCCCTCGACGTTCCCCACGAAGTTCATGCGAGCGTTCTGAAGGCGCCGATGGGCCTCGCGCGTCAACTCGTTCCCCTTGAACTCCTCCGATCCGATGGAGAGCAGCCCAATGCGCGGGTTCTTGACGTGCAGCATTAGGCGCGCGTAGGTTTCGCCCATGACAGCGAACTGCACCAACTGTTCCGGTTTGCAGTCAACGTTGGCGCCGACGTCAATCATCACGACCTTCTTGCCGCCCAGCGCGGGAAAAACAGCCGCCAGTGCCGGGCGGTCGACGCTCGGGAGCGTACCGAGCACAATCTTCGCCGTGGCCATCACCGCGCCGGTATTGCCGGCGCTTACCACGCCTTGCGCCTTGCCATCGCGCACCAGGCGCGTAGCTACACGGATGGACGAATCGCGTTTCTGCCTGACGGCGCGCGCTGCAGCGTCTGCCATGGCAACAACTTCGCTTGCGTGTACGATATCAACGGCCGGATGGTTCTGTGCATGGCGGCGCAACTCCGCTCTGAGCAGTTCCTCATTGCCCACCAGCAACACGCGAACGCCTTGCTCTGCCGCCAACAGAGCGCCTTCCACTTCGCGTTGGGGAGCGTGATCTCCCCCCATCGCGTCAACAGCGATTGTTATGGAGTGGCTGGCCATTGAACGGGAAGGTGGTGGCGTTGGGGTGCGGGCCCGACCTCTGGATCAGGAAGGGGCGGCTCGGCGAACCGCCCTACAGAGACCTACCTACTTGGTTTCTTTGACCGCAATTACTCGCCGTCCCTTGTAGTAGCCGCACTTCGGGCATACGTGGTGGGACAGCTTCATCTCATGGCATTTGGGACATTCGTCCAGCAGCGGTGCTGTGATGTGATGATGTGAACGCCGGTTGGCTTGCCGGGCATGCGAATGTCGCCGTTTTGGATTGGGCATTGATTCTCCTCAGGTTCTAAAAACGTTGGATTGTGGCGCGTTTGCTATCTCGGTCTTGCAATGTCGCCGAGAGCGGCCCAGCGTGGATCCGCCGCCGCTTTATCGCAGGTACAATCTCCCAGGTTGCGGTTTCTCCCGCACTGGGGGCACAGCCCCGCGCAATCGGGGCGGCAGACGTTCTTCATGGGAAGCGTCAACAGGACTTGTTCCTTCACGGCGTCCTCGAGCAGTAGACCGTTGCCCTGATAAAAGCCGATGTCCAGATCTTCGTCCGTAATTTCCACTTCTGTACTAACCGCAATCGTCTGCATGGGGCGGTAAAACAGGTCGAAATCGGCGTTGGCGCTGCGGCGCGTCGGCTCCAGGCAGCGGTCGCAACAAACTTCTAATGCCGTGTGCAGCCGGCCATGCAGGTGAATCTCCGCTGCCAGCAGCTCCGCAGATCCTTGAACCGCTAAGGGCTCGACTTGTACGACTCCCCGCCCGAAATCAATCCGGCCCGGGGGAAGGGTCTCTTCAAATTCAATACTATGCAGTTCCAGCTCGTGTACATCCAGGAACATACGCACTCTCCCGGGAACGCACGCCCATATCTATTATATGCGAGAGTTGCCCGCACCAAAGCGCCGAGCAACGTTATTTTGCCCCTAATCGGCGTCGTTATGAACCGGGCATCTCCTTTGCTCCTGCTTTAAATTCGGTCGCATCACATAGCAGAAGCGGGTATGGTGAATCTTGTCAAATGTGGTGTATTCGATGCTTCCCCATAGGACGAGTCCATAGCCTCCAGTCTCAATTTTCTGCCGGTCTGCGGCGGACAAATTAACGTCCGTAACCAATGCTTCGGTTTGCGGCCTTTGCAAACTGAATACCTCCGGTGCATAAGGTGGGTCTCCAATATAATCAGTGCTGCTGCGGGAGAGTGGCAGCTTTCGTATTTGGTACGCGATTCCTTTTCTCACGTTCAAGGCGGGGGTGTTGCCTGTCGCAAACAATTCAACGCCCAGAGCTGGGCTAGCAGCCCCCGTTTCATGGAGTCCGGGTCCGCCGATTGTGGTAATGTATGCTCGGTTGCTGTTTCGACTGCTTTCTTCCGCCATAGAATTAGCCCTCGTCGCAGCATCAGCGCTTTTCGCAGCAGCATTGGCGCTGATTTTAGCTGCCTCTGTTGCTTCCCGCATTTTGCACCCTTGATAGGCCGCAACGAGGGTATAGCAAGCAACGGCAATGAGTGTAGCAATCTCCACATGGTATTTCTTACTATCGAGGCGATACTGGTTCTCTTGACCAGTGGCGTATGTTTCTATCGCGGCTCGCGGAATGTGAAGTTCGGACGAAACGGATGCGACAGGTGCGGGCTCGTTCTCGCGTTGATCCGTGTTGCCTGCTCCGGGTTCGCGTTTTCGCATGTGTATTTCTGGATGTTCTTCCACGGCAATTGGCCTTTCGCATAAATGGGTTTGGCTATTGGCGTTTGATATTTGCCGGGGTGCACTCCTCCGACCCGCCCACAAACTCCTGATGCAACCGCTGAACGTAGCGATCGGTCATCCCGGCGATGTAATCACATACGATGCGGTGCTTTTTCCCACTTCTTGCCTGCTCGGCGTACCATTTCGGCATCTTCTCGGGGTGCTGCATGTAAAATTCGAAAATGTCGCGTATCACCTGAGCGCCGCGTTCCTTCTCCGCCGAAAATGCCGGCAGCATGTAGAGATTCTGGTATAAGAAATCCCTTAAGACCAGCTTTTCTCGTTCTGCTTCTGGAGTGGAGCGAACTAGCCGCCGCGGGAATCGCCGTACATCCGCGACTGTTGCAATCCCTTCTCGCTCTATCTGAGCCAGCGAGTTTTCCATCAGATCCGTGACCAGATAATTGAAAATGCCCTTCAGAGTTTCATTGAACAACAGCTTGCGCTGAGCCTTCGGATGGCGGTTGAGAACCGGCCGGTAGAAACGCTCGAACAATGGAATGTCGTCGCAGAGCGTTTCCAGCTTCCAGATCATGGCTTCGAACCCGTCGTCGAGATCGGCTGTGTAGTAGGCGATCTCGTCTGTGAGGTCAATGAGCTGCGCTTCCAGCGGAGGCCGCTGATCGAGGAGGTACTCGGCGAGTTCGGGATGCTTCTCGGGCGGGTAGTCGCGCGAGTGCTTAATGATTCCCTCGCGCACCTCAAACGTGAGGTTCAGACCTGGAAATTCTATATAGCGTTGCTCGAAGAATTCTACGATCCGCAACGCGTGCAGGTTATGATCGAACCGCTCGCCGAATTTCTGCATGATCTGGTCCAGCGTTTTCTCGCCAGAGTGACCAAACGGCGGATGCCCGATGTCATGGACCAGCGCCAGCGCCTCAACCAAGTCAGCGTTGAGTCCCATCTGCGACGCGATGGTGCGGGACACCTGTGCTACCTCGATGGTATGGGTGAGGCGGTTTCGGAAATGATCCGAATAGCGCGTCGTGAAGACCTGCGTCTTGTCTTCCAGACGGCGAAATGCGCGAGAGTGGATGATTCGGTCGCGGTCGCGCTGGTAATCGTTGCGGTATGGATGGGAAGGCTCTGGAAACCGGCGGCCCCGGCTTTGGTCCGGCCTGACGGCGAATTCACGCATTGGCGAGCTATGGCGCGATCATTGTCATTGCGCTATGAATGCGGCGCCCGGAGAGCGGGCGCTCGGCCCCCGATTGGTGCCCGGAACAACACTGTCACTCGGGTGGCGGAGGGGCCATTATTGGGCCTGAGCTTCAAGAATCTTGGAGGCCTCATCTGCAGCCGTCATACCCGCGTAATCTTTCTGAATCTGCTCGTATAGCTGCTTGGCTTGGTCCGGCTTGGTTCTTCGCAACAGGTCGGCTAACGCTAGTTCGGCTGTCGCCTTCGGAACGGTACTGGTCGGCTTCGCGGCCAGTTCCCGGTATGTCTTCTCTGCCTCATCATTGCGGCCACTCTGCTCGTAGAGTCCCGCCAGGGCCATCTTGGCGAGCGAAGCCAATTCTGGTTTCCCGCCGGAGGCGAGGTCTTTCAAGCCACGCTCCGCCTCTTGGGTCTTGCCCAACTCGCGCTCGCACAGTGCGGCATAATAGCGGGCGAATTTCCCTTGCGGCATCCACGAATAGCGACTAGCAACGTCACTGAACTCCTTGAGCGCTTGCTGATACTTCTCGGCGTTCGTCTTGAAATGCGGTCCGGTGTAGCCCGCGGGCGGTGTCTCCGCAACCAGCGCGTGGAATGTCGATAACGCGTTGGTGAATGCGGCCGCCGCGCGATTCTGGCGGTTGCGCACCAGCACATAGCCGCCAATAAGTACGGCGACAGCAACCACCGCAATTACGGCGGTTTTGCCGATGCTCTTCTGATTTTGCAGGAACCATTCCTGCAGTACTGCCAGCCGCTCGGCAAATTCGTCCTTTTTTAATTCTTGTCTAGTGAGTCTTGCCAATTGTTTACCTTAGTTTCCGTAGTTCTGAAGGAGATAATGCTCCGAAGCATCGTATCAGGGCGGGTTTCGGGGTGTCAACAGGCGCGCTGAGAGAGTGCATCCATGCTCTGTTCCCCTGCATTATAATGAACTGCCCATGTCGGACCACGTGCCACCGCTCACCGACTCTTCGACGCACACTGATCCGCTCGAAGAACTCAGGGACAGGATTGATTTTTTCCTGCTGGGGTTGCGGCGGCCGGTTTTGACCGAACCCGGCAAAGAAATCATTGATCTGTCCACCGGGAAGTATTCGCTTTCTACGGAGTACAACAAGCTGCTGCTCCATGCCTGGGATGAGCGCACTAACATCGTGCGCCAGATCACCGGCATTCACAAAGAGACCCCCGGGCGCATGGAGCTGCGGTTCCAGAAGTTCGGCAAGGGCACCCCCGGTGTTCTGATCATTGGTGACTCCCGTGCCGGGCCGGAGCAGCTAGAGCGCCGGGGAGCGCGTGCACGGTACGCGCAACAGCTCCGCAGGTATTTGGCGCAGCTCTTTCCGGAATGGAAAGCTGAGGGCTTCACGTCCCAACCGGACCTGAGGAATTCGTTGTCCGGCCTCTACACGCGAGGCGTGCTGGTGCGTGGACAGCAAGCCTGGGCAGTCATCGGGGTCGGGGAAGAAGAGGATCAGGAAGGCGCCGATAACATCCTGACTTATGGCCTAATCTGGCTGGACTATCTCCGCCGCCATGAGGCTCGCCGGGTGTTCGAAGGTCTGAGGGTATTTGCGCCAGCCGCTACAGTTTCTTCCGCCGTGCAGCGTCTGGCATGGCTCAATTCTAATGCGGCGCGCTATGAGGTTTACGACACCGGCGCTGACGTGCGCCGCTGTGATCCGGCCGAGATCGGTAATCTGCGCACCCGGTTCGCCCTCGCGGGCGGAAGCTTTGCACTCACTCCTTCAGCGCGCACGGCTGCCGATCGCCAAATCGAGCGAATCGCCTCGTTGAGCCGAGATGTAGAGATTCATAGCGGGCCCGGAGAATTTCGTCATTTGACTCTGCGGGGCCTGCCTTTTGCGAAAGAGACTCCTGTCGGCATCGCGTTTGGCGTGGGCAGAGCGGAAACACTTTTCCATGAAAGCAATTTTCGCCGCCTCCGAAAACTCATTGAGGCAATTTCGCGCTACAGACGCGCCGAGTCGGCGCACGATCCCGAGGCTCGTCTACATCCTTATTACCGTTTGCAACCTGAGAAATGGATGCACAGCATGGTGGTCCGGCAGATACGCGCGCTGGGTTGCGACCTGGTACCCGATGTGCTGTATGAGCAGGTGCCCGCCGTGGCTGGCGCGGAGTCGGGGCTCATCGATTTGCTGGGAGTAACCTCGCAAGGCCGCCTCGTCGTCGTGGAGCTGAAGGCGTCAGAGGACATTCATCTGCCATTGCAGGCTCTCGATTACTGGATGCGGGTGCGTTGGCAGCAGGAGCGCGGCGAACTCGAACGTCAAGGCTATTTCCCGCAACGTGTCCTAAGCTCCGAGCCGCCTCTATTGTTGTTGGTGAGCCCCGCGCTGCAGTTTCATCCCGCCTGTGAAATCATCCTGCGCTACTTCGCGCCTTCCATCGAAACCATCCAATTGGGTCTAAATGAGAACTGGAGAGAACAGCTTCAGGTGGTGTTTAGGGCGACACGGCAGCCACAGCTCAACGCGCGATCATATACGTGAATTTCGTGATGATAGCGCGGTCCACCATGCCTCCGGTCATCGAATCGCGCCGCTCGTTATAGACCACGAACAAATCGCTCAGAGGCCGGTGAATTAAGTTGAACCGAATGTTTGAGCTCCACTGGTGCGTGTCGCTGTTGTACTGGATAAGAGCATTGAGGAACATGTTCGTGGAAAAGGAGTAGTCGGCTCGTCCGGTAAACAGGTTGGTGTTGAAGCGGCCCTGTGGGAGCGCGATGCGGTTCTGCAGCAGGCCGACCGACATCTTGAGCTTGTAATTGAACCGGAAAGTGCCGCCCGCTCCATACGTGGTCTTATCGCCCGTATAGAACCGCCCTTTTGCCCACCGCGCGCCCAATGAGAGCCGGCTGCTGCTGTCTGTGCGACCCATGAAGAAGTACTCGTCAAAGCTATACGTTCCCGGAGGAATGACGATGTCCTTGCTGCGGTTGATGAGGAACGGTTTGGTGAACCGTTCGAGCGTGGGGTTGATGCCAACCTCCACAAACGAGCTGTTCTGGAAGCTGATCGGGAAGTGGTAATCAATGTAGCGCGTCTCCAGGCCGCCATCGGGCCCGACCACGTAATCAATCTGCGCGTGAGGTGAAAGCGAGCGGACGGTGCGCTGCACACTCTTCGGCCGGAAAGTGCGGCCGAAGTAGCCGGAATATTTTTGTATACCCAGCCGGGGCACAAATCCCATTTCGTCAATAAAGTGATCGTCGATGCTAGTGACGGAAGACCGCAGATCCCAGACATTATCCTTATAGACAGCACTGCCGCGCGCGGCCAAATCGTCGCCGGAGATCCCTGGCGTAAAGGATTTCGCCAGGTAAGAGTTGATATTCAGTGAGCGGCCAATACGGAAGTTCGCATCTCCTCCCACCACGCGGTTGAAGTGAGACGAGTCCATGACCTCCTTATTGACCAGGATCATGCCCGCGTCCGAATTCGCCAGAATGTTCTTACGCACACGCGCCACTGTGAAATTAGTGGCATTCACGGCGCCCAGTTCTTTCTGCTGAATATTCAGGAAGCCCATCTCATACCTCCCGGCGCGTCCCGAAAGCCGCGTGCCGCCTAGGATCGGGATGGGGCTGCCGTCATCCGACAGGCCGATACGGCGGCTAAAGAAAGGGATCATGTCGCTAATATTAGCGCCTTGACGTCCGCCGCCTCCGCCGGGAACAGGCGAGGTGGAACCACCCGCGCCGGTTGGAGCATTGCGATCCGTGGCCACGCCGAATGCAAAAATGCCTGAATTTTCCAGGAAGAATTCGCGCTTCTCAGGAAAGAACAGGCTGAAGCGCGTCAGATTGATTTGCTGCTCATCGGCCTCCACTTGAGAGAAGTCGGTGTTGTAGGTGAAGTCCCACGTCAAGCCGGTTGTCAAGCCGTATTTCGCATCCACGCCCGCATCCGTGTTGCACAGCCGCTTGCCATCGCTCGACCCAAGGTATGGGCTGCAGCGGCGGCTGCCCACGCCGTCCTGCGCGAAGCTGGTAACGACATACGGCTTGATCCGGAAGTTGGCGCCCGGCTTGATACCTTCCAAATCCTCGAGCGTGCCTGCGAGGGAAACTCGCTGCACGTTGAAAATGCGCGGCACCGGCGACCACAAGCTGTCTTCGTTTTTCCGGCGCAGATTGCGCTCGAAATTGAGGCCCCAACTCTGGACATCCGTCTCCCGAAACTTAAGGGTTTTGAATGGGATCATGACTTCGGCCGTCCAGCCGTCTTCGACCATGCGCGTCTCGACGTGCCATACGCCATCCCAGTTGACGTTTACTTCTCGGCCTTCGTTGATCATCTGCGCGTCCCACCTGGCGCCCGACGGATTGATGCTGAACAGATATGCGTTGCGCTCATCGTGAAACGTGTCAAGGGCAATTTTAAAAGTGTCGCCGGTATCCTGAGAGAAGTCCTTTTTCAGGTCGCTGATGATCACGCGCTGCGGCTCAGAATCGTGCGCGTAGATGCCAACATACAGATTGTCGTTGTCATATAATACGCGCACCTCTGTCTGCTCCGTGGCAGGCTGATCCTCCTGCGGCTCATTTTGAGTGAAGCCGGACGCGGCAGGGGCCAAGCTCCAGGCAGCTTCACTCAGCGAGCCGTCCAGGACAATCTTCTCGGGCGTTTTCACCGCTTTCAGCCGGCGCTCCAGACGCGCCGTTTCGTAATTGATGCTCCCGGAGAACGCGGTATTCGCAACGACGAGCGCCAAAGCAACTGTTGCACACCAGTGGGCGGATTTCATAGCCACGGAATCTTAGGTTCAATTGTTCGCCGCGGTCAATGCAGCGCGTCAAAGTAGTGTCAGGCTCGCCAATCAAATTATGCATCATCGAGGGTCCCCGCGTTAACAAAACCTTCACATCCACCAGCTCAATTTCCACTTCGAATAAGTCGCTTCATGTGTCTCGCGAGGAGTTCCGCACGAGCCCTCAGGCCACGGTACACCAGTGCGTTGCCGATTTCGATGATGATGGCCTGCATAACTGAGAGTAAGCTAAATATATGAATATAATCCGCCGCGGAGTCCAGATGCTGGATTATTGGAGGAAGTATGAAGATTCAGCGCCTTCTCATCGCATTGACCATCGCCAATTTCGGGTTCCTGGTGTTTTTGCTGGCACAGATCAGGCCGATCCAGGTGAGCGCCGCTCCGCCGGTCCTGCGTGGCCGCGCGCTTGAGATTATTGACGACCGAGGAAGAATTCGAGCCAGTATCAAGATTGAGCCTGCCGATCAACTTGTAACCATGCCGAGCGGAAAGTCTTACCCCGAAACAGTCATGCTTCGCCTCAGTGACTCTAACGGAAGGCCCGCTGTGAAGCTCGGCGGCTCGCACCAGGGCGGAGGCATTGGGTTTGTCGGCGATACTGATTCGACCTATGTGGTCTGGAAGGCGGAAGGGACGGAAAGTTCATTGAAGTTGACGAACAAGGACGGCCGGGAGCAGGTGATTAAGCCATAGAGTTTGCTTTGCTATTCCCTATTCTCCAGGTGTATACTCTCGACCGCAGAATACCGAACCATTTCTCCTCGACCCACTATGCGGATAATCGCTCGTATCCTGCTGCTTTCCACTTTGTTGGCCTTCTGTAGCCAAGCACAGAACACCGTCATCCATTTTTCCGGGCAACTCTCGCGCGGCGAGAAATTTCAAAAACAGCTTACGCCCGATCTCGTGTTCATCCTGGAGCCGAACACGTCGGAGTCTGCCGGAATTTCCGGGTGGACGATTATAATTTCGCCGCAAGCCGATCACTCTGGCGAATGCAAAGATTTTGCTTGGGTCGTGACGCCGCCTTACCGCGGCTACAGCGCGCGCTACCTGGATACGTCGTACGGGACTACGGCGGAAGAGGCTGTGAAAATCTCCCCGCGAGAGTTCAATTTCGTCCTCAATTGTTCCGATTACGAAAAAGAACGAGAGCGCGTCGACCGACTCTTGTGGCCCTACAACTACACGGAAGAAGAAATTAAGCAGGCGGAAGAGTCACTAATGAACCGTAACAATTGATTCGGGAGTAATTCTTCGAGTTGGATCAAAGTACTTCCACTTCACGGGTTTGGGTTTTTTGTTGTATTGACGGATGT
>JACPPJ010000047.1 GCA_016191085.1 Acidobacteriota bacterium | reverse complement strand
GGTTTCTGACGACGCCCTCACATTTCGGGTGGGCAAGGATCACGTAACGATCCAGCAGGCCGATGTCTTCCGCGTCAGCTCCCGTGAACGCGGGCGAAGTCGCGGGGGAAACACCCTGATTGGTTTGGCAGTAGGAGCGGGTGTGGGCCTGGGGTTCGGAGTCGCCATGTTAGCGAGCCGCGCGGAGGATGTTCCTCCAGCCGTCGAACTGGCTGGCCAGCCTCTCCTTTTCGGTGGCGTTGGAGCCGGCGTCGGCGCGGCATTGCCTGCCGGCCATCCCACCGTCTACCGGGCCGAACGGCGGAAGGAACAAACCACGCCGTAGCGCGGCGTGATTCTCAACGGAGGTACCACACGATGAAAAACATTCACGGGTTCGACCGATCGTCAAGAATCAGGAGCGCTGGATGGAAGCTTCTGGCGTTCGCCGCGCTACAGATCCTCAGCATCGTGGCTCCAGGATCATTGGCTCAAGCGGCGGCGCTCGCTCCCGAAGAGATCCTGGTGCGGATGGAGCAGCGATTCCTGCAGCAGGTACACGCGCTGGAATCCTACCAGGATCAGCGGCGGTATTCCGTTCATCACCGGCTACTCGGGAATTCAACGTATTGGCTGGTCGCGGAGAACTACGCCGCGCCAGGCGAGAAAAGTTTCGAGGTGCTTGAGCGAGGCGGCTCCGGCGCCGTCCAGAAGCGGGTATTCGCGCGCCTGCTGGAGGTTGAAAAGGAAACCGCGCGCGCGAGCGTCCGTCCGGACGTGGATCTTTCTCGCAACAACTATGAATTCAAGTATCTGGGTTTCGATCAAACCGCCAACGCTTACAAGTTTCAAGCTTCCCCGCGCGGAGCCAACGAGTATCTGCTGCGGGGAACGATCTGGGTAAACGCGGAGGACTTCGCGGTCCAGCGCATCGAAGGCGAGCCGGCCACGCGCCATTCCGTTCTCATCAAGCGCGTTCATTTCGTCCACGAGTTCGCGCGGTTCGGAGACATGTGGTTCCCGGTACGCCACCGCAGCGAGACTGAGCTGCGGCTGTTCGGAACCGCCACGCTCGACATCAAATACTCCGACTACCGCTGGACGGTCAGTGATCGAGCGGCAGGCGCGAGATCGGCGCCGCAGCTAGCAAGCGCCTCAACCCGCAATACCAATACAACCAGGAGAAGACAACAATGAGCGAACTATCTTTGGCCGGCGTGAGGGTGGGATTTCGAAACGCGGAGCGAAAACAAGAAAGCTGGCTGGCTCCGCTGGAGCGGCGCTGCCTGGCCTGGCTCGCCGAGCGCATGCCTGCGGCGGTCGGGCCGGACCACTTGACGCTGCTTGGATTCGCAGCTTTGCTCATGGCAGGAGTTTGTTACGCCGCCGCCGAGCAGTGGCCTCCCGCTCTGCTGCTGGTGA
This sequence comes from Acidobacteriota bacterium, assembly GCA_016191085.1. Classification (GTDB taxonomy): domain Bacteria; phylum Acidobacteriota; class Terriglobia; order 2-12-FULL-54-10; family 2-12-FULL-54-10; genus JACPPJ01. The sequence goes on along the minus strand of JACPPJ010000047.1, from coordinate 20,480 downwards.
ATGTATGCCTGGCTGTGAACTGGTTTGGCGACAGCCTGGACGGCACGCTGGCGCGCCACCGCAAACGTCAGCGGCCACGCTACGGATTCTACGTTGATCACATGGTGGATTCGTTCGGCGCGCTGTTCCTGATTGGCGGGCTGGCGCTCTCGGGCTTGGCCTCCGAGAGAGTGGCTGCAGCGCTGCTGGTGAGCTATTTTTTGCTGTCCATCAACTCATATCTGGCCACTTACACGCGCGGCACGTTCCAGCTCTCGTTCTGGAAATTCAGTCCTACGGAAGTTCGGATTCTGCTGGCGATAGGCAATGCCGTCGCTTTGCGAAACCCGCACGTAACGGTGTTCGGCCATACGCTGCGCTTCTTCGACGTGGGAGGCGTGATAGCTGCTGCCGTGATGGCTGTGGTCCTGATCGTCTCTGTGGCTCAGAACACGCGGGCCTTGTACCGCGAGGAGAAGATCTGATGCGCTGCCTCAAATTCTACGCGGTAGGCGCGCTAGGGATTCTTGTCCATGTCGGCTCACTGGCCATTCTGGTGCGCGGATTTGAAATGCGCTACGAGCTCGCCACCGCCGTTGCGGTAGAGATGGCGGTGCTGCACAACTTCGTCTGGCATCGTAAGTGGACGTGGGCGGACCGGCCTGTAACAGGGTTCATCGCGGTTGCCAACCGCCTGCTCCGATTCAATCTCGCCAACGGCTTGGTTTCGGTACTGGGAAACCTCTACTTCATGCACTTGTTCGCGGGCGTGCTGCGATTGGACCCGGTGATCTCAAGCCTGATTTCGATCGTCCCTTGCGGCATTCTCAACTTCGTCGTCTCGGACCGGTGGGTATTCGTTCCACAGTTCCGCAGCCCCGCCAGCGTGAACCTGAGTTCCTGCGGTACCAGATCAAACCACGTCGCGGTCAGAGCGCTGGCGTGCCGTACAACCCTTGATATACCCACATCGCGGCAGTCAACAGAAACAGCGCGATGGACACAATCCCCACGCCCTTGATGATCGGAGTAATGCGATCGATCTTCTGCGCAATTTCGAGCGTCTCGTGCTGTAAAGCGCGCTCCGCGGGGTCGAGAAATATCTGATTCTGTTCGTGTATGCCGAGCATCGACCGGTATATAAAGAGGCCCCCCAGGGCCACGGCAGATGCTGCCCACATCAACAACAGTACCGTTACGAGAGACATTGCGTCCTCCTTCCGTACTCGTTCAGAAGTGCGGCCGGAGCGCAGTTCAGTTCGCTTCTACGCTCGTGGGGGTTTCGATATTCTTGATGCAACATCCACGGATAAGGTTGCATGCCGCCGGAGCGCGTGGGCCGCGGCGGGTCTTGCAACCACCACCGTCGCCGCCGCATCCTACGACACGGCCACCGGCGGCGGCGCCCCGGCCAGGGACTGCGTTTATGAACCTGTACTTCCGAACCCCTTTTCCATCCGTTCGGAAGCAGCGATTTCGGCCACTCCGGTGAAAGTTGCTTCGAGCCGTTGCACCAGGCGCAGTTGCGCAATTCGCTCGCCCTGTTTCACTGTGTAGCTGGTGGAGCCGACATTCGCAATGACCACCTTCAGCTCGCCTCGATACCCACTATCAATTACGCCTGCAAGAGTTGTGATGGCACGAAGCGCTAACCCAGAGCGATCTTCGACGATGGCGCCGTAGCCGGGCGGCAGTTCCAGTGCTATACCGGTGCGAATGCTATGCACCCGGTTCGGCTCGATAACCAGTTCTTCAATTGAATACAAGTCAGCGGCCAGATCCCCAGCCGGTCCCGTATGAGCGTAAGCTGGCACCTTCGCGTGCGGGTGTAATCGTTTTACTTTAACCTCGATCACTAGTGCTTGTCTCTCTTTCAGGGATTAATTGGCAGCGCGCGGCCGCAGGGACGTGACGAAGTCGCAGGGAGCGCCGTACGCAATTGCATCGTAATCGCACACGGTTGTGGTTGGCAATATGTATGGCATCTTACGTATGCGTCTGTGTTATATTACTCAGCGCCCGGAAGGCTCCAAATGGTTTCGAATCATACCGCGGGTTTGCCGTTTCAGAATTTTGCGCAGCGGTTGACGTGCCTCTCAACGCCGGCTCGATTCGTCCTGATCGCGGCAGTCGCAACGTTTTTGGTCCTGGTCGCCCGCCTTCCATTGATGCCTGCGCAACTCTACTCGTTCGACTCCGTAAATCTAGCCTTTGCACTGGACGATTTTGATCCCACTCGTAATCAGCCACAACCGCCCGGCGATCCTTTTTTTGTCGGCGAGGCTAGGCTGTTTTACTATCTGCTGCGAACACCCGAGCGCACCTTTACGGTGCTAAAAATTCTGATCAGCGGACTTTCTCTGGGAGTCCTGTTCCTGTTAGCAGAACGAATGTTTTCGAAACGAGCCGCGTTTGTAGCCGCCGCTCTGCTTTTCGTCAATCCGGCATTTTGGCGTGCCGGGTTAAGTTCTTCACTCCGTCTGCATCTGGCGTTGGTCTCGGTGGCGGTGGGCTATTTGTGTTGGCGCGCCTGTTGCGGTGAGAAGCCTAAGTATTTTTATGCGGCGTCAGCGGCGTTTGGGTTGGGCAGCGGGTTCCGTCCGGAACTCGCGCTATTTCTGTTCCCGTTATGGTTGTGGACGGCATGGCAGGTCCGTGAAATGCGCGTCGTGCTTCGCGGCGCTCTAATTGTCGGATTATGTACTCTATCCTGGGTGGTAATTTTAGTTTTCAGCTACGGCGGCGTTGGTGGTGTGATCGATCAATTGAGGGACTATCTGGTCGTCCAAACCCAGCAAAGGACTCCGCTGCTGGACGCTCCATTCCATTCGTGGCGGCGCATGGCCGGGCGGGCAATTCTGTGGACGGGCTTGGGGGCTATCCCCTGGCTGTGGGCGATACCGTTTGGCTGGTTTCGGCGCAATCAACTGCCGGAATGGAAACGATGCTTGGTGTTCCTCTGCATTTGGTTTTTGCCAGGGTTTCTCTTCCACCTCCTGGTACATATCGGCGCTCCCGGGCATGCCCTGAGCACGATTCCCATTGTCTGCCTGGTTGGAGGGTTCTGCATCACGGCGGCGGAAGAGAGCCGCGGTTCGCACGGGATTCAGCAGTTCAAGCAAAGAGTACTGGGTTTGAGTATAACTCTGCTGTGTTCTTTTTCCCTGGTGTTCTCGTTGCTGCTGCTCCCGTGGCACAAATCGCTGAAAGTGACTTTTGTTGTTTCGTCCGTCCTACTAGTTTCATCTGTTATATTTCTGCAGCCTTTTCGGCAAATCGGCGAGAAGAACCCCCTGGTTTATCTGGTTATCATCGGCAATCTGCTTCTGTTCTTTGGCAAATTTCCCCTGCCCAACGGGCCTCAACTCGCGCACCTGCGCGGGTTTGCTTCTATTCGAGATGCTTTCCTGGGCAGCGTCTACGAAACGTCGTACGCACGCGTGCAGTGGGTATCGGAGACGACGGCATCCGCCTTGGAACAAATTGCACGGCTGCGGCGCACTGCGCCTGGACCTGTCCGGGTGGTTTGGCTTAGAGACGGAGAGCCCGTTTGGCGAAAAATTTCTTTCTATTTTCCGTCACAACAATTGTATGTTCTCGATGAAGCAGGAGATCCCGCCTCGCCCGGGTCAATAGCCAGATTATGGGCCGGAAAAACGAAACTGAAAAGATTTTCCGGCCCATCTCCAATCCGGATTCCGATTCCCAACAATGCACGATTGATATGGCTGGTTGGCGGAGGACACTTTGCAGAAGTGGCGCGCGCTGTCCCTCTTCGCGCCGCCTCTCCTCTTTACTATACAGATCTGGAGCGAGGTAAACCGGCGTTTCAGATCGGGTCCTTTGAGTTCGTGCCGGAATAAAACACATCTAAGCTTCCCCGACAAGTCTCATTTGCTCCTGATCAACGTGTGTATGGGGAGCGGATAAACGTAAGAACCGGAATGGCTTCTTGTGGTCGCCTATTATCACAGCTTTTCACACACCGCGAAACCGTCGCGTACAGGCAGGATGCACGGATAAAGCTCCGGCGACGAATAGATCAGCCGATTGAATTCAACGATGCCGCGCGTCGCCTCGTCTTGTACCTGAGGCGGCTGGGTGATGCGACCATACCACAGCACATTATCCGCCAGGAGTAATCCGCCCTTGCGGATTCGCGGCACGGCCTTGTGGAATACGCGCGGGTAATCCTGCTTTTCCACATCGCAGAATACAACATCGAATATTCCCAGCGTCCGATCAAGCATCTCGAGGGCATCGCCGGTCAGAATCTGAATTCGATCGCGCACTCCGGCGCGTTCGAAATTGTTTGCCGCCATGCGCGCATTCTCGGGATCGCTGTCGGTATAGTAGACCGTCGAGCCCTCGCCGGCCGCTCGCGCCAGCCATATCGTCGAGTACCCGATCGCTGAGCCCATCTCGAAAATTGTCTTTGCCTTTGCAAGCCGCACGAGCTGATACAGAATTCGCGCCACCACCGGCCCGATGATGGGAATGTTGCGCTTCTGCGCCAGCGCTTCCATCTCTTGTAGCACGGGGTCGCGCGGCGGGAGCATGGAATACATATACTGCTCTACGTCCGGATTCGTAATAAATTCCTGCATGTCCATGTCTGTCACTCCGTAGAGCCGGGTCAAATCGTCATAAATCCATGATGCACAAATCGGCACGGCTGGCCGTAATGATCGTGTTGACCTGATCCGTGGTGGTCAGGTGGCCGGCTGTCATGGTAGGAATTTGGGCTTCGTTGCGCACCCAGTCGCTTAGCATCGTCAGAAACCCCGGGCCATAGGCAGCGCTCGAAGCGGGAGTGGTTTGGCCGGCGAGCACCGTGAGCAAGTCGCATCCGTGCTCTTGGAGGACGCGGGCCACCGAGACGGCATCCTGCACTTCAAAGCCTCCCTTGACCCAGTCGGTCGCGGAGATCGCCACCGCAATCGGTTTTTCTTCCGGCCACACGCGGCGCACCGCATCAAAAACTTCGAGCGGGAAGCGCATGCGGTTTTCGAGAGAGCCGCCATAATTGTCGCTGCGCTTGTTCGTCAGAGGCGACAGAAAGCTCGCCAATAGGTAGCCGTGAGCAAAGTGGAGTTGCAGCAAGTCGAAGCCCGCCTCGTCCGCCATGGCGGCGGCGCGCGCAAAGTCGTCCCGCACTTTGAGCATATCGGCTGTTTCCATCTCCTTAGGGATTTGGCTCCCGGGGGTGTACGGAATAGCCGAAGCTGCTAACAGCGGCCAGTTGCCGTCGCGCAGTGGCCGGTCCAAGCCCTCCCACCTCGGGCGTGTGGAGCCTCGCCTGCCGGCGTGTCCCAGTTGCAGCGCGATTTTGGCAGGACTGCTGGCATGAATGGTGTTCACAATCTCTGCCCAGGCATCACGGTGCTCGTCGCAAAACATTCCGGCGCAACCAGGCGTAATGCGGCCTTCGGTTGAAACGGCTGCCGTTTCGGTCATCACCATGCCAACGCCGCCGCTGGCACGCTTCAACAGTTGCTCGCGGTGAATGTCGGCCGGCATTCCGTCGTTTGCTGTGCAACTGGACGTCACTGATAGCACTGCGCGGTTCGGCAGTTCCATACAGCGGAGCCGGAAGGGAGTAAACATCGGTGGAGGAGCTACCAGCGTCGGTGCGGCGCTGCGCGGCTCTGCGGCTCCTCTGTTCCAAAACCACCGGTCCATTTTGTCCATGAATCGCGTGTCCCGGACGCGCAGATCGTCATAGCTGATGCGGCTGCGCGTGAGAAGCTGAAAGGCGAACTGCATTGGCTCGAACAGCAGATAACGCCGGGTGTTTTCAAAGTACGTGCGGCTTTCTTCCGCCGCCCGCTGCAAAGTGTCTATGATTGGCCGTCTCCCTAACTCGTATTCCGTAAGGGCGGCGTCTATGTCGCTGAACTGTTCAAAAGCGTTGGCCAACCCGACGGCGTCCTCCATCGCCATTTTGGTACCTGACCCGATGGTGAAGTGCGCCGTGTGCGCTGAGTCGCCGAGCAGGACGATGTTGTTGTGCTTCCAGACACGATTGCGCACTGTCACGAAATTATTCCACAGCGACCGGTTGGGAAGCAGCTTCGCGCCATCCAGCGCTTTGCCGAACAGCTTCTCACAATACGCGATGGTGTCGGCTTCGGTAGCCTGATCGAGTTCCGCATTGCGCCAAGCCTCCTCCGCGCACTCGACGATAAAGGTGCTGGTAGAACCGTCAAATGGATACGAATGCACCTGAAACAGCCCATGCTCGTTTTCTTCAAAAACGTATGTGAACGAATCGAACGCGCGACTGGCTCCCAACCACACAAATTTGGCTTTGCCGATCGAGATGTTGGGTTTGAACGCGTCCGCGTACGCTGCGCGCACCAGGCTGTTGATCCCATCGGCGGCAATCAGCAGGTCGTACTCGGGGAGCTGCGACAAGCTGGTGATATCGCAACCGAAGCGCATCTCCACACCGGCTTCGCGGCAGCGGTGCTGCAGGATCTGTAGCAGCGCCTTTCGCGCAATGCCCGCAAATACGTGCCCTACGGACCGAATGGTCGTGCCGCGATAGAGTACGCCGATCGAATCCCAGATAACAAAATGGTCAGTGATGTCTTTGTACGACTTGTAGTCTGCTTCTCGCAGAGAGGACAGCGTGCGGTCGGAGAATACGATGCCCCACCCGTAGGTGGCGTCCGCAGGGTTGCGCTCGAGAACGGTGATCTGGCGCGACGCATCAGCTTTCTTCAGCAGGAGCGCGCTGTAAAGCCCCGCCGGTCCTCCGCCCAGGACTACAATCTTCACGGCATCTCCTACCCGATTACTTCCGCCAGCCGATCGAGTTGGTCCAATGCCCCGACGGTCGGAAAGAGCACCAACTCGTCGCAGCCCGCCTCCTGGTACCCGCGCACGAATTGCGCCACGGCCTGCGGAGTGGTCAGCAGTCCGGCCGCGATCTTTTCCGCAAACGGGCCAGTGAACGCGTAATACTTTCTCAGATATTCCGCCCCGGTCTCGGCTGCATCGGAGCCAAGCGCATAGTACCCCATGCCCCAGAGTTGCATCTTATCCGGACGCCCGGCGTCGCTCCAGGCAGCGCGGGCCTTCTCAGCCGCGGCGGCAAAAGAGCGTGGTGGGCCGCCACCATGAAGGTAGCCGTTAGCGTACCGCGCGGCGCGGGCGAAGCTGAGGTCGCTCAAGCCGCCCACCAACAATTCCGGCCCGCCGCGTCGCACTGGCTTCGGGCCAATTGTGTCGCCTTCCCAATGTGAGCGTAGAGCAATCATCTGCTCGGCCAACCGGCGTCCTCGCGAGCGGTGCTCGACGCCAACTGCGTCGTAGTCGCTCTCGCGGGCGCCGACCGCCAGCCCCAGGACCAGCCGGCCGCCTGATAGCACGTCGAGCGATGCGGCAGCCTTCGCCAGCAACACTGTGTTGTAGAGTGGACCGGTCAGTATGGTGGTTGCAAGCCGCACGCGCTCGGTGACACCCGCGACAGCGGCAAGGCTGATCAGAGGATCCAGAGTATCGTAAACAACCCTGTCAAATACGCCCAGGCAGGAGAACGGCCCTTCATCAGCTTGGCGTGCCCATCCGAGAATCAAACCCCGGTTGGCTCCCGGCGTCGTGGTTGGCAGGCCGATCCCCACTTTCATGTGAGTCTCCTTAGCCAAGAGCCCATCGCCGCTCAGTCACCCAAGAACTCGGCAAGTTCCGCTTCGGTAACGATCCCTTCGCGGATGAGCTTCCATTTCGGGCCGGTCAGGTCAACCGTGGTAGCGACGCCATACGAACTATTGACGGGACAAGCTAATATGAGCGAGACACTGTCGCCTAGGGCGGCCTGAACTTTTTGGGCAGTGGAGCAGGTTGGCTCGCCCGAAATGTTGGCGCTGGTGGCGATCAACGGCATCCCGAAGTGCTTGAGAAGTTTCATGGCTACCGTCGATCCGGGCTGGCGCACCGACAGCCGCCGCGTGTTCCCCGTCACCTTTAAGGGAACGCTGGGCGCGGCGTTAACGATGATGCTGACCTGCCCCGGCCAATACCTGCGTGCCAGCAGATAAAACTGCGACGGCAGGTTCTGCGTCATCTCCTGAGCTTGATCGATCGAGTCTACGATCAGCGGCAATGAGCGATCCCACGCACGCGTTTTAGCTGCGAAAACTTTACCAACTGCGGCGAGGTTGAGCGGATCCGCAACCAGGCAGTACAGCGTGTCGGTGGGAATCGCAACCACTTCACCCCGTTGGATCTGATTCGTGCAGTATGTAATAACGTCTTCCTGAGGGTCATCAGCCCGGACCGGAATGATTTCGGCCATTCATTTCTCCCCTAGTTGCTGTGAAATGCAGACTAACATGCCTGCCGGAAACGTTCAATTATCGGCCCAAAGGTAACCAGTCAGGGTCCTGCAGTACGTGGAAATCGCGGGTTTTGGCGATTAACTTTTGACATCGTTTCACACGTGCCCTAATATCGTGTGTTCATCTCTGCCGCTTGCAGACGAGTTTACGGCGGCATACGCAATACTCTGGAAGCATTCCGACATGAAGATTGTTGTAGCCGAAAGAGTCTCGCGGAGAGCCGTTGATCTCCTCAAAGCGGAGGAGCAATGGCAAATAATCGAGACTGAGCCCGCCCGCGACAAGTTAATCCCGGAACTCAAAGACGCCGATGCCCTGATCATCCGCAGCGCTGTTCAGGTCGATAGTGACTTACTCGAGCATGCGCCGCATCTGCAGGTGATCGGAAGAGCCGGTATCGGCGTCGACAATGTTGACATCGAAGCCGCCACCAAAAAAGGCGTGATGGTGATGAACACGCCCGGCGGGAATGCAGTCAGCGTGGCCGAGCATACGCTCGCTCTGACGCTGGCGCTGGCCCGCTCCATTCCTCAAGCCAACGAGTCCATGCACGCTGGCCGCTGGGAAAAGAAATTGTTCGAAGGGCGCGAACTGCGAGGCAAAGTGCTGGGCTTGATCGGGCTGGGGCGCATTGGCGTGGAGGTGGTCAAGCGTGCCCGGGCGTTCGAGGTTGAGATCATCGCCTACGATCCGTACGTCCCTCCACTGGTAGCCCGGGATTTGAGTGTGGGGATGGTTTCACTGGAAGAACTCTACAAGCGTGCCGACTATATCACCCTGCACTCGCCGGCCACCCCCGAGACGACACACATGATCGGCTGTGCTGCACTACAGCAGATGAAAAAGGGCGTCAGGATCATCAACTGTGCGCGCGGCGAATTGATCGATCAGCCCGCGCTGATCGAAGCCATTCAGAGCGGCCACGTGGCGGGCGCAGCGCTGGACGTATTCGAAAACGAGCCTTTGCGTAACTCTCCTCTACAGTCGTTGCCGCAGGTGATCCTGACGCCGCATATCGCGGGCTCTACCGCGGAGGCTCAGGAGATCGTCGGCATTCGTATCGCCGAACAGGTCCGCGAATATCTGAAATCTTCAGTGATTCAGAACGCCGTCAACGTTCCCTCTCTTTCTGCTGAAGAGTACGCTGCGCTGCAACCGTACCTGCAGCTTGGCGAGCGGCTGGGACTGTTTCTGGCGCAGGTTGCCCCCGGTGCCGCTTCGGCTGTGCACATTCGTTACACCGGCAAGTTAGCGCAGATGAATACCAATCTGCTGCGCAATTCCGTCCTGAAGGGCGTGCTGAACCCCATACTGGCCGAGAAAGCGAACCTCGTGAACGCCGTCGCGATTGCGCAGGAGCGAGGCATTCGAATCGAGGAAGCGCGCAAGGTAAACTCGCGCGTGGCCGATTCGGTTCGAGTCACCATCCGCAGCGGCGAGCAGGAATCGTCCGTCGAAGGGACAGTGCTGCATGGCTCTAAGCCCCGTCTGGTAGCTCTGGACAGGATCAGGGTGGAGTGCCCGCTGGAAGGCAATCTGGTGGTGCTGAGAAATTTGGACGTGCCCGGCGTGATTGGCAGGATCGGAACCATTCTCGGAGAGCGCGGCATCAACATCGCGGATTTCTCACTGGGGCGCGAAAACAACGGGCGTCGGGGAGTAAAAAAGCCGCCCGGAGCTGTCGCGGTGGTGCACGTGGACGAACCCGTTCCCGAGGCCGTTTTGAAGGAACTGGGTGGTATTCCGGCAATGACTTCGGTGCGTGCTGTGAAGCTCGAATAGGCGAAAATAATAGGTCGCGTGATAGTTTTTGAACAGTAACACGTGATAATGTTTGTATCTAACTTCTCGGCTGGCAGTGTATACTAAGCCGATTTCAAACTCTCAAGGAGGACTATGGCTGCGGGAAGGATGACCCAAACGCAATTGGTACGGCACTTGGCGGAACGTTGTGAAGTGAATAATAAAGTAGCGCGGGGATTTCTGGACGAGCTGGCAAAGACCGCCATTCAAGAGACGAAGAAGAATGGGGTATTCGTCGTACCAGGCCTCGGGAGATTGGTAAAGGCGAACCGGAAAGCTCGCATGGGCCGCAACCCTGCTACCGGCGAAGCCATCAAAATCGCGGCGAAAACCGTCGTGAAGTTCCGGGTGGCCAAGTCCGCAAAGGATGCAATCGCGCCAGCCGGGAAGAAGAAATAATTCACTGGGACAGCTCGCAGTCTGCGCCCCCGCCCTATGCTCCGGAGTGCTACTGCTCGCTCCTCCGCTTTGGTAAGAAACCGGTTGACAGCGCCGGGCCGAATGTGTAAATATTCACTCGTATGAATAAATATACATTTAGGCCCGGCCCTGCAAATCCACTGGTTCAAGCTCCAAAGCCGCCGGCGGCTCTGCCGTTTGCCGCTTCGGACTTGGTTTACGATGACGACCTCACCGCCGCCGATGTACACGTTCTCCTGAACGTGGCGTCGCAAATGCGCCGGAATCCCGGCGACTATAGTGGCGCGCTCTCGGGCCGTACGCTGGCTCTGCTGTTTGAAAAGCCGAGCCTGCGAACGCGCGTCACTTTCGAGGTCGCCATGAAGGGACTCGGCGGAGACGCTATCTTCATCGACTGCCGCGGTGAGCCTCTGGGCGTGCGGGAGCCGGTGCGCGACGTGGCCCGCAATCTGGACCGCTGGGTCAGCGCAATCGCAGCCCGCACCTTCCGCCAATCCACGGTGGAAGAACTGGCTGAGTGGGCCGGCATTCCCGTGATCAATGCTTTATCGGACCGAGTACATCCCTGTCAGGCGCTCGCCGACATGCTCACCCTGCTGGATCACTTCGGGCACCTCGCCGGAATCAAGCTGGCGTACGTGGGCGATGGCAACAACGTAGCGCATTCGCTGCTTCTGACTGGCTCCAAGCTAGGCGTGGATATCTCCATTGCCTGCCCGCCGTCATACGAACCGGATGCTGCCATTGTTGCCAAGGCGCGCCAAACGGCTGTCGAGTCTGGTTCATCGGTTCGGATTGTGAACGACCCGCTAGAGGCAGTAGCTGGTGCCGACGCGATCTACACCGACGTGTGGACCAGCATGGGCGCGGAGCATGAGGCCAATTCGCGGAAGCAACATTTCATGCCGTATCAGGTGAATGAGGAGATGTTCGGCGCCGCCGCTCCGAACGCTGTATTCATGCACTGTCTGCCCGCACATCGCGGTGAGGAAGTAGCTAACGAGGTGATCGAATCGCAGCGGTCGGTGGTGTTCGATCAGGCTGAAAATCGGTTGCACGCGCAGAAGGCGCTGCTGTGGCTGTTGCTGTCGCAATAGACACCCGCAACTACGCAAGTTGATTACTAGAGCATTTTCTGTATTGCTGTAGACCGAAACGGATTCGTAAGGGCACGGCTTCAGCCGTGCCGCAATTGCGCAGATTAGCAGGGCCTTTAGGCCCTGAGGTTCAAGCCCTCAGCGGCTGAAGCCGTACCGTTTGATGCCCGTTTTTCGGCATGACTGAAGTCATGCCCTTACCAGTCTACACCAATTGTGAAAATGCTCTAGCTCACAACATGCCCGAAATTTTGTGCAAGTGCATCTAAGCCGTTAGCCGTTGCCAGTGCCCGTCCCGCCTCGGTCCCGGCTCATGCGGACATAAACGAATGGGTCCTTCGCAGAAACTTAAGGACAGGTACGTTAGCCGCCTTAGCGAGCTTATTCGACAAGGAGTAAGTCTTCCGATCGTCCAAAAATCTGAGATCACGGGCGGAAATTACTTGACTCGCGAGACCTACACGAAACAGTACACCGTAGTCAGTTGGCCCGAGTTTGTCGAATGGGGAACCTCGTGCATTACCATACTGGAGCAACTCGTTCCGCTTAAGAGCGTTCATCGCAACACTGTTGAAAAGTTTGGCTCGCTTGGAAACGAACCCGAGAAGCTGCAATTTGGTATTTCTTTCCTAAAGTCCATTAAGGCAGATCTAGAGAGTGGGTTTCTTGATGATCTTGTATTACAGATTGAGTCCGAAGTTACTGCCGACTATCTTGGGCAAGCAGAAAGTCTCCTTTCGGAAGGAGGGTCTGAGCAAATCAGCTATGTGGCTGCCGCGGTTTTAGCTGGTGTGGTGCTTGAGAAATCGCTTAGAACGATCTGCGCAAACCTCGATCCGCCCGAGCTGGTTGTGAACGATAAAGGCACACGTCTCGGCATGAATGCACTGATTGAAGCGTTGAAAAAGCGACAGATATTCAATGAGCTGCATGCGAAGCAGCTTCGGGCATGGGCGGACGTTAGAAATAGCGCTGCACACGGTCGCACGGAGGAATTCGATAAGGACCAAGTTAAGTTGATGATTGCTGGCGTGAATGCGTTTGTTTCGAGTCATCTACGGTGATCTCTGACTCTTGATATGCGGTACACTAGTAATGCCGTGATTTTACCAGAACCGCTTGTAACGCGTTCGGATGATGTGATGAGCGGTGTTGTCGTGTTCGCCGGTACCCGTGTGCCGGTACAAACGCTGCTCGACTATCTGGAAGAAGGAGATACGCTCGATCACTTCCTGGAAGATTTCCCGACGGTGAGCCGCGAGCACGCCATCGCTGTCCTGGAGCTGGCAAAAAAATCGGTTTTCGCGCATGCGAATTCTTCTTGATGAGTGTGTACCGCGCAGGCTTCTTCGGCACATCCCAGGACACGAGGTTCGAACTGTTCCCGAAATGGGCTGGGCCTCTTTCGAGAACGGTGCTCTTCTCGCTGCCGCATGCGGTAAGTTTGACGTGCTTATCACCACGGACCAGCGTCTGAGCTATCAACACAACGTTCAAAATTTCCCCATAGCTGTTGTCGTTCTGGTAGCGCGGCGAAACAAACTTGAGTTCCTCTCACCGCTGATACCCGAATTGATCAAGGTCCTGGAGCAGGTAAGGCCCGGAGAGGTCCGCTACATCGGCGCTTAAAGGAGTAGCTATTGGCAAGAGATCAAGGAGCATCAGTAAATTCAAAGCCCAAGAAAGTTGTCCTCGCCTATTCTGGCGGACTGGATACATCCATCATCATTCCCTGGCTGCGGGAAAACTATGGCTGCGAGGTGATTGCCATGGCCGGGGACATTGGCCAGGGCGATGAACTGCAAGGCGTGGAGGAGAAGGCGAAAGCCAGCGGCGCGTCGAAGATTTATGTGGAAGACCTACGCCAGGAGTTCGTCACCGATTTTCTGTGGCCGCTGGTCCGCTCCGGCGCCGTGTACGAGCACAAATATCTGCTGGGCACCTCGATTGCCCGCCCGCTGCTCGCCCGGCGCCAGGTAGAGGTGGCGTTGCAGGAAGGCGCCGACGCCGTCGCGCACGGATGCACAGGCAAGGGCAATGACCAGGTCCGCTTCGAATTGACCTACAAGGCATTCGCTCCGCATATGCCAGTGATCGCTCCATGGCGCGAGTGGAATATCAGCTCGCGGGAAGAAGCATTGGAATACGCGCGCCAGCACAACATTCCCGTCGCGGTCAGCGCGGGCAAGCTCTACAGCCGCGACCGCAATCTGTGGCACCTCAGCCACGAAGGCGGCGTGCTGGAGGACCCCGCATGCGCGGTGCCGGATGATGTTTGGCAGTTAACCGAGAGTCCGCGCCAAGCGCCAGAGAAAGGCGGCGAGGTGCAGATCGGGTTTGAGAGCGGCGTGCCCGTGGCTGTCAACGGCAAGCGCCCGGGACCCGTTGAAATCGTGCAGACGCTGAATAAGATCGGCGGCGAACATGCCATCGGACGCACGGAGCTGGTTGAGAATCGGTTCGTGGGAATGAAGTCGCGTGGGGCGTACGAAACCCCGGGAGGAACCCTAATCGTGCTGGCGCACCGCGAGCTCGAAGCGCTGTGCCTCGACCGCGAGACGGCGCACTACAAGCAACACTTGGCGCTGGATTATGCGCGCCTCGTCTACAACGGATTCTGGTATACCCCGCTGCGCGAGGCACTCGATGCCTTCTTTGAACAGACGCAAAAGACCGTGACGGGCGAGGTTCGGCTGCGGCTCTATCGCGGCAACGTGGAGGTGCTCGGTCGTACGTCGCCGCACTCGCTCTACGCGCACGATATCGCCAGCTTCACCATGGGAGCCTCCTACGATCAGAAGGACGCGGCCGGCTTCATCAACCTGATCGGATTGTCCCTCCAGGTGCGCGCCGCGGTCGAATCTCGCGTTTCTCCCCGGCCGAAATCCTAATCAGAACCGCGACGGCTAGGGAGCGGTTGCGGTACGCACATACGTGTACAAATGGCAAAAGCTTCCTCCGACCAACCCAAACCTGCCTACAAACTCTGGGGCGGCCGCTTCGAAAAGGCTACCGGCGAGCAGCTCGAGGCATTCTCACGGTCTATACAGTTCGACTATCGGTTCGCTCTGGCCGACATCCGCGGCACCAAAGCGTACGTTCGCGCCTTGCAGCGTGCGCGCATCTTGACACGTGATGAGATGACTCGCGCCGCACAGGCGCTCGATTCCCTCGCTGACGAGGTAGCGGGCTCCGGTCCAAAGTTCTTCGAGGGCGCGCCGGAAGAGGACGTCCACTCGTTTGTGCTCGGCAAGCTGCGCGAACGCATCGGGTCATTAGCAGATAAGCTGCACACCGGTCGCAGCCGCAATGAGCAGGTGGCGGTTGATTTCCGGATGTGGCTGAAGGACGACGCCATCATTCCCGCGCAGAAAGCGCTTCGAGAGTTGATGGCGGCGCTGGTCGCAGCGGCTGAAAGAAATATGTCCGTGGTCTTGCCCGGCTATACGCATATGCGGCGCGCGCAGCCGGTGCTGTGGGCTCATTACCTGCTCGCCTATTTCGAGATGTTCCGCCGTGATTACGAGCGCCTGGAACGGTGCTTTGAAGCGGCAGACGTGATGCCGCTGGGCAGCGGCGCGCTTGCCGGAAGTGGGCTAAGACCCGAGCGCCCCATGGATCGCGAAGCAGTTGCTAAAGAGTTGGGATTCTCGCGCGTGTCGCGCAACAGCATGGATGCGGTCAGCGAACGCGATTTCGCGCTGGAGTTCCTGTTCGCCGCAAGCTTGTGCTTTCTGCACATGAGCCGCCTTGCGGAAGATTGGATCATCTACTCCTCTGAAGAATTCGCGTTTCTCGAAATGGGAGATGAAGTCTCGACGGGCAGCAGCCTCATGCCGCAGAAGAAGAATCCCGATGCGCTGGAACTCATCCGAGGGAAAACGGGGCGCGTGCTGGGGCATTTGATGGCTCTGGCCACCACTGTTAAGGGCCTGCCGCTCACCTACAACCGCGATCTGCAGGAAGACAAGGAGCCCGTATTCGATGCCGCCGAGCAACTCATCCCCGCGCTCAAGCTCGCGACACAGGTGGTGTCGAGCGTGTCAGTAAACGCTGATGCTATGAAGAATGCGGCCAGCGATGGCTGGCTGTGCGCTACAGACCTTGCCGAATTTCTCGCTGCCAAAGGCATGGCGTTCCATGAGGCGCATCAGATTGTCGGTAAGCTGGTGCTGGAAAGCCTCCGGGCCGGCAGACAACCGCAGGACTGCACGTTAAACGATCTGAAGCACTATTCTCCTCTGTTCGACAAGAATGCACTTCCGCTGCTGACTCCGGAAGCAGGTGTCGCCCGCCGCACCGTCAAAGGCGGAACCTCGCCTGCTAGCGTTCGCGAAGCACTCAAAGAAGCTCATCGTTGGCTGAATGCGATCTGATGACGACCGTATTCAGACCTCAGGATTGCCGCAGACCGACGAGGATTCGTAAGGGCACGGCTTGAAGTCACAGGCGTCCGACTGTCTGGACATCGGGAGGCTTGGCTCTACCCCGAAAGCCCCAGCAACTTTGCCGCGTTCCCGTGTCGCTGAGTCCGGCCGTGCTGAGAATGTGCCGCAGTGTGCGACTTCCTCGAAATAGGGCCGGTCCTAAAGGTGCCGTTGGAATGCGTCAGTGTTGTTGCTGCAAGAAAAACACAGAGGTAAATCACAACCGCTTGGCATTTCGTCCGGCGGGGATCATTGCAACGGTTTGTTTCCGCACGGCAACACGCAAGCGCTCGATCGCTGTCGCGGCTCTGACAAATACAAACGACTTCCTCCGGCCGCGGCTCGGTTCGTTGCGCCGGCTCCATCGCATGGCCGCTGGCTTTGCATTTCAGTGTTCCGGGTTATACTAGTAAGATACTGGACTCCCTTAATTTACAAGCGTCCAACGAGAGCGTACACATGCCATTAACTAAATCCGAAAAGATCTGGCACAACGGCCAATTCATTAACTGGGACGACGCCAAAATTCACGTGCTGTCTCATGTGGTCAATTACGGTTCTTCGCTATTCGAAGGGATTCGATGTTACGAACTCCCCAGCGGGCCAGCCATTTTTCGCCTGCACGAGCACATGCAGCGGCTGATCAACTCCGCGAAGATTTATCGCATGACGCTTGCTTATTCGCGTGACGATCTGGCCAAAGCCGCCGTCGAGCTGGTGCAGTTGAACGGGCTGCGCCACTGCTATATCCGTCCCATCGCTCTTCGCGGCTACGGCGAAGTCGGCGTACATCCGCACAACTGCCCCATCGAAGTCTACATGGCCTGCTGGGAATGGGGGAAATATCTCGGAGCCGATGCCGATCAGGGTGTAGATATTTGCGTGTCGTCGTGGAACCGCATGGCGGCCAACACGCTCCCGGCGATGGCGAAAGCTTCGGCGAATTACATGAACGCACAGCTCATCCGCATGGAAGCGGAGATGAACGGCTATGCCGAGGGCATCGGTCTCGACCCGAACGGTTATGTCAGCGAGGGGAGCGGCGAAAACATCTTCGTGATTTCAAATGGCAAGCTCTACACGCCTCCGCTGAGCGCCTCCGTGCTGCCCGGCATCACGCGCGATTGCGTCATGACCATCTGCACCGATCTGGGCTATACAGTCGTCGAGCAAAACATACCGCGCGAGATGTTGTATCTAGCCGACGAAGTTTTTTTCGTCGGCACCGCCGCCGAAGTGACGCCGCTGCGCTCCATAGACCGCATCCCGGTGGGGAACGGGACGCGCGGTCCGATCACGACGAAGATCCAGCAGGAATTCTTCGCGATTGTCGAAGGCAGAAAGCCCGACCGGCACGGCTGGTTCACACCGGTTCCGGTGACTAAGACAGCGGCAGTGGGGGCGAACAGGTAAACCCACGCTTGCGCGCGCGTGAACAGGGGGAGCACGATGAGCAATTCCTACACAGCCGTCGTACGGCAGGAAGGGAACTGGTGGATTGGCTGGATAGAGGAAGTGCCTGGAGTGAATTGCCAGGAACCGTCACGAAGTGAATTGTTAGAGACTCTGCGAATCACTCTGCGGGAAGCCCTGGAATTGAATAAGCAGGACGCGATAGCCGCCGCCGGAGGTAGCTACCAAGAAGAGCCTATTGTCGTATGAAGCGCACGGACCTAGTCCGTCACCTTCGTTCCCACAACTGCGAATTGCTTCGCGAGGGGTAGCCGCCATTCGTGGTGGCGAAACCGCCAATCCAACAAGAGATCGGCCGTGCCCAGACACAACGAAGTCAGCGACATTATCGCAAGAAAGATTTGCAAGGACCTGGGAATTCCTGCCGCAAAATGAAATCAACTTTATTGGGATTGCAGTTATGTCAGAAACAGATGGACCGCTTGTAATTGCCGGGCGCGAGTTCAGCTCACGCCTAATTGTCGGGACCGGAAAATACCGGTCGTTTCCTGAAATGGCCCGGTCGCTGGAAGCTTCAGGTACGGAGGTGGTCACGGTGGCTGTGCGCCGCGTGAATCTCACCGATCGCACCAAGGAATCGCTGCTCGATTACATTGATCCAAAGCGCTACTTCATTCTTCCAAACACCGCTGGTTGCTACAACTCCGACGACGCCATCCGCACGGCGCACCTGGCGCGTGAGGTGGGCCTGTCACACTGGATCAAGCTGGAAGTGCTCGGGGACGAGCAGACGCTGTTCCCCGATAATTTGGAGCTGCTGAAAGCCACCGAGACGCTGGTGCGAGAAGGATTCGTGGTGCTGCCGTATACTAATGACGATCTCATCAACGCGCAGCGCCTGATTGACGCGGGAGCCTCAGCCGTTATGCCGCTGGGCGCGCCGATCGGCTCCGGGTTGGGCATCCAGAACATTCCTAATATCCGCATCCTCCGCGAACGGATCACCCAGGTTCCGTTGATTGTAGATGCCGGGGTAGGCACAGCATCCGATGCCACGATCGCCATGGAGCTTGGCGCAGACGGCGTTTTGATGAACACGGGCATTGCCGGCGCTCAGTTTCCCGAAGTGATGGCCAAAGCCATGAATTACGCCGTGCAGGCAGGCAGGCTCGCGTATCTGGGGGGACGCATCCCCAAAAGGCTCTACGCCACCGCGTCCAGCCCGCTCGAAGGCGTGGTGAAATAGGCGAACGCGATCGTGCAGCACGTCGCCACGGCACAGTGTTATGCCGTGGCCACGTCGCTCCGCTCGCCACGAAAACTGTTTCAGGGAAATACGTATAGTGGCGCTAAAGTGTCTCGCGTCGTTCGGCAGTGAACCCGCAGATCTCGCGGCAGTCGCTACAGTAGAAACAGCCGTCCTCGCAGAGCCGCACTTCATAATCGGAATAGCAGAGCGTGCAAAAGCGGGGGCATTGGCACTGCAGTTCCGGTGAGCCGCAAATGGTACACGCGTACGCCATGGGTCTAAGGGACTACTGCTCGGGCTGCGGCTCCCCTGCGGGGGTGGGCTGGTCACCGATTTCGGGCGCGGTATCCGTGTTGTTGTTCTCGGCTTCAGCCTGAGCGTTCTGAATCTCTTCTAAATTCTTCTTCATCTGATCGGCAAACGGACCCTGCGGGGACTCCTGCAGGTAGGTCCGCATCTGCGATGCGGCGCGGGAGTAGTCCTGTTTATCCAGGTAAATCTGCGCCAGCAACGCGTGGACCTGCGGGATTTTATCATGTGCTTTTTCCGCCTCGTGGGCGCTCTTTTCGGCCTCGTCCAAGCGGTTCAAATTGTAGTTTCCGACTGCTTGGATAAAGCTGGCAAAAGCCACGCTGGAATCAAGTTGCAGCAGCTTCCCCGCCGTTTCAACCGCCTTGTCCCATTGTTGAGCCTGCAACTCCAACGTTGCCAGGCTTAGATAAGGGGGCGTGTATTGTGGATCGGCGGCAATGGCCTTTTGGTACGCCTCGCGAGCTTTGTCGTTGTCTTTATTGGCTGAATAGATTTTTCCAAGGCCGCTCCAAGCCGCGGCGTACTGGTCGTACTGGGCGACGGCCTTCTCAAAATGCTGCTTGGCGGCTTCGGGGCGATTGTTCCGCGCTTCCTTAGCACCCTTTTCGTATTCCTTGCGCGCGCGCGAAGGCACCATGAGCGAGGTGAGGCTGATGGCAGATCCTTCGACACCAGCAATTCGCCGCAGGTGCAGCGTGCCGACTTCATATCTGCCCATGTCGCTGTGCTGGCTGAGCGTGTAAGTCAAAGGGTGGTATCCGGGAACTGAGACCCGGAGCTCGCACCCCGTCAGCGACCTGCCTATCCCGCCTATCCCGCCCATAGGGGTCATGCGCCCCGCACCAGCCGACATTGGGGTCTCATTGCTGGCACTGAAGTCCATGTTGCTCTGGAATCCGCTGCCCAAGCTGAAAGTAAAATACCCGCCGAGATCGGTGTGAATCACCTGCAATGGCCGCATGCCGCAGTTCAGCTCCACCGAGACAGATTCCGGCGCAGGCCTGCCCGACTCCAGGGCAATACGCCCGCTGACGTACATCGGGCCTTGCATCTGATCCATGCCGCCTGTAGCGGATCGCCCGGGGCTCGATGGCCGGGGAGTGCCTGTTGCAGGTGGCGGCGACGGACGCTGCTCTCCCGCTGCATCCTGAGCACAAGAAGGCATCGCGGGAACAACAAACAACGCGGTTAAACCAAACACGAGGGCAAATCGGTTCATGACAGCCTCGCAAATCCGCAGACTTCGATCTGGTTCCAGGATACCGCACACCCGCGGCAAAGGGTATCGAAATTTGGTAGTGGGTCAGTTTGAAAACGGAAGGGCATGACTTCAGTCGTGCCGGTACAATTAGCAAAGCGAGGCGCTTCAGCGCCTGAGGTGCAAACCTCAGCGGCTAAAGCCGCGCCGGTGCATTCCGTTTCGGCATGGCTGAAG
>JACPPJ010000048.1 GCA_016191085.1 Acidobacteriota bacterium | reverse complement strand
CCAGAATGCCCACCATCAGAAGCCTCTTTATACCACCTGAAAGGCACGCTTGTTGGGAACACCAACGGCGGTGAGAAAAATGGCACTCTTTCCAGCAGCATGTGGCGAAAAGAAATCGGTTACTTCATTGTCGTAAAATGTGAGACCTGTGGCCCCGAGGCGAAGAGCGTAGGCTCCCAGGTAAATCTTGCCTACAATCATACCCGCCTCGATCTGCGCGGCCCGATAGCCTCGGTTTCCGAAACGCTCCAGGATCGGCTTGAGATCCGCCAAGAAAAAGATCGCGACGCTGGCATCCGCAGGCAGACTCTGATCCAACCCAAGATGTCCTGCTTGCTCGCGGAATCGGCCTTCCTTGAGCAACTCCAGGCACGGCCGGTCGCGGCGCAGATAATAGGCTCCCGCAGGAAGTCCCTCGACCGCATTGACAATTAGATAAAGCTCGTTGAGCCTTGTTCCGAACGGCTCCAGAAAGTCGGCCGGGATGCCCCGCGTGGCATGGACTAGAATCATAGATAGCTGTTCAAAGCGGATCGGCACCTGAGCGAATTGTCGCGTGGAACCTCGCCGCAAGATGACTTTTTCAATAGGATCTTGAGGCAAATCGGGTTCGGGCACGACCTTTAAATCTACAGGCCGCCCACTGGGTGCTTGTTCCAGGATGCTGGGAGGTCGGCCTCGCCACTCCTCAACTTCCGGAGAACTTAACAGGCAGCTAGCCTCATGGGTCTCGCGCATCAGCGGGTAGTCCACCTCTGTCTTTGAATACGGAGCTATCCGGTACTCCAGCGCTGGCAGCTGAATCGAAGGCGCCGGAAACATTTCATTTCCCTGACCAAGTGTGACGAGAGAGATGGCTACCTCGCGCAAGGCCTCCAGCCCTAGCAACTGGTTAACGCTTTCGTCCACAAATCCCATCACTAATCGCGATGGCAGGCGTAAGGCTGCCGCAGTGGCTAACAGGTTGGCCAACAAGGTCCCGTTATCCCAGAAGAAGTGGCGATAGGTTCGCGCCTGGTATTTCCAGGCATTGCGCCAGTAAGTGCCCGTGCAGACAATCGTCATCGGTGCGTGGCTAACCGCCGGATGGTTTGCGGTGGAGTGTGCCACAACGTACCGCAGGTCTCCGTCACGCAATTTGCGCAGGGCAAAATCGGCAGGATCGAAGTGATAGACTCCTGCCCCCAAATCCGGCAGCTGTCCGCAAACGATGTACAACTCTATTTCGTAAAGCGCACCTGTGCACGCTGCCGCACGGAAATAGATTTCCCCGCCAGGATAACTCCTCCGGCGGGTAACGCCTGCAGCGTGGAACAGGATGGATGCCAGCGTTCGTAAATTCAGAGCCCCGGTCTCTGTTACCGGCTGTGCTGCAGGGCAAATTGCGGAGAACGCAGCGACATTGGAGGCCGGCCAGTCCCGAGGTAGGGAAATCGGATCGAGCTCAGAATAGATCTTGAACAGGAGCGGCCGATTGGCCCAGTCCAGGTAATGTCTATCGGCCCTTACGCTTTGCGCAGAGTGTGCCGTCGCCTCATGGTAATGCCACGTGGCTTGTATATCGTCGTTAGGCATGATTCAAAAAAACCAGATCTACTTGTACTCTCATCTCAGCGGGAAATTCCGAGTGTTGGCCTTCTGCAACATGGGATTATGGTCCAAGATCTCACTTTTGAGCGGGAGAAATCGCATTCTTGCCAGCATCCGCAGCGTCCGCCGTGCCAGCGGCTTAACGGAGACCAGGCTGAAGCTTACGGCCCAGGATCGGCACAACTGAGACTAGAGACAAAAGCAATAAATCGGAATGCCGAGAAGCGTCGGGAATAGGACGAACAGGACTACCCAGGACCATCATTTTTTGCTGAAGAGCCTTGCTCACCCCGACCACGCGCCTTGCGACTTCTTTCTTGCTCGAAGTGTCAAATGGTCGGCGATAGGGGCGGCGCCGGCCTACTGAAGAAAGCCCCAGCCGAAGATCACGAACGAATACACTCCGGCCATCAGCGCATGCGGAAGAACACGCCCGATACATGGAGAGCCATCGAGAATTCGGTATTCCCGAATCGCAAGACACAGCCCAACGAAAGTCAGAACAACGCCGATCGTCGCAACCCAAGGCAATGACAAGATTGTCGCCGGCGTCGGAACCGCCTTCGCTGCCATTGCCATTGACGTGGAAACGCCCTCAGGTTCCTGCACGGCGGCCGGGAGGTAACCCACCCACGAGACGAACTTGGCGAGTCCTTTAGACATATGCCCGGCGGCGATCACGATGCCCATTGGAAGCGCCATCCTTCGCCATGCCTCGAACAGCCCGTTTGCTCCGCGCATCCAGACCGTGAGCATACCCAGAGCCAGCCAGAGCAGGAGCGGAAACATGACCAGCATCCAGAGTCCCTCAACCCAGCCTGCGGCGCCGCCCATCCCCGTGAACTGCACAATCCAATGGATGGGTGTCTGAAACACTTTCTGTGCCGCAGGCCATTCGCTCGTCACTTCACCGGTGACAAATCCCGATAACAGCATGATGAATGCGGTCAGCGCCCACGTCGCCAGCGGTGTTCGGGCGTCTGCGCGGTCGTAAGGGCGGCGGATCAGTAGCCGCATGTTTCCGGGTGCACAGACTTTCACGCATTGGGTACAGGCCAGGCATTCTTCGCTCGAATTCAGCTTCTCCGCGTTCAGGAGGCTCGGGCAGCTTCGCGCATCCCATTTGTTGCGGTGCGCCGCGCTGACACAAGGTTTGCCTTCGCACACCTGGCAATGAGCGGCTGGGCCGGGTCGAACAGCAACCATGCCACCGCGCCCGTAGACTCTGAGGAGAGGTGCGACCGGACAGAAACCTCGGCAGAAGGCGCGGTTCCTGAAGAGCAGGCCTGTCGCCGTTGCCAGGGAGAGCAGCCCCAAAAGAAAGACCGAACTGTATGCAGGGACCCGGTGGAGATGGATTCCCGCCACGAGCAGCTGAATGAGCGCATATAGGACGACCATCAACCACCCCGCACGAAGCCAGCGGCCGAGATCGCGTTGTGGTATCCTGAGCACGCGCCCGATTCGTTCCCCCACGTCGGAAACCAGTTCGAGCGGACAGACTGCGCACCAGACCCGGCCGAACACAACGGCCATCCAGATCATGGACGGCCAGAACAGCCCCCAGATGACCAAATTCACAAGATTCGCTTTGGCGTATAGCTTGTCAGGCACGCCTTCCGGAGTCAGGCGACCCCAGCCGAGCACGGCGAGCCCGATAAATACGGACAACGCAGCCACCTGAAAGATGTACGGGTAGCCCCGCCAGCGAACAAACTTTCGGACGGCCCCGAACCTGAGAAGATCGAATCGTGCGTCGGGTTTCTGCCCGATTTTGACCAGGCCTGCTGTTACATCTGCTGTTGACATAATGTGCTCTATAGACCTTCCACGGTAGTCGCGTGTTCAACAAGTTCCGCCGGCAGGACTCGCGCGCGAACGGGCGTGCCTCAGCCAGTCCGGTTGGCGTTACAAGTTTGTTCTCGAAAGTCGCCGGGGCTGCGTCGAGGCGGCCATCGATGGAATACCAGCCTGCCAGGATTCGCATGGCAACGAGAACTGTCTCGCGGAAGAGCCGCAAAACAAGAGAACGTTGGTAGCAGCAACCGGACCAAGCGCGCGTTGCAACTGGTGCATCGGAATTCGTGATCCTCGGTCATTACTCCCGGGTTCCGGCCTCACCCCGCTCCTGATGGGATCTCGCGTTCAGTTTGCTGCCCATCAATTACGATTATCGTCAACGATAAGGAAATCGCAACCTAAATCCGACTTCGATCCCCACTCCTGAACCACTTCTCCGCGGGTCTATACGTTCTCGGGCTAGCATCGTGAGTGC
Organism: Acidobacteriota bacterium; assembly: GCA_016191085.1. Lineage (GTDB taxonomy): Bacteria > Acidobacteriota > Terriglobia > 2-12-FULL-54-10 > 2-12-FULL-54-10 > JACPPJ01. Next base: position 17,560 of record JACPPJ010000048.1, on the reverse strand, counting down.
GTCTTTCCCCCAGCGCTTTTCCTCCTCACGGCAGTAATTGCACCTCCCCCGTCAAATGGGGCAGGACCAGATCTATGGGTTAATAAAGGCCTAAAAATTTGAGCAAAATCGCGATCACCACAACAAACCGGAATTGGGGGACACAGTACGGCGCAGCGAGACATCCTGGAACGCGGAGAGCGGAGAGGCGGTAGCGTGTTACCAGGCAGGCAAGCGACCCAAAGCGGCTAGCTTTCCGTAAAATCTGGCAACGCGGATCGTAAAACGGTAGCGCACTGTGTACCGCTCGGCAAGAACTCATGTGAAAGATGACGGCAAGGAGCCGCGACTCAGAACGGATTCCTGTTGCGCCGCTTCTGGAAATACCGATAATGTCTCTTGACGGTTGAGCAGCGGATGGTCGCAGGGCTCCGATTGTGTGGCCATATTCGATTCCGTGGCACCACGGCGAAGGTACAGCGGCTTCAATGACATTTTCATGAATTCTGATTCCAAACAAGACGTGCCATCGGCAGGGGCACTTGAGGAATACTATAGGTCAATTGAGAAGCGTTTTCGCGAGGCACATCGGCTTGCAGAAAAGAGAAACCGGAATCGATTAAACAATGTTCTGGATTGGTGTTTTACATTTTCGCTAATCCCGCTGATTCCGCTCGCTCTTTATTTTTTCGTACCCGTAATTTTCAAAAGCCAGTCCGCGTCCTTCGCGTTCTGGTGGGCAACTTCTGCTTTGTTAACTCTCCTCCCGCTAATCGGGACGAAAATATTGGATGCTCGAGCTCGTAGCAAAGCAAGCGGGAAGCTTTCAGCGCGGCAAATGTCCTTTGCATACTGCTATGGCATACTCGATGAAATTCAGAGGCACCAGGCAGATCAGGTTGATCGGCACATCGATGATGCTGACGTATTTCTTCATCACTTATCCGAAATACTGAGACGTAACACCCTAGGCTTTGATCCCGCGCTCATGTGGCTTCAGCAGACTTACGGTACGTATACGTACAAACCTTACTTACACCCGTTCCGTGGACGTCCAAGACCAAGATGGATACAGTCCGAATCGAAAGAAACTAAAGTTCGTCGTGCTTTATGGGAATTTCTGCCGCTATTTCATGACAGGCTGAACGAGAAACGAGAACTAGCGACAATTAGTACGGTGTTGTCCGATCTGGCCGAATATCTATATATTGCTCTGGGCAGTACGCATCCGGACTACTTTTGGACCGAAAAGGACTACGAGCTTTTGGAGCGTTTTGCGGATGCGGTCGTCAAACTTCCGCCATATCGTTCGAAATACGAGATTCGATCTAATCGTTTGTTACTGTTTCTAAAGTTACCTCGCCTTCTGTGGCTCGGGCTTCAACACCCGAACAGTTTGCTCGCGTTCATATGCTGGTGGGTCGTCATAGTAACGGTTTTCGGTGTCGCGTTCAGCGTTGGTACAGCTTACTTTGGCATTGGAATTGATAGTGAAATTCTCATAGCGATACTCGCCGCACCGCCGACAATCGCAATCGCGATCGTGAAGTTGCGTTCAAAGAGCGGAGGCGAATAGAAATGCAGTGTTTCGGTTGCGTGGCTCACTCGTTAAGAGCGGCGACGATCAAGCCTTCGAGTGCTTGTTCATCTTGTCCAAGATCCTAAAGTACCGCGAGACCGTCTCTTCAAATTCGGCAGCTAATTTCTTGCATTCAGGCGAACTGGGCGGCGCGGTACAATCCTCGAGCGCTTTCCGTGCTGCCAGCATCCGCAACTTTGCCGTTTCTACATTGTCATCGCGTCGGGGAGTATCCATTTATTGCGAGGCTATCACGGCAGTGCAGTAGTACGCATAGCACTTCGGTGCCCCAGTTGCGCCAATTGCCCCACATTGAGCAACTTGATTCGGCTTCCAAAACCGCTCGCCGAAGAATTTTTTGTGGCTAGCGTTTTTCTAATTGACATCGTCCCACCGTATGGGTATTATTGGCGCTGTTTTCCCCCAAGTGTCAGGTGTGCATGTCTCCGACTTCCTTCCAACAGTGTCCTATTGAACCCTCCTCAAAGGCACAACCGAACTCAGGGATGAAATTGCAGACATCGAGCCGCGTCCGGGCCGGGAATTTTTCCACCGTCCTCGAACACACCACACGCATTCCGGTTGATTTGCTGCGCATTACTAATTCCTCCAGTCAGGCTGTGGGCGATGGTGTTTCGGGCTTCCTCAATTCGGTTCCCCAAAAAAGCTGCAACCATGTTGTACCTGAATTCCGCAGCAACTTTTGGGCTCCCCCTAAAGCTCGCGCCCCATTAGCAGGGAAGGACTTTCACAGGTCCTGGAGCTTCGGAGAGTCCTCGAGTGAGCGGTATTCAGTGGTCTGCTCCTAGTTTCTTCCGATGGGTTCGGAATCGGCTTGGCGCGTCGGTAGCGCTCCTGCTGCTGATGGCCTTGACTGCGCTTAACGCAACCGCCGCCGGCGGGAGGTCGCTGTTTTTTCCTCACCTGATCTCGGGCATGGGTTTCGAGACCCGAATCGTGCTCAACAACCCTAGCGCGTCGCCGGCGCAAGTCGTGCTTACCGCACGCAATGACGACGGCGGACTGCTATCCGGACAAGGAGTGCAGAACCCGGCCACCGTCGTTGTACCTGCCCGCCAGCAGCTTTCAATCGATGCCAGCGATTTGTTTGGACTGTCGCTGAACTCCCTCGCCCTGGGGTGGATTCAGGCCGATAGCGACAATAGCCAGATCACAGGTCTCCTGTATATCTCTACGAATGCGCAGCAGGATGGCGTGGGCGTGGAAGCTGGGGATGTATTGCGAACCAGGGTGGTCGGAGCGATCCCGACCGGCCTGCAGACAGCCGTTACACTCGTGAACCCCAACGCGACGGTCGCTACCGTTTCCATGCAGCTCTACGATTCGGGCGGGCAGTCGCGCGGGCAGTCAACGTTTACGATTCCGCCTCGCGGGCACCGGTCGCAATTCCTCAATGATGGCTCGGGTTCATCGGCGGCCATTGACGGCGGCCATTTTGAAATCGTATCGAGCGTTGGTCTGGCGGGATTGGAAGTCATGACTGGCCTGTCGGGATATACGTTGGCCTCGCTCCCGACGCCAACCTCTGGTCCTTTCATTTTCCCGCGCGTCGTCAACGGACCTGAAGTGTTCACGACCCTATTACTGGCTAACACCAGCGAGGCAGCCGTGCAAGTCCGGTGGAGAGCGTGGGATGAACAAGGAAAGGCCCTGCAAGGATCACCCGTCAATCTGACCATCAGGGCTCACGGTACATTTAACGGGAGTATCTCCACCATATTTCGGCTGCCCGAATCGACGGATTTCCGTGGCACTGTACAAGCGGACTTGATTCCCGTTCCGGGCAATTCACTTGAGCCGGCTTTAGCCGCGGGGTTGTCACTCTACACGCAAGGCTCGGCCGTCACCAGCTTACCGGCGCTGGCGCCGACGAGCGGCATCTTCATGTTGAACTCCAATGCTGGAGCGCCGCGTACCTCCTATCAGTTACTGAATCCCGGCGATTCCGACGCGCGGATCACGCTAGTTTATTACGACGCTAACGGCACACCATTGCGCACAGTCGCATTAACATTGCGCCCGCATGAGCCATTCGTACTCGACCCCAACCAGCCCTCTTCCGGCGTCCCGGCCGGAGCGTCGCTGGTATTGATGCGCGCCACGACGGCCGTCGTGGCCTACCAGCTTCAGTCCGATAGCAGGGGCACGTGGCAACTGCTCGGCGGCCGCTCGGTGCCGGCCCAGGTCGGGGGAGCAGTTCCGTTGAGCGCGCCGCTGGGAGGCCGGGTCATTGCTCCCGATGCCCGCGCCAGCGTGGATGTACCGCTCGGCGCGCTGACCTCCGATACGCCCATCAGCATTGCCTCTTTAACACAAGAGACCGCTCCCAAGCCGCCCACGGGCATGGCGGTGCTGGCCGCATTCCAGGTCTCCCCGCTTGGACTGCATTTCCAACTCCCGGTGAGCATGGAATTTCCTGTGTTGGCGTCGCTGCCTTTGCCTGACCAGACCGTACTGCAGGTATTCGACCCCACAACCAACACCTTCCAACCCACAACCACTGTCGTACGCTCCGGCATCGGCGGTACAACGCTTCTGGCTACTGTTACCGACTTCCCGCAAGGACCGGCCGGCACTGTATTCGTGGTCCTGGTTCCAATAATCAGCGGCGGCGGTGGGATCGTTAGCGGTGGCGGAGGTGGAACCGGTGGAGGTAGTGGCGGCGTTGTCGCCGGCGGCGGAGGTGTAGGCGGTGGACAGATTGTCCCGGCTGGAGGATCCGGCGGGGTAGTCACATCCAGCGACGGTCAGGCCGCGGTGGTGATCCCGCCCGGCGCGCTGCCGACTTCCTCTACGGTCACAGTGGCTACCGTTGCGCCGACAGCTCTGCCTAACAGTCAAAGCGTCTTGATGGCAATGCAGGTGGGGCCAAGCGGCATCACGTTCAGCTCGCCTGTGACGTTGCGCTTCAATGTGCCGGTTCAACTGCAAGGCCGCCTGCCGCGGCAGCTACCGTTGCAAGTGTTCAATCCGCTGACGAACCAGTATGAAAGCACCGGCTTCCAGGCAGTGTTGAGCGCCGACGGCACCACGCTGACGGCTTCGGTAACGCACTTCACGATCTTCGTTGTGCTACAGCCGTTCACGCCCTTTGCTTCGCCCATCGTTAAGGCGGGTACGCCCGTGAGGCCGCTGGGGATCGCCAGCATTCGAATTCCGGCTGCTGTTATTCCCGTTCCGTCCATTACGTCATTCACACCAACTAGCGGGAGTCCGGGAACGCTGGTGATAATCGGCGGTACGGGCTTGAACGGGGCAACTGCGGTCACTTTCAACGGCGCGGCAGGCGATATCATTCTGGTGTCGGACAGCGAGGTCAAGGCAGTGGTTCCGTCAGGCGCTACGACTGGGCCGATCGCAGTCACGACTCCAGGTGGCACAGGCAACAGTTCTGCGCTTAGTACGCCGAATTTCACGATTACATCTTCTGTGAGCAGCTTCGCTCCGACCATTGAATCGTTCACTCCTTCCAGTGGTCCGGTCGGAACCACAGTGACCATCTCCGGCGCAAACTTTATTGGCGCTGCGGCGGTGAAATTCGGCAGTGTGCCGGCTGCGTTTATTGTAGACAACACCGCCCAGATCAGAGCGACGGTCCCGAGCGGAGCGGTCACAAGCCGAATTTCAGTAGAGAACCCGGCAGGAATCGCCACGAGCACGACCGATTTTACTGTAACGCCCGCGACCGGCCTTGCGCCTACGATTACATCGTTCACACCCACCAGCGGTACAGCCGGGAGCACATCGGTTTCGATCACGGGGACAAATTTCACTGGAGCCACTGGAGTAACGTTTAACGGTACGCCAGCGATCTTCACGGTCAACTCCGCAAGTTCGATCTCCGCGACGGTTCCCGCCGCAGGAACCTCGGGACTGATTGCCGTAACAGGGCCGGGCGGCACCGGTGCCAGTTCCACGAGTTTCACCGTTACGGGAACCGTGAATGGGACTGCACCGTTCAATCTCTTTGCTAATGACACAGGTATCCTGCTCCCCACTGCCAGCCTGGTGGTGCTGAACGGGTCGGCGCTGGGAACGCCCAACATCGGTGTCTTGCTGCCGGGCGCGACTTTGACGGTGAATAATTCATTCACCTCCGGGGGGACGTTCAGCTCCGGGGTGTTGCTGCCGGGAGCCTCTCTGACGGTGAATAATTCGTTCAGCACAGGCGGGGCGCTCAGCTCCGGTGTGTTGCTGCCGGGAGCCTCTCTGACGGTGAATAATTCGTTCAGCACAGGCGGGGCGCTCAGCTCCGGTGTGTTGCTGCCAGGTGCGACGTTGACCGCCGCCAACCATGGCGTCGACTTCACCATCACCAAGACGCACTCCGGCAACTTCTCCCAAGGCCAGAGCGGCGCCACGTATACCATCGCCGTTACCAACAGCGGGACAGTGGCAAGCTCCGGAACGGTAACGGTGACCGAAACACTGCCCGCAGGTCTGTCGTTGGCGACCGGCGCCAGCCCGGGTATAACCGGAACGGGGTGGACTTGTATTCCGAGCACGCAGATCACTTGCTCGCGCACGGCGGGGGACGCACTCGCAGCGGGCGCAAGCTACGAACCCATCACCGTAACAGTGGATGTGTCACCTAGCGCTCCCGCCACAGTCACCAATGTCGCGACCGTCTCTTACTCGGGCAGCGAATATTCGACCACCAACAATTCGGCCAGTGATCTTACGACCATTACCGGGGTACCCGACTTAACCGTCAGTAGTACGCACACGGGCAGTTTCACTCCATTGGTAGGGGGAACCCTCACCTACAACGTCGTGGTTACAAACATCGGACGAGGGGCGACCTCCGGCACGGTGACACTCGTAGATATATATCCGCCGGGAGGTGCACTCACCACAATCAGCTGGGAAGGATTCCTTTGCTCTGGGACGCCGCCATCGACACTTACATGCACGCGCAGCGACACGTTGGCGCCAGGAGCTAGCTATCCCGCCATGAGCCTGACAGTTGATATACCGTCGACTGTTTCCACTTCGGTTACAAACAACGTGACTGTTTCAGGCGGTGGCGAGACGAATACAGGCAATAATAGCGCTACCGACGTGGCACCGTGATGCTCGAGGTACAGAGGTTAGCAACTAAACGCAATCCGGCGACGAACAGTTCGCCAAGCAAATATGAGATTGGATGAGGCGATCTTTTTGGAGGATGACATGGACAGCAACAAGAAATCAAACACCAGGGCAATGAGCAGGCTCCACGCCTCTCCGTTCGCATTAGCCTTGCTGGTGCTACTGTGCAGCGCGGCACTGCGCGCGCAGAGCGTCAACCTGGGCGGCATAGCAGCACTGGGGGATTTCCGAAACCCGCTGACGGTGACCGATATCACCCCGCAGGTGTGCAATTACGATTCTATCCAGATTGACCTTGCGCTAGGCAAGGTATGGGCGCGGCCTTACCGTAATGGGAGCAACGCTGCGTGCAACCCCACCTACGTAGACATTACCAACGTGGTAGGCACCGTCGTCTCGCCTTCTACCACGCAGACGCCCTTCTCCATTCCACCGACAGGGCCGATCAATGACGGAGTGCTGGAAGTAGCGAACTTCACTCTGCAGCAATCCACGCTGACGGGCGCCAGCACTCCCACGTGGCTGTATTTGTCGTTTCGGCCTAATGCCAACAACACTCCTGTGTGGCTGCGAGCAACTGGAAATGTCACCATCAGCACCGGCACTTGGGTGCTCCTGACAGGTTCATCTGGTGGGGCTAGGAGCGGTTTCCTGCGGGGTGTCGGCGGCGCGGGTGGACCGGGCGGCTTCCGTGGAGGAGACGGCGGGAACGGCGGGCTTTCGCCATCAGCGGGTGGCGCTGGCTTTGGAGCTGGAGGCGGTCCTGGCGGCGCGGCCGGAACCAGCACTTGCACTGTTCCTCCTTCCGGCGCTCAATTCATAACGACGGGAGTGACGGTGACGTCAAGCACGGGCCCGGCGGCCGCGATTCCATCCGGCAATGATCTGCTGACGATGCTAAGGGGCGGTTCCGGCGGTGGGGGGCAGGGTGGTTGCACTGCGAATCCTGGCAACGGCGGTGGCGGAGGCGGCGGTGCAATTCAAATCGCTGCCAATAGCACCATAACGGTTAGCGGGGCACTGGACGCTTCAGGCGGGCCGGGCGTCTATTACAACCAGTCCGCCAGCGGCGCTGGAGGTAGCATCCGGTTAGTGGCTTCAACGATCACCGGCGGTGGGACTATGGATGTCAGACAATGTAACGACTCTTACTGCGGGATCGGCTCGGCCAACGGGATCATCCGTCTGGAGGCGTTTACAATTTCCTACAGCGGTAATCTCTACGGAAATGTTGCGGCAGCCAGTTCGCCCGGCCAGATTGTATCGCCGACCGCGCAAACTGCCTTCCTCCAGTTCGCCGCGATAAGGGACAGCTCGAATCCTACCAATGCCTGCACGGTTGACAACGCAAATGCCTGCTACAACCAGGCCAGCTCGCAGACCGTAGCCGGGCGAAGCGGAATCATTTCCACGCCCGACGTCACGATGCCCAATCCCAGCGGATCGACCAGCACCGTAACAGTTGAATTCATTCTGGGGCCAAACACGGTGGCGTTTCCAGCCGCCGGCAAAACGGTGACCCTGGAGGTTGCCCCGCTCGATCCTGCGCAGGGACGCAAGACCAGTTATCAAACGTCGGAAATAACGTGTCCCGCCGCTGGCGCGGGCAACTGCACGGCTAGCATTACGGGCGTGACGCTTCCGCTGGGGTACAGCTCCATGAGCGCGTTTACGGTGATAAGTCTCAACTCCAACGGCACCCTGGCGCGCAATTTCCCGGCGACGTATGAAGGCGAGACGATCGAAAGCGTGAAGCTCCGGACCAGCGGCAAGGATACCGAGTACGTGCTAATCTCTAGAACGGGCCGGGAATTTCCGTACAAGCCCGGCGCGAAGATGTAGCTACTTGTGATGTTCTCCTCAGGAATGGGCGATGAGGAGATGCGAATACGAAAGAAGGCCCTTGATGATTTGCGATGGCGATGATCTTCAGAACCGCTCTCTTGCTCGGATTGCTGCTGTCCATGTCGGCAATCGGTTGGGGAGCGGCTCTGAGCAACGCCTCGCTGCGAGGGCCTTATTTTTTTGTCCTGCAAAAAGTTGATACGAACGTCAGTTTCGGATTCTCTTTCACCACCGCCCAGGGCACCCTCCTGTTCGACCAAAACGGCAAAGTAGCCGTTCAAGGCTCCATAAACCGCGACGGCACACTTCAGACATTATCCGGCACGGGAACATATTCTCTTTCGTCAACCGGCGACCTGAGGATCTCAGTGCCGGAAGTCCCTCTTTCCGTTGCCGGTCAAGTTTCGTTTGACCTGAACTCTCTGGTAACGAGCAATGCGGCGTCCGGCGCGCTCAGCCATCAGGTCCTGCTGGCCACCCGGCAAGCGCCGCAGCAGCCTGCGTCGCCCGCCCTCCTGAACGGAACTTACTTCCTATCTGAGCGTACCATCAGCGCCTCCGGAAGCTCTCCCCAGTTGGAAAGCGGGCAGGGTATCGTCTATGCCTTTGATGGCCAGGGCAACTGCACCGTGACCCTGAGCACCGCACGAGCGGGTCAGCCGCTACCACTGCTGGGTCAAGGATCTTATCAGGTCCTTTCAGATGGATCGGTCTTGTTGACGCTTCCGGGCAGAAGCGATCCGGTCAGATTTGGGCTTACGCCTGATGCTGGAATGGGAGTGGGCACGACGCAGCTCTCAACCGGCAAGAACACTCATGACATTTTCGTGATCACAAAGCGGAGCCCCAATTCAGAGCTGAATGGTTCGTATTACGTGATGTTAAGCGCATTCAGCGACACAATGGGCTTTTCGACAGTTGCCGGGCAAGCTGATTACACCCGGGATGGCAAGGCGTCGTATCAACTGGCGCAGAATGGCACGGGCATCGTCTCAACTATCAGTGGACAGTCTACGTATTCGCCGATTGACGCAGCCGGAAATCTGATATTGCAGGGATTGCCTAATTTGCCGGAGTTCGGCGGTCGGGGTGGATTGGGTTCATCCAGTCACGTGTTCGTCGCTGCGTCAGCACCCGATATTTCCCGCTATAACTTGCTGGTCGGGATCCGCACGCCATCACAAGTAGCTTCTGCTGTGAATGCGGCCAGTTTCTCCTCCACTGCGGCGCTGAGTCCAGGCGCGCTGATCAGCATCTTCGGGCGCAATCTGGCGCGGCAAACCGCGCAAGCATCATCTCTGCCGTTGCCGACAATCCTCGGCGGCGCGACGGTCAGGATCGGCGGCATCGACGCGCCGCTGCTGTTCGTCTCGCCGTACCAGCTTAACTTGCAGGTGCCGTATGACGTGCCGCTGTCCAACACCACAGTAACTATCGTTCTGGACGGCGTCGAGAGCGGGCCGTTGCCGGTGATAATCGGCGCAGCGAGTCCGGGTGTCTTTACATTGTCGAGCGATGGCAACGGCGCAGGAATTTTCCTGCACGGGAGCGATTTCAGCCTGGTCACAAGAACGAATCCAGCCAAGCCGGGGGAAGTAATACTGATCTATGTGACGGGATTGGGAGCAGTGCTTCCGGGAGTTGCGAGCGGTTCCGTCGCGCCAGGCGATCCGCCTGCCAGCGCAGCAGCTTCGGTGTCAGTGCAGATCGGCGGACTCGACGCGGGCACGCCTGCCTTTGCCGGACTGGCGCCCGGATTCGCCGGCCTTTACCAAATCAACGTTTCAGTTCCGTCCGGGGTAACCCCCGGCGACATACCCCTAGTCGTAACGGCCGCGGGAGTGCAAGGTAAGACTGTGGCCCTGCCCGTCTCGCCGTGACCGGGCTCACCGGCGCACTGCAACCTGGCTCATCAGTTGTCAATCATCAATTGGTCATTGTCTTAAGCGTCCGACAGGTCTTCTTTGCGTTCTGATCCGTCCAGTTCGCTTGATTCGAAGATCTCTCTGCAGTCCAGGCATTCCACAAACTCGCCGTTATCGTCGTGGGCAATAACCTGCACGCGAGCGTGATCGCAATAGGTTGGCATGAGGGTTAATCTCTCTGTTCGGTGTCTGTTCCCGCCAGCGCGAAAGTGAGAAGCTGCCGCTCCGAGTGGGGTCCGGTTAGCTGCTCCATGTCATCCCGGCGCCAGCTTATGAGGCTATTTTTAGGAAGCGCGGTGTAATTGTCAAGCGAGTTGTTTTGTGTTTGCAGGAGTCACACTGGAGGACTGAAACACCACCACGGGGTGACAGGTGTTGGGGGAATCACGCTCAGCGATGGCAATGAGTTCGCCTGAGGGGTTGAGTAATTTCACAGTAGAATCGGAACAGTCGACCGGAACTGAGTTGCCGTGCATCGCTGACGTGGCGGCCTGATGCCCAAGATCCACTGAGGGGAACTCGGCCAACAGAAGTTCCATGGCAATTACAGGAATTGTTCCCGAAACTTTCATCGATCGCAACTCCTCCAGAGTGACCGCCTGCGTTAATGTGAACTCGCCGACTGCTGTTCTCCGCAAGCTCTGGAGGTGTGCACCGCAGCCGAGCCGCTGTCCTATATCGTGCGCCAGCGAACGAACGTAAGTTCCCGAAGAAACTCTGGCCCGAAACGCCGCGCAGTCTCCGGAAACAGAAAGCAATTCCAGTTCGTGAATGTTTACCTGTACCGCCGAAAGCTGCGGAGCATGGCCCTTTCGCGTCAGGCGGTAGGCAGGGACGCCTGCTACCTTCTTGGCTGAAATGGGGGGAGGTTGTTGCAATTGTGCGCCAGTGAATTCGCTGAACACACGTTGTAGCGTGTTTGAATCCAGGACAGGCTGCTGCACGGGAGATGTAGGTGTTCCTGTTCGGTCGTATGTATCTGTGGCAAAACCGAAACGGATGGTGCCTTGATAGCTTTTGACGCGATCTTTGTAGAACCGGGCGAGGCGGGTCGCTTGGCCAAGCAGCAGAACCAATACGCCAGTTGCAAATGGGTCCAGCGTTCCGATATGACCTATTCTCCGCTCTCCCAAAATGCGCCTTGCCTGCACCACTGCGGAGTGAGAGGTGATCCCTTCGGGTTTGTCCAGTACGATAGCGCCGTTCATAATCGTAGTGACGAGTGACGAGTGACAAGTGGCTAGCAACAAGCAACGAAGCAACGAACAACAACGGCGACGATCTGTCCGGCTTGTCACTTGTCACTCGTCACTTGTCACTGCGTTTAGTCCTGCGCAGCAACTCATCCAAACGCTCATTCACTTCTGCGCTGCGGTCCAGTTGGAACTCAATGGCAGGCGTGTAACGAAGGTTCAGGCGTTGCGCGATTTGATAGCGTAGGAAATTGCTGGCTGCGTTAAGGCCCTCCATGCTGTGGCACTTCTGATCTTCATCGCCCAATATGCTGACGTACACACGGGCTGTTCGCAGGTCACGGGAAAGAACCACAGACGTGAGAGTGGCGAAGCCGATGCGCGGATCTTTCACGTCGCGTTCCAGCAGTCGGGCTAATTCCTGGCGAAGAAGATCCGCCATTCGGTCAGGGCGCCGGCTCTGTCCGCGCGACGAGTGTTCCTGTTTGCCTCGCATCTTGCACTCCTCATCGTTCAGCAGACTACCATCGGTAAGCTAAAAGCTGATCGCTGAAGGCTGGAAGCTCTAAAAGTACTCCCGGTGAACGCCCGCCAAGTCGCCGCCCAAGATGCTGGCCGACTCACGCTCGACGGCTTCAAGAACCGTTTCCAGGTTCTGCTGATCGCTGGAAATCGTAACTACCCCCACGACCGAACGCTGCCAGAGGTCATGGTGGTCCAGTTCGGCTACGGAAACGTTGAAGCGTGTCCGCAGGCGATCTTTGATTTTTCGCAAGACAAGACGCTTGTCTTTCAGGGAATGGGCGTACGGCAGGTGGATGTCCAGCGTCAGCAACCCAATGGGCATGATTAAAAGCTCTCAGCTTTCAGTAGTCAGCTCTCAGCAATGCGCTATAACTGACCGCTGATGGCTGATCGCTGAGTACAGTTTATGCCAGCGCTTCGGCGGCGACTTTTTCCATCGTGTAGGCTTCGATTACATCGCCCACTTTGACGTCGTTGTAATTCTCCAGCGCGATGCCGCATTCGTGGCCGTTGCGAACCTCGCTGACATCGTCTTTGAAGCGCCGCAGCGACGAGATTTTCCCTTCGTGAACCACCACGTTATCGCGCAGCAGGCGTACCATGCTGTCGCGGGTGATGCGGCCGTCGGAAACCTGGGCGCCTGCGATCGTGCCGATCTTCGCCACACGGAACGTCTGCAGAACTTCCGCCTTGCCGATGACCACCTCTTTGTGAGTGGGCTCCAGCAATCCCACCATCGCCTTCTTCATCTCATCTGTGACGTTATAGATGATGGTATGCAGGCGGATATCTACTTTTTCCTGCAACGCCAGATCGGCAGCCTTTTTCTCCGGACGCACGTTGAAGCCCACGATAATCGAGTTCGACGCCGACGCCAGCAGCACATCCGAAACGTTGATCGCTCCCACACCGGTGTGGATGACTTTGATCTTCACGCGCTCGTCGCCGAGCTTGGAAAGCGATTCGGCCAGCACTTCGACGGAACCTTGCACGTCTGCCTTCAAGATGATGGGCAATTCCTTAATCGTGCCTGCCTTCATCTGCTCGTGCAACTGGTCGAGCGTAACGCGCGAAGACTTCGCCATATTGATCTCGCGCTGTTTGCCCTCGCGGTAATAGGCAATCTGTTTCGCCTTAGTGAGGTCCGATACCGCCTGGAACTGATCGCCCGCCTGCGGCAATGTCTGCAGCCCCAAAATCTCGACGGGTGTAGAAGGAGGCGCGGTTTCGAGCGGCCTGCCGCGATCGTCCAGCATGGCGCGGATTCTTCCGAATACGGCGCCGACCAGGAGCGAGTCTCCTACGCGTAGTGTGCCGTTTTGGACCAGGATTGTGGATACGGGTCCGCGGCCTCTGTCGAGGCGCGCCTCCAGCACCGTTCCGTTTGCGGGCCGCTCCGGATTCGCCCTGAGGTCCTGCATGTCGGCAACCAGCAGAATCATCTCCAGCAGCAGTTCAATGTTGATCTTCTGCTTGGCCGAGACTTCCACCATAACCGTGTCGCCGCCCCAATCTTCAGCCAGCAACCCACGGTCGCCAAGTTGCTTCTTGACGCGTTCGGCCAAAGCGCCTGGCTTATCGATTTTGTTAATGGCGACGATTATCGGCACTTTCGCGGCGCGCGCGTGGTCTATGGCCTCGAGAGTCTGCGGCATGACGCCGTCATCGGCGGCTACCACGAGAATCACAATATCAGTCACCTTGGAGCCGCGGGCGCGCATGCGAGTAAACGCCTCGTGGCCAGGAGTGTCGAGGAATACAATCTTGCGTCCCTTGATCTCGACGGTATACGCACCGATGTGTTGTGTAATGCCGCCGGCTTCCTGCGCGGTGACGTTAGTTTCACGGATCGCATCGAGCAGCGAAGTTTTACCATGATCCACGTGCCCCATTACCGTCACAACGGGAGCTCGCGCCACCACCTTCTCCGGACCGGAGATGACTTCCAGTTCGTGAGTGGTCTCTTCTTCGAAAGTGATAACGCTGGTCTGGGCGCCAAAACTGCGCGCCACCTGCTCGGCTAGCGCCGGGTCCAGGTTTTGATTGATGGTTGCGAGGACGCCCAAATCGAGAAGACGACGGATCAGATCCCGTGCCTTCACACCCAGCTTTTCGGACAAATCCTTTACCGTAATGCCTTCGCTAATGGTGATCTCCCTGTCAATGACAATGGGACCGGCAGCGGGCTTGGGCGGCTGCATGATTCGCAGCGGGCGTTCGCGCGTGGACTGCGGCTGGCGTGAACGGTCTCCGCGCGCGGGTGCTCCAGGACGGCGCACGGGGTGCATGCCTCGCCGATTCACGTCTGCCGGAGGCATGGTGTCTACGCCTGCACCTGCTGCGGGACGCATTGGACGTCCGGTAGGAGGCGCGCCGGGGCGGAGCGGTCGGCGGTAAATGGGTTCGCCTGGTTTCGCAGGACCCAACGGAGGAGCCGGACGGCCGGGAATGCGAGGTGCTCCGGGACGCTGAAACGGCGCACCGCCGGGACGTTGCATCGGAGGAGCACCGGGACGCGGAGCTGCCGGAGGCGGTGCCGCGGCAGCGGGGCGCTGAGTCGCTCCGGGCGCTGCAGGTCTGGCAGTCTCAGCAACAGGAGGAGCAGTCGATATGGGAACAGTTGGCCTTACCGGCGGAGCAACAGGTTGGGGCGTGGGTACGCCATGCGGACGAATTGGAGGCCGCAACGGAACGCGCCGTGGAGGGCCAGCTGGCGCCGGTTCGGGTGGCGGTGCTGCGGCTGTAACCGGTCGGCGCACTGGCGGCACCCCAATAGGTGCTTCCTTCGGAGGCGTGGGTCTCTGTGGTTCCGATACGACAGGCGCGTGGACCTCTGACTTTGGCTCCGGCTTCGGCTGTGGCACCGCTTCGGCCACTGCAGGGGCCGCCTGGGCCTCAGGCGCAGCCACGGCAGGTTCCTGAGGCACTGCCGCCTGCTCTCGGAAATGGGCGGTGACCTTATCGATCAGGTCGCCCTCGATTGAACTGGAGTGGGATTTCTTGTCTTCAATCCCAATGTCGGCGAGGTAGTCAATAATGGCTTTCGCCTTGACTTCCAATTCCCTGGCTAACTCGTTAATTCTTATCTTCCCCATACCTGCGATTGCTTCCCTCTCATCCTCTCCGGGAGGATCGTAATTTTATTTATTCATTTTCAACCTCATCCTCAGACGTGGCTGGTTCCGCTGCTTGCGGGGCCTGTTCGGGTTCTGCTTGAGCTTCCGGTGCGACCTCGACTTCTTCTTCCACCGCTACGGGTTCCTCTACCTCGGCCGGTGTCCCGGCTTCGGCGGTTTCCGCCGTTTCTGTCACTTCGCCGGCCGCGGCTCCCTCTTCGAACTGCGAGTAGTAAGTATTTACTGCGAGGCGAATCTTTTCCACCATCTTCGGCCCGATGCCGGGAATCTCCTGCAACTGCTCCGGCGTCATCTGGCCGAGCTTCTCAACCGTGGTAATGCCCTGCTCAACTAGCTTTTCGGCCGTGCGCTCACCGATTCCGGCAACCTCCGAGATGGGCGTTCCGCCTGCGACAAGCTGTTCCATCTGGGTTTCAACTTCCTGCCGTTTCTCCTCTTCACTCTTAATATCTATTTTCCAGCCGAGCAGCTTGGAAGCCAAACGGACGTTTTGCCCTTTCTTGCCGATGGCCAGCGAAAGCTGCGTGTCATCTACGATCACTTCCAACTGCTTACCGGCGGCGTCTACAACGGCCACACGGTTGATCTTGGCGGGGCTGAGAGCGTTTGCCGCGAAGCTGACAGGATCCTCGTTGTATTCGATGATATCGATCTTCTCGCCGCGCAATTCGCGGATGATGGATTGCACGCGCATTCCCTTCATGCCCACGCAGGCTCCGACGCAGTCCACGTCGCGGTCCTTAGAAAACACCGCGATTTTGGTGCGCTCACCCGCTTCGCGAGCTACCGAGCGAATGACAACTGTGCCGTCGTAGATTTCCGGCACCTCCATCTCAAACAGGCGCGAAACCAGAATCGGGCTGGCGCGCGAAACGATCACCTGCGGTCCTTTTGAAGATTTCTCTACCTGGACGATGACGACGCGGATGCGCTCGCCGATCTGGAAACTTTCCAGCTTGGATTGTTCCCGCCGAGGCAGCCGCCCTTCGGTCTTGCCGAGATCAACAATCAGGTCCGGCCCTTCGGAGCGCTTCACAACGCAGTTGATGACCTCGCCGATCCGCCCGCTGTATTCCCCGTAGACGTTCTCGCGCTCCGCCTCGCGGACCTTCTGGAAGATCACCTGCTTGGCGGTTTGCGCTGCGATGCGTCCCAGAACATCGGTAGGCTTGACGATCTTGATTTCCGAGTCCAGCGACGCGTTTGGATCCAGTTTGTGAGCCTCCTCTAGAGAGATCTCACGCGTTGGGTTCGTGACGTTCTCCACAACCTTCTTCACGGCATAGACGTCGATCTGGCCGGTTTCGCGGTTTAGCTCCGAACGCAAATCCTCAGTGGATTTATAGTATTTTCGCGCCGCCACCAGAATGGCATCTTCCACCGCGCTGATGATGATCTGCGGCTCGATGCCCTTCTCACGGCTGAGCTGGTCTATGCTTTGAACCAACAAACTTGCCATTTTCACCTCGAAACTAAGAACGCTTGTTCGGCTTCGCCGGCTTGCCGAACTCTACAACCAAGTTGGCCTTTTCAATATCACCCAGATTGATCTGGACTACCTCACCGTTATCGGTGTCCAGGCGCACCATGTCGCCCTCCAAACCGAGTAGCCATCCTCGGTACCGCCGCAGCCCCTGGCGCGGCACCTTCAAAACTATTTTCACCAGTTTTCCAGCGAAACGTTGGTAGTCAGTAGGCTTCAGCAGCTTGCGATCGAGACCCGGCGACGATACCTCCAACGTATAGCTGCGGCTAATAAAATCCTCGACATCCAGGATCGCACTCATCTGACGGCTGACATTCTCGCAATCAGCTATAGTAATCCCTTGGGGCTTGTCGATATAGATGCGGAGGACTGCCGCGGGGCCGCGCCCCAGGAACTCCACATCCACCAGCTCCAAACCCTCCGATGTCGCGACGCGTTCGGCAATGTCCCGAACCCGCTCCAGCCAATCCATATGCAAGATTTCGCCCGCTGTCTGGCGCCAGCGCAGCTTCGGCTGTCCGCCGCAATAAAAAAGTGGGCTTCCGCCCACTGCCATATCGTGCCAACTCAACTTATTATAGCAGATCGGAATAGGATAGCAAGCAGGGGGAAAAGGGAGGTGATGTCAAGCTGCTTGTGCCGGAGGGTGCGATTTTTCCATTGTGGGTTGTAGCGATTGAAGATGGCATAGATGATTCGATCTACGCTCTGAGTGTTCACAAAGCAAACCATGGGTCGTGTCCGGCGACGGACTTCCACGAAACAGCGTTCGATGACGT
>JACPPJ010000045.1 GCA_016191085.1 Acidobacteriota bacterium | reverse complement strand
CAACCGGAATACCGCCGCCGCGGCATCTTCCGCCGTTTGTATGAGACGCTGATCGAGCAGGCGGCCGCATGCGGCACAGTCTGCGGCTTGCGGCTTTACGTTGAGCGGGAGAACACGCGCGCACAGAAAACCTACGAGCGTCTCGGCCTGTTCGAGACCCATTATCAAATGTATGAAGCGGATTTCGTGCTGCGGCACTGACGCACCTACAACGTTCCGAGACTGTGTATAATCGCTGAAGAAGCCCCTTGACGGCTGAGACAGCGAGAAATCGGGGCAAACGGAGCGGATTCATGCGAAAAGCGTACTGTATCGTATTGTTCGTAGTTGCAGCGCTCGCCTCGGTCGCACGCGCGGCGGACACCGATGCCGCCTGCGTTGGCGGCAAGCCAATCGCCCCCATAAAGATTGAAGTCTTCTCCGATTATCAATGTCCTGCCTGCCGTGATTTCTACCTTGGGACAATGCGAAACGTGCTCTTAGATTATGCCGACGCGGGGAAGGTCTGCGTCATCTACCGCGAGTTTCCCTTGAACATGCATGCGCACGCCCGCGAGGCAGCCAAGTACGGTGCCTCCGCGATGCGGATGGGACCACGCTATTGGGCGCAGGTCACCGATGCTCTATACCAAAATCAGGATAAGTGGTCTTCAGACGGCAACATTCAGGCCGTCGTTGCCGGCGCGCTGACTAAGGCGGATATGACGCGATTGCAGAAGGAAATGAGCAATCCTGCCACCGACGCCACTATCAGCAGCGATATTGAACTCGGCAAGAAGCTGGAAGTGAACCAGACGCCGACCTTCTTCATTACCGCTAAAGGCAAAACCGAGAAGGTGGCGGGCGTAGTCCAGTACCCAATTCTCCGGCGCTATCTTGACGACAAACTCAAATAGGAAAGACGTGGCACTGCGGGTTCTCGGTTGGATTTGCCGCCTCGCCCTGGGCGGCCTCTTCCTGGTCGCAGGGTACACTAAGGTGCAAAATCCATTTCTTTTTGAGATGGCAGTGGATGCGTATCAACTGCTGCCTCCTTGGGCGGTAGTGACTACGGCGCGTACTCTGCCGTGGCTGGAACTTGCCCTGGGAGTGTTGCTGATTGTGGGATGGAAACTCCGCTACTTCGCGACCGCTGCGGCATTGCTCCTCGGCTTTTTCGTCATTACTATGGCGATCACGTACAGTCGCGGCGTGGAAGCGAACTGCGGCTGCTTTGGCTTCGGTGAGCCAATTAGCCCCAAGACGCTGGCCCGTGATACGCTGCTCCTTGCGTTCGCGGTTTTTCTGGCCGCGCACTCCTGGACGGAACGGCGCCGGGCACGCGTGGCAGGCGTCTAGCATTTTCAGTAATGGTGTATCCTGGAGGGGTTTGAGGTATCAACGAGGCGGTGCGAACTTGTCGGAGTCAGTTATGGGCACACGAAGAAGATCCGCAGGCAGCAGTTGCGGACGGGGCAGATGGAACAATCGGCGTACCGAGCGGAGCTATGAGTAACACCCCAGATAGCAGCAGAATTGCGGCAGATTACTTATAAACCTTGACTTGGACGCAATGATCCAGGGCTGTAGAGATTTTGTCGATGTGCTCCAGGTCGGTTGGGAGCAGCGAATTGAAACTGACTCCCTTGCCCCGCGCAATCGGCATTCCCGGTGACCAGTGCCCGAAGTGCCCGCCTATGCCCACTACCTGGGGATGAATGCACTCGGTCAGCTTCACCGTAGCCCGCACTTTCTGAACTGGCGACTCTAGCCACACAGCGTCGCCACTGTGCATTCCTTTTGCTTTCCCGACACTCGAATTGAGCAGGATGCTATACGCGTTGTTCTGCTCGCACAGTTCATTGAGCCACGGATTTTCGTTTCCGTAGCTGCCATACGTATAGGGAAATTTGAAATGGACGGCGATCAAGTCGTAATCACCTTTGTTTACAGCTTCGAAAGAGGGACAGGGGAGCCAGTCGGAAATGGGGCGGTAGTCGGAAAGATCCCACTCCTGCCCAAGCTCTCCCAGCACTTTCCTCAGCTCCTCACCTCGTTGTAGCAGGTGTTCAAGATAAATGGGTATTCGCGCTTCGAGAAACGGTCCAATGTACGACTCTTTGATACCGCGCGGTTTTCGTAACGTGCCGTGCTCCTCAAACCAACCCAGGTCGTGCTCCTCTCCAAACCACGCCCGCAGGCAAAGGTCAACGAGTTCCTTGGCGGCGTACTGCCGCTCCGGATTTAGCGAATACGGTTCTTTGAGCAGGAAGGAATGGTTCATGATCCGGTAAACATCACCGAGAAGGCCAAGGTGTCCGGCAATTTCCTGCACGACCTCTTGTGGGTGTCTCACCTTCCCGGGAAGTTCGACTACCGGATGCCTCACGTGCCAGCCGAAGTCTCCCTGCCCGCAAGGCGGGATGGAGTGGCCCGCGGTTCCAGTGTTGAAATCGAATCGCTCCAGATAACTTGGAAATGGCAGAACGATGTCATCGAACAAATGAGTTTCGTTGATTTCTATGGCGAAGCCTGCTACGAAGTGCAGTGATTGATAAAACTTCTCTACCATTTTGACGTCGCCGAACGATCCCATCAGGGAGTTCACGGGGCTGTGCAGCAACATCTCGAGCCCGTAATCCAGGCCGAAGGGCTCTCGATTGCCGGCGGTGATGGGCAGCAGCGTATGGAAATGCGATGCCAACGGAAACAGCTCTCCGATATCCATGCGGATGGGAGCCACCGGCTTGCGTCCGGGGAACGCCTTGGGATGCGGCAGTGGGAAGAGGTGGCCACCGTCCTCGAGCAGGCCGTCCGTGCCGCCTTTGGGCCACCAATGATGCGGGAAATCACCGGCGGCACCGGTGCTCAAGATGCCGCCCGGCACGTTAACGGCGCCGACTACAATATTGACGAGCTTCAGCGGCCAGCATTGATGGAAACCATGCGCATGTCCCTGGCTGCCCTTCGCCCAATCGACGCACGCGGGCCGGTACGGCAGCGTCATTCCGTCCAGCGTGATGGTCGAACCCACACAGACCGCCTCGCCCAATTCGCGTGTGATCCGCCGCACAGTAGCGGCCGGAATAGTGGTGATGGATTGGGTACGCTCGGGAGGGTATTTCGCTACGTGCTCCTTCAGAAGTTCGAATGAAGGCCGCGCTTCAGTTCCGTTGGCGACGTATTTTCCCCCGATGGCGGGATCAATCAACGTTGGATCATCGCAAGTTTTCACACGCCCGTCGGCGGCGTCGAGGACCATTGGCTTGCCAGTCTCAGCGTGTCGGACGTAGCGGCCATCGCAGCCCACCAGGTACGGTGCATTTGTTTTCGCTTTTAGGAAAGGTTCGTCATAGATGCCCGCCTCGTTCAAAAGCACGTGAAGCATGCTCAGCGCCAGGGCAGTATCGGTGCCGGGGAGAATCGGAATCCACTCTTGCGCTTTGCTGGCGGCGTATCCGCCGACCGGGTCAATGGCGACCAACTTCATCCCGCGTGCGCGAGCCTCTGCCATATCTGTCGCAATGTGGTTATAAGAGCCGCGTGTCGAGATGGCAAATTGGGTTCCTACCAGGATGCAGTAGTTGCAATAATGAAGGTCGGGCTGCTGATGAAAACCGCCGCCGGAGAAAAACTCTACCGGATGTACTACCTTGCCGCAGGACGGCGAAGCAGCAGCCATGATGTGAGGTGTTCCAAAGGCGCTCCCCAGCGCCTTTAGCCAAAAGTAGTTGTCGCCGATCACCTCCCAGGATTGGATCAGGAGCTTCTTGGGGTTGTCGCGAATGCGCTCAAACTCCGCGACGATTCTGCCGAGAGCCTCGTCCCAGGAAATCTCCTGCCAGCCGGGATCTATGTCCACGCCCTTGTTTGGATTGGTCCGCTTTAACGGCGTGGTGACGCGATGCGGGTTGTAGAGGTTCATGATGCCGGCTTTGCCCTTGGCGCACATCTTGCCGCGATTTTGCGGGTGGTCCGGATTTCCTTCGATGTTGACCACCACGCCGTCCTCGACCAGCACCCGAACTCCGCAGCCGATATAGCACATCCCACACGCAGTCGTGACCCATTGCGACGCCATGGTTATCCTCCTTCAAACATGGGAAGCATTACGATTTTCCACCTCAGCGTTGCTTCCAGCCCGGCGGCCGACTCGTCCTTTTCCCTAATATTCTCGCCATTCAGGAAAATGAGAATCGTGTGCTGGAGCCTTGCCGACTGGCTGACCACAGTTGGGGCCAGCCGCGACTCTGAGCATTTCGCTTCTAGTGTAGATCACGAAAGGGCTTGCCCCTAATTTGCTCCCTCAGGGGCACCGAATCAAGTTTATCCGAAAGGGCTCAACTCGAAAGGGTTTGAGCCACGCGCAAGCTGCATTAGTCGTGTACTTCTGCCCACTCCGGTCTGAGATAGAGAGTGCGTCGAGGAAAGAACCACGGCGGCAACGACCGGCAAGATGCACACGGCCTAACCTAGATTCCCTCCCATCACCTAACTAATCAGCAATACACCTTTCAATAATCTATTCTGGATCCAAAAAACGTCGGCAACTATGGCCTTAAAATACGGGTGCAACTAGCAGATGCACCAGCGCCACAGTAACAACCAGGATTACCTCTGCTAACAGTCCAACCCGAATCATGTCCTTGATGTCAATCTCCCCTGACGCAAATGCAACAGCTGCCGGCGCCCCCCCCCACGGAAGCACTATCCCAATGGCTACGTTAGAGAGCAGTACGGCAATGGATGCGGCGTTAAAGCCAATGTTGACGGCAACGGGAATAAAAAGGTTGGCCAAGAGCGCGGTGGTTGCCGTGCCGGAGGCGAGTTGCGTCATCACCCCCCCCGCGAACGCGGCTATGATAGGCAGGGTGAAACTGGTTATCCCAAAGCCGGCGAGGCCACCTTTCGCGAAATCAACGAAACCGAATCTGCTCATTGCCTCCGTCATCGCTACGGCACCAGTAAGGAGCAGCATGACATTCCAGGGAGTATGCTCAACCACATCCCTCCACATCAGGGTAAATTCCCCTTTCTTGATATCCTTTGGTAGGGCAAACAGCATAAACAATATTATCGGAGGCACGGTCCAGATCGAAAGAGCCTGCCGAAGCGAAAGAGTGATCGGAGATTGGGATCCCAACAAGAAAGGCGCGATCGAAGGGGCAGTAAATAAAAGCACCATCGCAACAAAGATACATAAAACGTTCTTTTCCCCCTGGTTCATTTTTCCGAGCTTCTTGGCTTCGTTGCGGATAAACTCTTGACCTCCTGGAATATTTGTAAGCTCGGGCGGAAAGAAATATTTGAGGAGGAAGTAATAGATTACAACCAGGAACACGCCTAATGGCACGCCGAGCTTCATCCAACGAAACCATGAGATAGTTTCACCGGTCAAGTTCTCCAGCAGCGTTGCGGCTACCGCATTGGGTGGAGCTCCGGCAATCGTTCCGAAGCCACCCGCCATCGCTCCGTAGAGGGTCCCCAAAGCGATGAATTTAGCAAGCGAACTGCAGCCGTTTGACTCTGACGTTCCAGCAAGGTTTCTCACATAGGAAACTATCGATATGCCAATCGGTATCATCATGGCGACCACTGCCGAATCCGTGATGAATATAGAGAGAATGCAGGTGGTCAGCATGTAGAAGAATAGCAGCCGATGAGTAGTGGTGGCGATTCCTCGTACGCTTAATAACCCAATCGCAAATCGCTTCCCAAGGCCGTGCTTTTGCATGGCGTATCCCAGTAACGCCAGCCCCCATACCCAAAAGAAAATACTTTGCCCATAGAGGCTAGCAGTCGCAGCAATATTCATCACTCCAAAAGCCGGAAATATGATCAGCGGCAGCAAGACAGCTATTCCCCATGGAACGGGCTGTGTAATCCACCAGAGAAGCGCCCAAACAAATGTTGCCAATGCCAATTGACCGGAGCGCGGCAATTCTCCGACGGGAAGAAGGCAAATAACAGCAAACGCAGCGGGGCCTAAGAGAAATCTCATAAGGAACTTCAGCCACGCATTTGTTTGTCCTACTATCACATGGAGTCTCCTTCTTGAAGCGACCTTTGTGTCTAATATTCTTGTTCTCGCCGGCAAGGATCCCGCCGAGCGACCGATCAGCAGTAGGAGTTCTCCTATGGACTGCTTGGCTCAATGCACAATCTACCCGTGCCCAGCTTCGCCAGCCACTTTCACGGCTATTTCGCGAGGAGCTGCGCGCCGCAGTCGGAGCGATTGTTCTTCGGGATTCTGCGAAGCAGCATCACATCGGCGAGAGTGTGAATGATTCGTTAGCTGGACGGGCGGGTGTCCGTTGCTGCGACCCAGCTTCCCTCCGCCGAAATGGTCCCTTTATCGAGCTTTTGACACTGCTCCTAGAAAATTTCCGGGAAATAAAACGTCACCACCGCATTCAGACGCATGTCGGCTGTGATCACTTCCTTGTGCTTAGGATCGAAAGCAATCCCGCGAGGCTTGAGTATCCCGTTACTGGGCTTGCCTTCAATCTTCCACCGGGGCGGGACGTCGCCCTTGTCCTTTACGCTCCAGACGCCAATAAAGGTTCCCTCCGGCTCCGCGATTTCTCCATCAGTCATTTGCCCTACTACAATCCATCCGTTGGTCGCCTGAATCTGGATCTGGCGGATGGCATGCATGCCCGTATTCGGCCCGCGGATAACCCGCAGGGGTTTCTCATCGCCCTTGGCCGATCGGTCGAAAATCAGGAGAGACTCCCGGTTGTTTCCATAAGGCGACTGCCAAACTTCGTCGCCCGTCAGCGTACCCGCAACTACCAACACCTTGTGGACAGGATCCACGGCAATCCCTCCCGCTGGGCGCGCCGTTGTCCAGCCGTTCTTGCGGCCACCTTGGAGAATCCGAAGCGGCGCCACATCCCCGTTAGCAGTCAGAGGAAAAACCAGGACGTTTTCGCTGCCCGGCTGCGGCACGAAGATTTCGTGGTTCACCTCGTCTATTTCCAACGTACCCGGGTTTTCCAATAGTGTCTTGGGGCCTTGGATGGTGCGAATCGGCGCTTCCTGCCCATCGGCTCCCCCGCGAAACGTAAGGACCGACTGCGCGAACTGATTGGTGATATAGATCTCATCGCGAGTCTCGCCGTAGCGGACGGCATGCATGTTACGGCTGAGTTTGCTGGTTTGTCCGTAAATCACTCTCTGCGGAGTGTCTCCTCCCTTCGCCAACCTGGCGAAGATCGCAATCTGCGGGTGGGCCACTCAGTTCGGCACGATAATCTGGTCTCGTTTCGTGTCGTAGGCAACCGCGCCCGGATTGGCAATCATGAGGGCCGGCTTGCCCTCCGGCGCGGTTCGGATCGTACGGATCGGAGCAGCATCCCCGCTGGCTGTCCGACCATAAACTGTTGCTCTGTGATTGCCCATGTTGGAGACGACCAGCTCGTCGTTGACGGCGTCCACGAATACGCCGGAGGGATTCTTGATCTGGGTGTTGGGACCTTTCAGCACGCGGATCGGTGCTACGTTGCCCCTATCCGTTACGCGGAACACCAGAATGGAGTCGTCGCCGTCATTGGCCACGTAGACCTCGCCATGCTCTTCATCCACAGAAAGGTGGGACGGCCAATTGAGCTGTGTCCGGGCTCCTTGAATGGTCCGCAGCGGCGGCGTGTCGCCGCTGGCCTGAATGGGATATACCGAGATCGATGGGGGCTCATACCTGCCGGAACCCGGCACCATGTCATGATCCCTGCGTGGCAACACACCTCCATCTCTGTAGTCGGCGGCATTTCCATAATTGCTGACTAAGAGCAGGCCGTTCTTCGTGTCCAACCCGATCCCGTGGGGATCCGCCAATCCCGTGCTGTTTCCCGTAAGAACGCGCAGGGGCTTGGCCCGGCCCTCGGCATACTTGTTGTGGACGAGCACCATCGGCGGCCCTTGGACTGTCAGAAAGAGTTCCTCGTTGGCCTCACTTACCGCAATCCCATAGGTACGGATCGGAACGCTGAGCTGTCGCTGTGGCCGCACGTTCCCGCTGGCATTGCGGGAGAAGACTGTAACGTTGCGGAGCGTGTCGTTGCTGACGGAGTAAATGTCGCCAGTCCGGGGATCCACGTACACGCCACAGTTGAACTCGACATCGGTCTTGGGCCCGCTGATGACCCGCTTCGGTTCTGACATGGTCGCCGTCAGTGGGGTATCCGTCAATCGGTCATAGACCATGATCTGGAAAAGATTCTCATCCTGGAGGACGATCTCGTTGTTCTGGACATCAACGGCCACCGCAGTGAAAGTTGGGAAGAGGTCTCGGATGGTCCGCACCGCAGGCCGCTCCAGCGTGACGGAGGTTCGGCTTTCACCCGCAGTGGCGGAAGCGGCGGGGGGAGCGCTCCTTTCTTGATGAAGGAAGGCCACCAGCCTGCTTCGGCTGCTGGCCGGAACCCATTCGCACATCTCCCCATCCAGGCCCATTTCCGGCAACGGCTCCACCGAAACCAACTTCAGAACGCCGGTCGGCCGCCGTTGCGCAAGTCGAGAGGATGCCTTCACATCCGGCCGCATTTCCTTCCCTGCCAACAGCACCCAGCCTCCGGCGGCGATGATGATGGCGATTGGAATCACTGCGCTCAATCCAGAGCGCCCCAAAATTGTTCGGAACATCTCAGTACCCTCGATTCGTCCCGGTCAGCAGAGCTTCGTACCGATTTCCCGACCGGCTGTCCTCTTCGCTGTTTGCTTCTTCTCCCATCACATCCTTCGCACAAAAATTGCGGACCGCAAGTTTTCGATCGGAAGAGCGTAACGATGTTCCCGTCCGGCGAGGTTGCTGCTGGGCTTGGCTTACAACCTGTACCGGTTGTAGCCATCGGTAGAGAAGGAAAAGGATGGCAGAGCCAGCATAGCTTGTAGAGCACCAGACCCTGCAGACGCCGCGGCGCTATCAGCACAAAACCCTGAATCCGACCGGCGCAGCTACAGCGGTGAATGCCCCTACTGCATTTTATTTGTACAGACCGTCAATAAATCCGCTCTGGTCCAGCTCGCGCATCAGACTGTCGTCGTAGAAGTCTTCGGGCTTGAACTTTCGCATCGCGAGACTATCATAGACTTCCATAGTCTTCTTGATTCCCTCCACGGCTGGATAAGGTTTGCGGGTATACTCGGCCGCATAAGAGTACAACAGATCTTGTTCTTGCGGATCCGTCCAGTTGTACCACTTGACCATGGCACGGACGGTGGCTGCTTTGTCCTTTTTCATTAGTGCGATCCCTTCCAGCACCGACTTAAGGAAACGGCGGGCGGTTTCCTGGTTGTTTCGTAACCAGGCTCGATCCGCGTGGAGTGAGTTACTGGCCATCGGTTCCCTCCATGGCTTGTCCCTCATGTCCAGCACCTGGCTAAAGCCCTCGGCCTTGGCCTTGATGGAAACTATTTCCGGACAAAACATAGCGTCTACCAATCCATCTCGCAAATTATCCACATCGATGGAGTCACTTATGAGCGATATGTCCTGTATGGGATCCCATCTCATCTTCTTGGCGAAAACCAAGGCCATGAAATGGCTTATCGTTCCGACCCTCGAATAACCTATGCGCTTGCCCTTGAGCTGTTCCGGTTTAGTAATACCCTTGCGGGCCATAAGCAGCCAGTGCGTGTGGTCATAATGACTGGCGATGATGACTGTCTTATCCTTCGCTCTCGGCCGCGGACTCGTGGACGCACTGCGGATCCCGGGCGCGGCGCCCGCTATGGTAAGCGGGTTACTTCCGCCGGTTGCATCCCCGGCAAACATGGGGGCAGCTATGGCCCCTCCGGAGGCGCCGACACGGTCAGGGGGTATCATAATTCCGCTGCTTTTTACCCTTCTCACCAAGGCCGGCTGGATGCTTGGTCGCAAATCAATGCCATTTTTCTTGAAAATGCCTTCTTCATGGGCCACCAAATAAGGGAGCACGTAGATCGAGACCGTAGGATTAAAGGGCAACGGCACAAAGTTCTGTTGCGCATATCCGGGTATAGCGGTTCCCCCTGCAACCAGCGCGACCAACAATAAGAAAAGACTCTTATTGTGAAGCCATGCACTTCGCATGATTCTTCTCCTCTTCGTTCCAAAATTGCGTTTGCTTCTGCCAGAGTGATCAGAAGGTTAATTTCAAGCCAAACTGGATTTGCCGGTTGGTACCAGATGTAGCGGTGATCACGCCAGCATTACCACTTCGGTCCCGTCCGGAGGTGAATACGCTCATGCTAGGCGACCGGAAGTTAGCATGGTTGAAGATGTTGAAAAACTCAGAGCGAAATTCCAGATCCATCCCTTCCCTTACGGGAAACTTCTTAGCCAGGGTAAGGTTCACATTTACTGATGGCGGCCCTGATACCGTGTTCCGGCCCAGGTTGCCAAAGGTGCCCGCAGGCGAGAGTTCAAACGCGCAGGGATCATACCACAGATCCGGCGTTCGCAGCTTTTGGCCGGCGGGTACTCCCTGGCACCCGCCAGTGGCTCCATGATGCGTTGGATCGTTGCTGAATCCCGGCGCCAAGTTGGGACGGTCTGGGGCAGCGGAATTGCCATTCTGGGAATTATTGAAGCCCGCCAGAATGCCTACGGGAAACCCCGAACCTGCCAGAAAGATACCATTGACCTCCCAGCCTCCGAAGGCCGCCTTGGCCAACCGGGACTGCAACAAATTGTCCCACGGTAATCTGTAACGGCCGTTCAAGGAAACGGAGTGCCGCTGATCATACGCAGCAAGACCGTAATCCCGGTCAAGATCATCGATATCCATCACAAAGGGAGTAGTGTTCGTTACTTGTGAGCTGGAGATGCTATCTCCAGTAGATAAGACTTTGCTCCATCTGTAATTAGCATGCAACATCAGGCCCCTGGAGAAGCTCTTGGCAAAGCCGATTTGTAGGGCATTGTAGTTAGAAATGGACTTGCTCTCCAATCCTTGGAGACTCGACCAGGCAGGGTTAGGGTTAGTGAATGGTGCACTGGGCGAAAAGAACTTACTGCCGTCCGGCAGGATTTGTGGGATGCGGGTCATCCGCTCCGTTTCATGGATCAGGTCATATCCATACGATCCCACGTAACCCGCCTGGATGCTGATCGTCGGGAACAACTGTTGCTGAATCTCCAGGTTATAGTGGATGAGCGTAGACGTATCCATTTCCCATTGAGCACTCTTTGCGCGTACGGCACCACCCGTCTGGAAACCACTCTGCAATGCATTCGGAAAATTACGCGGATTCCGTACTTGGAAAAAGGTGGTGAAGCGAGGGTCGTCCTTGCTGAAGACCTGCCAGGCTCGTCCTACGAGGTGATTGTAGAAAACTCCACCACCCAGACGGATGGACGTTTCGCCCTGTCCGGTAGGATCCCACACCATTCCCACGCGGGGAGCGAAATTAAGTTTGCCCACCGTCCACGGAGGTCCCACAGTACTTTCGGGGTCCGTCCAGTTGCGAAAGCTGGCAGTTCTGCCGTTGACTTCACTCGGCGTGTCGAGAAATTCATGGCGGAACCCCAGGTTGAGGGTCAAATTCGGGCGGAGACGAATATCGTCTTGAACAAACCAGCCGAATAGGGTTTGCCGCCACCCGCGGGACGGGTTACTGTTCTCGCCTACAAGGAAGAATTGAACCTGCCTTGGAATGCCAGCTAACATATCGCGAAGCGAGGTAAAAGCATATGTTCCGCGGATCGCTCTAGTAACATGGGTATTGGTCTGGATGCGCTCCCCGTTGAACCCGAACTTCCAGGAATGAGCCCCCTTCACGTAACTGAGTGTGTTAGATATCTGGAACGTGTTTTGAGGAAAGGATTGGGGACTAACGTTGTCAGTCCCGACGCCCGAGATCGATCCTATTGCCCCCCCCGAAACGACCGTGGAGGTAATATCCCCAAACCCCGCACCGGGAAGGAAGTCCAGCGCGTGATTCTGAATTTCAAGCGGACCCGTCCCGAGAAAGGGAGCCGTCCGATTGAAAGCACCGCGGACTTCGTTCAACATCTCTCCTGAAAACAC
The DNA here is from genome assembly GCA_016191085.1 of Acidobacteriota bacterium. GTDB lineage: Bacteria > Acidobacteriota > Terriglobia > 2-12-FULL-54-10 > 2-12-FULL-54-10 > JACPPJ01. Next base: position 18,785 of record JACPPJ010000045.1, on the reverse strand, counting down.
GTGCGTCTCACTCAAAACCAAGTAGTGGTTCGTGGTTTTAATTGAATTAAAGAATGGCGGGATAGCATCTTCAGAAAAAGTTTCCGAAGGGTCAAAAATATAGCGCCAGTAAACGCTGTCCTTATCCGACAGGCGGAAATCCATCCGGCCCATATAATAATCTTCCGTGGCGCGTGTGCTGGTATCCCTGATGAATTGCGCACTCCCGTTTCCAAAGTTGCGTCCATTGGGCAGAGGATATAGTTTGAGATAAGGTACTATCACGGGATTGAGAGTCACCGGCTCCACCACACCGGTGGAAGGATTCGGCAGCAGGCCTTGTCGCGCATTCTCATCCGGCACAGTGGCTATCTGCGTGACTCCTTGCCTTTGGCGGAACCCCTCATAGTTGACAAAAAAGAAGATGCGGTCCTTGCGCAGCGGCCCGCCCAACGAGGCTCCAAACTGGTTCTGGCGAAACGGTGGCAACGCCTCGGGGTTAAAAAAGTTGCGGGCGTCCAGCACGTTATTGCGCAGAAATTCGTAGGCGCTTCCATGGAACTCGTTGGTGCCGGAGCGGGTGATGGCGCTGATGACCGCACCCGCATTGCGTCCATACTCTGCACTGTAGCTATGCGTCAGAATCCGGAACTCACGAACCGCTTCCACGCCGAGACTCAGCCCGGCGGCGCTGCCAGGACCTCTGTTCGAATGATCGTTGGCTGTCGTACCGTCTATAAGGTAGAGATTGGCGTCGTTTCGCGCGCCGTGGCTCGATATTGCGAGCCCTGTCCCGCTCTGTGCGCCGGTGCTCGAATTGGGTAGATGGACCAGGCCGGGAGCAAGCAAAGTCAATTGGTCATAGCTTCGCCCGCTGAGCGGCAAAGCCCTCATTTGATCTTGGCCTACCAAGCCCGATAGGGTGGCTGTGCTGGTCTCAATGTTTGGGGCCTCTGCTGTAACCTCCACCGTCTCCTGGACTGTACCTACGCTCAGCTCCAGGTTCACGACTATTGCGCTGGCCACGGTAAGTGTAATGCCACGCCGAACTGTTCGGAAACCAGCCTGCTGCGCCGTGATGGAATAAGAACCTACCGGAAGGTTGCGGGCTTCATACCGGCCCGCAGCGTCGGTCTGAACGTTTCTAGAGAACCCGGTCTCAATGTTCTCTACTTGAACCGTCGTTCCGGGTATGACAGCTCCGGTCGGATCTGTCACGCGCCCTGAGATGACCCCGGTGACCACCTGGGCGGAACCAGTGGCAGCAACCAGCAAGAACCCCAAGAACAGAGTGCGCGAAACAATGCTACCTCCAAACATTTCTGCCTCCCATGATGTTTTGTCTCCTCTTTGCTCACTTACGAAACAGAATCGTTGCGAATTCGAATTAGCCTACCATAATCTCGTTGTGGCCAGAACATGTTTTCCGAAAAGGTTCAAAAAACCTCGGGAAAATAGTAGGTGAGCAACGCGTTGAGATATTTGTCCGAGACGATGATGCTCTTGTTTCTACGATCGAGAGCCACTCCGCGGGGCTGGCGCAACATGCCCTTAGGACCTCCAATCGTCCAGCGCGGCGGAGCGTCTCCCGTATCCTCGACATAGTTCCATACACCAACAAAACTTTCATCCGAATGAACACCGTTTCCACGGACCGTTCCAAACGCCAAGCCTAGGTCCGGATTGAGCGCTATGCGCGAACCGCCCGCACCACGACTGTTCGGCCCGGCAATCATCGACTGCGGTTGCACGTCGCCCTCATCAGTGCGGTTAAAAATCATCAATGCAGAAGTCGACTTCCCTTTAATACGAGTCGATCCACCGACGACGAGCAGGTCGCGGACGGGATCCACGTTAACCTCGCTAAATGAGTTACCGGAACTTTGAAGCACTCGAATTGGCGCCACGTTGCCGTTGGCCTCCCGAGGGTATACCAGAATCTTATTTGCAGTCCCATCGGGAACGAGGATTTCATTGTTGACCGGGTCCACTTCTATGCGCTCCGGAGCCATCATTTGGCTCAGCGAACCCTGAATGACGCGAATCGGAGGCTCCTCCCCGTCGGCCCCCCCGCGGAATACCAGCACTGCTTGGGCAAACTGGTGCGGCACCAGAATTTCATCGTGAATTGCATCATACCGAATTCCATGCATCGTCCGCCCCAGCAGGGTCTTCTGGCCCGACACCACACGTTTCGCTCTTGCGCCTCCATTCGCCAACCTAGCGAATGCCGCAATCTGCGGGTGAGCCACTCAGTTGGGCACCAGAATCTCTTCTCTCTTGCTATCGAACGCCAAAGCTCCCGGATTGCCGATCATCAAGGCTGACTTGCCGGCGGGCGCACTACGAATAATCCGCAACGGCGCAGTGTCACCCGATGCCGTGCGCTTGTATACGGTAGCCGAATAACTGCCGAAGTTAGATACCCAGAGTTCGTCATTCTTAACATCCACGAACACGCCCGTCGGATTCTTGATCAAGCTCTTGGGACCTTTGATAACCCTGAGGGGAGCTACATCGCCGCTGGCACTAGCGTCGAAGACCAAAACAGAATTTCCCGCGTCGTTGGCCACGAAAAGTTCGTTGCGCTGGGGGTCGAATGAAAGCCCTGTCGGCCAGTTGAACTGGGGACCTGAAATCACACGGACTGGCGCGGTGTTCCCGCTTGCTTTGAGGTCATATACCGTGATCGAGGGGGGTGAGAATTTGCCCGAACCGGGAACTGTATCGTCCCATCCTAGAGGCCACAACTCCCTGCCTCTCCCCGCACCTAAAGTTCCCCCGTGTATCGGCCGTCCGTCCGGGCCGGGAGTGTGGGATTGGGAGTAACCGAAATTGGTGACAAACATCAGGTTATTTTTCGTGTCGAGGGCAATCCCGTGAGGATCCGCTAGCAGCGTCCGATCCCCCTGAAGCACGCGGATAGGAGAGTCCTCTCTTTCCGCCATCTTGTTGTAAACGACTACGGCACTGTCGTGCTGGACCGTCAAAAAAAGCTCCTGCGCCTCCTCATCGACGGCAATTCCGAATGTGCCGTGCGGTGTGTACAGTTCCCGGTCGGGAGGCACATTTCCTCTGGCTTTGCGGGAGAAGATAACAAGTGTGCGCATAGTATCGTTGTTGACCGCGTAAATGTCTCCGGAGACGGGATCAATATACAGGCCGCACTGGAATTCAACCTTCGTGTCTAGACCGCCGATCCTTCGCTTGGGTTCGCTCATTGTTGCTTTGGGTGGCGTATTCGTTAGCCGGTCATAGACCAGAATGTTGAACATGTTTTCGTCGGTCAGGACCACCTCATTGCGCACGGCATCTACCGCAATGGAAGCGAAGTTAGAATAGGGGTCCCGGATAACCCGCAGCGGAGGCCGGATTGCGCCGGCAGAGGGATCGGCCTGCCCTGTGAAACCTCCGGCAGGCGTTTGTTGCTGTTGCAAGGATGCAACTAACGTGGTCTCACCGCTCGCCGCGGTCCACTGGCACATCTCTCCCTCCAACCCCCGGAAACGCTCATACGCGATCAACTGCGGGAATCCTGTGGGTTTTCGTAGCGACATCGGATGGCTCTCGGTATGGAGCTCCTGAAATAGCACCGCAGCCGTGACCACACCAATCGTTGCTAAAATCCCGATGAAACCCACCCGCCGCCGCGACTGCAATGGTTGAATCATTTCTTATTTCCACCCTTCACACGGTATCTCAACCGAACGGCATCGACCCAGCCAGCCAGAATGGCCTGGGAAACAAATGCGTTATCCGAGAACTGTCCGAAATCGCAAGCCTAGGGACATACCTCCAATGCGGAAGCGATTGACTATAGACTTTTCCCTCTTGGTCGCATCCTTGCGACTTTCTGCGGGGCGGGCAGGCGCGACCTGCCCGTGTTGCCCTTTCCCTCATTCTCGCCTGCGTAAGCTCGCGCCGCTATTCCTATGTCGCACAGAGACGCCCTCTTATAGTAGGACACCCCTCGGCCAAAATGGTCTAAAATGCATGGCTTCCCGAGTCGGAGCCAGCGCTAGCGAAGAAATCAGATGCAGCTGGAATCCATGTGATTGGAGGGAAGTAGGCCAGGAGCGAAGTTAGTTGCCGGTGGGTTGGAAGCCAATCCGAACCGGGATGCGGAAGCTGCGGAGAAACGCCGTTCCCTTGTCCCACACCCCCCTCCCCACTAGGCCGGGTCCATACCATCAGGTCACATCCTGAATCGTAAACAGTAACTCTTGATGCTTTTCATCTCCGCTTCTCATCTTCGGCGATACCGAAGATCGAGTGGGTGTTTCAATGAAACGGCCTGGAGAGGAAAAAAGACCAGCTTGTTCATCCGGTCATTATTGTTTGCTCCGTTGGCAGGGTCCACATAAACGGAGCACTGGAACTCCAACATGGTATTCGGCCCGCGATCATCCTTAGAGACCCTGCAATCGTCGCGAATGTGATCCCTTGCTTGCATCGATTTCGTGAAAGAAGTCCGCGAGCCATTGGCGCCTCCTGCAAGCCTCGAGAGCCGAAACAGCTTTGCGCCGCCTATGGAAAGTCAAAAGATTTCCGGGAAGTAAAACGTGAGCACGGCATTGAGCCGCTTGTCCGTCACGATCAACTCTTTGTGCTTGGCGTTCAATGCCACTCCGCGCACCATCTGCAAGACACCCTTCGGCCCGCCGATTGTGTAATGCGGCGGCACGTCGCCATTATCGGTGATATTCCAGACTCCAACGAAACACTCGTCAGTAGCCAGCTCTGCGCCCGTCTCGCCTCGCATTCCCGCGATAATCTTGCCTGTCGGCGGATACACCGCCATCGGTCCTGAGAAGCGGGAGATCATACTTTTGTCGCCTCCGATCACCCGCAGCGGCTTGGCTTCGCCGCTCGCCGTGCGATCGAAAATCAAAAACTTTCCACGATCCGGACCGCTGCCGGTGGACTCGGAAGGTATCACCAGAAGATTGCGCACTGTATCCACAGCCGCTCCATAGGGGCGCAGATCCCGCCCGGTCAGCTTCCGAAGCGGAGCCTCGTTGCCATTGGCATCCCGGCGGAATACCAGTACGTTTCTATCCTGCGCGATGACAATCTCATTGTGCACAGGATCAATCGCCAGACGCTGCGGTTCATCCAGTTGCGTCAAAGGTCCCTGAATAACGCGAATCGGAGCTTCTTCGCCATTCGCCGCCCCGCGAAACGTGAGAATCGCCTGACTTAACGGCGTTGGTATATAGAACTCGTCGTGGACTTCGTTGTAGGCAATGCCGTGCATCGAGCGGCCGAACAGGGTTTTTTGGCCTTCAATCTTCCGAAGCGGCTTGGCTCCTCCATCCGCCAACCTAGCGAATGTCGCAACCTGCGGATGGGCCACTCAGTTGGGTACCAGGATCTCCTCCCGCTTCGTGTCATAAGCTACCGGATGCGGATTGCCGATCCCCAGAGATGGTTCGTTCAGCGGCCCGCTGCGGATCACGCGCAGCGGCGGTGTATCACCCGAGGCCCCTCGCTTATAGACTGTGGCGCTATGATTGCCGAAATTGGCCACCCACAATTCATCATTTTTCAGATCGAGGAACACGCCCGTTGGGTTCTTGACGAGCGACTTCGGTCCCTTCAGAGTCCGGAGCGGCGCTACATCACCGCTTGCCGAAACGCTGAACACCAGGATCGAATCCCCCATGTCGTTGGCAACGTACAGTTCGCCGCGCTCGACGTCAATCGCCAGCGCCGTCGGCCAGTTCATCTCCGTTTTCGGACCTTGAATGACACGAAGCGGCGGGGTGTCTCCACTGGCGTTGAGGGGATACACCGTGATCGAGGCCGGCAGATGCCTGCCTGAGCCGGGCAACTGGACTCCGTTGGGCCAATTGGCCTTCTCTTCCCGGGAATCTTCTTGTGACGTCGACTGCTTCAGATGATGGCTACCGTAGTTCGATATGAACATCTCTTTGTTCTTGGTATCCAAAACAATTCCATGCGGATCGGCCAGCATCGTCCGATTCCCCTGCAGGAGCCGGACCGGAGCATCATCCTTTTCCGCGTACTTGTGAAACACGGAAACGGCGTTGTCGTGCTGGAGAGTCAGATACATCTCCTCGGTCGTCTCATGCACGGCAATCCCGAACGTTCCACGAGGCGTATATAGCTCCCGTGCCGGCGGCACGTTGCCGCGCTGACTTCGGGAAAAGATCACGAGCGTACGCACCGTATCGTTGTTGACAGCGAAGATGTCGCCGTTGGTGGGGTCGATATAGAGGCCGCACTGAAATTCGATCTTGGTATGCATGCCGCCGAGCATTCGCTTGGGCTCTGTCATTCTCGCCCTGGGAGGCGTGTTGGCCAGACGGTCATACACCAGAATCTGAAACAGGTTCTCGTCGGTCAGCACCACTTCGTCATGGACCGGGTCTACGGCGATGGAACTATAGGCCGCGTAGGGGTCACGAATCATCCGTGCGGGCTTTCGGGCGACCACCTCTGCTCGTCGGGTCGCCGTCGGACTTTCCCCAGCGGCCCGCGCCGCCTGTCGCTCCTGCTGCAAAGCCGAAGCCAGACTGCCCGACGCGCTGGCGGGCAGCCACTGACACATCTCACCGAGCATCGGGGACAATGGCTGCACTGAGATTAGTTGTGCTTGGCCGCCTGACCTCGAAATTCGAGCGCTTTCAGTTAGAGTACTGCGGTCGAGGAGCAAAAGAAACCCTGCAATCGTAGCAATTAAGCCGAGAACGGGAATCCCTTTGTTTCGATTTCGTGAAAGAAGCCGAAGAGCCATTTGCACCTCCTGCAGACTCGAGAATGGCGACAGCTTGACGCCGCCGCACGCGCAAGTCAGAAGATTTCCGGAAAGTAAAACGTCAGCACAGCATTCAAGCGCATATCCGCAATGATAACTGTCTTGTTCTTCGGATCGAGAGCAACTCCCCGTGGTTTTTTCATTGTGCTCTTCGGCCCCGCAATCAGTTTCCAACGGGGCGGGACATCTCCGTTATCATCCAAGCTCCAGACCCCGACAAAAGCTCCGTCCGGCTCCATTTCCTCAATCTTGCCTGGCTGAGCGGCAATCACCACTTTGCGCGGCGAATAAACGGCCATCTGATTGATCCGAATAATTCCAGTTTTCGGACCTCGAATGATTCGGCTTGGCGGCGTATTCCCCGCATCAGTTCGCTGAAAAATCAGCAGGGACCCAGCGGGGGGGCTCGACCCAGTATCCGAATAGGGAAGTCCCACGACGAGTAAATTGTGGACCGGATCGACAACAAGCGCACCCGCACGCTCCAACTGGGTGGCAGGTCCTTTCAGGACCCGAATGGGAGCAACATCGCCGATGCCATTCCGGGGAAACACAAGAATCTGTTTTCCCTCCCTGTCAGGGACGAAGATTTCGTTGTGTATCGGATCTACGTCGAGTCTGTCTGGGTCATTCAGCATTGTCTTGGACCCTTGAATTATCCGGATCGGAGCCTCCTCGCCATCGGCGGCGCCACGATAGACCAGGATGGCCTGCGCATGACCATTGGCAACAAGGATTTCATCGTTGATAGCGTCGTATCGAATATCGTGTAACGACCGGCTGAGCAGAGCAGCTTGTCCGGCAATGGCTCTCGTGGGAGGTATATTCCCCTGCGCCAGCCTGGCGAAGGCCGCAATCTGCGGGTGAGCCACTCAGTTCGGCACCAGAATCTCTTCCCGTCTGCTGTCGTATCCCACGGCGCCCGGGTTCCCGATCAGCAGATTAACTTCGTCGGCGGGTCCGCTTCGTATCGTTCGCCGTGGGGCGACGTCACCGTTGGCTGTCAGTGGATAGACTGTGGCGGTGTGATTACCGAAGTTGGTAACCCACAGTTCTCGATTTTTCAAATCCAGAGCCACCGCGCTCGGATGCTTGATACCGCTTTTCGGGCCTTTGATGATTCGGGCTGGTTTCACATCGCCGCTGTCTGTAACTTTGAAGACCAGGACCGAATGGCCCGTGTTGTTGGCAACGTATAGTTCACCACGTTCCTCGTCGACCGCCATGAGTGCGGGAACGTTCAGTTGCGTATTGGGCCCTTCTATGATGCGCAGAGGAGCTGTGTTTCCCTGAGCATCCAGGGAATGGACGGTAATAGATGCAGGTTCGAATCTTCCAGTTCCCGGGATCTGGACGGGTGATTTTGTAATATCAGCATCATACTTCAGGGAGTGCGCATTGCCAGTATTGCTGACGAACAATAGATTGCGCTTGGTATCTAGCGCAATCCCACGAGGTCCCTCTAACTGAGTCGCTTCCCCCGCGAGCCGCCGGATCGGCCGGTCGTTCCCAGAGGCAGTCTTCTTGTAAACCAGCACCATCTTGTCGGCCTCGATGGTGACGAAGAGTTCCTGTCTCTGCTCATCGACTGCCATGCCAGCCACGGCGCCTTCAACTTTCAAAAACCGATCCGGCTGCACGTTGCCGCGAGCATCCTTCGAAAATACCGGCAGCCAGCGCTGTGTGTCGCCATTCCCGACGTATACCTCCTTAGTCCGGGGATCGATGTATACGGCGCACATCATTTCGGCTTTCGTCAGAGGACCCCCAATGACCCGCTTCGGCTCGGTCATCCTGGCATGAGGTGGAGTGTTATCCAGGCGATTGAATTCCAGCAGTTGAAACAGGTTCTGATCTGTAACCATCAGCATGCCGCTCTCGGGCTCAATTGCAATCGCACTGAAGAGCGGATTCCGATCTGAAATAACCCGCAGAGGAGGCCTTGAGATTTCTACGCTCACGTCCGAGTCAGCAGCAGCGGATACGATGCGTGCACTAACCGATTGCGCTGTTCGCACCCCATGCCAAGATGCAGCCAAGCGCGCAAAACCGCTGGCGGGAGCCCATTCGCACATTTCGCCACCCATTGGCATCATCGGCTGAATAGAAACGAGTTGGCGCGAGGCCTTGGGGCGGCGTTCCGAGGACTCAGCAAAGCCGCTGCCGGGGCGCGGTCTTATCCCGGGATTCACCAAAATGAACCCAAGCGCCGCAACCACCAGCACTGCTAGCAGACCTGTTGTCCTTGCAATTCGGGAGGCACGAATCATGGCAAACTCCTGATAAGATCAGAACTAGACATGGCGATGGTCGGGAGTCTCACCCAATCTCCACCGGGATGAAATTACAGCGCGGCCCGCGAGCCATGCGAGAACGACTATCCGTCGCCGACCAGACCTGGCACGACTAGAAAATCAGCTTCAAGCCGAACTGGAGCTGCCGGGCGGTAGTCACCGTATTGGTAATCACCGGCGCACTCGGAATCGCTGCTCCACTTCTGTTGAAAGCTTCTCCCCTCCTCCCACCCGCCGAGCCGAAGTTGGTCCGATTCAGTACATTAAATGCTTCCGCCCGGAATTGCAGACGCCACTGCTCGCCCAATTGAGTGTTCTTAGTGAATCCCATGTCCCACTGTGCCAAGCCCGGCCCGATCAACGTGGATCGTCCATAGTTGCCGAACTCGCGCGCACCGGGAGGCGTGAAGGCATCCAGCGTGTAGTAGTTGTTCGGATCGCCAAGGACGATCTGATCAGACGTCCAGCCGGGCTTTAGGTTGGGTGATACCCGGCTGTTATAAGGCTGTAGCGCGCGCGGCGTTTGTGCCGATATGGTAAACGGTTGGCCATCCTGAAGGCTGACGATCCCCGTCAATTGCCATCCGGAAAGCACGTAACTCACCCACCCACTGGCACCGCGCCCCAAGGGAAGATCATAAGAGTAATTGGCGGTGAACACATTTTGCAGATGATACCCGCTCAGCCCCTTGTTCACTCCAAGGTCGTAAGGATATTTCACGGTACCAGATCCACCTATACCGGCCGTAGGACCCGATTCGCTTCCGTCAGTCTCACTGAGTGCTCTGGAGAAGGTATAGGAAATCTGGCCCTGAAAACCGGCGAAGAACCTTCGTTGCAAGACTGCTGTGAATCCGTTGTACCAGGCATTGGCTTTAGTTAAGTTGTACGCGATCTCGTTGCTGTATGCCGGATTGACCCGAGTCGCGTTGGCGGGCAATTCCAAGGAAAGGCCGTTGAACTGGGCCAGCGGAGTCTGCACGTTAGCCAGGGCAGCCAGGCGCATGGCCCGGCGGCCGTTGTAACCAAAAGTCAGCACGTTATTGGCGCCGATCTGTTGCTGCAGGCTGAGGCTGTACTGCACTGCCTGAGGAGACCGCGTGTCTTCAAAAGGCATGGCATCAATTGCAAGATTGCTTAGAGCTGTCCCCCCTCCAGCCGCAATCGCCCCCAGCGCACTGGGGAAACAGCAGGGATCGTCGAAATCAAATTGGGGGGCAAATGAAGGGGCGCGCAAATTGGCTTGGTAGTAAACGGCAGGATCGATTGGCACATAGTAGAGCCCAACCCCCCCGCGGAGTGAAGTCTTCCCGCTCTGGAAGGGGCTCCAGGCAAAGCCGACCCGAGGACTGAAGTTCCACCAGGCCTTGTTCAGCCAGTAGGGATCGCCCACGGTGGGTGCAGGATCGGTGAGACGACGCAGATTTTCAATCAAACCATTCACCTCTGTAGCCACTGTGTATGGCTCCCAGCGAAGGCCGAGATTCAACGTTAGATTCGACTTGACACGCCAGTCATCTTGCAGGTATAGAGCGAGGAACCACTGCCGCAATCCGCGCCGGTGGTTGGCTAATTGGCTAGGCGTGCCGCGGTACTGGCTCGGTACGCCTTGGAGAAAATTCGCGACACTCGAGAACTGCCAGTCCCCGAACGGATAGTCGTTAATATTCGCGTTGAACTGAAGCCGATCCACCATGCCACCAAACTGGAGCGTATGGTTCCCGAGATTCAGGTTCATATCATCATGTAAACCGAACCGATTGGTCGTATAGCGGGCTCCGACGTCGCTTATCGCGCCCCCTATTACGGTGGTCCCGCTTCCCGCGTCGATGCTTGCTGAAAGCGGCTGGCCGGGTACGGAAATGGTTCCGGGCTCGGCGGTGGGCGCATCGGCATCAGTGCCCGGGACCACACGGTTGAATGCAAAACGAACTGTGTTGAGCAGCCGCGGAGAGAATACGTGGGTCTCAGAAAGGGTCGCCAGCCGCGTCGCGATCAAACCAATTGTGAAGTAGTTAGGAAATCCGTTATACGTAGCTTGGTCCGCATGATTGCCGGTGAACCGGACAAACAACGAATCGCTGTCAGAAATCCGGTAATCCGTGCGAGCTTGGCCAAAATCCTCTCGCGTTGGCTGATTGGCCTGGAAAATATACTGAGCCGTTCCGTTTCCAAAATTGCGACCGCCGGGAGTCGGTTCGGGATACAGCCTCAAGAACGGAGCGACTAATGATGAAATCTGAACTGTTTGGGTGGGTAGGATACCCCGGCGCGCGTTTAAATCGGGAACGACAGAAATGCCGGTATTGGTCAGAGATTGCCGAAGCCCTTCGTAAGCCACAAAGAAGAAGATATTGTCGCGAACAATGGGACCTCCGAACGTCGCTCCAAACTGGTTGCGACGGAAAGGAGGAAGGCGCGGGCCGCTGGGAGTGCTTTGACGGTCGAAATAATTCCGAGCATCCAGAGCGCTGTTCCGCAGAAAGTCGTACGCACTTCCGTGCAATTCGTTCGTACCCGACTTGGAGATGGCGTTGAAAACGCCTCCCAACGCCCGGCCATACTGGGCGCTGAAGGTGGACGTCAGCATCTGAAATTCTTGTACCGTTTCCACCCCGGTCAGAGCGCCCGTAGGACCCGCCGGGACGTGACGCATGTAGTCGTTTACGTACGTGCCATCGAGAAGATACGCATTCTCCTCTCCCCGCATGCCGGAGATGCTGATTCTTTTCGCGAAGCCCGTCTCGCTAGAGCCGCCCCTGCCGCTCTTACTCTGGACGACGCCGGGATTCAGCAGGATCAACTGCCCGATATCGCGACCATTGAGGGGCAATTCGCGGATGGTCCGGTCGTCCACCAGATAGCTGACTGCCGACTCTCTGGTCTGCACCAGCGGCGCCTCGCCGGTCACCTCAATTTGTTCGGTGACTTGCCCCACCTGCAGGTCAAAGTTGACGATGGCATCCCGGCCCACCGTGAGCTGTATCCCGCTGCGAACCTCCGTCTGAAATCCTTGCAAGCTGGCTGTTACCCGATAGCGGCCCGGATTAAGCGACGGTGCGGAGTACCTTCCTGCAGCGTCCGCTTTCAATACACGTGAAACGTTCGTGTCCTCATTGAGAATCACCACTTCAGCCGCCGGAATCGCTCCACCTGAGCTGTCGCTCACCATTCCGGAAATCGTTCCCGTCGTTACCTGCCCATAAACATACAGGATAGAGAACAACACCGCGACCACCACCCATCCACTGACCCTTGCCTGCATAGTCCCTCCCTTTCTCTTATCAACGGTTTAGGATTGCTGGTTGTGTTTTCCTGCCTCTATCAGGCGCCACGCGGAAAATCGCCTTAGAAATTTCCTCCTTCGATCAAAAGATTTCCGGGAAGGAGAAAGTCATGACAGCGTTGAGATCTTTATCCGTGACAAAAACGCTCTTGCTCTTAGGATCGACGGCAACTCCATGCACGCTCCTAAATAGCCCCGGCGCCGGGCCGATGGTCCACCGCGGCGGAACGTCTCCATTGTCGTGGACACTCCATACCCCGACAAAGTCCGTATCGGGACCTGGCCCGCCGACGGGCAAGAAGAACACCCCCTTAGGCGGATGGACAGCCATCGGCCCTCCCAGCTCGTAAAACCCGCTCTTGGGTCCGCCAATGATCCCTCGGGGTTTTGCATTGCCGTGATCGGTGCGGTTATAGATTCGGATGCGGTTGTCTGCAAATGACTCAGTCCGCTCTCCACGCGGGCCATTAGTAGCTACAATTAGCAGGTTATGAACGGGATCTACGGCAAGCGCACTGGGACCCAAACCCCGCGAGTCGGGGGGGCCCTTCAGTATCCGGATCGGAGCCACATTGCCATTGGCTTCGCGGGGAAACACGAGGATCTCATTATCCGACTCCTGGGGAACAAAGATCTCGTTATGCAACGGATCTACCGTCACCCGGGCCGGTTGCCTCAATTGTGTGAGAGGGCCTTGAATGACGCGGATCGGCGGTTCCTCGCCGTTGGCCCCTCCCCGGAAGGTCAAAATCGCTTGGGCCATAAACTGGGGAACGGTAAACTCGTCGTGAATCTCATCATAGTCAATGTCGTGCATCACCCGACCCAACAGGCTTTTCTCTCCCTCGATTTTCCGTGTTGGTTTTGCTCCTCCATCCGCCAACCTGGCGAAGACCGCAATCTGCGGATGCGCAACTCAGTTCGGCACCAGGAGTTCTTCTCGTTTGCTGTCGTACGCCACCGGGTGCGGGTTGCTGATCCCGAGGGTAGGCCGGTCGAGCGGCGCGCTGCGGATGACGCGGAGCGGCGCGGTGTCACCGGAGGCCGTGGTCCTATAGACCGTCGCCGTGTGATTACCGAAGTTTGACACCCACAGCTCGCCGTTCTTCTCATCCAGATTGACACCCGTCGGATTCTTAATCAGGGTTTTCGGCCCTTTTAGTACTCGAATAGGCGCCACATCCCCGTTCGCCGACGTGCTGAACACCAAAATCGAATCCCCCATATCATTCGCGATATAGATCTCTCCGCGCTCCTCGCTGACCGCCAAACCGGCTGGCCAGTTCATCTGTGTCTTCGGACCCTGAATCACCTGCAGGGGAGGAGTGTCCCCGCTGGCATCCCTGGGGTAAACCGTGATGGAAGAGGAAGCCATCTTGCCAGACCCCCTAATCGCTGATTCTTGATCCAGCGGCCAACTCTTCTTGCCTAGCGCCAGCCCGTACCATCCGCCTGACGCCGGCCCGGGTCCAGAATGATGGAGATGAGAGGAGCCGTGATTGGCCACGAACATCCGTTCATTTTTCAAATCCAGAGCAAGTCCGTGGGGGTTGGCCAGCTTCGTTCGGTTGCCCTGCAGAAAGCGGATGGGCGAATCTTTTCCCTGGGCCGTTTTGTGGAAAACAATGACAACGTTATCGTGCTGTACTGTCATAAACAGTTCCCCGCGCCCGTCATCCACCGCAATGCCAAAGGTTCCGTGCGGGGCTTCCAACTTCCGGACCGGGGGCACGTTACCTTTGGCTTGGTTGGAGAAAACCAACAGACCGTACGCGTCGCCGGTTACCGTGTAGATATCCCCGCTCTTGGGGTCAACGTACAGACCGCACGGGAACGAAATTTCGGACTTGTCACCCCCGATGATCCGCTTGGGCTCGCTCATGGAGGCCTTGGGAGGGGTGTTTTCCAAGCGGTCGTAGACCAAGACATTCAACAGATTCTCGTCTGCCAAGACCACCTCGTTCCGGATTGGGTCCACCGCTACGGCGCTATAGGATGAATAGGGGTCCCGAATCATCCGTACTGGTTTCCTCTTGGCTGCCTCGGCACGCTTGGCTGCACTTGGTACGCTGCTGGCAGCCAGCCTTTCCTGCCGCAGTGCCGCTCGCAGACTGACAGTCGCGCTCGCCGGCTCCCACTGACACATCTGCCCTCCTGTCTCTGGAAGAGATGCAATCGAGACAAGCCGATCGGTCCCGATCGCTTTCGGTTCCTCAGCCCACTGTCTGCCTTTTGGTTCGCTGGAAATCAGCAATGATCCGGCAAGGACTCCCAAAGCCGAGAGTACCAACAAAAACCCCCGGTTGCGTTTGGCATCTCTCTGCGCTTCGCGTGTTACCATGGCTCCTCCCTCGGAAAACTACTCAGCTGCCGGTTGTATGGGTGACCGCCAGCCGAGCCTTTGTAGTCGTTTCACGAAATACCGCAGGCAGAGAACCCACTCTCCTGTCAGAAGGTGTGGGATTCCCCAAATTATCGCGAAGCTATGGCTATTCTCCGCGGGTCAATCTGTCCCGGATTTTAAAAAATCAGCTTCATGCCGAACTGAAGCTGCCGCGAGCTGGTCGATGTGTCCGTAACCACTGTCGCACTAGGGACCGGCGCCCCAGCCCTGGTGAAGGCCCTTCCGCTCGCGGCTTTTCCCGGCGAGCCGAAATTGGCACGATTCAGAAGGTTAAATGCTTCCGCCCGAAATTGCAATCGCCACCGCTCGCTCAATTGGGTGTTCTTGCTGATCCCGAAGTCCCACTGCGCCCGCCCGGGCCCAATGAGCGTACGTTGCCCGTAGTTGCCTAGTTCCCGAGGACTGGCAGCCGTAAACGCATCTAGCGTGTAGTAGCCGTCCGGACTGCCCCGTACGATCTCGTCCGACGTCCAGCCGGGCTTTAGGTTAGGTGACGTTGCCGATATATATTCCACCCACACGGTCGACGACGTTGACCCCACGGTAAAAGGCTGCCCATCCTGAAGGCTGACGATCCCCGTCAATTGCCATCCTGAAAGCAGGTGGTTGATCCACCCACTGTCACCGCGTCCAAATGGCAGGTCATAGGAATAATTGGCGCTCAACGCATTTTGCAGATGATAGCCGGTCAGCGATTTCCCCGCGCGAAGATCGTGCGGATACTTCAATGTGCCGGAACCACCTACACTGGCCGCAGGGCCGTTTTCGCTCCCATCGCCTTCACTGGTTGCTCTAGAGAAGGTGTATGAGAGCTGCCCTTGAAAGCCGGCGGCAAACCTTCGCTGAAAGTTTGCCGTGAATCCGTTATACCAGCTACTGGCGTTGGTGGAGATGTACCTAAGGTTGGGGCCGAATGCCGGATTCACCGGAGTCGCATTGGCGGGCAATTCCAGGGAAACGCCGTTGAACTGGGCTGGCGGCGTGGCGAAGTTGGCATAGGTGGGCGCATTCATGCCCCGCCGGCCGCTGAAACCGAGGGTCAGGACGTTATTGGCGCCGATCTGCTGCTGCAGGTTCAGGCTGTATTGCATAGCGTGAGGAGACCGCAGGTTTTCAAAAGGCAAGGCATTGATATTCACTGCACCGCTCACAGCGCCGCCGCCCGCCGCCTTATCCGCAATCGTCGCCAGCCCATCGGGGAAGAGCGCGGGATTGACACCGGCGAATTCAATCACCGGGGAAATGGTAGGAGTGCGCAAGAGAGGTTGGATGTAAACGGCAGAATCCACCGGTATCCAGAAGAGCCCAATCCCACCGCGGAGCGAAGTTCTTCCGCTCGGGAAGGGGATCCAGGCAAAGCCGGCCCGGGGACCGAAATTGAGCCAGGACTTATTCAGCCACCATGGGTCGCCCCGGGCAGGTACAGTGTCGTTGAGGTAACGCAAGTTCTCAATCAAACCGTTCACCTCCGTGGCGACTGTGTAAGGCTCCCATCGAACGCCCAGATTTAGCGTTAAAGTCGGCGTGACCCGCCAGTCGTCCTGCAAGTACAGAGCAAGGAACCACTGGCGCACTCCTCGGCGGAAGTTGCCGATCTGCGGAGGTGTGCCCCGCCACTCGTCGGGCAATGCCTGGAGAAAGTTCGCCAGATTCGAGAACGCCCAGCGTCCGTACGGAGCAAACCCAAAGTTTGGGTTCCATTGCAGTCGCTCCAACATTCCGCCAAATTGCAGGGAATGGCTTCGCAGATGCAGGTTCACATCATCATTGAACCCGATCCGATTGGTTGTATAGCGTGCTCCGCGGTCGGTTAGCCCCCCGCCTATATCACTGATCCCGCTTCCGGGGGCAACCGACGCCCGAACCGGCTGGCCGGGCACGGAAATCTGGCCGGGCTCGGCAGGGGGAGTAATGTCGCCCGCACCCGGGACCGCACGGTTGAAGTAAAGGCGAACACTGTTGAGCAAGCCAGGGGAGAACACGTGCGTCTCGGAAAGGGTCACCAGCCTCGTGCCCATCGAGCCCGTGTTCCACTGATCCGGCCACCGGACAGGCGTCGCGCGCTCCGCCGCGTTGCCGGTGAAGCGGACAAAAAAGGAATCTTGCTCGGAGAATTGGTAATCCAGGCGTCCTTGCCCAAAATCCTCTCGCGTGGGTTGTTTGCTCGTGAAAAAGTATTGAGCAGATCCGTTTCCGAAGTTGCGTGCGCCGGGAGTCGGCTCAGGGTACATCCTCAAGAACGGAACGATGCGGGGATCAATCTGCACCGGGGTCGTTCGACCGGGCAGGATGCCCCTCCGCGCATCCGAGTCGGGGACGTTGGAAATGCCAGTAGTCGTCAGAGACTCCCGCAGCCCTTCGTACGCCACAAAGAAGAAAGCTTTGTCGCGAGCCACCGGACCACCGAAGGTGGCTCCAAAGTGGTTGCGTCGGAACGGCGGCAGGCGCGGGGCGCTCGGGCTGCTCTTGCGGTCAAAGAAATTCCGGGCATCGAGCGCGCTATTGCGCAAGAATTCATACGCACCACCGTGCCATTGATTGGTGCCGGACTTGGTGATGGCGTTGAAAACGCCTCCGATCGCTCTGCCATACTGGGCGCTGAACGTGGAGGTCAATATCTGAAATTCCTGCACCGTTTCGACCCCGGTCAGAGCGCCCGTGGGACCCGCCGGGACGTGGCGCATGTACTCGGCGATGTAGCTGCCATCCAGGAGATACGAATTGTCCTCTCCCCTCATGCCGGAGACGCTGAGTCTCTGTGCGAAGCCATTCTCCGCGCTCCCCCCTCTGCCCTGGGAATTCAGCATGACACCGGGATTCAATAAGATCAGTTGCGTGATATCCCGGCCGTTGAGCGGCAATTCGCGAATGGTCCGGTCGTCGACAAGGTAACTGACGGCCGACCCGGTGGTCTGCACCAGCGGCGCTTCACCGGTCACTTCAATTCGCTCGGTGACTTGCCCGACCTGCAGCTCAAAGTCTACGATCGCTTCCCGGCCGACTGTAAGCTGTATCCCCGACCGAAGTCCCGTCTGAAAACCTTGCAAGCTCGCCGATACTCGATACCGTCCCGGGTTCAGCGAGGGTGCAGAATACCTTCCGGCGGCATCCGCCTGCAACGTACGGGAAATACCAGTGCTTTCATTAAGAATCACCACCTGTGCACTCGGTATAGCTCCTCCAGAACTGTCGTGGACCGCCCCCGAAATCGTCCCGGTGGTTACCTGCGCGTAAACACAAAGGCTTAGGGAGAGCGCCGCCACCATGAGCCGCACAATGCGTTGTGCTTTCATCTTGCCCCCTGTGTTGTCCTATATTTCACACCGCCATTAGACTGGCGCTTTATATATCAAAATATCCAACCTTTGTCAAGGACGGCGGGAGTACATTGAAAGTTGTGTTTGGAGGTGAAGCGTGACTTTGCGTAAATAGGAAGGCGGAATGGCCGGAGCGGAGAAGAAGTCGTCCGAAGGGCCGGACTACCTGGCTTTCCTCAACTACCCCGATGCCATCCGGCGCTCTCTCTCCACGCCCAACGCTGTCAATGACCAGCTCGAAATCATGCGCCGAAACCGGGGGAGGGCTACTTCCACTCCGATGAGACCCTCCAGCTCAAACTGCGCATGGCCATCTCGCAACTCGAATCCGCTCGCTGGCGCCGCCCAGCTTCTTCCGTGGAAGCCGGCCTCGACCACTTCAACCTTATCTTCCAGGCCCGCTTCGAATCCGAATCATGAACGACTACTCAGACACAGAATTCTTGACAAGTGCCCTCGCCGGCAGAAAGCTCCGTCCCCGTACCCGCGCGATCCGCACTCGCAGCGTTCCAAACCGCGTCATATAATCTTGCTCGTAATACCCGTTGCGATATCCACGTGGTTGCTCTCGCCGCTCGTAGGTATCCCGGCACAGATAACGGTCTCGCTGACGTTGCGACTCCTGCTCCAGCAGCCACTTCATGGCTGCTTGCGCCTTGCCGTTCAGGTCCCCCCAAAAGCTTTCTTTCAAATCCTGCACGAAATGCTGGAACTGCTCCGTGAT
>JACPPJ010000044.1 GCA_016191085.1 Acidobacteriota bacterium | reverse complement strand
GCTCCGCTCGCTCAAGGCTCGAACCGTGGATTCCCTGCAACAAGCAATTTCCGAGGCCATCGTAACGATCACACCCAGTGACGCGTCCGCTTGGTTTCGCCATTGCGGCTATGATCTACAGTAACAGGAGAAATGCTCTAGAACATCCCACCCATTCCGCCGCCGTGGTCGCCTGCTTCCATTGGACCCGCCACTTCCTGCCCCTTGATGTCGGCCACCAGAGCTTCGGTTGTGAGCATGAGTCCAACGATGGACGCAGCATTTTGCAGCGCCAGACGGGTCACCTTCGCCGGATCAATTACGCCTGCCTTTACCATGTCGCCGAACTCGCCGGTTTCGGCGTTGAAGCCGAAATTGTCGTCCTTGGAATCGCGCAGGCGGCCAACTATGACTGCGCCTTCACGGCCGGCATTCTGAGCAATCTGCCGCAGGGGCTCTTCCAGTGCGCGCTTCATAATCTTGACGCCGACTGCTTCATCGCCCTCGAGCTTGAGTTTGTCGAGCGCAGGCAGACAGCGCAGCAAGGCCACACCGCCACCGGGAACAATGCCTTCTTCGACCGCCGCGCGAGTGGCGTGCATAGCATCCTCAACACGAGCTTTCTTTTCCTTTAGCTCGGTCTCGGTCGCCGCACCCACTTTGATCACTGCAATTCCCCCGACCAGCTTGGCCAGGCGCTCCTGCAGTTTTTCTTTGTCGTAATCCGAAGTGGCATCTTCGACCTGAGCGCGGAGCTGCTTGATTCGGCCCTCAATCTCACCGGTTTTACCGGCGCCTTCGATGATCGTGGTGTTGTCCTTGTCGATGCTTACCTTCTTGGCGCTGCCCAGATCCTCAAGAGTCAGGTTCTCAAGCTTGGTGCCGAGGTCCTCGGTGATGCATTTGCCGCCGGTGAGGATGGCAATATCTTCCAGCATGGCCTTGCGGCGGTCTCCGAATCCTGGGGATTTCACGGCCGCACATTGGAGCGTCCCGCGCAGCCTGTTCACCACCAATGTGGTCAGAGCCTCGCCCTCGATATCCTCAGAGATGATTAGGAGCGGCTTTTTCAGCTTGGCGGTCAATTCGAGCAAAGGCAACAGGTCGTTCATCGAGCTGATCTTCTTTTCGTGAATCAGGATCCGCACGTCTTCCAGCACACACTCCATCCGTTCCGGATCGGTGACGAAGTACGGCGAGACGTAGCCGCGATCGAATTGCAATCCCTCGACAAACTCCAGGGTCGTCTCCATGGTCCGAGATTCTTCAATCGTGATAATGCCGTCCTTGCCCACCTTTTTCATCGCCTCGGCAATGAGGCTGCCGACTTGCTTGTCGGTGTTAGCACTGATGGTTCCTACCTGCGCGATCATGTCGCCCTTCACTTCTCGGGAGAGCTTTTTGATCTCTGCCACGGCGACTTCAACAGCCTTATCGATGCCGCGCTTAATCGCCATCGGATTTGCCCCAGCGGCAACCGTCCGCACACCTTCGCGGAAAATCGCTTGGGCCAGGACAGTCGCGGTGGTGGTTCCATCACCAGCAACGTCTGAAGTGTTGGAAGCAACTTCTTTTACCATCTGCGCGCCCATGTTCTCGAGCGGATCCTGCAGTTCGATCTCCTTCGCCACCGTCACGCCATCCTTGGTGATGACCGGCGAACCGAACTTCTTCTCGATAACGGCATTGCGGCCCTTCGGGCCCAGCGTGATCTTCACGGTGTCGGCCAGAATATTGACGCCGCGCAGGATCGCGTGGCGGGACTTCTCACCAGTTACAATTTGCTTTGCCATCTTCACCCTTCCCGGGGTATTGAATTGCTGCCCGTCCAGAACATTCTGATCCGTGCGTCTACTTCTTGCCGGATGCTTGTTTGTCGATCCCGTTGAGCGTCGCCAGGATGTCTCCCTCACGCACAATCAAGTAATTCTGGTCATCAATCTTGATGTCATTACCGGTGTATCTGCCCAACAAGATGCGGTCCCCTACCTCCACAGCCATTCGGTTTCGAAAGCCGCTCTTTTCGAGTCTGCCGGCTCCCACGGCTATCACTTCACATTCCTGAGGCTTTTCTTTGGCGCTATCCGGGATGATGATGCCGCTTTTCGCGATCTCCTTCTCTTCCAATCTCCTCACCAGGACTCGGTCCTGTAGTGGAGTTACTTGAACTGCCATTTTCTGTCCTCCGTTAAGCTGAACTTCGAGCGCCGGGCCGGATATTCCACGTGCTTTGGAGCCGGCCCAGACCATAATCACCACCGCCATTAACGAACTTGGAACAGTGTGTTCGTGGGCACTGTCAATAATCCTATCTTGGTTCCGATCACCTCACCCGACACGATCAATTCGACCCTCCGATTTTTCTGGCGTCCTTCGGCGGTATCGTTTGACGTAGCGGGCCGAGTTTCGCCAAACCCTGCTGCTGTCATCGACGAACCCGGGAGTCCTTGCTCCGTGAGATAGCTCCTCACCGCCTCTGCTCGCTTTTCGGAAAGGACCTGGTTGTAGGCATCGCTTCCAATGCTGTCCGTATTGCCTTCAATGGCGAGTTGGAGCTCTGGATAGGCGAGCACGATGCCGCTGATCTTGGCCAGCTTTTCGCGCGCCAAGGGACGAAGCGTGAACTTGCCCGTGTCGAAAAGAACGTCGGACATATTGACGACAAGGCCGCGCGCGGTGTCGCGAGTTTCGAGGATGGCGTTGAATTGTTGCATCAGCCGGCCGCGAAGTTCTTCGCGTTCCTGCTCGGCTCGCTGGAGCTGCTGATCCGCTGCGGCTAAGTCCGCGCGATCACGCTCCGATTCCGCCTGCGCGGCTAGTTGCTGTTGCTGCGCCGCGGCGCGGGCTTGCTCGGCTGCCTCGTGACCGCGAGCGGCTTGTTGGGCGGCGGCTTGATCTTCGCGGCTCTTGCGCTCAGCCGCTTCCTGTGCGCGGATGGCATCGGCTGTGTCGGCTTCGGCGCTCGCACGGCGCTTCGACTCTTCAACCGTTTGCGCTTTGGCGTCTGCTTCGCGGCCCGCCGCCGCTGTGCGTTCGTCTTCAATGCGATTCGCTTCTATTCGATTAACCGCACCTTCGCGGGCATCTTCAGCGGTCTGCACAACCTGGCGGGACACTGAAATCAGCGGCTTCCGTTCGATCTTCTTCCTGGCGGCGTATCCATCAGCCTGCTTCATCAGGCGAACCGCGTTTGCATAGCTGTCCGCTGCATACTTTTCCGCCCCTGCAGACTCGGCGATCCGCAGTGCATTGCGCGCTTCATAGAATTCCAGGGGCAAATTGGCGCTTAAGACCACAGGATCGAACTTATAGCCGGTGGGAATATAGCCGCCTCGTTCGAGAAGGTCATACTTTGCATTCACCGCCTCGGTAGCCCCTGCCGTGTCCTGGCGGATCACGTTTTCGAGCACTACCACATTGCTGGGACGCCGCACGGCATAGTAAGGTTCCGCGGTAACAACCAGGGCGAATGCCTGAAGGTCCGTGGTTACGTTCAGCTTGCTACGATTGCCGTTCAACAACACTTCACCAAGGTTCACCGACCGCCCCTCGGGCGTGATCGCCCATAGGATATAAGTCAGATACTCACTGCCGAAAGTCGTGGGCTTCTGCAGTTCGTCAAATTCAACCTCGATTTCTATGTATCCCTGCTTGCTTTCAACCTTGGCTTCGCCATTGGCTTTGGCCATCAGTTCGGTGCCTTTGAAATCCACTTTCGTAGCTCCGCCGCGGTGTTTATAATTCACCGCCCGTGCCGTGCGGCTAATTACAGTCACCCGGAATGTGGTCGGCGGGTCCGTGGCTACGCCCTGCATTGTTATCTGGGCCTGCTGAGTAGCCTCATTGGCTGAACCGGTTTGCATCTCGAGCGGAGGCGGCATAGACATCGCGGTCGCCCCCAGAACCATAACGGACACCACGAATGTCCTTACCAAGTTCATCATTAGAGTCTCCTTCATGAGCTTCGCATCGGAGTCTTACAAAACGCTCTATACTCTGTATACTCCGAGGATAATTCGCCGTCAGTTCCTTCCTGCTCACGTGCATGGTCAATATTGCTCACACGCAGAGGTTCGCCTGCGCGGCTCGCCCGTTACCAACTGTATGGCGGCACAGAGAGAAAGGGCAATTGCTGATGGTGAAGTGCAGTGTGGAGCCGGTAGAGATTACGAGCGCTAGAAGAAATATTAATCGTGCAGAACTACGCTGAGGAGGCCGCTATTGACTGTCAATCCGTCGTCGCTGCTGTAATCGATAAAGCCCAGTTTTTTGAACTTATTCATGAAATGGCTGACCCGGGACCGGGTCGTGCCGACCATTTGTGCCAAGCTTCCCTGATTGATACCGGGCACGATAGCTTCCGTCCTGCTTTCTTTGCCAAAATGCGAGAGCAACAGCAGAATCCGAGCCAGGCGCTTCTCGCTGGAGTTGAAAAGCTGGTCGACCAGATCCGCTTCGTATCGGATGTTGCGAGAAAGCAAATGCGTGACAAACAATTCCGATATCTCGTGATGTTCGTGGAGCATCCGCGTCATCAGGGGCTTCTCAATTCTCGCGAGAATAGATTCCGTCGTGGTAGTCGCCGTTGCTATTCGCAAGGGCTGGCCTGCCAGGCATCCTTCTCCCAGAAACTCGCCCGCGCCCAGAACAGCAACGATCGCTTCCTTTCCTTGTTGTGAGATGACAGACAGCTTCACCTTGCCCTGTCGCAAATAAAACACCGAATCTGCTGGTTGTCCTTGCGAGAATATCTTGCGGTTCGCGCCATATTCCAGCACGGTATTCACACCGGCGATTCCAGCAAGAAGCGGTTCCCAATCGACCACCTGCCTCTTTTTGCCTGCCCCGTTGAGAGTGGATTTCTTCTGGGCAGTTATACCTTTCACTTGCATGCGTCAACTCCTTCGTCTGTTTGCCTATCGAGGCCCTCTACTCCGTGGACAGGGACGGATCGCCCGGCAAGAGGAACGGTATTGAAATGGAAGTTTTCACTGCTGACCAGATTTTACCAGATGCAACTGCAATTCCCTAATCGCACGCTCCGGTGATGTCAAGCTGCTTGTGTAAAAAGCCGGAGGGTGCGATTTTTCCATTGTGGGTTGTAGCGATTGAAGATGGCATAGATGATTCGATCTACGCTCTGAGTGTTCACAAAGCAAACCATGGGTCGAGTCCGGCATCTTCGGTTCACTCACCAATACCACCAATACCACCTACGGGCCCGTTGATCGCGGCCACCAATTTTGTTAGGATTACCAAGCTCGCGTTTGCCCAGGTCTGCCGAATTGGAATTAGCAACTGCCAAGAAGGTCCCCAATGAAGCGTTTGTGGAATGATCCGTTATGGACCAACATGGTCTGGCCCATAATCGTCACACTAATCGCCCAAGGAATCCTCTCATTGAAGTTCGCAGAAGTGCGGCGGTACTGGTGGATCTGGTTATTCGTCATCATTTTGCTAGTACTGCGGGCGTATTCCAGTCGGATCAAGCAACTAATCTCGCGTCTGTCTGCAATCCCACGGTTATGGCGTTCGAAAGCCGCGCAGCCCAGCAAAGAGCCTTCACCTAACACCAACGCCCCTCCTCTTTTGACGGTCTTTTGCCCGGCGTATACCAGAAACCGAATTGATCTCCGTGTTCATGATGAATTTGCCTTAGAGGCTGATTCTAAAATAAAAGCGACTATAGAGGGTCTGAACTACCAGAGGAGATCCGACCCCCAGAAGCTTCTCGATTACTTCAATTCTACTGTATTCCGTTTGATTATGCCCCCAAGGCAAGCGCCTTCAGGAATCGAACTGAATCTCGCAGCGATTGATTACTTCTGCTACCTCACGCTACAGGGGAGAAAAGGCATCCACCACGAAGCGAAGGAGCACGCACGCAAGCAACTTGAAAACGTCGCCCTGAAAGTTTCTAAGAAATTTCAAAGCTCCGATCCCGTTTTAAATGAATATAACTGGCATCCACTCGGCATTGAGATGGTCGTTATCACCAAAAATCAGCGGACCCTTTTGAGACGAAGAGGCAAAAGCGTCAACCTGGCTGCGGGGGAATGGGACGTATCTTACAGTGGTTACCTTCGTGAAAAGGATAAGCTCGACGAAAACGGAAAGTTGTGTGTCGGACTAACGGCCAACAATGAGCTGATTTGTGAGATTGGCGACCTCTTTCAGGACCTTAGAAACATTGAATTCACGGGTTTCCATGTAAACCGGGAAACTGGGGCTAACGATATGCTCGGGTTCTGGAAAACAGAAGTCAACGATTCGGAATTGGTCAAATTGATCACAGGAAAATATCCTGGACCGAATATAAGGTTTGGCACTGATGAGCGAGCCCGGGAGCAGTATGTATGGGACAATGAGAACTTAGTAGTGGACTTCGATGAGAGAAGCATATGCGAGCAGCTGAAGGAAATCGAAAAAAGTGAGGGAAAGTCG
The DNA here is from genome assembly GCA_016191085.1 of Acidobacteriota bacterium. GTDB lineage: Bacteria > Acidobacteriota > Terriglobia > 2-12-FULL-54-10 > 2-12-FULL-54-10 > JACPPJ01. The sequence goes on along the minus strand of JACPPJ010000044.1, from coordinate 60,848 downwards.
TCCGCTCTAATACCTGAGGCAAGAGCAGCGCTCTCATTGGCGCTGCAAGCATGCGGCCAGAATACGACAGGAGAGTTGGAAATGACAGGCGGAAATGTACCGATGAGCATTAGCAACTGAGAGGTCGCCGAACCTACCGTCCGTGCTCCGATCACTTGATTCCCCGCGCTGATAACTGCTACAACTAAAGCTCAGGCCTTCTCTAGTCGCCTGCAATATCCCGACAGCATTGGGAGTTTCGTCTGCCGTGCCCGTAATCACTTTTCCCGACGGCTCTACCAGGAGCTATTCTGAGCCGGTCCCGGCGAGCAAGGTCGCTGAGGATATCAGTCGGAGTCTGGCCAAGCGGAGTCTGGGCGTGCGTATTGACGGACAGTTGCGCGATCTCGCAACCCTGATCGATCACGACAGCAAAGTGGTATTCGTCGAGGAACCTTCCAAAGGGGACAAGCCACAACCGGACGCCCTGTTCCTGCTGCGGCACTCGGCCGCGCACGTACTGGCGGAGGCCTTGCAGGAGAACTGGCCGGGGATACAGCTTGTTTACGGCCCACCTACGGACGAAGGTTTCTTTTACGACATTCGATTACCGGATGGCGAGAGCCTCTCTTCCAAGGATTTCGAGAAGATCGAGAAGCGCATGGGCGAGATCGTGGCCTCGGACCGGCCTTTCATGCGTTATGAAATGAAGCAGGACGAGGCGCTGGCGAAGCTCGAAGCCGAGGGCAACAAGTATAAAGTTGATAACGCCTTGAGGGCGCTCGAGGGCGCGGTAGGCAACGCGCCTCCGCCGCTCTCGTTCTATGCCACGGGCAGGCCGGGACAGGACTGGGAAGACCTCTGCGGCGGGCCGCATTTGCCGAGCACGGGACGCATCAAAGCCTTCAAAGTGATGTCGTTGGCTTCAAGCTACTGGCACGGCGATGAAAACTCGGACCGGCTCACTCGCGTCTACGGCACCGCTTTCTTTAGCAAGGCGGAGCTAGACGAATACCTGAAGCGCCTGGAAGAGGCGCGCGAGCGCGACCACCGCGTCATCGGCAAGCGAATGCAACTGTTCGTGCTGGATGAAATGGTCGGGCCGGGCCTGATCCTATGGACGCCGGCTGGCGCCGTGTTGCGCCAGGAACTGCAAAACTTCATTTCCGCTGAGCTGCGCAAGCAGGGCTACTCACAGGTTTTTACGCCGCACATCGGCAAGCTAGATCTGTATCGCACCAGCGGCCATTATCCTTATTATGCCGATTCGCAGTATCCGCCGTTCGTAGAGCGCGAGACCTTGAGCGAGTTGGCTAAAGACGGCGTGAGCTGCGCCGAGCTGGTGAACCGCCTGGAAAAGGGGATGGTTGACGGCTATTTGCTCAAGCCAATGAACTGCCCGCATCACATCAGGATCTTTGCCAGCCAGCGCTACTCGTATCGCGATCTGCCGATTCGACTCGCCGAGTTCGGCACCGTTTATCGGTGGGAGCAATCCGGGGAACTGAACGGCATGGTGCGCGTGCGCGGGTTCACGCAAGACGACGCGCACTTGTTCTGTACTCCGGACCAGATCAGGCAGGAACTGAACGGCTGTTTGTCTTTGGTCGGGACCATCTTGAAGACGCTCAACATGAACGATTACCGCGTCCGCGTAGGACTGCGCGCTCTCGATTCATCCAAATACGTGGGCAACGCCGAAGTGTGGGATCGCGCCGAGCATGCTTGCCGCGAGGCCGCCGCGACGCTTGGCATTCCATTCACCGACGAGCCGGGCGAAGCCGCCTTCTATGGTCCCAAAATAGACTTCGTCGTCAAGGACGTGCTCGGGCGCGAGTGGCAGCTCGGAACGGTTCAGGTGGATTACAATCTGCCGGAACGTTTTGTGCTCGGCTACATTGGCCCCGACAATCAACTCCATCGGCCGGTGATGATCCACCGCGCGCCGTTCGGGTCCATGGAGCGGTTCTGCGGAGTGCTGATCGAGCACTTTGCCGGCGCATTCCCGGTGTGGCTCTCGCCAGTGCAGGCTGTAGTATTGCCCATAGCCGAGCGCCATCAGGCGTACGCGCGGGAGCTGGTGAACCTGCTCCGGGTGGAGAGCGTTCGCGCGGAAGTTGACGACCGCAATGAAAAGATCGGCCTCAAGATCCGTGAAGCGCAACTGAAAAAGATACCGTATATGCTAGTGGTTGGGGACAAAGAAGTCGAAGGTTCGTCGGTGAGCCTGCGAACGCGCAAAGAGGGCGATCAGGGCAGCCTCGGCAAAGAACAACTGCTGGACCGTATTCGGCGGGCAATTCAGTCGCATCAGGCAGAGGGATGAGATGAGGCGCTTTACGCGAATTCATCTATGGCTGGGTGCGGTTGTGCTCATCGCTGTAAGTGCGCTTGCTCAGACGATCACTCGAAAGCCCGTTGAATTTCCTTCCGACCTCGCTACCACAATCAGAAAAGATCTTGACGCAGATGCTTGCTTTCAGGAGGATAAGCCTGTCCTGGAGCAGCAGATCAGCGCAGAAGAGATCAATCTAACCACCACGACTACGCCCGCGCTGCTCGTGACTGGTCGTGGAGATTGCCTTGTCAGCTCTAATGGCAACGCATCTTATCTGCTCTATGCACGGTTTGGGAATAACTGGCGAAGGATTTTGCGAGCGGACGGCGAAACGATGAACCCTCTTGCCGCCATGCACAATGGCTGGCATGACCTGGAAGTCAGGTATCGGAATTCGGAGTCGGAATTTGCGACTTACACTTTCCGGTTCGAGAAGACGGAGTATCGTGCGACGTCTTGCGAAGGCGTCCTCTCCGCGGGCAGCGACCCGACGCGGAAACCATGCCCGGGATGGAAGCCCAAGTGAGCCACAATCTTCGGGATGGCAGTAGTGGGTCCGTTTGAAATTGAAATGAGGGGGCTTTAGCCCCTGAGGTCTAACCGTCGAACCTCAGTGGCTTTAGAGGCTGCTGAAAAATTCGCTTGCGTGGGCGTGGCTTTGCCTAAAAACCCCCTCCATCAGTTGACTTTGTGGGCAAGTGAAGATTCTGCCCAGAAAGTCGGCTCGATGCCAAGCTCGAAAATTGATTGTACCAGCACAGACAGGTTATGGCAGATTACCTTGCACAGAATTTCGTTGACCTGGGCGGTTGGTGTCTTCGACCGCACGGCCCCGCCAAACTTCCGCTTCATCATCGAAAAGACCGTTTCCACATTCGACCGCTTGTGATAATGCTGCAAGAACCCTGTCCGGTTGAACTGATAAAAGTGAAACATCTTGCGCCAGAGTTCCGGGCCTTCCCCGGTTGTATTGCTCTTGAAAGGAATGTAGGGAACAGCACCGGCAGCGGCCACAACCGCAAGGTTCCGTTTGCTGATGTAACCCTTGTCGGCAGATACTTCCGAAATTGCAAACCGTTTTCCGGTCGCTTCAACCAAGGCGGGAAACTGTGTCGTGTCGTGAACGTCAGGCTCCGTGATTTCTACTCCCGTCACGACGTTAGTTTTGACCCCCACGATCAAGTGAACTTAATCCATTCGTGCTGACTGTGCTCTGGCTCATCCCGCAACGCCGGGCCAACAGTCGTGTGCTCCAGTGCGTCGCGTTGGACGGCATCGATTCCAGCGTCACAGTCAATACGCGTTCCACCTGAGCATCGCTGATGTGGCGCGGCGCTCCGGGGTGTGGTTCGTCCAGCAGTCCGTCCAGACGCTTGGTGACGAAGCGGCCTCGCCACTTGCCAACGGTTTGCTTACACAATTGCATTCCAGCGCTCACTTCGGTGTTGCTTTTTCCCTCCGCGCAAGCCAGTACGATTCGCGCTCGCAACGCCAGCGCTTGAGCTGTCTTCGGCCGCCGCGCAGAGGGCGGCCATCCTGGGTAGGAGGATTCCCGCGGCCCAGGTTGTGGGGAGCGATCAGTTCGATGCCGTAGCAGTCGCGCAGTTGCCGATCCAATCGCTCGCTATCGTAGGCCCGGTCCCCGATCATTTTCGCGGGGACTTCCGGGAGGAATCGCTGCTGCAGCGTGGCTTCGACGAGTTTCGTTTCATACGGCGAAGCGCCTCGCTGACGGCGATAGGAAGACCATGGCGGTCGACGATCGCCATGATTTTACTGCCTTTTCCTCGGCGAGTCGGGCCGACAGCAGAGCCCCCTTTGGGGCGCTGCTGAAGTCGCGTCGATGAAAGTTTCCGACAGGTCCAACTTGCCTCGGTCGCGCAGGTCTTCGGCCAGCGCCGTCAGCACGCCGGTGAGGGTGCCGTCGCGCCGCCACTGCTGAAAGCGACGATGACAGGTTTGATAGGGCGGATAGCGAGCCGGCAAGTCGTGCCAGGGAGCGCCCGTGCGTAAAACCCACAAGACGGCATTCAACACGGCTCGCCCGTCGCGCCAGGGCCGACCCCGTACCCGAGGCTTCGGGAGTGGTAGTGTCCTAAAAGTGATTTAGGACACTACCTTTAGAGCATCTCTCAGTCGCTTACAATGGTGCCACGTGATAGTATCAAGGCTTTGTCAATTAGCGTTGGATCTTCAGTTGGACTCATTGTTATATCTCGCCAAACAGCAACCGTACATCATGTTCGCTCCCCATGACGTTTGTATTCTGCGCGATAACGTAGTTGCTAAATCGTTCTGGGGGTGCTTTCCATTTAACACGGGGCCATTTCCGAATATGATCTAAAGATTACAGCCGCCGAAGTGTATACCGTCCTCCGTAATCTTGCCAAGAGCCTACACGATTTCCTGTCGTTAGCAACCATTCGAGAACGCGCTTCATAGGAGATGTGCTCATCTGTAACCGTCCACTTTCACGACGCGGTATTCGCCGGATTGAGCGATCACCGGGAACCGGCTCCAGAATGCATCATTGACCGCCAGTGTTGTCCGTTCCTGCGGACCTACCATGACATAGTTAATGCGGTAAGAGCTGATGAGTGCAGGCGCTTGCGGCGAACCGGCGTAAATCTGGCGAATATCGTTCTCGCGAGAGCCGTAGTCCAAGCCCCGGGACCATGCTTGTCCGGGGTACCCAAGCAGGGAGCGCCTGCCGGTCAGAAAAACAGGCGGGTCGTAAGTAGGCGCATGCAGCACTACAGCGCGCGGCTCCGTGCGCTCGATGATTTGCCGGGCAACGGCGATACCGTCGGTATCGAATTCGCGATTGTCTTCGGTTCCCGTCAACACACGCAGGATGTCCAAGGCTCCGGCCAGCGTGAGCGTTAGCAGCAACGCCGCGGCCACTAACCGGAAGTTTCCCGGCCGCCTGAACCACGAAGCCAGCAGCAGAGCCACCAGCGGAGCGGAGGCCAGATACCAATAGAAGAGAACCTTGATGTTGTCCCATCCCCAGGGCGCAAATTTCACCAAATTGGGCAAGACAAAACACAACACGAAAGGCAGATAAAAACGCAGCGCCGCAGGCTGCACAAGATTCTTATGTTCTCGGCGCCACAGAATTGCTGCGAGCAGCAGCGGAATGAACGCGCCCGTATTCAGGAACCAGAAATAGATCGCGTTGGTGTTGCCATGGTCCCACCCGACGAACCAGCCGAGAAAAGTCTGCGCACGCACGCCGCTGCCGTGCATGGCCCATAACATTTCGGGCACCGCGATGACGAGCACAGACAAGAAGAATGCTGCCCAAGCTCTCCACTTCGGGAATAGCAAAACCAAACATGCACCGACCATCATGACGACTATGAACGTGTGGGCATGGATAAACGGAAGCATCCCCGCCATCACTCCCGCGGCGAGCATCGGCGGCACAGCGGGGGCGGTTCGATCGGCGGCATCGCGACTCTCCTCCGTCAGCGCACCCCACCATAGTTTGAATATCACGATGGCCAGCGGCACCCCGAGCAGCATGCTGCGTTGTGGAACGAAAAGGGTGGTCAATGAATTCCCCCATCGCCATAGGGGATCGGTCCCTATGGTGTAGCGATGAGGCAAATGGGGGAGCAGGCCGAATATGCCGGAAGCGTTGCCGCAAGCATCGCTAAAGAGAAGCGACCAGCCCAAGCCGCCGCTGAACAGCACCAGGACGGGCGCCAGCAGCCCGGCCAAGCGGTCGCGGGTCAGTTGCAGCGTCCAGTAATGGATCAGGCCCACCATCGCGAGCGCAAGCACCATGTTCTCGAGCCACATGGCTGCGATGAGCGAGATGCCGCCGGACTGCTTGACCATCGCAGCAAGAAAATCGGCCAGGAAGGGATAGGAAAAGCGGATGCCCGCGAAGGCCGGGTCTTCCGGAGGGAAATTACGGCCTTCAGAGAAGCTGGAGACGATCTGCATATGGAAAGGAAGATCGCCCAGGTTGTTGAGCACGCCCGTGTAGATGCCGTCGGGGCGAAGAAAGGCTGCTTTCCCAAAGATCTGGCCGAGCAGGATGGCTATCGCGACGTAGAAAGCAATTGACACCGCAGCAGTCCAGTTCGGTTGTGAAATGCCGTTTCGCATACGCGTGACGCTTTCGTTCACCTCGGCCGCGATCCGCGCGCGGTATGCTCGCGCGACAGCCACCATCGGGAGAGTCACAACCGTCGTTGTAATCCAGACGACGGCGGCATTCACCGCGCCCGCTAGGGAAGCGGCAACGAATCCGATTGTGCCAACCAGAGCAAACCCGGTGCAGGCTCCCACGCAGAGGCGAAGCACCGGAGGCATGCTCCTCTTGTACGTGTAGGTTACTACCGCGCCATCGAGAACGACGATCAGCAGGAACAACAAAGTTTTGGCGATTCCCATTCTGCGCGGCCCCGGGGGAAAACTGATCGCGGAAGTTCAACAGCGTAGCACATGCCAGAATTTGGTCATAGCGCGGAAGGATTTCTCCCGGCAGCGACCGTTCTGATGCGCTGTAGTGTCGTAAGATGGGTTTATGGAAAACGCGCAGCCGTTCCCTGCGCCGCTCGTGCGGACTATCAATTTGTCGCGGCAGTACAACATGGGCGCGTCCGTGATCCGCGCGGTAGACAACGTCAGCGTTGAGATTGCCCGCGGCGAATTCGTCGCGCTGCTGGGCGCTTCAGGTTCGGGAAAGTCCACGCTGCTGCATCTGCTCGCCGGGCTTGACCGTCCGACGTCAGGAAGCATCGAGGTAGCGGGGCGGGAATTGGGCCAGCTTTCCGCCCAGGAATTGGCGCGCTACCGGCGGCACACCGTCGGCATGGTGTTTCAGTCCTTCAACCTGGTACCCTCGATGACGCTCGAAGAAAACGTGGAGCTCCCCATGCTCTTCGCAGAGGTCGATCGTCAGGAGCGGCGAACTCGGGCACGCCAGGCACTCGAACGCGTGGGGCTGGCAGCACGGATGCGACACCGGCCGTCGGAGATTTCGGGCGGCGAGCAGCAGAGGGCGTCGCTCGCCAGGGCGCTGGTAAACGAACCGGTGTTGCTACTGGCCGACGAGCCGACGGGAAATCTCGATTCCCGCACCGGCGAAGAGATCATGAGCCTGATACGAGAGTTCAATCAAACGCTTCAGATGACGGTCCTGCTCGTCACGCATGAGGCGCCACTGGCCGACCGCTTTGCGCGGCGGGTGCTCCAAATGGGCGATGGCAAGCTGATCGCTCCACAAGTGACGTCAGTGGCCTCCGAGGCGGCGCAATGAAAGCTTACGATCTATTTGACCTCGCCTCGCGCAACCTGCGGGAATCGGTGTTGCGCAACGGACTCACGACGGCGGGCATCGCCGTGGGAGTCGCCTCGCTCCTCGCGATGCTTTCGCTGGGCGTGGGTCTTCAGCAACTGGCTGGTAAGCGGCTGTCCGGTTCCGGGCTTTTCGACACCATCGCCGTCTCGCCCCAGCGTACGAGCGGACGCGACCGGGGCGGCGAAACACCGCACGACGGTGAACCGCGTATCCTGGACGAAGCGGCGCGGCAGCACATCGTACGTTTGCCAAACGTCGTCGACGTACAGCCGGAGATTCGGTTTCTGAGTGAAGTTCGTTTTCGGGACCGTTCTCATGTCGTATCGGTTGGAGGCCTCGCGCCCTCTGCCCGCGACAATGAAGCATTCGAGAAGATGCAAGGAACCTTTTTTTCTTCGGCGGCTGCGCGGGAGGCGATTCTGAAAAACGAGCTTGCGAAACAACTCAACGAAGGCAATCCGCCGGCGGTGATAGGCCAGGAGCTCGTGATCCGCTACGCCGAGCGGCGGCCGCTGCCCCCGAGTACACCAGCGGACTCAGAAAGCGAAGACGGATCAGCCGCCGGTGACGAGGACTACGGCTTCACGGTGGTGCGCCGGGAAGAGAAGCTCCGCATTACCGGCATTATCGACAACGAGCCATACGGCGGTATGCGATCAAGTTCACGTGCTGGAGTGTTCATTCCCACTCAGCTCGCGGAAGAACTGAACATCATGCAGGCTTCCGATGTTTCAGGAGCATCGCGCACCGGCGCCTCGGGTAAGACCTATGCATCGTTAATGGTGAGAGTTTCCGATCCCACGAAAGCACAGGCCGTGGAGGACGCCATCGGCAAAATGGGTTTTCGCACCTTCTCGATCCTGGATGCCTCACAGGGTCTGCGCCGGTTCTTTACTATTCTGGACCTCTTCCTTGGAATCTTCGGCAGCTTGGCTCTCGCGGTGGCTTCGTTGGGCATCATCAACACGCTGGTGATGGCGGTGCTGGAGCGCCGTCGCGAGATTGGGATAATGAAGGCAATCGGCGCGAGCGACAAAGATGTGCAGAAGTTGTTCTTCGCCGAGGCAGGCGCGATGGGACTGGCCGGTGGTGTGGCCGGAGTGCTGCTGGGACACGCCATTGGAGCAGCCATCAATTTCGGAACCGGCATTTACCTTCAGCGGCACCAGCTTCCTCCCGAGACGGTGTGGGCTGCGCCGCTGTGGCTGATCGCCGCTGCTATCTCGTTCGCGATTGTAGTGAGTCTCGTTTCGGGCCTGTACCCAGCCCGGCGCGCCGCTCGACTCGATCCTGTGCAGGCTTTGCGCTATGAGTAATGTCACGTTGATAGCTCGGACGAGTACGGCGTTGATGCTCATTGCAGCGTTCTTGCCTTTGCAGGCGCTTGGCGCGCAGGCTCTCGAAGCCCGCGCGGAATCGCGGGCGGTTCAAAGCAAGATTCTGGGTCGTCCTGTTCGGTATACCGTTTTGCTGCCGCCCAGCTTCGATGCGCAGAAAAACCGCAAATACCCGATCCTGTATTATCTGCACGGGCTCGGCGACAACGAGCAAGCGCTAGTGCGGCTGGGAGGATGGGATCTGGTTGAGAACTTGCAGCGGTACGGCCAGATCGGCGAGTTTCTCATCGCGACCCCTGATGGGGACCGCGCGTTCTACATAAATTCCCGCGATGGAGAGGAACGCTATGAAGATTTTTTCATCCAGGAATTCATGCCCGAGATCGAGCGCCGCTACCGCGCCCTGGGGACGCGTGCAGCGCGCGGAATCAGCGGAACCTCCATGGGCGGCTACGGCGCTCTCCGCTTCGCGTTTCGCTATCCCAGCTTATTCGCAGCCGTTAGCGTGCATATGCCGGCGATCGCCGACGAGCTGCCTCCCACGCTGAAGTCGGCGCTGGGCCGAAGGCGCAGCCCCTTTGGCGATCCGTTTGATGTAGCGTTTTGGAACCAGAACACGCCGTTTGCGCTGGCGCGCCGGGCCCAACGTCTCAAGAGTTTAAAAATCTACATCGATTGCGGCCGGGAAGACGATTACGGTTTCGATGAAGGATCGCAGGCGCTGCACGAACTGCTCACTAAGCTGGGAGTGCCGCACGAATTTCACCTCTATCCCGGCAGGCACAACGGAGAGTATGTAGCCGCGCATTTCCCGGATTCGCTCCGCTTCCAGTCGCGCGCGTTGGGGGCCAAATAGTTCCCGCTGAAGAGGTGGGGCTGCACTACCTGAAGCACCTGTACCAGCTCAGCGACGAAGAAGTGGTCGAGCAATGGGTGGAAGAATCCGTACTGGCAGTATCTGTGCGGGAGCAAGTATTTCGAGCACGAGGTGCCCATCCATCCATCCAACCTTGATGACGCGCTGGAGAAACTGGAGAAAGAAGATGGAGGCGGCCGGAGCGGAGCAGATGCTGGCCGAGAGCGACTTGTCAGGAACGATCACGGCCGAATACATCTACTTCAACGGCGCCCGAGTTGGTAAGCGGGTGCCTTCGACCGGCGCAATTTACTATTACCTGAGCGACCGACTGGGGACTGCCCGGGTGATCACAAACGCCACCGGCACCGTAGTAGCCGAATCAGACTACTACCCCTACGGCGGCGAGCGCGTCGTCACCGCCGACACCTCCGGCAACACCTACAAGTTCACCGGCCATGAACGGGACAGTGAAACTAACCTGGACCACACCGAGTACAGACAATACTCGTCAAATACCGGCAGGTGGCTGAGTGCTGATGCGGTGAAAGGCAAGGCCGAAAATCCGCAGACGTGGAATCGGAGATATAAGCTTGCCAGGCGGCGGGGCACCACCCGGCCACCCTACCGGCCACCGCCTTGGGTTGGAAGTAGACGTTCGACCTTTCAGAACTGACGGTGCACAAGACCGAGTGGATATCGACAGTGAGGTTTACGATCGCGACGCGACCAATTAGTTAATCCAATTTTTCTTCAGCTTCAATCCTCAGCTGATAAGAACGATTATTTTCGGTGACAGCTCGATTGCTGGGGTGAGACCAGACTCATCCGGAGTGCATGACAACCATTTCCATGTGAGCTTTTTTTTCGGGGGTAAATTGCCAATGAGCTTCTGCCAGATGTCCATATTTTTCGTCTTGCAATCGAGCCTCGTCGTCGGTTTCGCTCAACATGCAGAGGGCGGCGCTCTGCAAACAGAACGCCCATCGCGTGAAAAGATGGCGGAATTGGTAAAAGGATTCTTGGGCGACAATGCTACCGTATTCGAAGAGGTGCAGCCCATGGTGGGCGACTTCGATGGCGATGGCCGACGTGATGGAGCAGTGGTGTTACGCATGGAACATGGATTCCGTGCGATACTCGCTAAGGGTGTGAAAATCGCCGAATTGGAGGCCCCCAAACTGCCCACCGCCGACGCCCCGCATCATTGTTTGGGACTATTAATCGTCCAAGGCTTCGAAACATTAAGGAAGGAGAAGTATTTGTTTTATGGCTGTTTTTCGAATTGGCGGCTGATTCCAAAACGCCAGTTAGTGATCCCTACAGGACTTGCTCCTGGGAGGGGGGACGCTCTGCGCCTACATATGGAGACCGGTGCATTCCTCGTGTTATACAGCGATGGAAAATCATATCATGCCTACTACGAGCACGAACACGGGCGTTAACGACAACTCGGCGGGAGCCTGATTTCTGACGGGATGTTTACGCCGAAGGCCGGATGACCTACATGAACTTGATAAGGAATACGGATTGGGGGCACATGCCGTTTGTATTCCCGACGGTGTTATTCTTGAGGGAGCCCCTACTAACCCCGATGCACCTAAACCGTAAATTATTGCTTGTCCTCATCGGTGGAACATCCTTCTGGGGGCCTGTGACGATCATAGACCTGCTGAGGAGTGATGATTTTTTCAATTTAGCTCTTTCATCAATCGTCCCACCGACTGGGTTGCTCCTGTGCTATTTTATGTTCAAGCGAACTCATGGGCATTGGGCAAGATCAATGTCGCTCTGGATGCTGCTTGGAGTTTTCTTGCTGGGTTCATTGTTCATGGAGATTGGTGCTACACCCCATCAAGGCGGATTCTCTCGACTTGGCGGCTGGACAGCGGTGAAGTGGTTGCTTGTCTCGAGTCTCGTTCCGCCCGTTACTATCGTCAGATCTGGATATCACGGAAGCGTGTTCGGCCTTTTGTTCGTAACTGTCGTCATGTTCATCATGCATGCGAAGTTCGAACGAAAATCGCAATCGGAAGCTGGGTAGCGCAGAGTTTGTGCTTTTTCAAACTCTGCGGTTTTTGGGCGGATGACCTCAGCGGCAGGAGTGAGCTACACCTACGACGCCGACAACCGCCGAGTGAACAAGTCGAATGGCAAACTGTACTGGTACGGTGTAGGCGGTGAGGTTCTGGCCGAAAGCGACCTGTCAGGAACCATCACAGCGGAATACATCTACTTCAACGGCGCGAGAATCGCAAAGCGGGTGCCTTCGATCGGCGCAATTTACTACTACCTGAGCGACCGCCTGGGGACGGCCCGCGTCATCACAGACGCGAGCGGGTCAGTAGTGCCCGATGCGGTTTTGACGGTGCGAAACCTGGAGACTGGTCAAACTCGAACAGCGAAATCAGCAGCCGATGGGTCGTATAGGTTTGCGGCGCTGCCGGTAGGCCCTTATGAAGTCAAAGCAGAACATCCCGGTTTCCAATCCGAATTGCGCGGCGGGGTAGGCCTTACTGGAGTGGAAGGGATTCGGGAATATCGCGTGGTCACCAATTCCTTTAGCACCGAGTATGGCATGACCATGGGAAGCCAAATGGTAATTGTCAGCAAGGGCGGCACGAACAGCTTTCATGGCTCGGTGTTTGAGTACCTGCGCAACGACAACCTCGATGCCCGGAATTTTTTTGATCGCATCACCAGCCTTACGCGGGGTCGCCTGCCGGAATTCAAGAGAAACAACTTTGGCGCCTCTTTTGGAGGACCGATCCGGAAGGATAAGACATTCTTCTTTACCGTATATGAAGGGGTTCGCCAGCGCCTAGGTCTTACTACACTTTTAACCGTAATACCTACGGCGGCAAAGCAAGACGGAGGATTGGTTCCTCAGATCGCCCCGGCGATTAAGCCGTTGCTGGCACTTTATCCGGACCCCAACCTACCCAGAAACGAATTTACATTTCCTTTTAGCCAGCCCACGCGTGAGGATTACGGGCAGGAAAGAGTTGACCACGTTTTCTCGGCCAGTGACTCGGCTTTTGGCCGCTATACAATACATGACACGGAACTCGTTCGGCCCGAGGCATATCCGCAGTTTCAAACTGCATCTCTGAACCGGCTACAATATGGAACCTTATCCGAGATTCATGTCTTCTCACCGACGCTGCTCAACACGTTCCGGTTTTCATATAGCCGAACCAATACGCAACAGATCTCTCCGACGGATCTAAAAGGCCCGCAGTATTCCTTCGTCCCCGGCAGGGAGATCGGCTCCATCAGCATTACCGGCATCAATACGCTTGGACCGGGCGGCACCAGTCCTATCCAGGGGAAACAGAACATCTTCACGTGGAGCAACGATTTATTTTATACGAGAGCGCAACACTCCTGGAAATTGGGAGTGCTGATCAATCGGTATCAGCAGTACTTCCTGAACAGCTCGAATGCCAAGGGATCGATCAGTTTTGCCAATCTCACCGATTTCTTACAGGCAAGGCCGCAGAACTATTCCGCAATTACCCCGGGCTCGATTTTAGACCGCAGCTATTACTACAGCACGTTTGGGTTCTATGCTCAGGATGACTGGCGGCTTAGCTCGCGCCTAACGTTGAACCTTGGGGTTCGTTATGAGTTCCAAACGGCGGCAGAGGAGATCCGCGGCTTAGGGTCGAACGTAAGAGACCTTAGAAGAGATGCAACCGCCACTATTGGCCAATCGTTCAAGAATCCTTCGCTGAAGAATGTCAGCCCGCGAATTGGTTTCGCATGGGACGTCGCCGGTGATGGAAAGACGGCGATCCGTGGCGGCTTCGGACTGCTTTACGATCTTGGGAATCTCGGAAGCGTGCTGATCATCAGTGCAGTAGGCACGCCGCCTTTTACGTCTCAGAGCCAAGTCAACCTACCTTCCAGTTTCACTCTGCCGCTGGCCTTCCCTGCCGAAGCAGTTGGTAAGAGGCTTCGCCTCATAGACTACGATTTGCAGCAACCCCATCTTCTTCAGTACAATCTGGCCGTGGAACGGCAGCTTCCCTGGAACGCGGCTGTGACTCTGGCTTATGGAGGCTCCCGCGGGCTGAACCTGTTTCAAGGCAGGGAGGGAAATCCAACGGTGCCGCAGATTCTTCCTGACGGCCGCAAATTCTGGCTGGGAAATGAACCCTTGATCAATCCGAACTGGTCCAATATCGAATTGAAAACTGCGGGAGGAAATTCCTTCTACAACTCATTGCAACTGGGTTTGACAAAGCGATTGAGCAGAGGCTTGCAGTTCCAAAACTCGTATACATTTTCCAAGTTGATAGACGAGGGTCAGTCGCAGTTGAATTCAGACAACAATGCCGTCAGTTCCTTCCTGGTGGATACGAGTGATCCGAAACTCGACCGCGCGCCGAGCGTGTTCGATGCCACACACAATTTTCGTTTTAATGGCATCTATCGTTTCTCGGAATTGGCGAGCGGAGGCATGATCTCCAAGCTTTTGAATGGGTGGTGGGTGAGCGGCATTTTGACGCTTCAGAGCGGATATCCATTTACTCCCGTGCTGGGGACCAATCGCTCCCGGTCCAAGATGAACGGAGGTGCAGCGGGGATAGACCGGCCCGACCTAGTTTCTGGACGCAACGGCAGCAATATCGTATTAGGTGGATCGGATCGTTACTTTGATTCCACGGCGTTTCGGATTCCCGCAGCGGGCTTCCTGGGAACGGCAGGGCGAAACATAGTTCGCGGTCCCGGATTTGCAACCGTTGATTTCTCGTTGTCCAAAGATACTTCGCTGGATTTTCTGGGTGAAGGTGGGAAACTCGAATTCCGGGCTGAAGTTTTTAACATTACCAACCACGCGAATTTCGCGCTGCCCAACCGGACGGTGTTTGCCGCACGGCAGGATGTGGAGGCCCCAGTGGCGAACGCAGGCCGGATTGATTCTACGTCCAGCACTTCGCGACAAATTCAGTTTGCGCTGAAGTTGCTTTTTTAGTCCAAACATTTAGTTCGCACAAACGTAAACAAGTACGGAGGAAGTCGTGAACGAAAACAAAAAAGATATGAGCAACAACCTGCCATCTCAGCGCCGGGAATTCATAAAAAAAATGGGTGGTGGTGCTCTGGCGACCGTCGCTGCCGGCAGCCTCTCTTCCATTGGCTGCAGTTCGCGAGCGCAAGACCCCGACTGGTCGGCTACTTACGATTGGATTTGCGTCGGCTCGGGTATCGCCGGTTGTGCTGCGGCCATCGCCGGGCATGACAAGGGCATGAAAACGCTTCTCATTGAAAGACAGGACAAATTCGGCGGGACGACCGCACAGTCCGGCGGCATCCTGTGGGTGCCCATGAATGCCTTGATGAAGCAGGAAGGCATCTCCGATTCCCGCGACGAAGCGCTTGCCTATGTCGCATATGTAGGAGGCGGCTACAGCCGCCCGGAATATCGCGAGGCTTACGTGGATCATGCCGCTCGCGTCTGGGATTATCTGCGTGACAAGGCTGACTTCAAGTTCAGAATGGGCGGTACCGAATTTTATTATCCCGTCTCGCCCGGTTCCAAGGGCCGAGGCCGCCTGGTTACTCCCGAGCCTTTTCCAGCCGAGACATTGGGCGCATGGCGGGATCGAGTTCACCTCTCCGTCTTTATACGCGGGTTTTCGGAGGCTCTGGCAAACGAGGAAATCACCTACACCGAGAGCTTCGGTCCGAACCGTCTGAATCAGCCAGCTGTCGCAATCTGGCGGAAGAAGTTGGGTGCGGATAAAGTGGATGCTATCATCAAGAAAGATGAAGCCACCCGGCTCGGCGGCGCCGCTCTGGTTGCGTATGCCATTCGTGCATTGGCGAAACGTGGAGTGGAAATGCGGACCGGAACCAGCGCGGAACGCCTGCTGATGAATGGCAGTGGCGTTATCGGCGTCACCGTGCGTCAGAATGGGAAAGAGCAACACCTGCGCGCGAAAAAGGGCGTTCTGCTCGCCCTCGGCGGCGATGTGGACGGTCGCGGCGGGCATGGCGAAACCGAGAGCTGGGCATTGGGTGCTGCTGCCGGAGGGAGAATCGCCGCCACATCCGTTATCGTACCAATGATTACGCTACCGTCCCCGGACGACAAATTCCCCAATGGCGCCCCATTCGGTAGATCCAATAAGGAGGCCGGTCTCCGGCATAGCGTCATCGTCAACCGCTTCGGTTCCCGCTTTGGAGACGAGTCGTTCTTTCAGGACTTCGGAGGCAAGATCAAAGACTTCGAAACTATGGGCCAGCATCGCTTCAAGAATTTCCCATGCTTCTTGGTCTTCGATCAGAATTGCTTGGATACGGAATCGTTTGTCGGTATGCCGCCCGGAAACACGGAAAATCTGGACTGGGTTACTAAGGCCAATTCGGTGGCGGAACTAGCTGCCAAGATGAAGCTGCCAGCCGACAAATTGCAAGCCACTTTGGCGCGCTTCAATGAGTACGCGCGCAAAGGGAAAGACCCGGAATTCAACCGCAAGCGGCACACCATGGGAACGGTTGAAAAACCGCCGTTCTACGGAGCAGAGATGAATGCGCCAGATCCATTTTTCGCCGAGACCAAGATCGTGATCAACCCGAAAGGGCAGGTGGTCTCTGCCAATAATGGTGAGGAACCCATCCCCGGGCTGTACGGTTGCGGCAACACTACCGCCATTACCCGAATCTGGGGCATTGGCTATCAGGCCGGACACTCATTAATGTCGGCAGCAGTCTACGGCTTTCTGGCCGCGGAACACGCCGCATCGCAAAGGAGTTGAGGCATCTCGGCCGTTCTGCCATTCATCAGGGGCGAGTTACGGCGCTTGGGCGACACCTTCTCGTTCGCCGTCATAGGTATAACCGCTGGCGGGGGAATTGATGGGTGCCGTGCCCGGTTTGTCCGCTGTGCTGCGGAGCGTGGAACGAACGTTTCCCGCCAACGTGCCAGTTTGCAGCAGCCGGGCCGCAATTCCCGCAACGTGAGGCGCAGCCATGCTGGTGCCCGACATGCGAGTTGTCCCGCCACCCACTTTCAGTGACAAGATGCCCACCGAGTTCAGAAAACACGCTTTGGAGATATCTTCCCTGGTCGCCCCGGGGGCGGAGATGGTTACTCCGATCATACTGTTGAGGTCGAGTTTCCCGTCCGTGGTGAAGTAGGAAGCCGTATCTGCTCTCACGGTGGCGGAATAGCCTCGGCAGCCCGCATTGGAGCCGTCCACGGCCGTCGTGCTGGCAACGGCCAGAACTTCAGGGTAGCCCGCCGGGATCATATTCTTCACTTCTTTGCTGGAGTCGTTCCCGGCGGCCACCACTACGACCACGTCATTGTTGACTAAGTTCTGAACCGCCTCTCGCAACGCCGGATTGTCGTCCAGTGTTCCCGATCTGCCGAGGCTCATGTTAACTACGCCGATAGGCGGACTAGCGCTGGCTCCATTCTGATATACCCAATCCAATCCAGCCATGACGGTAGAATCCGAGCCGCTCCCGGAGTTGTTCAGAACCCTTACGCAGTACACCGTGGCGGCCGGCGCCACTCCGATAACGTCCTGGTTGTTGTCCTTGGCGGCCACGATTCCCGCAACGTGCGTACCGTGGCCGTTGCCGTCCTGGCATGTGCCTTCAAATGCATCATACAGGGTGCCCCCTAAGGTCAGGTCGGCGTGACTTAAGTCCAAACCGGTGTCGATAATGGCCACGCCGACGCCGCTGCCGTCCGAACCCGGCTTCGCTGGCCCCACGCGGGTCACGCCATCTGGTACCTCTTGCCCCGTTACCGTTCCACCACCACCGCCGGGTTTTCCATTTCCGCCGCCCTTTCCGAGATCAGATTGAAATGCTTGAACCGTCCGGTCGGGGATGATCTCCAGAACCGATGGGTCCCGTTGCAAGGCGGCCAATGCGTTGGCATTTGGCACCGTAATAGCGACCGCAGTCACGATCTCGTAGTTAAAGCGCAACCTCGCGCCCGCACGCTGCACGGCTGCCGCCCGGTCGGTCTGCGAAGTGCCGGGAACAAACGTCACAATAAAATCCGTCGCGTTGGCGACCGGGGTCGGCGGCGCCGGAGGCGTCTGTAACTGTGCACTAGCCGGGAGGCTGGCGTAAAACCAAAAGCCAAACAGCACCATGGTGAAAATCGGCCTTGTGCCAGGGATTCGTGTGTTCAAGTACATATTTCATTCTCCCGATGGTTTTGGAGGCAATTGGCCCGAAATACACACCCGCCACACCAACGGAAGCTGCTGCGTTTTGTTCCGCCAATTCAGATCTCGATGTCAACAGCCTCACCGTTTGTCCGGGGGTGAATTAATAATGCCATACGCTCGTATCGGAAGCCAAGTAATTTTTGTACTTCATTTCGCGAAGCGCGGCCCTGGCGTGCTTACGAATGTGGTACAACGCTTCAGCTAAATATCGGCAGGACTGATGGCTGCACCTCCCTCGCGGCCCCTGTAGCACAGGTATTACTGGAAAGCGGAACGGTGACTTCCCGATTTGCAACGGTCTGTTTTCAGTTCCCGAACACTTGGACCATCGGAGCAAAGCGATTTCCGGTTTGCGCCAGACGTCAAAGCGTTGCGGTCTTTCGTCGGTGGATGAGGCTCGTCGGCCGGCTGATCGTTGTGTGAAAAAGCTAGCTCAGCTACGCGGATACGGATTCGATGCTGAAGTCAGCTACGAGCGGCAGATGATCGGATGCGATCAGGGCGGTGCGGTCCCGGCATAATGTCAGCCGTTCCAGACGGAGCACGGGATCGAAATAAATATGATCTAAATGCAAGAATGGCAGCACGCCTGGGTAGGTCTTCGACCGGTTCAGGTGCTTTCGCAGATCAGCGGCACTGAAGTTAGATGCAAGAAACTTAGATACAGCTCCGCGGGTCCACTCGTTAAAATCGCCGAGCACGATCCGGGGACCTCGCAGTACATGACGTTCAAAGATTGATTCCTTCAACAAACGTTTCGCCTGATAGCGGCGCTCCACATAGCCTGTACCCAAGTGAAGATTGAAGACATGTAGCATGGTAGTCTTCAATTGAACATCAGCGCGCAAACAGCCGCGAGGCTCACGACGCCTCGGCGACGAGATATCATAGTTGTGACTGATATCAATCGGGAATCGCGTGAGCAGAAGATTGCCATAGCGGCCCCCCCGCATATGGCAAGTGTGACCAAAAGCGGAATAAAAGCCAAGCTCCTCAGCTATGAACCGTGCCTGATTTTCATGCCGCAAGCCAGATTCGAACGACAGTACCTCCTGGAGGGCGATAATATCCGCGTCGATTCCACGGAGCACTGCGACGATGCGCTCCGGCCGGATACGCCGGTCTAACCCTTTGCATTTGTGGATGTTATAGGTAGCTACTCGAAGCGAGCCGATCTTGGTATTCATAGCAAACAACTAATCTATTATAGACTCCCAGCCTGAAATGTGCTACGGCTCAGGTTTTGCGGCGACAATATAAATTGAGGGTACCGCGATTGGCGCGCGCTCAAAACAAAACAGATCGTGAATTGGCCGCCCAAGCTCTCTCTCGTGCTGCCGGCGCCGATCGAATCGAGGGGAATCGCGTACGGCTCCTCAAAGATGCCGCTGAAAACTATCCTGCATGGATTCAGGCCATCGAATCGGCAACCAAGTGGATTCATTTCGAGACGTACATCTTCCATGAGGATGCAGTAGGTCGGCAGTTCGCGCAGCTACTTTCCGATAAGGCCCGAGACGGTATCGCGGTGCGGTTCATCTATGACTGGGCGGGATCAATCGGAAGCAGTTCCCGAGGGTTTTTCCGCCGTCTAGCGGATGCCGGCGTGGACGTACGATGTTTTAACCGGCTGAATCTGGAAAGCCCGATCGCATGGCTTACGCGCGACCATCGGAAGATGATTGCAGTAGATGGCCGGATCGGCTATGTAACTGGGCTTTGTGTGGGCCAGCGCTGGGTCGGATTCCCGGAGCGCAACATCGACCCATGGCGAGATACAGGCATTGAGATTGAGGGTCCCGCCCTCGCTGATATCGAGTTGGCGTTTGCGGATACCTGGGCTGCCACCGGCGAGCCTTTGCCGGACAACGAACTTCCGCCGGAGGACAGTCTCGCTAAGGCAGGTCACGTACTTCTGCGGATAGTAGCGACCGGCCCTGACGCAGGCGGCCTCTACCGCGTGGACCAAATCATTGCGGCTTTCGCCCGCCGCTCAATTTGGCTTGCGGATGCGTATTTTGTCGGTACGGGAGCGTACGTACAGGCTCTCCAATCCGCAGCGCGGTCGGGAGTGGATGTGCGGCTATTGATTCCGGGCGCCAACGACGTCCCCATCATGCGGGCAGTGTCGCGGGCAGGTTTGCGGCCCCTGCTGGAAGCCGGTGTGCGCGTATTCGAGTGGAACGGGTCGATGATGCACGCCAAGACAGCCGTCGCCGATGGATTCTGGTCGCGAGTGGGCTCAACAAACCTAAATATTGCGAGCTGGCTGGGCAACCGGGAATTGGATGTCATCGTGGAGGACGAACGGTTTGCGCATCAAATGGAACAAATGTATGAGGACGACTTGGCGCAATCTACAGAGATTGTCCTCCACAAGAAGCGGCGGCGCACCGTGCCCACGGCGGTAACGAGACCGCCGATCCGACATAGGCGGTCGGGCGGCGGGGGCCGGGCAGCCGCGGGGATCATGCGGATCAGTCACTCTTTGGGCGCGGCAGTCACAAGCCGTAGACAGCTTGGGCCGGCAGAAGCTGTCATTATGACTTGGGGCGCGGTCCTGCTTCTCATCCTATCCGGAATCGCCGCGCACTGGCCGCGAATCTTTTCCATTCCGGTGATTATTCTATGTCTGTGGACCGCAATATCACTGCTGGTCCGTGCGTATAGACTGCGCTTCCCCCAGCCACCTTCACGCGAGTAGCACTGTAACCTAATGTCTGGAAAGTACAGGCCTGGTCGGCTGTTTGGTTCGTTTTTGGAAATCGCCAATTTGGCAAGGAAATCATTTCATGAACTGGATTACGGAACCACAATCCTGAGTTGCATTCGCGACACTGCTCGGTCTTGAAATAGTTCTCGGAATTGATAACGTTGTTTTCGTCTCCATTATTGCGTCCAAGCTCCCGTCCGCGCAGCAGCAAGGCAAAGCTCGAATGGTCGGATTGGGCTTAGCGATGTTCATGCGAATAGCGTTGTTGATATCCATTTCGTGGGTCGTCGGCTTGACACAGCCGTTGGTGACTTTTCTGGGGCACGAAATCTCCGGTCGCGATATGATCCTGATCTTCGGCGGACTATTCCTGATTGCCAAGAGCACCCATGAAATCCACCAGAAGCTGGAAGGAGAGGAAGGTCACTCGTCTGCTCGTGTCGCGCCTACTTTCACAAGCGTGATCGTACAAATCATTCTGCTGGATGCCGTGTTCTCGCTGGATTCCGTTATCACCGCTGTGGGCCTGGTTCAGGAGATTTCCATTATGATAGCCGCAGTTGTTCTATCGGTAATATTCATGATGGGCTTCGCCGCGCAAGTCAGCGGCTTCGTGGACCGACATCCAACGGTGAAAATGCTGGCGCTTAGTTTCTTGCTGCTGATTGGGGTGACGCTCATGGTCGAAGGGTTTGCGGTACACGTTCCGAAAGGCTACATCTATTTCGCAATGGCGTTCTCGCTTTTCGTGGAGATGCTTAACCTCAGACTCAGAAGGCGAGCGGCGGTACCTGTCAAGCTCCACCAGCCCTATTTGGCACCGTCATCCAAGTGACGGCCTGACGCCGGTGACGAGCACCGGTTCAGCATGACGTGATCCTGTATTTTTCAGCACGCTGCTAACAGGCAGCACTGAATTTCTGGTAGGCTCAGTTTGAGGCCACACATTCGTTCCAGGCTGCGTGAGAGGTTGCTCATGTTGCGTTTGCTGATATTCTGTGCGGTCGGAGAAACGACGGCATTTGCCGCTGGACCGGAACACAGTGCCGTTTCCGCTCGCATTTTTCTCTCGCTCGCAATCATTCTCATATCGGCGAAATTCTTCAGCCATGTTGCCGAACGTCTAAAACAACCACCTGTATTGGGTGAGCTGGTCGCCGGCGTCATCATTGGGAATTTGACGCTGCTCGGCTTCAACGGACTCGAATACTTGAAAACCGACGAGCCGATCGAGTTGCTGGCGCAAGTGGGAGTGATCCTGCTGCTGTTTGAGGTAGGACTCGAATCCACCGTGACGGAAATGATGCGCGTGGGTTGGTCATCTTTCCTCGTTGCAATGTTGGGCGTGGCGGGTCCATTCGCGCTGGGGTGGGGAGTGGGTGCGTGGCTCCTGCCCGAACAGAGCGTCTATGTGCACGCGTTTCTGGGCGCCACTTTAACAGCGACAAGCGTAGGCATCACGGCCCGAGTCCTCAAGGACCTGGGGCGCTCACAATCGGCGGAGTCGCGCGTCATCCTCGGTGCCGCCGTCATAGATGACGTTCTCGGATTGTTGATCCTAGCGGTGGTAACCAACGCCATCATCGCCGCCGGTCGCGCGGGAACGCTTTCGTTCGGGGACATCGGAATGACAGTTGCCAAAGCCACCGTATTCCTGGCCGGCGGATTGTGGCTGGGCATTCGCGTATCCCGGCGCCTGTTCGGATTTGCTTCGAAGCTGCAAACGGGCGGAGTTCTGCTTGCCACCGGACTGGCCTTCTGCTTCTTTTTTGCCTGGCTCTCCACTGCTGTCGGTCTGGCTGCTATCGTTGGTGCTTTCACGGCAGGTCTGATTCTGGAGGAACTTCACTATCGTGATTTCAAAAGCCGTGGCGAGCATGGCCTGGAGGAACTCGTGGCGCCGATCGCCTCGTTCCTGGTGCCGATCTTTTTCGTCTCGATGGGCATCCGCACCGACTTGCGCTCCTTTGCCAGCCTCAGTGTGCTGCAGCTGGCAGCTGTTCTCACTATCGCGGCAATACTGGGGAAGCAACTCAGCTCCCTCGGTGTGCTCGGCAAAGGCGTGGACCGCCTTTCAGTGGGCATCGGCATGATCCCTCGCGGCGAGGTTGGTTTGATTTTTGCGAACGCAGGCCTCGCGTTGATGATCGGCAACCAGCGAGTGGTGAATCAGCACGTCTTTTCCGCCGTCGTCGTAATGGTGATCGCCACAACAATTCTGACCCCGCCCGCACTCAAGTGGAGCCTAGAACGAAAGGGAACCCGTCAGGAGAAGTTAGAAACTAGAAGCTAGTCTAGAAGGATGTTGAAAGGAAATTTTTTCGATGTGATTCCGAGCGCACCTAGGAATTCTGTTCTTGAGTTTGTGGCGTTGAAGAAAAGCAGGTTCTTCAGCGCGGCAAAAAGGCCGGGCTTCAGTGTTTCTCAACAACCTGCTACCGAAAAGACCTCGATACCCGGCGGCGTTATCTTGCTCATCGAACGTGGCTGGGTGGATCGCTCCACCAACGATGGTTATGTATCCCGCAAACTCGCGAACAAATGGCATGGACGCCCTGAGCATTGATATGCGGGCCGCGCGCAGAAGGTTTCCGCAGTCAACTTCGCTGCGAAGCAGAATTGCCGCCAGCGCGTTGCCAGAATTCGTTGTGTACGGAACCATCATTGGCGGAAGTTCAGCTTGCTGACACAGGTTAGTACACCAGGAATTTTTTACTTACTGAGTTCAGAATGTCCCAAGCCGGCGCTGTGAAATTTATTGCTTCCGGCTACAACCTAGTAATAGACTATTCCACGTGCATCGGGAGGGCGGGAAAACCAGCATCGTCTCTTGGATGAACCGGGTAAACAGTATGAAACTAATTGACAATCTCCGTATGGTTTTGGAGCGCAAGGGGCATCACGTTTGGTCTGTGACTCCCGAGGCTTCGGTTTATGACGCCGTTGCGCTCATGGCAGAGAAGGGCATCGGGGCATTGCTGGTGCTCAGCGAGGGAAAACCGATCGGCGTTATTTCTGAGCGCGACTACGCGCGGAAAGTGGTTTTGAAGGGGAGATCGTCACGTGATACACACGTAAAGGAGATCATGACGAGCCCCGTCATCAGCGTGACTCCGGAGCACACAGTTGAAGAGTGCATGGGGATCATGACGGCAAACCGCATCCGCCACCTGCCGGTGATCGAGCATGATCAAGTAGTCGGAGTGGCGTCTATTGGCGACTTGGTCAATTGGATCATCTCAGCGCAGGAAGCGACCATTCACCAATTGCACAACTACATCACCGGTAAGTATCCGGCATAGGGATTCGCTCATCTCTATTAAACAAAAAAGTCACGGCCAATAAGCCGTGGCTTTTCCGTTTGCTGTAAGCGGCTATTCGAGATCCGGCGGTATCACCTTGGCGATCCAGGCGTCGTAGTCGCCCGTGTAGCCAACCTTCTGATGCAAAGCGGCGATACGTTTTTCAATCTCGCCGATTTGACTGGCTGACAGTTTCGGTGCCTTTTTCACCATCAGCCCCACTGCTTCGGCGCGTGCTGCCGCCTTGGCTTCAGCGGGAGCGAACGCCCCGGAAATATCCCTGTCGCCGTTGCCCTCACCTACACCAAGGTAGTTTTCGACGACCTGCTCAGTGACTTTCTGGCTATGGACCAGCGACGCGCGGATGTTCCCTTGTCCAGTGACGACGTTCCCGACGCCGAAGACGTTTTCATATCCCGTATAGCGCGCCTCTTGCTCATTGGTGAAGGTGTAGTATTCGCCTTTCATGGCGACGCCCGGAATGAACTCAGGCACCGAGCCGATAGAAGAAATAATCATAGGCGCGCGAAGCTCATGTTCTGTGCCGGGAAGAGCACTAGCCTTGCGGCCCTCGACCAGCGTCTCGGCAACTTTCAGTCCCACCAGGCGGCCATTTTCGACGACCAGACCCTGAGTGAGCCTGCGGTCCTGGAATCGGAACAGGAACTTTTCACGGGCCAGGCGCAGCACCTTCTGGCGGACCGATTCTGTCTTGGCGATCTGCTCCGGCGTGGCATTCTCGGGAGGTTGAGCCAGCGGCATGTCTTGCTCGCGGCGGCGATAGATCAGCAGGCACCCTTTGACGCCAAGGTCCTCCGGCTTAATACCGTGCTTCTTGCAGACGGCGGGAATGCCCTTTTCCAGTTCATGCATGCTGGTTTGGATGCCGCGCGCCTTGAACGCCTTCTCGTAATTCTCGAGCTGCAGCACCTTCACCACGTCTATTGAGGCCAACCCGCCGCCCACAACCAGCGTTTCATCCGGCGTGTCGTAACGCGGGCCGTCGTAACCTTTTTCATTTTTGTGGTTGTACCAATAGATAAACGGGTTTTGATACACCAGTCCTTTATCTATGTACTCGTCTGCTCCAGGGACGCCCAGATCGCGGTCGCGCCAGGCGCCGTTCGCAAGGATCACTGCAGAGAAAACCCAGTTGTCGCAAAGGTCCTTAAAATCGATGTCGCGCCCGAGCTTTGCACACGGCACGAATGTAACTCCCGGCTTCTTCATACGGGCGTCAATCTTGCTGTATTCCTGCTTGCGCTGCTCGACGTGCCAGCGCGGCAGACCGTCTTCGATCTTTCCATATGGGCGCGTGTTTTGCTCAAACACCACCACGCGAATTCCACTATCCGCCAGAATCTCAGCCGATACCGAACCGGAAACGGCTCCGCCTATGACGGCGACAAAATGTTGTCCATTATTAGCCATGAATTATCAGTACGCCTCCACTTTAGTAATCAATTCATCCATCCTGGTGCCGGGATCGGACATCAGAGAAGGGGGAGTATACGCCTTCAAAGGCGGAACTCACAACCGGGATTCCTTCCCTCTTAACGAAGCAGGTTACTGCGGACGTGTAAGCGGGAGGCCCTGACCTGCACTTCAATGGATCGCAATGCTCAGGGCCGTATGGTAATCAACTCCGCCGGAGGAGCGGTCAAGTTCGCGACGCTCACTCTGGCCGCTACCTGTTTGGCGATGTCATAAAACGCGCGTGCTTGAGCCGACTCCGGTCCGCGAGCCGCAACGGGAGCACCGAAATCGCCTCCCGCGCGAACCTCGGGGTCCAGGGGTACCTCACCCAAAAACGGCACGCCGAAGTCTTCGCTGGTCTTCTTTCCACCGCCGTGACTAAAAATATCCACGCGTTCCGAGCAGTGCGGGCAGACGAAGTAGCTCATATTTTCGACGATGCCCAATATTTCTACCTTCACCTGACGAAACATCTCAATCGCCTTGCGTGCATCTTCCAGCGCCACATCCGATGGCGTCGTGACGATCACTCCCCCGGAGAGCGGCACGGTTTGCGTCAAACTGAGTTGCACATCCCCAGTACCCGGCGGCAGGTCCAGAATCAAATAGTCCAGCTCTCCCCAATCCACGTTGCGCAAAAACTGCTGAATGACGCTGTGCAGCATGGGCCCGCGCCAGATCAGCGGACGGTCGCCTGGGTTCAAAAAGCCCATCGACATCACGCGAATTCCGAACCCTTCGAGCGGCAGGATGCGATCTCCCACGGCGCGCGGCGTATCGTGCACTCCCATCATGCGCGGCACGTTCGGACCGTAGACGTCAGCATCCATGAGCGCGACCGCGGCGCCCATTCGCTGCAGCGCAACCGACACGTTCACCGCTACGGTAGTCTTGCCGACCCCGCCCTTGCCCGATGCGACTGCTATAATGTTTTTTACGCCGGGAATCCCGACGCGGCCTTGTAGATCGCGCGACTTGGGAACGGAGGATTCGATACGGATTTTAACGTCCTCGACGCCTTCCAGCTTCAGCAACTCTTGCCGGATGCTGTTCTCGATTTCAGTCTTGAGCGGGCAGGCGGGCGTGGTCAGGACAAAGGTCAAAGACACTGTGGAGCCTTTTACCGCCACATCTTTGACCATATTGAGCGTTACGATGTCCTTGTGCAGTTCAGGTTCCTGGACGCGGCGCAATGCTTCCATTACCTGCGACACATCCAAGTTTGCTTGAGCCATCCCTCTCCTTCCTGATGCGAATTTCATCGTAAGCTCAAACAAATATTATAACATAGGGTTGAATGCGAGCCCGGCGGGGCCAGAGCCAGTTACATAAGGTCGAGAGCGGGGATGATTTGGATTCACGGCGCGTTAGTGAACTGAAGAACATAATCGGCTCGCAGGCAGTGTTGCATGCGCCCGAGGACCTCATGCTGTACGAGTATGACGGCTCGGTAGACCGCGCGCTGCCCGACGCGGTCGTGTTTCCCTCGACAACCGAGGAAGTAGTCAGCACCGTTTGCTGGGCGCGGGAGAAAAATTTTGCGATCTTGGCGCGGGGGGCGGGTACAGGTTTGAGCGGCGGCTCGGTACCGGTAAACGGCGGGGTCGTGATCGGCTTCTCGCGTATGAAGAAGATCGTGGAAATAGACCTCGCGAACCAGCGCGCCGTAGTGCAGCCCGGAGTCGTAAACCTGGACCTGTCGCTTGCTGTCGCGAAGAGTGGATACTATTACGTGCCTGATCCTTCCAGCCAGAAAGCCTGCACCATCGGCGGCAACGTGGCGGAAAACTCCGGCGGCCCGCATACGCTGGCCTACGGCGTTACTACAAACCACGTGCTTGGCCTGGAAGTCGTGCTGCCCGACGGCGAAGTCATTCACACGGGCGGAAAGCCGCTGGATTGTCCAGGGTATGACCTGACCGGACTTATTGTCGGCTCGGAAGGCACACTAGGAATCGTCACGCAGGCCATTGTCAAACTGACGCGGCTGCCGGAAGCGGTTCAAACCATCCTGGCGATTTTCAATTCCGTGGACGACGCTGCCGACACTGTGGCCGAGATCACAGCGCGCGCGATTACTCCGGCGGCGCTGGAGATGATGGACCAACTGGCACTACAGGCGGTTGAGGCGGCCACTCACGCCGGCTACCCATGCGATGCGGCGGCGGTTTTGCTGATTGAAGTTGAAGGTTTGCGCGAAGCCATTGAGGTTCAGACCGAAGAAATTCGTGATGCGTGCAAGCACCATGCTGCGCGTGA
Organism: Acidobacteriota bacterium; assembly: GCA_016191085.1. Classification (GTDB taxonomy): domain Bacteria; phylum Acidobacteriota; class Terriglobia; order 2-12-FULL-54-10; family 2-12-FULL-54-10; genus JACPPJ01. The sequence continues at coordinate 33,070 of JACPPJ010000044.1, read as the reverse complement.
GGTTCGCGTAGCGCAATCGGAGGTCGAGCGGCAGTTGCTTTGGGCTGGCCGCAAAAACGCATTCGGCGCAATGGGGCGGATCGCAAAGAGTTTTTACGTGCAGGATGGCGTCATTCCGCGGACCCGCATCTCGGAAACGCTGCGCTTCATCGGCCAAGTCGGTGAGAAATACGACCTGCGCATTGCCAACGTGTTTCATGCCGGTGACGGCAACTTGCACCCCTTGATCCTTTTTGACATTCGCGATCACGAGCAATACCGCCGTGTACTGCAAGCGGGCGCGGAGATTCTGGCCTACTGCGTTTCCATTGGCGGATCTATCACGGGCGAGCACGGCGTTGGTATGGAGAAGAGTGACTTGATGCCTCTGCTCTTTACCGAAAACGATTTGACCATAATGGGAAAACTGAAGAGTGTGTTTAATCGCGATGGCCGCCTCAATCCGTCAAAGATATTTCCCACGTCGAAAGGGTGCGGCGAAATTCAAGTGGGAAAGCAATGGGCGGCACGGACCTAAGAAGCTTCAATAGAAGGACATGCGCGTGATACAGTCCGCTGGCTTGCGAGAACTTTACGATATCGCCGGATCGGAACACGTCATCTATGACGCAGAGTTTCTGCGCCAGCATGGCTGGGAAGGCGAATTGCCCAAGGCCTGCGTAACTCCTTCCACTGAAGAGCAACTCTGCGAGATCATGCGGCTGGCCCAAGCCGAAAAATGGAAAGTAGCGCCCGCAGGCAACTTCACGAAGGTCCGGTTGGGCGGAGTCACTGAAGGAATAGACCTTGTAATATCGCTGCGTTGTCTGAACGGCATCATAGAGTATCAACCAGCCGATCTGACTGTGACAGTCGAGGCTGGCACGCGCCTGAGTGCGTTGAACGCCGCGCTCGCGAAAGAACGTCAGATGCTGCCGCTCGACGTTCCCTTCACGGCGACCGGAGCCACGATCGGCGGAGTGATGGCAACGAACTCGAGCGGCCCGCGCCGACTGTCATATGGTTCCGTGCGCGATATGGCAATCGGCGCGCGCTTTGTGACTGCGGACGGGACGCTGGCTAAGAGCGGCGGCAAGGTCGTCAAAAATGTGGCGGGCTACGACATCGTGAAACTGCTCATCGGCTCCTATGGAACGCTTGGAATCGTTACGAGCGCCACCTTCAAGGTGTTTCCGCTTCCGCCGGCAACCGCCACCGTTGTGATGGGATTTGCTACGGTTGTAGATGCAATGAAGGCGCGCGATCGCATTCTGAACTCGCCGCTGATCCCGCAGTCGCTCGATTTGGTAGATGCGGCAGCGGCGGAGCTGATGGGGCAAGGAATTGCCACTGAATCCGCTTACTCCCTTCTAGCAGCCGTTGCGGGGCCGCCCCTGATGGTCGAACGTGTTTGCCGGGAATTGCCGGAATTGGTGCGATTCGACGGTGTACGGTCCGTTTCAGAACTGAACGGGGAAGCGGAACGGACGTTGTGGAATGCAGTTCAGGAGATCACGCCTTTGGCCCTCGAGCGGTCTCGACAGACTACTGTTGTGAAAGGCTCCGTAGTTCTTTCGAATGTCGGGAATATAGTCGCTCGGGCGCGCGACGCGGCCGCTCAGCACGAACTGCAGGTCGCCACAGTTGCGCGCGCAGGCAGCGGGACTGTGTACTGCCATATTTGGCCCGCCCGGGACGGCGATGCTCCAGCAGAACGAATCGCGAATACGTGTGAAATCATTGTTCGCGAAGCAGAGCAGCACGGCGGATGGGCAACCATCGAGTGGACAACTGCGGAGGTGAAGAGCCGCTTGCCTCAGTGGAACGTCGGCGACGATTTCGCCGTCATGCAGCGGGTGAAGCACGAACTCGACCCTGAAGGTGTTTTGAATCCCGGGCGGTTGTTTGGGAAGATCTGAACGTGATAAACGCAACAGAACAGCAGCAACATATAGAGGTGCAAGCGCCGAGCGAACGACGCAATGGCAGCGGATTCGTCGGTTCTGATGCGCCTCGGTGGGATGATTACTCACGCTGCATCCGCTGTGGACTGTGCCTCAACCAGTGCCCCACGTACCGCGAACTTGGTTTCGAAATGGATTCGCCGCGTGGTCGAATCTATCAGATGGCTCAAGTCGACGAGGGGCGGCTGCCGATCGGTGAGAGCTTTGTTCGTCACATTGATCTCTGTCTGGACTGCCGCGCTTGCGAGACCGCCTGCCCTTCCGGCGTCGAATATGGCAAGCTGGTGGAGGCCGCGCGCGCGCAGATCGAGCAGCATTACCGCCGCCCTTTTGGCGAGCGCATGCTGCGGTACCTGGCGTTCCACCATCTCATTTCGAAACCCGGCAGCCTCAAGGTGGCAGGCGCGCTGTTACGGTTTTACCAGTCTTCCGGATTGGAGGAGATGGTGAACCGCAGCGGATTGCTAAACTCGATGCCCCGCCTGTGTGAGTTGCAACAACTCACGCCTGCGATCGAATCCCCGTCGTTCTTCCCGCAGATCGGGAAAGTATTTCCCGCGCGCGGCTCGCGACGATTCCGCGTGGCGCTTCATGCGGGGTGTATCGCCAATCTCGCCTTTGCGCGACTGAATGAGACGACCGTTCGAGTCCTGCAAGAAAATGGCTGCGAGGTAACTATCGCTGCCGGTCAAATCTGCTGCGGAGCGCTGCCTGTCCATGCGGGTTTGCGCGGCCTCGCTCGTGATTTGGCGCGACGCAATATCGAAGCTTTCGACGCGCAGCCGTTCGACGCCATCCTGACCAACGCTGCCGGATGCGGCTCTACACTAAAAGAATACGGGTACTTGCTGAAAGACGACGCGGTATGGGCGGGGAAGGCTGCCTCATTCTCCGCGAAGATGCGCGACGTGACGGAGTTTCTTTGCGAGGTTGGCTTAACTGCGCAGCCGCCTGCGTTGCCCGCCATGGTTACGTATCAGGACTCCTGTCACTTGGCGCACGGGCAGAAAGTGCGGCAGCAGCCGCGAAAGCTCCTAAATGCGATACCGGGGCTGCGCTTCGTTGAGATGCCGCTATCTGACCTCTGCTGCGGCAGTGCGGGCATTTACAACATCACCGAGACTGAGGTCTCGATGCAACTGTTGCGCAGCAAAATGGAGGCTGCAAACAGCACCGGAGCCAGCATCATTGCCACGGCCAACCCGGGCTGTATCCTGCAGCTCCGGGCGGGAGCAAAGCTGTATGGTACTGGCCAGCGAGTGATGCACGTGATCGAATTGCTAGACCCCGCCAGACCTAGTCTTTAGGGGGTGCAAGCTCCTGCTCACCAGAACTCTGGAACGCGCGCACTGTTTTGCGGCCGCCGCACTTGGCGCATAATTTCTCTCCGGCGTCTTCCGATAGCTCCGGCGGTTCAACACCTGATCCGTCACAGCGCGGACACGTAATCTGTACGTATGGCATTTGACTCCCTTTGGGGTACTTAATTCGGGAGATCACGGGCCAAACGGGGGTATGTCCCGCGCGTTCCTCCTTGTGAGTACTGGGCGAAATTGCTACATAGATAGAGAGACGGGTCAATCGGCATTTCCGGTTTCATCCGTCAAGGCGGCGGTAGGAATCGAGATCTGGGATCGTTGTGCAGCGCGTATGAGCGTGTACGGCTGCCCGACGTGCGCTGCAACGAGTCCCCAAAAATCTCGCGGGACGAGTTGCGAGATGCTCAAACTTACCCGAAAGCCCGCCAAGGTTTAGTCCGAGACGATAGTACCCAGCAAGCGGTATTTGTGTCAAGGCAAAACTGCAAAACCTGCGAAATACGATGCGCAAATTTGGCGCCATCAAGTCACGATATGGCAGCTTTGAACGTTAGTTTTGGCAGTGGAGCGATGTTTACGTCGACTCCTACTGCGGCGCAGATTCCTGGTCTGCTAACGATCGGCTAGTTTGATAGGTGGTCACGGCGCGTGGGATTCGGCGGAAATTCGCCGAATATAGTAAGCGCTTAGCTGGAAACAGAAGTGGCCATCAGCAATAAGGGAGCCAGAGAACCTGTGGACGCTAAACCGACATGATTTCTTTTTCTTTGTTCTTGCCGATTTCATCCACCTGCGCGATCCAGTGGTCGGTCATCTTTTGGACTTCGGCTAGCGCGTGCTTTTCGTCGTCCTCGCTGATCTTGTGGTCCTTCAGGAGTTTCTTGAACGTCTCGTTGGTATCGCGGCGAATGTTGCGCACGGCGGTACGGTGCGCCTCCAGCACCTTGTGGAGATGCTTTACCATTTCCTTCCGGCGATCCTGAGTGAGTGGAGGAATGGGAACACGGACGATCTTGCCATCGTTAGCGGGATTCAAGCCCAGGTCAGAACTGCGGATAGCCTTTTCGATCGCAGGCAGTACGCCCGGGTCCCAGGATTGGATCACGATGGTCGCGGGGTCGGGAACCGATAACGTGGCTACCTGTTTGACTGGCGTGGGAGTGCCGTAGTAATCGACTTTGATGTGATCGAGCAGCGTAACGGAGGCGCGGCCGGTGCGTAACGTGGCGAGTTCCGCGCGCAGGTCCTCGCCTACTTTTTCCATGCGTTTTTTGGCTTCTTTGATGGCGTCGGCTGTCATGGTAGATTCTCAATGGTTGGCGCGGGCGAAGTCTGCTCCCGAATCAGTGGTTCACCAGAGAGCCTATTCTTTCACCCAGAACCACTCTGGCAATGTTTCCAGGCACATTCAAATTGAATACAACGATGGGAATCTTATTTTCGCGGCAAAGAGAAATAGCGGTGGAGTCCATCACGCGCAGGTCTTGCGAGATGATGTCCATGTACGAAATCTCTGAATAGAGCGTGGCGTTTTTCACCTTGGCGGGATCGGCGCTGTATATGCCGTCCACTTTGGTGGCTTTCATGATGACGTCGGCGTGAATCTCGGCAGCGCGCAGCGCGGCTGCGGTGTCGGTGGAAAAATATGGATTTCCGGTTCCTGCTGCGAAGATCACCACTCGCCCTTTTTCCAGATGACGAATGGCGCGGCGGCGGATGAAAGGCTCTGCTACCTGGTGCATAGCGATGGCCGACATCACGCGCGTGGCCGCCCCCTGTCTCTCCAGCGCATTTTGCAATGCAATGGCGTTGATGACCGTGGCGAGCATGCCCATGTGATCGGCGGCTACACGCTCCATTTCGTTGGCCGTAGGACCAAGGCCGCGGAAGATATTGCCGCCGCCAATTACGATCGCAAGCTCAACGCCCAGTCCCACCACTTCGCGCAATTCACGGGCGATGTCTTTTACACGGACCGGGTCCACGCCGTAACCCTGGCCGCCTGCCAGAACTTCGCCGCTGAGCTTCAGAAGAACGCGTTTATATGTAGGTTGCTCAGACATGAATTAGTGAAGTTCACAGACTGGCTGTGCGGTGAGATCTTTATTCGGATTTCTCCGTGGTTCCGGTGTCGCCAACTTTGAAGCGAACGAACCGCCGCACATTGATATTCTCACCCAGCTTCCCTATGGCGGAAGCGATGATCTGGCCCACGGTCTGTCCGGGGTCTTTAACAAAGTGCTGCTCAAGCAGGCACACTTCCTCGTAGAACTTCTCCATCTTCCCGTCCACGATCTTCTCGATCACCTTCTCAGGCTTACCAGTCGCAGCGGCTTGCGCCTTGTAAATCTCGCGCTCTTTCGCGAGGATCTCCGGCGTGACCTCCTCTTTGCTGAGGAAGCGAGGGTCGGAGGCCGCGATATGCATGGCGATGTCATGCGCTAGGTGCTGGAACTCGTCAGTACGGGCCACGAAGTCGGATTCGCAATTCAACTCGACGAGCACGCCGATCTTGCCGCCCGCGTGGATGTAAGAACCGATTAACCCCTCGAGCGTGGCGCGGCCGGCGCGCTTCTTGGCTGTCGCCAGACCTTTCTTGCGCAGGAACACCTCGGCTCCAGCGAGGTCTCCTTTCGATTCGGTCAGCGCGACCTTGCAGTCGCCCCACGGCGCTCCCGTGCGTTCGCGAAGCTCTTTTACCAATTGTGCTGAAATCGGAGTTTCAGTTGCCATTTTGCTTGTCGTATAACCTTTCGTAACGAGTCAGCCTGGACCGCGGAATTGCCCGGCTAGCCGAGCCCGCAGCCGCCGCTTTTGGGTCCCGCTGCTATTGGTCGTGAAAGCTCTCTCTGGGCGAGCAACGCACGAGCGAGCAGCCCTGCACTATCACATTCGTGCCTAGGATGGAAAGAGGTCGAGAACGGCAGCGGCGCCTACATTCCGTGTGTGGCCGTAACGTCGGAGATGTTGTAGGTCTCTCCCTGTTTGTTCTCCGACTCGGTTGCAGGCCCTTTTCGCGGCTGCTGGTATGACATCTCCGGACCTCCGGCGACCATGCCGGCATCCGCACCGTTCTGACCAGGGGCGTGTTCAGACTGCTGGCGCTCGTCCTCGAGCTGAGATTCAGCGGCCTGTTGTCTCCCCTCCAGGACAGCCTCGGCGATCTTGGAAGCAAACAGACGGATAGCGCGCAGGGCGTCATCGTTGCCCGGAATCACCTGGGAAACCGGATCGGGATCACAGTTGGTGTCCACCACCGCTACGACGGGGATGCCCAGCTTATTGGCTTCCTGAACGGCAATCTCTTCTTTGTTGGAATCGATCACGAAAATGGCATCAGGAAGGCCAGGCATCTCTTTTATGCCGGCGAGATTTTGCTCGAGGTGCTTGCGCTCGCGTTCGAGCTTGATGACTTCTTTTTTGGGCAGCATCTCATAACGGCCGTCCTGCGACATCTCATCGAGCTCTTTCAACCGCTTGATGGATTTCTGGATGGTCACGTAATTTGTCATTAATCCGCCCAGCCAACGCTGATTCACATAGTACATGCCGCAACGCTTGGCTTCTTCCGCAATCGCCTCCTGCGCCTGCCGCTTTGTGCCGACAAACAGGATCGTCTGGCCGGACGCCGCTATTTCGGTGACGAACCGGGATGCTTCCTTGAACATCTTGAGGGTTTTCTGCAAATCAATAATGTGGATGCCGTTGCGCTCCCCGAAAATATACTCCTTCATTTTCGGGTTCCACCGCTTAGTTTGATGGCCGAAGTGCACTCCGGCTTCCAGCAATTCTTTCATCGTAATCGCAGCCAAAAACCCTCCTCTGGCGGTAAAGTTCACCCTGTATTCGTTATTGTAGCATTTTAACGAACCATGGGGAGAGATATCGGCGGCCTGGTAAACGCCCACCGCCGTTCCGCTAACACCGAAAACTGTGCGCACCAAAACCTAGCGTTTCGAAAATTGGAAACGCTTGCGGGCGCCCTTTTGACCGTACTTCTTTCGTTCCTTGGCTCTCGAGTCACGGCTCAGGAAACCCAGTTTCTTCAGCCTTCCACGAAACTCCAGATTAAAAATCTGAATGGCCCGTGAGAGCCCCAAGCGGGCGGCTTCGGCCTGACCCATCAGACCTCCACCATGCACCGTCACCACCACGTCAAACTTGTCCACGGACTCTATAGCTTCGAGCGGGCTGCGAAGGTGAATGCGCTGGCGCTCGCGCGGGAAGTAAGCATTCAGCGCGCGACCATTTATAACGACGTCACCCTTGCCTGGACGAAGATAGACGCGCGCGATGCTACACTTGCGCCTCCCCGTCCCGTAATACTGCTCCGGTTGAGCTTTGGTTGTTTCCTCCACCTATCCCCCTAATTCTTTTTCTCTTTGCCCAGACGAATGGTCTCCGGCTTCTGGGCCTGGTGTGGATGCTTGTCGTCAGCGTACACCATCAACTTTTTTGCCAGTGCTTTTCCGAGCTTTGATTTCGGAAGCATCCCCTCGACCGCCTCGCGGATGATCTTCTCCGGCTTCTTTTCAAACATTCTCCGCAGGCTGGTGGACGACAACCCTCCGGGGTATCCCGTGTAATGGTGATAAAACTTTTGCTCCAGCTTGTTCCCAGTCAGGCGCACCTTAGCCGCGTTCACCACGATGACATGGTCGCCACAATCCAGGAATGGAGTAAACTGCTCTCGCTCTTTGCCGCGCAGGATAGATGCAGCGCGCGTAGCGAGGCGGCCCAGAACCTCTCCGTCCGCATCAATCACGTACCACTTCTGCTGAATCTCCCCTTCGCGGGGGAAATAAGTGCCCACTCTAGCACCACCTTAAATAGCTGTTGAGATTTGCAAGACAGGCTTTACGGGGCCCACGCTATCGGACCCTTACGTTTCACCGGGCGACAGGCGCTTATCACCTAAGTCCCTGGAAGCCTCCAAACTGCTCTGCCCATCTTACTTACCCTAGATAACCCTGACGAAATTGTCAAGGGTTAGAGACGAGTTTGCGCGCATCTACGCGATTCCGCGAAAACAACTAATCCCGGCCGACATCCGGTCGTTACGATCATATCTCAAAAATGGTGTCGATCCGAACAACGCGGGCAAGCTCCTCCGCCGTCTTGCGGTTACTTTCCCGGGTTTCCGGGAGCGGTGGGCGCAGCAGGCAGAGCGCCCGGCAGTGTGGCTTCGGGCTCATCAAAAAACCTGGGATTGTAGGTAACCTCCTGTTGAGACTGCACCTTATTCAGCATCTCTCCCACTCTCTGCTGTCTCAAGCCGTTTTCAATAATCGCCTTGGCGTCTTCCAGGGACTGAACGCGTTTTTCATCGACCTGGAAGATGAAGAATCCAAATCTGTCTTTTACGGGAAGGCTGATTTGCTTCGGTTCCAGGTTGAAGATGACGCTGTCAATCTGCTGTGCAAATTGGCCGCGGCGCACGAATCCGAAATCACCGCCGTTTGCCGCTGTGGGATGATCGGACTCCTTTTTCGCCAGCGTAGCCATGCTTTCGCCGGCCTTGACGCGGTTCCGCAGCGCGTCGGCCTTTGCTTTGGCTTCAGCCTCAGTAAGCTGCTTTGCGGATTTGGGGGTCGGCTGCTTGGATTTCGCGTCGGCTCGGGAGCCGGGTTTTGCTGCATCGTTGCTGAACGGAATGTAAATTCCTCGGAGCTTCACTTGCTGGAAATCCAGCTGATGGGTAGTGTAGTAGTAACTCACTTCATCGCCGCTGAGCGGACCCATGTTGACCAAAATCTGGCTGACGGTGAGCTGTGCCAGTAGCATCATGCGCTGAAACGCCGCCATCCGCTCAAATACGGGGCTTTCGTCTATCTTTTGCTTTTCACCTTCTTTCGCGAGACTCACCAGGTTCGCGTAACGCTCAGCGAACCCTTTCTTTCCCATCGTTGTAAACGCAGTGGCAGCTTCGGGCGGTAGAGCTTGGGTTATTGCGTCAAAGTCCTTCCTGGTGATCTTCGTGTCGCCGATGGTCATGACCACCTCGTCCGGACCAACCGGCGTTTGCGCGTCTGCGGAGCCTGAATCCGCGGGCTTCGAGGCGGCGGGCGCTTGCGTTTCGTCTTGTGCTCGAAGTGCCATACTGCCCGAGGTCGCGACCCCAAGGACAAGCGCAAAAACGATTAAATTGATTCTCTTGCCCTGCATGGGCGCTCCCTCCTCAATACAAACGGTGAGCTGAAGACAATCAAGTATATTACATGGTCCTGCGGGCGTTCGATAGTGGGAGCGGGTGGCCGCGCGCACGCCTGTTTGCGAGAAGTTTCTCGTAGGAGCTACGCGTACATTGATGGGATTATATCTATCGGAACTCAATTTGCCGGGAGGCAGTGCCGATGGAGTGGTACGATCTCCGCGACCCCAACGATCCTCAACTTGATGAACTGGCACAGCGCTACCATTTACACCCGCTGCATATCGAAGACTGCCGCCACAAAGGTCAAAGGGCCAAAGTAGAAGAAAACGACGGGTACATTTTCGTCGTTCTGAAACCCGTGGACGTCGCTGCTGACGGTGAGCTTGAGTTCTCGGATTTGGACGTGTTCCTGGGCCGCGATTTTCTGATTAGCGTGCACGAGGCTGATTCTGCTAGCGGGCGCCGCGTTGTTGAACCGCTGCGAGCGACTACGGGAACGCAGCGCGCCGACCAGATTTTTTACCGGATTGCCGACGGAATCGTTGACAGCTTTCTTCCCATGCTCGACCGCATGGACGATCTCGCCGACGTGCTTGAGGATGAGGTACTCGAAGACCCATCCCCAGCATGCCTGGAACGAATTTCCCACGCCAAGCGCAATTTGATCGAGCTTCGCCGCGTGCTGACCAACACGAGGGATGTCGCCGCCCATCTGCAGCGCACCGAGTCGGAAATTATCGGCCGTGATCTCTGGCCTTTTCTGCGCGATATTTACGATCACGTGGCTCGCAACCTCGACACGGTGGAAATGCAACGCGACCTGATCAGCGGCGCCATGGATATCTATCTCTCCAGCCAGGCACAGCGCACGAATCAGGTGATGAAAGTTCTCACCGTGCTCAGCACCATTGCCTTACCGTCATTGGTGATCTCCAGCTTTTTCGGCATGAACCTTCACGGTCTGCCCTGGAGCGAGTATCCGCACGGGTCCTGGCTCGCGTTTGCGCTCATGATCGGATCCACATTATTACTCTTGCTAGTAATGCGAATTTTCCGGTGGTTATAGTGCTGTCCTTTGATGCTCCCGGGTTTCGTCTCGGTTTTGAAAAACCGGAAGGGCACGACTTCAGTCGTGCCGATTAGAATCTGGAATGAGAGGGCTTTAGCCCCTGAGGTCTAACCGTCGAACCTCAGGGGCTAAACAGGCTGCTGAAAAATTCGCTTGCGTTGGCGGTAGATTGTTTCAGCTGTCACTTTTTTCGGGTTTCGCCGCAGCTCTGCATAGGATTTCCGCCTCTGCACGGGCCTATTGCCTTGGTGCAGAGACACTACTCGCGGTGTTCAAAAGTGCTCGTAAGAGAAGCGATACGTATAGCAAAGCGGCCAGGCGATTCTCCTACACGACTATTAAGCGTGCTATGATGAGTCGCTTCGCCAGCGGAAGCGCCGGTCCAAAGCTGCTCCTATTCTGCTTTTTCACGCGGCACTCCGGCTCAATTCATTTCAGGTATGGCAATTCTTCATCGCTCGGAAGGTTCGATTGAGTTCAATTCCACAAACCGTAGTGGCAGCAAACAGGCAGGATACAGCCTATTCCCCTAGGGGATGATCGGGACGGAAAAGTCCGCCGGCCGCGTCGGATATCTGGCGCTGTCGCGCGCCGGCTCGTCTTATTCCCGCATTTTATTCGTGATGATCGTGGTGGATTTCTCCTGGCCTTTATCGCGCCTTCGGAAGTTCCCCGCGTGATTATCCTGGCGGGACGGCGATGCCATTAATCTGAAACAGCAATTCTTGCTCAGGGTTCCAACCCGGAAAAGGAGATCTGCACAATGGCCTGGAACGATTTGGCAGAGATGGCTCCGTTGCTGTCCGAGGCCGAGGTGCGGTTTGAAAAGCGGCGCAGACTGTTGGGGCTGGTGCTGGGCCCGCTGCTGTTTGTGGCGATCCTGTTGATGTCGCCGCTGGAGCATGTGACACCGGTGGGCATGCGGACGCTAGCGATCTTCGTGTGGGTCGTGATCTGGTGGGTTACGGAGCCGCTACCGATTCCGGCCACTGCGTTTCTGGGTCTGGCACTTCTGGTGTTGATGGGCATACTGAACGTAGCTGAATCGTTCAACTATTGGGCGAACTGGGTCAACATCTTTCTGATGGGCGCGATGATCATCGGGCATGCCATGAGCCTGCACGGGCTGACGCAGCGGTTGGCGTACAAGATGCTGGCGTCAAAGCTGCTCGGGGGGAGTCCCTGGCGGCTGCTGGTGGCGTTCGCCATAGGGCCCGCAGTGCTCAGCTCCATTATGTCCAACGTGGTTACGGCCATTATCTTTCTCTCGATTGGGCTCGGCCTGGTCAAAACGCTGCGGCTTTCGCGGGAGAACCGCTACGGCGAGGCGCTGTTTGTGTGCATAGCCTGGGGCGCGGGAATGGGCGGCATAATCACGCCTCCCGGAAGCCCTCCGAACCTGATCTCAATCGGTTTGCTGGCGCCGACAGGATACCGCATAGGGTTTCTGCAGTGGATGATGGTGGGGGTGCCGATCGCATTGCTCGGGATGGTCGGCGTCCTGCTTATCATCCGCTACGTGATGAAGCCCCAGCTCGACGGGTTGCAGACGTCTTCTACTTACGTGCAAGAGCAGCTCAGAAGGCTAGGCCCCATGAATGCCGGCGAAAAAATCTCCGCGGTGACTTTGGCAGTGGCGATTTTCCTTTGGATGCTGCCGGATACCGCACCCTTGTTCCTTGAAGGCGGGCGGCAGCACCCTGTCAGCGTGTGGCTGACGCGGCATCTGGACTGGTCCGTGAGTGCTATCATCGTGGCAACCGCGTTGTTTCTGATTCCGGTGGACTGGAAGGAGCGGCGGTTCGCAATGACTTGGCCGGAAGCGGTGAAAGGCGTCGAGTGGGGAACGCTTGCATTAATTGGCTCGGCGCTGGCCATGGGAAACCTGATCGCTCACCGGGAACTGGGGCTCGGCGCATTCTTTGCGGCAAAACTTGCCGACATGGCGACAGGCGGCGCCTCGCATATGCTGATTGTGCTGATCAGCATTTTTTTCGCGGTTGCCCTGACAAACCTGGCTTCGAACGTGGCGATCTCCAGCATGGTGGGAACGTTGGCGCTGGCGATCGGCCCGTCGGCTGGAATCAACCCGGTTGCTCTGGTGGTGTGCGCGGGAATCGCCAGTTCGATGGCATTCTCGCTGCCTATTTCCACGCCGCCCAACGCAATCGTGTTTGCGAGCGGCCAGGTGCGAGTGGGGACGATGTTGAGGAGCGGTACACTGCTGTCGCTGCTGATGGTCCTGATTATCTGGCTGCTGGGCTTTCCTCTGGCGGAATGGGTGTTCCCCTGGACACCGGCGGCGCCTTAGCCCGACGAAATTACATAACGCATGGCGGGGCGAAACATTCCCGCTCGCCCGTTTGAAAACCCCGCAAAGGAGTGTTCACGATGAGCTACACGGAGAAATTCACCTGGGGCGGAAAACAACTGGTCATCAAACGCCGGATTTCTCCAGTGGACATGGTGTCCGCAGAGAGCAGTCACTACAAGCTCGAGAAAATCAACGTGGCGGATCCAAACTTACGCCCCTCGAACTATGATAAGGCCGAAGGCACGCCTCTCCCCGTGCTCCAGGCCGACGGCGTGCGCATCGATGTTTCCAAGCGCACCAAGGAGCCGATGAACTTCTGGCACCGCAATATGGACGCCGATGAAGTGATCTTCTGCTTCAAAGGCGGCATCCGGTGGGAAACGGAATTGGGGAACATTTCCCTCGGCCCCGGCGAGATGTTCGTCATCCCTAAGGGCGTCGCGCACCGGTCGCTGCCTCCCGAGAACTCAGAAGGCGAGAACATCATTATTGAACTGAAGATTCGGGGAGAGGTGTCGAAGCTGATATAAAACAGGTGTCGGCTTTTGGCTGCCGGCTGTTAGGGACCAGAGACCCGAAACCCGACTCTGACATCTAAGGCGCCTGTGCCCCGGCGCCGGTAGCTACGTTCTTCGCGAACTCATCCATCATCTGGTCGGCTTTCTTCTTAATGATCGGCTGCCCGAATTCTCCGATCTTGCCCATCAAGTTCAGATCGGTACCCACCGTCAGCCGCGTTTCCTGCGGGCTTACTTGCTGAAGACTCATGGTCATCCTGCCTTGAACCATGCCGCTGATCCGCTGATCAGTTGCCTGCACCGCCATCGTCGCCGTGTGACTCGCGGCATCCATCTGCTCGATGAGTATCTTCCCGGACATGCGTAGCTTTATAATCCCCACTTTCATCGATATGGTGCCGCTGTAGTTTTTCTCATCGACAGCGTGAACTTCCTCCACGCCAGGGAGACACGTGGCCACCTTGGGGATGTCTGTCAGAAACGCCCAGAGCTTGGATTGCGGTACAGGAATGATGCAGTTGTTTTCGAACTTCATGTCGTCTCCTGGTTTATCTGGGAATAGCAGACTACCAGATAAGGCCGCGCGAATGCCACAAGATCGCCGTAGAATGGCCTTGATTTTCGAGATGCTCTAGGAGATAAATGAATACTCAATTCGACCCTCCAATGGCCAACACAGGACAAAATCCGGCCGATATTTTCATTCGCAACGCCGACTGGCTGATTACGGTAGACCCGCAGCGGCGTATCTTCACCGACGGCGCCGTTGCTATCTCCGGCGACCGCATCGTCGCCGTTGGCAAGACCGCGGATCTGGAACCGCACCACTCGTCGGCGCGAATCGTGATCGATGCGCGCAACCGCGTCGTGCTGCCGGGTCTGATCGACTGCCACATTCACACCGCGTTTCAGTTGGCGCGAGGGTTGGCGGACGAGGTTAGCGCCCAGAAGTTTCTGTTCGAGCGCATGTACCCGTACGAAGGGCTACTGAGCGATGAGGAAGGCTACTGGAGCGCATCGCTCTGCGTGTTAGAGTTGCTGCGCAACGGCGTCACCACGTTCATTGATGCCGGCAACTACACTGCGGCGGAAACAGCTCGCGTGGTCGGCGAAACTGGTGTCCGCTGCGCCATTGCGAAAAGCGGCATGGATATAGCCAAGTCGAGCTTCGGCAGTCTCCCCGAGCGTTTTCAGGAAACTACCGAGCGGGTGCTGGAGACCGAAGAAGAAACGGTTAAGAAATGGCAGGGCAGTTACGGCGGGCGTGTACGGCCTTGGTTTCAGTTCCGCGGAATCCCGAACTCCAGCGATGCTCTCGTGACGCGGCTCAAGGAACTTGCCGACAAATATCACACCGGCGTCCAGACGCATGCGTGCTTCTCCAAAGAAACGGTGGAGGCCTGCAAGACGCAGTTCGGCTTCACTGAGATTGACCGGTTGCGCCGCTTGGGCGTGCTAGGGCCGAACGTGCTCCTCGTCCATGCCGGATGGGTCAGCCCGCACGAGTTCGAGTGCCTCAGAACCTCCGGCGCAAAGCTGGTGGCGTCGCCGAGTTCCAGTTTGCACAACGGGTACGGGAATATCGTCATGGGGAAAATCCCCGAACTGCTGGAGATGGGCGTCTCCGTTGGCTTGGGCTCAGATCACGCCTCGTCGGGCATTGTGGACCTGGTGCAGGAGATGATGCTGGTCACCGGCGTGTACAAAGAGACGCGCATGAATACGACCGTGCTGCCGCCCGAGCGCGTGGTCGAGATGGCCACCATCAACGGCGCGCGTTGCGCGTTGTGGGACGACGAGATCGGCTCACTCGAGCCCGGCAAGAAAGCGGACGTGGTCCTCTTCAACACGCGCACGCCGCAATGGCAGCCTTTATACAATCCCCTTGCCAACCTGGTCTACAGCGCTAATGGGTCCAGCGTAGACACTGTGATCTGCGACGGCAAGATTCTCATGCAAGGACGTGATCTCAAGACGATGAACGAGGACGCCATTTACCGTGAAGTCGCGCGTCTGATACCCGGAATACTTCAGAAAACGAAGCTGGAAGAAAAAGTCAGGCCCAAGTGGCCGGTATTATAGCGACATGGGTAGGTTTGTAAGGGCACGGCTTCAGCCGTGCCGCAACTGCGCGCATTATCGAGGCCTTTAGGCCCTGAGGTTCCAGCCCTCAGCGGCTGAAGCCGTATCGTTTGTGGCCGTTTTCGGCATCCCGGCGTGCCGGGATGCCCCTTATAGGTCTACGGCAATTGTGAAAAAAAGGAACAGGCATGCAAGTCAAAGTGAAGATCAATGGGAAAGAGTATCAAGACGATGTAGAACCGAGGATGCTGCTGGTTCACTTCATTCGCGAGAAGGCGCGGCTGACAGGCACCCACATCGGCTGCGACACTGGCAACTGCGGCGCCTGCACGGTTCTGTTCAACGGGCGCACTATAAAATCCTGCCTCATGCTCGCGGTGCAGGCCAATGGCGCAGAGATCATGACCATTGAGGGCTTGTCCACTAACGGGCTGCACCCGATCCAGGACGCGTTTCTGGAAAAGTTCGGGTTCCAATGCGGCTATTGCACCTCCGGCATGATCCTGAGCGCATATGTTCTGCTCCAGTCGAATCCGCAGCCGACCGACCACGAGATTCGGGAAGCCCTGGAAGGGAATCTCTGCATGTGCACCGGGTATCAGCAGATCGTTGAGTCAATCAGCTATGCGGCAACCAAAATGAAGGAAGCAGGGAAGTAACCGCCATGATGGATTTCGACAAGCTATTCGTTACCAGAGATTGGTTTGGCAAACCTGTGCGCCGCAACGAGGACGTGAAGTTTGTCAAAGGCGAAGCCACCTATGTAGACGATATAGACATGAACTGCGCGCACGTGGCGTTTCTGCGCAGCATCTTCGCTCACGCGCGTCTCAAAAAGATCGACACCAGCCGCGCCGAGGCGCTCAAGGGAGTGCTCGCCGTCATTACCGGTCCGGAAGTCGCGGAGGTGACCAAACCGCTGCCCGCTCGCGCGATCACGCGGCCTGCCAGGCAGTATGTCATGGCGACGGGCAAGGTCCGCTATCAAGGGGAGCCGATTGCCGCCGTCGTTGCGGAGGACCGCTACATCGCGGAGGACGCGCTCGAATTGATTGACGTCGAGTACGAGCCTTTGCAGCCGGTCATGCGTATCGAGGACGCGCTAAAGCCGGACGCTCCTCTGCTGTTTGAAGAGGCCGGAAGTAATACGCTGCTGGACGACACCATGGAACACGGGGATTACGAAAAAGCGTGCCGGGAAGCGGACATGGTCCTGAAAGAGACGTTTCGGGTGCACCGCTATAGCTCAACGCCGCTCGAGAACTGGGCCATCATCGCGCGCCACGATAAGGGCACCGACTCCTTCACCGTCTGGGCGAACGATCAGCAGCCCGGAAGAAGCATGACCACGGTCTGCGGCACGCTGCAAATTCCCACCCATAACCTGCGCCTCATTGTTCCGGAGAGCGGCGGCGGCTTCGGTATTAAACTCGCGATCTGGCCTTACATCGTGATCTTGTGCTTGCTCTCCAGGAAAGTTGATAAGCCGATCAAATGGATTCAGACCAGAAGAGAGCACCTGCTGGGAGGCACTCATGCGCCCGACGGCATCGTCGAGATCGAGATGCCGGTCAAGAAAGACGGCACGTTTTTGGGCCTGAGCGTCAAGGATTATCAGAACGACGGCTCCTTCATTCATACGGCGGGTATTTACGGGCTTATCAAATTCGCCACGATGGTCGGCCAGTACACCATCAAGGCAACGCGCATGGAAGTGCTGAGCATCGCGACCAACAAAGGTCCCACGGTTCAGAACCGCGGCGTGGGCAAGCCGACCATGACCTTCGCGCTGGAGCGGATGGTGGATATCGCGGCGAAGAAGCTTGGGATTGACCCCGCCGAGATCCGCTTCCGTAATTTCGTCAAACCGGAGCAGATGCCTTACACGACCCCCTCGGGAGAAATCTACGAGAGCGGCGATTATCCCGAATGTCTCAGGAAGGGCTTGGCGCTGGGCGAGTACGATCAATGCAAGAAGCAGCAGGCTGAACTGCGGAAGCAAGGACGATACATCGGCGTAGGGATCAGCACGGGAGTTGAGCCCGGAACCTCCAACCTCGGTTATTACTACACCTCGTCCGGCGTTCCCGAATACATGGGCAGCGGCGAGGGCGCCATTGTGGGGGTGGATTACGACGGCAACATCAACGTGATGATCGGCTCGGTGGACACCGGGCAAGGGCATGCCACCGTGATCGGCCAGGTGATCTCGGATATGCTCGGCATCACGCCGGACCGCGTCAGGGTAGACAACACGCTCGACTCGTTCATCTCGCCTTACATCGGCCACAGCGGCTGCTATTCCAACAAGTTCAATGACGTGGATTTGGGCGCGGTGATCAAGGCAACGGAGAAGGTCAGAGCGCGCATATTCACTCTCGCGGCGCACATGCTGAAGGCGGACGTGAGCAATTTGAAGCTCGGCGACGGTCACGTGCACGTGACGAACGACAGCGGGAAGAAAGTGTCATTCAAAGATATTGCGGCGCTCGCGTATAAGAAGATCACGCTTCTGCCCGAAGGAATGGAGCCGGGACTCAAAGAGATCGCTTACTACCGCAATCCCTATGCGAAGTTGCCGAACAAACAGAACTTCAATGTGCAGCTCACGCACTCCAACTCCTGCCATGTCGTCACGGTGGAGGTGGACATCGAAACCGGCTTCGTGAAATTCCTGAAGTACGTCATCATCCACGACTGCGGCAACCAGATCAATCCGGCCATCGTCGAGGGCATGGCGATTGGCTCTACAGTACATGGCCTGGGGGCGACGTTCTTGGAAGAGTTTGTATACGACGATAACGGGCAACTGCTCACGACCACGTTCATGGATTATCTGAAGCCCGTAGCCGCCACAGTTCCGCATTTCGAGATGGGACATCATTACTCGCCGTGCCCCACCTCTCTACTCGGTTCAAAGTCAGCCGGCGAGGGCGGGGCCATCGGCTCGCTGGCAGCCGTGGCGAATGCAGTGGAAGACGCGCTGTCCCCCTTCGACGTCAAGGTGACGTCGCTGCCCCTCACGCCTGAGAAGGTGGTGAAAGCGATCAAAGAGACGAAGGTGATTTAGAGCGGGCCAAACTCCATCGCATGGTGTCATTCCGAGCATAGCGAGGAATCTGCTTTTCTTGAAGGAATCCCATGATACCGAGCAAGTTTGATTACTACAGCCCAGCGACGCTGCAAGAAGCGCTTTCATTGTTGTCGGAATACGGCGATGACGCCAAAGTTCTGGCCGGCGGGCAGAGCCTTGTCTCCCTATTGAAGCTGCGTTTGGCGAGCCCTCGGTGCCTGGTTGACCTGGGCAGCATCGGCAACCTCAGCTACATCCACGAGGACGGCGCTGATAACCTCCTCATCGGAGCCATGACGCGATACGCTGAGATCGCCGAGTCCAAACTGATCGCGGAGAAATGTCCATTATTACGCCAGACGGCATTGGTAGTGGGCGATGTGCAGGTGCGCAATCGTGGCACGCTGGGAGGCAGCCTGGCACATGCCGATCCTGCCGGAGATATGCCGGCGGCGATTCTGGCGCTGAAGGCTGATCTGAAGGCGACCGGGCCCAAACGCGACAGGTGGATCAAATCGGAAGATTTCTTTCTCGGCATGTACGCAACCGCGCTCGAGGCCAACGAAATACTCACGGAAGTACGTGTACCGGTTCTAAACGACCGCCAGTCTGCATACCTCAAAGCTGCGCGGCGTCCATCTGATTTCGCGATGGTTGGTATTGCGGTGTGCCTGAAGCGCGCGAAGAACGGCACCTGCGAGGACGTCGGACTCGGGGTTACAGGCATCACGGACAAACCCTACCGGCCCCAGCACGTTGAGGCGAAGCTGAGAGGGCAAAAGCTCGATCCGGCAGCGATAGGAGCCGTGGCGCAATCCATCACCGAAGGCATAGACGTCAACGGGAACATTCACGCTTCACCGGAATTTCGCGCGCATCTGGCGGGTGTCTATCTTTCCCGCGCGATTCAGGCGGCTATTGGCTCCTAACGTGAACATAAGCAACCGGCTGCCCGGCGTATTCCGATGTGCCGGAGGCAGGGCTGTGAGGAAGCGATTGCGCGTGTATGGCACTCGGGCATGCACCGCGGTTTTTCATCTATGATCCACCAGCCTCGCACGAACAAGGCCGTGACGCTCAGCCTGCTCTGGAGCGCGCAGATGGTTACGTACATGATCCGGATTGCGCTGGGGATTGTCGCGCCGATCCTGATGACTGCTTACCACATCACCCCCAAGAGCATGGGCTACATCCTCTCCGGCTGGAACTGGTCGTATACGGGCGCGCTGCCGATTATTGGCCCCATCGTGGACCGCTTCGGACCATGGATTGTCATGAGTATCGGATCGGTACTCTGGGGTCTCTCTACCATTGCTTTGCCGGTCGCCGTGGCCGCCGCACCGCTGTTTCTGATGCGCCTTGTTTTCGGGCTCGGCCACAGCCCGATGATCCCGGCAAACGCTGGCGCCGTTTCTCGCGTATTTGAAGTCAAAGAGCGCACCCGCGCGGTCGCGTTCACCTTCTCAGGCAATCAGGTCGGCTTGGCACTAGGGGCGACGATTGCCAGTTACATTCTCCACAAACTTGGCTGGCAATCGGTCTTCTACTGCATCGGCGGCGTAAGCTTGCTCTGGACCCTGGCATGGGTCTTTTTCTTTCCCGATAAGCGAATCGGAACGCGGCTTGCGCAAGCGCACGGCCAAGGCCAAGCAAATGAGACATCGCCTACGTGGGCATCGCTGCTGCAGAAGCGTTCGACATGGGGCATCGCGCTTGGACAATGCGGATACCTATATGTGAATTACTTCCTGAGCAGTTGGCTGCCGGGCTATCTCGTGCTCGAACGTAAGATGACCATACTGAAGACGGGCGTTGCGGCGGCGCTCCCGTTCTGGGGCGGCATGCTGGGCACACTGGGCGGCGGTTGGCTCGGCGACTTCCTGATCCAGCGCGGCGTTACTACGACCGTATCGCGAAAGGTGATTATCGGGGTTGCAATGACCCTCTCGATGGTCACGCTCATCTCGGCTGCGTACGCCGCAAACGTCTGGATGGCTGTCACTCTCTTGACGCTTTGTTCGACATTCCTGCGCATGGCGACCGGCTCAGTAAATTCTCTGCCGATTGATCTAGCTCCGCGGTCTAGGGTGTCATCGCTCACTTCTATTCAGAGTTTCTTCGGGAACGTCGGAGGACTGCTGGCGCCAATCGTCACGGGATATATCGTAGACGCTACCGGTTCTTTCGTCTTCGCGCTTGTGACTGCGGGCGCAATGTCGTTATTTGGCGCGATGTGTTACGTGTTCTTGGTGGGAAATGTCGAGAACCGCCAACTTCCGGAGCCCCCATGTCTCCCCGGGTCTCACCTACGCAAGCGATTTAACCATCGTGTTAGATAATTGTTTTCATCCAGCAACTTAGGAGAGAACACACGGATGCCATACCGGGACTTGCGTGGATATCTTCAGGTATTGGAGAGCAAGGGACTGCTCTGCCACGTCTCCGCTGAGGTGGATAAAGATTGGGAGATCAGCGCGGTCTGCCGGCACACCTTCCGCAGCATCCCGCAGGAGCGCCGACCGGCGCTGATGTTTGATTGCATCAGAGGGTACAAAATCCCGCTGGTCGTCGGCATCCTGGGAGGCTCTCGCGAGATTTACGCCACGGCTCTCGAAACGGACCAGGCGGGTGTTTGGGACAAGTGGGCGCGGGGCAAGAATCCTATCGCCCCGAACTTGGTGTCGAGCGGGCCGTGCCAGGAAGTAGTCCACATGGGCGACGAAGCCAATATCGAGATGTTGCCCGCGCCGGTCTGGACCGTAGGTCAGGATCCTGGTCCGTACCATACCTCTCCGTTCGTCATCTCCCGCGACCCCGAAACGCGCATTCCAAACGTAGGGACCTACCGGCTTCAGGTAAAAGGACCGCGCAAGGGCGGGCTGATGATCAACCCGCAGCGCGGAATGCGGCGGCACATGGAGAAGAACGACGCGCAAGGCAAAGCCACCGAGGCCGCCATTGTATTCGGCACCGACCCTGTGATTGGGCTCGCCTCGGTGAGTCCGTTCCCGTATAACGTGGATGAGCTTGGCGCGGCTGGCGGCATTCGCGGAGAGCCAGTGGAAGTGGTGCGATGTGTTACGGTCGATTTGGAAGTTCCTGCTACCGCCGAGATCGTTATCGAGGGCCGCGTGCCGTGCCAGGGTAGGGAACCCGAGGGTCCGTTCGGCGAGTACGCCGGATACATGGGCGTGGCGGGCAACAATCCCGTATTTGAAGTCACCTGTATCACCCACCGCCGGAATCCTATCTACCAGGCCTTCCTCAGCCAGATGCCTCCGAGCGAATCGAGTTGCATCAAAGCGTTCGGACGCGAGATGGAGATTCGCCGCCACCTGGTCAACAATCTCGGTTTGCCCATCACAGATGTTTGCGTGCCCGAGAGCGGCAGCTCGACCGCGACCGTGCTTGTCTCGATGCAGAAGCAGAACCGGCATCAGCCGCTGAAGGCGATGCTCGGAATCTGGTCACTGAACGTCGGCCTGGCCAAGATCGTTGTGGTGACGGATGATGATATTGACATCCGCGATCCCTTCCAGGTGGACTGGGCTATGGCCTTTCGCATGCAACCCGCGCAGGACGTGCGCATCATCCCCGATACGGACCCTATTACGCTCGACCCGTCTCAGCCATTGAAAGACGGCAAGCACGTACCGCCCGCCGAGCAGGTCAGCTCGAAAATCGGAATCGACGCCACCCGCAAGCACCCCTATCCGCCGCCGTCCATTCCGCCCAAAGAGCATTTGCAGAAAGTCGCCGCCAATTGGGAGCACTACGGGGTTCGGGAAGTGCAGCGGTGAAGTTGCACAAGGGCTGCCGCTTAGGGCTGCGGCCTGGTAAATAGCCTCTCTACTGACTGGAAGGCTTGCTTCAGAACTCATATTTCTCCTGCTCTGAACCGATTTCACTCCCTAGGTGCGCAGTGAAGCGTACAATAGGGGTCAGTTCATTTATTCGACAGATTTGACGAAAAAGGGGGGATTTTAGGATGCGAGAGTACTCCACTGACGATTTTAGAGAGATCAAAATGCCGCCAGGTCTTGGGAAAAAGATAATAGCCGTAGGGGGTCTCATTGCCGTCCTTATTGTGCTGGCGGGCACCGTAGGGACGGTCGGCGCAGGACAACGTGGCGTCTTGCTGCGTTTTGGGGCGGTGACCGGGGCGGTGAAAGACGAAGGTCTTTACTTCAAAATTCCTTTCGCTGAGAAGGTCGCTCTGATGTCAACGCAGATTCAGAAATACAGTGCTCCGGCCAGCTCTTCCAGCAAAGACTTGCAAGTGGTCGCCACAGAAGTCACCTTGAACTATCAGTTGGATCCCAGCCGGGTGGGGGAAACTTACCGCAATATGCGGCAGGATTATGAAAGCCGGGTCATCCAACCGTTTATCCAGGAAGCGGTCAAATCTACCACGGCCAACTTCGACGCCGAGCAGTTGATCACACGAAGGCCGCAGGTGAAAGATGAGCTTCAAGCTTTGATAACGAAAAGGCTGGCTCCCCTGGGTATCGGAGTTATAGAACTTTCCATCACCGACTTTCGGTTCACACAAGTGTTCCAGGACTCCATCGAGGCCAAGGTCAGAGCGGTCCAACAAGCTCTGGAGGCAGAGAACGCCTTGAAGCGTGTGCAGTTTGAAGCCCAACAGGCAATCGTGAAGGCCCAAGCCGAAGCCAAGGGACTGGAGCTCCAAAAGGCGCAGATCACCGCGCAATTGCTCGAGCTGCGGCAGATTGAGGTTCAGCGAGCCGCAGTGGAAAAGTGGAATGGAGTCATGCCCTCGGTGGTCACCAGTGGGGGACCTGTGCCCATGCTGGATGTGTTTGCCCCACGGCGCTAAACGGTCGCCGAGGAGGAGCAAGAACACCGGAAAGCATTGGGAAAGGCTGCTGGACACGCATTTTAGATGGAGACGGCACCATCTGGGAAACATTCAGACAAATTGCGGGTTTCGAATGAATACACTGGAAACCAAATCAGAGTTCGAACGCGCGTGATGATCCGCGTCGACTAACAGAAGGGAGTTTATGTCCACTAAGGCCACCGTGGAGCAGAGACACGTGGCGTGGCAACCGTCCGTGGGAGCCTGGCGGGAAGGCGGCCTCACCCATTTCCGTGTTTGGGTCCCGGATGCCAAGAAACTCGAGGTGGTCCTGGAAACATTCCCTGCCGGGGCGTCCGCATTCGCATTACAAAAAGCAGGGAACGGTTTTTTCGAGGGGTCGAGCGCTGAAGTTCCTCCGAACGGCCTTTACTGGTATCAAATTGATGGACAGGGTCCTTACCCGGACCCCGCTTCGAGGGCCCAGCCACAGGGGGTTCATGGGCCCTCTCAGGTTATAGACGCTGCTGAGTTTCCCTGGACGGACGCTACTTGGATGGGAGTCAGCCTGGATGAGTTGGTCCTCTATGAAATGCATGTCGGAACTTTCACGCCGGCAGGCACTTTCGCCGGGGCCGCGGACTGCCTTCCAACGCTGCGCGATCTGGGAGTGACGGCCGTCGAGTTGATGCCCGTCGCAGATTTCCCCGGCAAACGTAATTGGGGATATGATGGCGTCGCTTTATTCGCTCCGGCCCGGTGCTACGGCACACCGGACCAGTTGCGCCGGTTTATAGATGAGGCTCACCGGACGGGATTGGCAGTGCACCTGGATGTGGTGTACAACCACCTGGGACCGGATGGAGCGTACCATGGAATTTTCAGTCCGTACTACTTTTCTCAGCAACACAAGAGTCCCTGGGGTGCGGCAATCAATTTTGACGGGCCCCATAGCTCCCAGGTACGAAATTTCTTTATCGAAAATGCACTCCACTGGATTCACGAATACCACGTGGACGGACTGCGATTGGATGCCACGCACGCGATTCTGGATGAAAGCCCGCGACATTTTCTGGCCGAGCTTGCTGCGGCGATCCGAGAATCACTCCGGGGTAGTCGCCGCCAAGTTCTCGTGATCGCGGAAGATATTCGGAATCTGGCTGGGATGGTCAAGCCGGAATCGGAGGGCGGCTGGGGACTGGATGCCATCTGGTCGGACGATTTTCATCACCAGATGCGGCGATGCCTCGCTGGGGATCGAGATGGCTACTTTGAGGACTTTGAAGGTACCACGGAGGACATTGCTGTTACAGCCAGGGCGGGTTGGTTTTATTGCGGCCAGTATGCCCGCTACTTTGGCAAACCGCGTGGCACCGCTCCCGAAGGCATTTCACCGCGGCGCTTCGTCTTCTTCTTACAAAATCACGACCAGGTGGGGAACCGCGCGTTGGGCGACCGACTGCATCATCAAATTGATCTGGCAGCGTATCGGGCCGCCACCGCTCTTTTGCTGCTCTTGCCGCAGACACCCCTTCTTTTCATGGGGCAGGAATGGGCCGCCAGCACCCCTTTTCAATACTTCACGGATCATTATCCCGAGTTGGGAAAGTTGGTCACAGAAGGGAGACGAAGCGAGTTTAGTCGCTTTGCGGCGTTCTCTGAACCCCAAACGCGTGAACGGATTCCCAGTCCTCAGGACCTGAGAACCTTCCTCGCGGGTCAGCTCCACTGGGAGGAACGAGGGATGGAACCTCACGCATCCACGCTGCGGTTCTTCCAGAGTTTGCTCCTGCTCCGTTGCTCGGAACCGACCCTGCTGGTTCGAGAGGCCGAGAATTATAATATTGCGGCTCTCGACCAGGATGCATTGCTATTGCGGAGACACGCAGAGGGTCTTCCTGCTCTGCTGGCTGTGATCAGACTGCGGGGAGCGGGCGTGGAAGACTTGCGCGAAAATCCACATGCCGTGGCCGGCGCCGGTCTACGCTGGAGCCTCCTCCTGACGAGCGAAGAGGAGTCCTTCACAACCGATCCGATGCCCGCACGATTGGACTTTGACGGTCCGGTGATCGAATTCGCCCGCCCTGGAGTGATCATTCTGAAGTCGATCCATGCACACCCAGGAGGAGAGTGCTAATGGCAGCACTTCAGCCGGCACGAATTCCGGTTAGCACATATCGGCTGCAATTCCATCGCGGCTTTACATTTCAAGATGCTTGCGCTCTGGTTTCCTATCTTTCCGAATTAGGCATCACCGAGTGTTATTGTTCGCCGTTGCTGGCGGCGTGTCCAGGTAGCGCCCACGGTTACGACGTTTGTGACCACAGCCGACTCAATCCCGAATACGGTTCGCAGGAAGACTTTGATGCATTTGCGAGTTCCTTGGCCAGTCATGATATGGGTTTGATTCTCGATTTCGTGCCGAATCACATGGGAATTGATCCTTCAGGAAACCGCTGGTGGCGAGACGTTCTGGACAGCGGGCCATCCTCACGATATGCCAAGTATTTCGACATTGACTGGGACCCCGTAAAAGCGGAATTGAAGGGGAAGGTCAACCGTGGTCACAGCGGTGGCACGGGCTCTGCGTCGTAACTCCGCGATGGAAGCTTCGATCTTCGAATTCATACGGAAGCTGCTGCTACCTAAGCCAGGAATCATCCTGCCAGAGGAACAATATCCCCAAGGTCTTGAGTTTGCTATGAAGTTCCAGCAGTACACCGGCCCGGTATATGCCAAGGGCCTGGAAGACACCACATTCTACTGCTATGGGGTGCTCCTCTCACTGAATGAGGTCGGGGGGAATCCGGCTTGCTTCGGGCGTTCCCCAGACGAATTTCACCGCGTTAATTTGCAGCGTCTTCAATGTTGGCCGCTCAGCATGGTCGCTACCTCCACGCATGATACGAAACGCGGAGAGGACGCTCGGGCCAGGCTGAACGTGCTCTCGGAGATTCCCGATGAGTAGCGGACGCTGGTATTTCGCTGGACACGCGCCAACGCCGGCTTACGCACGGTGATCGATGGCTCGCCCGCCCCAGATCGAGGCGATGAGTACATCTTCTACCAATCGCTAGCAGGTACTTGGCCCGCGGACACGCAAGAACCAGACCTCGACTATGTAGAGCGAATTCGCCAGTTCATGCTGAAAGCGATCAAAGAAAAGAAATTGCACACAAGTTGGATTAATCCGTCCGAGGCTTATGATCGCGCTATGGCGGATTTCGTGCGCCGCACGCTGACGGGTACCAGAGCGAAACGATTTCTTGGGGGTTTTCGTTCCTTTGCGAAGCGAGTTGCTTGGCTGGGAATGGTGAACTCTTTGGCGCAGGTCGTTCTCAAGATTGCTTCTCCGGGGGTACCCGACTTTTATCAAGGCACTGAACTATGGGATCTGAACTTGGTGGACCCTGACAATCGTCGCCCCGTGAACTATCATCAGAGGCGACAAATCCTATACAAGTTGGAACCAGTTTTGGGTGACTTGAATGATCCAAACGCCCACCTCTCTGTTGTATAGGAGTTGCTCGCAAACTGGCAGGACGGGCGGATCAAGCTCTACATTACGGCCACCGGGCTTCGCTTGCGGAAACGGCTGTCGCAGCTTTTTCTCCGAGGTGAATATGTCCCCCTCATAGGCGAGGGTGACAAAAAAGATCACGTGGTAGCGTTCGCCCGCGTGTGGGAAGGACAGTGTGTCATTGCGCTGGTGCCCCGCCTCGTGGCGCGTCTGGTCGGTCCAGGGCATTCTCTCCCGGTGGGAAAGGAGACTTGGGGCGAAACTAGCATCGTGCTTTCAGAGGAGTTCGTGTGCCACAAATATCAAAATGTCTTTACCCAGGAAGAGATTCGGCTCCCCGATCCTTCTGACCCCACACGAATCGCCGTAGGGGAGGCGCTTCGAGTCTGCCCAGTCGCTCTCCTCGTTGGCCACAGGGACTAAGGCGTCGCTGCGCGCCGCCCAAACTAACGTCTCTACGTTCTTTGGGCTACTTGTTACCTTAGCCAGCACTGCAGTTCAAACAAGCCCCGTGCATTTGAGCGAGCGGTTATTGGGAGAATGTTTTTTACGGAGAGGAGGTTATGGGATGGTTATTCCAAAATTTGTTTCGGGTCTGATTGTTGTGCTCATCTACCTTACTGCTGCATTGGTCATCAGGCGGCTTCTGCTTGGCGCGTTGTCCCGTGCTGCCGCAAAATCAACAACGCGATGGGATGATATTACGATTGCGGCCCTGAGCGGTCCGCTCGCGTTGCTGATCGTCATCTCGACCGTTTGGGTTGCAGGAACTTTTTCTGGAGTACCGATAGTACAAAAGCAGAGCTTGGAACAGGTGATCCGAGTGGGTGTGGTTCTGGCCATTTTGTTGTTTTTGGATCGCTTCCTCCGCACCGCGATTGATCTTTACAAGGAGAATCTGGAAGCCGTTCATTTGACTTGCGGATTCGCCCGCGCACTAGCCAGGCTGGTGGTCTTAATTCTCGGGAGTTTGGTCATTTTGGATACGTTGCGGATTTCGATCACCCCGCTTCTGGCCTCACTGGGCGTGGGAGGGTTGGCGATCGGCTTGGCGTTGCAAGGAACCCTGTCAAACCTGTTCGCCGGAATGCAAATTATCAGTGATCGCCCCATTCGTGTAGGGGATTTCATCCAGTTGGAAAGCGGAGAAGAGGGCTATGTGACCGAAATTGGCTGGCGTGCGACCCGGATTCGCATGCTGCCAAACAATACCGTGATTATCCCGAACTCCAAACTTGCCGACAGCGTTTTGAAGAACTACTATCTTCCCGATCAGGAGCTAGCCGTCCTAGTTAATGTTGGCGTGAGTTATGATAGCGATCTGGCGCAGGTCGAACGGGTAACTATTGCGGTTGCCAAGGCGATCCAGGAAACGGTTCCCGGCGCGGTTCCGGAATTTGAGCCATTCATCCGGTACCATACGTTTGATAGTTCCAGCATTAACTTTACGGTGATCATGCGGGCCCGAGAATTTGTAGACAACTACCTGATGAAACATGAATTCATCAAGAGGCTCCACATGCGCTATAGGCAAGAGAACATCGTGATTCCTTTCCCGATTCGAACGCTCGATGTTTCCGAGGACCTGCTCGACCGTCTCCGTCCGCTCCCACAGTAGGAGTGTTTAGTGAATTTGTTATCGAAGATTACATCAGCTTCACGGAAACTTTCTCGAACCTGAAATCTTGAGGCAATGCGTGCGGGACTGGTTTTCTGACAAGCGATATCTGGCGCTCTTGGTCCTGATAGCCGTACTGATCCTGGTCGTCGGCTCCTGGCTCAGACCTCGCCGCCAAACTGCGCAGCTTGTGGTTTCCGAGGCGGATCGTCTGCGTCTGCAGCTCCTCGCGCTGCAGAAGAATGTGCACGATTTCACCTCCTACTTCGAACAGGTGGCTGTAAAACTCAGCGTTCACCTCGTTCGTGTTAACGAGGCGAGCTTGACGGGTTTGGTCTGGGAGAACGGAAACATCATAGTACCCGGGCTGCCAAGAAGCCATCCGGCCGATTTCACGCTGCGCGCGGACAACTATGAGTTTCGAGCCACTCCAGCGGCGGTCGTGCCTCGACTTGCGATCTCCGTTTTGGAAGCCGGTAAGTCACTGAAACTTCCAGCAGCCGCTGGCCCCAAACGCGGCATCCCGGATCCGGGGACGTGGGTCCTCTTGATGACTCGCCAGGAAGATGGTTCCATCGGTTATTCACCGGGATTTTTCTCCTCAATGTCCACGGCGCAATGTGGCGATGAAACCGTCAAAGAAGTCGTGAGTAGCGTTCCGCTCGATCCATCCATGTTGGGAGGAGGACTGTTTGATCTCGACGGGCATTTTCTCGGCATGATCCTTCCATGTGGCCGACGTTTAGCCGTCGTTTCCGTTGCAAGCCTGAATTCGTGGCTGCAGGCGGCAAAACGGCCAGCAGGACGTCTGCTGCTGAACTACGGAATACGGTTGTCCGATCTCGATTCGCGTACGTCGGCCCATTTCCGACGCTACGAAGGGGTGCTGGTCTCTGAGGTTTGGAAAGGATCTCCGGCCGAGACAGCCGGCCTGGTTCCGGGAGACATCCTCGTCAGCTGGGGTGCGATGCCGGTTCGGAAAATGGAAGATCTAATTCCCTTGCTGCCCAACTTCGCAGACGGCGCTGCGAATATTGAACTCCTTCGAGGACGCCGTGTGCTCAAGAAGACACTCGAGGGCGTAGCGGGTGGCTGGTGGAGTCGAGCTAAGCCCATCACCAACTTGGGCCTTCAAATCGAAACTCCGGTGGCTGGTTTCCGGATCGAATCGGCAGAGCCGGCAAGTCGGGCCTACTCTCGTGGCCTACGAGCGGGCGACCGGGTGGAGACGATCAATGGCAAAACTGTTTCCCGTCAACAGGCGAGTCGAACTTTGAAAATGGCCACCGCCGAGAACCCCATCTACATCGTGATCAGCCGGGAAGACAAGACTGTCGGGGTGCTTCTGCCATGAACGAACTGTCTTCCTTGGGACTCATTCTTCTGTTTGCACTCTTTGCTGGGCACCTGGTCAAGTTTTTGCGGTTGCCCGAGGTGACCGGATACATCCTGGCAGGCGTGGCCGTCGGCCCCTCGGTTCTGGAATGGGTCAGTCACGATAATCTCAACACGCTGAGCGTCTTCAGCGAGGTGGCACTGGCTCTCATTCTGTTTTCTCTCGGTTCTATCTTCGAAATCGACCGCATCGCCTCGATCGGGCGAGGGGTAGCGCGGATCACCCTGATAGAGTCCGCCATTGCCGCTCTGCTCGTGACCGGCGGAATGTTGGTTCTCGGCCAACCTTGGCAGATTTCGTTGCTGCTGGGAACCATCGCCATTGAAACAGCAGCCGCCTCCACTCTCATGGTGATCCGGGAATCCAATGCCAGTGGGCCATTAAGCGAAACGCTTACAGGCATCATAGGCTTGAACAATATCTTTTGCTTGATCGGCTTCAGTGTGGTGGCTGCAGTTATCGACCTAACCAAGCGCGACCCCAACGGAACTCTGCTTCCCACCTTGTACAGATCTCTTTATCCATTGGTTTGGCAACTCGTCGGATCGGTGGCGCTGGGGTTCCTTGTCGGCGTGCTGCTGGCTTCCTGGGCCACCAAGATCGTTGAACACGGCGAGCTCTCGATTCTGCTCATCGGGTGCATGCTACTGTGCGTAGGAGTAGCCCTGATGCTGGACCTGTCAACGTTGATCGCTAGTATGTCCGTGGGCGCAACATTATCGAATTTGTCTGCCAATTCAAAAAGGCTGTTCAGCGCCTTGTCGCGCACCGATCCGCCATTTTATGCCATCTTTTTCGTGATTGCGGGCGCCGATCTGAATCTCGAGCTGCTTGGAACCATCGGTGTGCTGGGAATCATTTATGTCTTGGGACGCTCTAGCGGCAAGTTTCTGGGAGCCCACATAGGGGCTAGGAACGCAGGTCTCCCCGAAATAGTCCGGCGGTGGCTCGGCGTTGCATTGATGTCTCAGGCCGGACTCGCCATCGGTCTTACGCTAATCGTTAATCGTCGCTTTCCCGAATTTAGCGGAACCGTTTCTACGGTCGTCTTGGCAGCCGTAGTGGTCTACGAAATGGTCGGCCCCATTAGCGCCAGGTTTGCGATCACACGAAGCGGAGAGTCTCAGCCAAGAGTTCCCGAACCGGTCGAATCCATGTTCTCCTAGCTGCAAACCGCAATGAGCCACGTTTGCGCAAGTCCGCATCGAAAAGGGAATGCGTGTCGTCGCTAAAATAGAAAGTGGAGAACCAAAGTATGCGGGATGTAAGAAAATACTTCGGCCAGTTACCTACTCTGCTCTCCTTTGGACTCCTGGTCCTACGTATCTTTTGCGTCATTGCTGTTGCGGCTCCCTTCGCCAATCGGTCTCCGTCTGTTCAACCGTTAAAGGACATATCGCAATACATCTCTTCCGGTTGGGACCGGTTGACGCGTTCGCTGACCAACTGCGAAACCTTGCGAGATACGAAGACTTCCGGCGAACCTGTTCTTTACCTCCCTGTTGAGATAACACCCCCGCCTCTTTTGGAAGACTTGCAGCAGCGTTGCGCGATCCGCATAGAGCACCTTCCTGAGAGAATCACCAGACCGGGAGAGGTGGACCTTAACAAGATTCGTACCCACGGCCTGCTCTATCTTGAAAACCCCTACGTCGTGCCGGGTGGTCAGTTCAATGAGATGTATGGTTGGGACAGCTACTTCATCATCCTGGGCCTGCTTCGAAACGATCGCAGAGATCTTGCCAAGGGCATGGTAGACAACTTCTTATTTGAGATCGAGCATTACGGGGGCATGTTGAATGCGAACCGGTCGTATTATCTCAGCCGTTCTCAGCCGCCCCTCCTCACGTCCATGATCTTGGAGGTATATGAGGCGGAGAAGAGCGCTGGTCAGGCTGATCTCCGTTGGCTTGAAAGAGCATATGGCTTCGCCGCGCGTGACTACGAGCATTGGAATGAACCGCCTCATCTCTCCGCAGAGACTGGGCTGTCGCGTTACTTTGATCACGGAGAGGGACCGGTTCCGGAAATGATGCCCGACTACTATCGCACCGTGGCGCGTTTTTTCCTGTTCCACAGGAGAGCAAGTCAGCCGTATTTGATCCATCTCGACCGAGAACACCCTGCGGCCCCCTTTGTAGAACCGGTTTTCTCTGTGCTCGTATGCGATCAGAAACCGAATGAGGCTACGAATGCGAACTGCGCTCCTCCCGATCGCGTGGCCCTAACTGCTGAATTCTATAAAGGCGACCGGAGCATGCGGGAATCGGGCTTCGATGTATCGTTTCGTTTTGGTCCCTTCGGCGCTGTAACCCACCATTACGCACCTGTCTGTCTCAACAGCTTGCTCTACAAAACCGAGAAGGATCTGGAAAAGATAAGCCTTCTCATCGGCAAACGAGAAGATGCTGACAAGTGGAAAACGCAAGCTCTCGAACGGCGAAAAAGAATCTGGAAGTATCTGTGGGACGAGCGCCGTGGCCTCTTCTTTGATTACAATTTGGCCACACGCTCGAGATCATCATACGAGTACGCTACCACATTTTATCCGCTCTGGGCAGGACTGGCATCGGAGAAGCAGGCCCGTGCCGTCGTTCATAACCTTCCTTTATTCGAACGACCGGGCGGAGTTGCCATGAGCCTACAAGAAAGCGGGGAGCAATGGGATTACCCGTACGGTTGGGCGCCAATCCAGCTCTTTGTTGTGGAAGGCCTGCGGCGCTACGGATACACCGCTGAGGCCAACCGTGTCGCGTACAAATTCGTGTCGATGGTCATAGAAGATTTCCAGAGCGATCACACCATCCGGGAAAAATACAATGTGATCACAAGATCGTCGGAGACCCACATACAGGCAGGATACAAAGAAAACGTCATCGGATTCGGTTGGACGAACGGAGTCTTTCTGGCCCTATTGCAGCACTTGCCGGCTGAGTTGTTTGCGAAACTGCCCATGCCGGGTAACCTGATCCCATCATTTCCGGCATCTCCACCAGACGACCGATCACCGCCACAGACGCCGCCCCGGAATTGATGCCCCTCACCTACATAAACACGAAATCAGGAGCAAAGCTTTTTCCTACGAGCACTCCCCAACGGCTCTAGAGCATTTCTCCTGTTACTGCAGATCATAGCCGCAGTGGGCGAGCCAGGCGGAGGCGTTGTCGGGGGTGATCGTGGCAATGGCTTCGGAGATCGCCTGCTCGAGCGCGTCCGCGGTGCGGGCCTTGAGAGAACGGAGT